>NZ_JAUETE010000010.1:0-309591 GCF_032484535.1 Bradyrhizobium sp. SZCCHNS3016
AGCCGCCGAAGGCGGGGGCGCGTCTCGCGCCAGCCTTGAGGCCGGCCGTTCGCCGGCCTACACAGCACAGTTGCTCTCGTTGAGGCGGGATGCGTGCATTAATCCACGATTTCTGATAAAAAGAAAGAGAAAAAATTCGAGGCTTGGGCCTCACTTGCCCTTGCGCGTTGAAACGGCTGGCGAAATGAGATTTTCCACGCACATGATTTTTCGTCCCCTACGACACTCCCGTGCGATCGGACCGGCACAAATCTTCGCGCGTTTTGCCCGACTCAGCCGCCCCCGGTCGCGACCGTTGGGGCGGACATCCTGGCTTGCCAGCATTCCCGTCAGCTTTAGCTTCGGTATTTTCGTCGTAGACGGACCGACCGACTTTGATCGAAATCAATACGTAGTATTCTGAGATAATTTCTACTTCTAGATGTAGGAATTACTGAATTCAAGTTCACACCAAGCTAACGGGTGCTGGTCGGTTTTATATTGAGTTGACCGCTTGACATCGAACCGGGACGCAAGTGGCAGCGCGCAATTTAGGAGAAAGAACCATGACCGATGAAGATCTGTTTCTCAGTAAAGACAAAACAACAGTAACGGACAAAAAAGGCAAAACCGTTTTGGTGCGAACCGAGATCGATGGAAAGGCAATATATGTCGAGCCATCCTTGGCAAAGGCATCGGGAAAATACTGTGTAAGTTTTGGAAAAAAGAAGATCTGTGTCAATTGGGATGAACATAAGGCGTGTATCGGATGGGACGACATTGAGTTCTGTTTGAAATGGGAAACTAAACCCTAGTTCTCTTCTCAACTCATTGCTTTCCAGTGATGATGCCCAAACGATACGGCCTCTCGCGCTGACTGGACGCCCGGGGGTGACATTACGTCGTCTGCTCATCGCTCAATCGCCCGACTCCCCACCCTTGTCCACCGTCAGGCCACCACCGCAAGAGGGATCGAGCCGCACTTCTGCGCCGTCCTGCGAAGGCTCACCATCCCGATTGGCCGACCGCGAGTAACCAGTGTTTTTCGAGGCTGGGGGATTTGCGGCGGCGTCGTAAGAGCGAGGTAGATTCTATCGGAGCCTACTATTTTGGATGTCAACTTCGGACCAAGGGCGGCTGTGGCCGGCAGGCGGGTGGCACAGCCGATCTGACCCCCAGCTCCGGAAATGTCGGGCGCGCTCCAGCACTTACGCTTCGGGCCATGAGCCGACATGCCGTGCTGTTCGATCACCACGGCGGCCGTAGACGAAATCTCCATCAGGTGCCCAGGCAGCTCTCAATTGATGATCGACTCATATTTGTTGGCTCTTGAACCGCTTACCCAGGGTGATCCGACAAGCCGGCTTTTCCGTAGCCTTCCAGCGTGCACTTGCAAAGTGTAAGGGCTTGGCGAAACGAGTTGGCAGAATAGCGAGACCGTGGAATTCTGACACGAACTCCGTCGAGGATCGTTAAGCCCATCTTTTGGGAGAACCTCTCATGGCCTGGGTGATCTTATTCATTGGCAGCCTTTGCGAGGTGGGTTGGCTGATCGCTCTCAAATATTCCGAAGGTCTCTCGCGCCTGCCGTCGATACTGGTCACCGTGGGTTTTATGGGCGCCAGCGTCGGTTGTCTTGGCCTCGCCATGAAGACGATCCCGATGGGCACGGCCTACGCCGCGTGGACCGGCGCGAGCATCGCCGTCGCCACTCTCTTCGGAATCTATCTGTTCGACGAGCCGACGACCGCGACCCGGCTCGCCTCGATTGGTCTCATTGTACTTGGCATCGTCGGACTGCGCCTCGAGTCCGGATAGGCGTGCCAATCCTCAAAAATAGCTCTCGAGCGCCCCGCGCCGCCTGATGTCGAGTGTCGCGCAATGGAATGCGCCGCCAAATGCGGCGTAATGCAGGAATTCGCAGGGGATCGGCTCGAAACCCCATTGCTCGATCGCACGCATCGTTCGCACATGATGCGGATCAACGATGATGCGCTTTTCGTCCACCATCAGTACATTCATGTTGAGCCATTTTCCGCATAGCGACGTGATATTGAGCATGCGATCGGTGATCGGATCAGGCTCGGGAGCGACGAGAATGTCCCATTTCTTCAGTATGTCCGGGAGGCGGCTGACGTCGATGTATTCGGGATTGATCAGAAGCCTGCCCGGCCCCAGCGGCAAAATGGTCGTGTCGATGTGCATCGGGCTACGACAGCGGCTCTCGATCTCGTGGATGCGATAGCCGTCGCCGAGATGGCGGCGCAGCCATTCGATGCCGGATGCATTGGTGACATTGCTGAGGGTTACAAACAGATCGCGCCCGCAGCGAACGAAATCGGCAGCGTCGAACACCGGTTCGAATTCAGTCAGAATATATGACATCGGCTCACCTTCTTCGGGCCGTCTGAAATCGGCGTTATACAGTTCGTCCGTGAGTTGCGGCCGTGGCGCGGCAGTCCAGCGGGCGCCGCGACGGAAATAGTCCTTCAGGACCGGACGAAAGGAATGGGTCTCGAAATAGCGGCTGGGCCACGCCATGGGCGTTTCAATAATTTCGTCTCCGATCACGAGCATGCTATCGCGCGGGCAGGAGTTGCAGAAGCCGCGCGAAGACCATTCGGGCGTGCTGAAGCGCTTCTTGAAATCAACCGGTTCCGGTCGGGTGACCACCACGCCAAGCGACTGCAACAGCGCAATAAAGCCATCGAGCTCGCGCTGAGCCGGTTCAATCAACATCCTTGGATAGCGGAAGCCCCCGAGCAGCGCTTGCGCCCGTGCAGCCATTCCCGGAATGTTACAGGCGACGACCGGATGGGCGGATGGGATCGTCGCGCCTTCGAGCCTTCCGACAATCACTTCCTCGAGTGGATCCCACTCATTGTGCGAGTTGACCGGAGAGATCCTTACCTTGCGGTCGGCATCCGGGCCGATTTCGTGCGTGATCATGGCATGACCAAAGCAGGAGGTTGCTGATGTGGCAGGAATACTCTGGTGCGACAGCATCGCCGGCGCATAGCCTCAGTGCTGCAATGCACCACAATCCGTCCTTAACAAACGGCGCGGCGCCGCTGGCCCGGTGTGGTGACAGGGGCTTCACGGCGAGCGCCCGGCAATCATGTCGCGCGGCGTGCGAGCGCCACAACGCAGAAATAAAGATGAGGTTGTATCGGTCCTCAGGGGTCCGCCCCGTCAGGAGCCGCCTTTCTTGAATTCCAGCGGCGCGGCCGGCTTGAACTGGCTGCTCACCTCGCCGACCAGATCGCTGTCCGCCCCGGACAGGTCGAGCTTGCGGATCGGAGCGCCGACGGAAAGGTCGATGAGCGGCAAGTTGACCCAGACGATGTTCGGGCTGAGGGTCGATTCGAAGAAATAGAGCCGGTCGGTTGAGTCGGCGACGGCCCGCCAGATCGTATGCGACGCCTCCGGCCGCTTCGGGTCTGGCCGCACGAAAGGCTGCGCCACGTTGCGCATGACCGACAACATGCGGGCCACGGTCTGGCGGGTGTCCGACGGCTTGGTCTGGTTCTGGATGTAATAGGCGGCGCGGACGAAGCGGTCGGCCGCTTCGCTCGTCCCCGGCAGCGCTTCGGTGCCGCCAAAGACGTGGTATTTTTTCAGATTGGCGAGCTGCTCGGGGAAGGGCGGCGAGTTCGTCATGACCAGATAGCGGCGGTCGTGATGAACGCGCACCTTGCCGCTATCGACGATTTCGATGATCGCCGAATCGCCCGTCGCGTCCGAAAGCGACAGATGCACGGTCGCCGTCGCGTATCCGGGCATGCCGGCGGTGATGAGTTGATAGCGACCGGTTTCGATGTCGGCCACGGCCTCGGCAACGGTGGCAAAGTTGTCGAGGTTGTATTGCGCCCATAGCGACAGCGCGAGGCCGGGGCGCTTGAGATCGCGCTTTCCGTAATCGCTCTCGGAGAGCCACAGCAGGTTGGCGACAAGACCTTTTTCATTCATGCCGTCGGCGATCGCCAGATTATAAACCGCCCCGCCGACGCTGCCGTATTTCGACGTCCAGCTCAGTTCGTTGTCGTCGCCGCTCTCGCCTTTGCGCGCAAGGCCGCGCGGGAAGGCCCAGAGATCGGTGCGCATGTCTTCGGGCCAGTCCATGTTGCGCCCGGTGACAACGGCCTGACCATTATCGGCCCAGAGGACGCGCGAACACGCGTCCGCCAGAGATGATCCAAACGCGACCATTGCCAAAGCCATCGCCACGCTCATCACGCCCGCACACCGCCGCATGGTCGCGCTCCTCGTTGTGTTGGATACAATCTAGAGGCGAGTGCGAGTCGGCGACCTTGATCTGGGTCAATCATCGTCGCTCTCGGTCGCGGCGCCGCGACGATTCGCATGAGATCGTTATCTTGCCGGGCTCGGCGGGGCGATCCGACAGCATCGTCCC
The DNA here is from genome assembly GCF_032484535.1 of Bradyrhizobium sp. SZCCHNS3016. Classification (NCBI taxonomy): domain Bacteria; kingdom Pseudomonadati; phylum Pseudomonadota; class Alphaproteobacteria; order Hyphomicrobiales; family Nitrobacteraceae; genus Bradyrhizobium; species Bradyrhizobium sp. SZCCHNS3016. The sequence goes on from NZ_JAUETE010000010.1 coordinate 4,394, forward strand.
CTCAGGTGCGCAATTGCACCGAAAATCTCGAGATTCCGGATTCAGCCCTGACGGGCTGCCCCGGAATGGCGGGCTATGACGCAGCGAGATCAGTCGCCGCTGCGCATGCAGGGGCGCGACCAGATGCGGGCGTAACCCTCGCCGCCCTCGTCACCGAACAGCTCGGCGCAGATCGGCGCGTTGAGCGACGCAACAGGAGCACGTCCGGCGCGGGAGCGTCCCGCGCGCTCGCTCAGGCCAACGCTTTGGCCTTTGCCGCCTTCGCCTCGGAGATCGCCTGCCACAGCTTTTCCGGCGTCAGCGGCGTCTGCAGGTTGGTGATCCCCAACTCGAACAGCGCATCCATCACGCCGTTGGTGACGCAGGGCGGGCCGCCGATGGCGCCGGATTCGCCGCAGCCCTTGGCGCCCAGCGGGTTGGTGCGGCACGGCGCGGAATCGTCGAGGGTGACCACGATCGGCGGCACGTCGTCGGCGCGCGGGATGCAGTAGTCCTGATAGGTCGCGGTCAGGAGCTGGCCGTCGGCATCATAGGCGACGTTCTCGTACAGCGCCTGGCCGATGCCCTGCGCGACGCCGCCATGGATCTGGCCCGCCACCAGCATCGGATTGACGGCGACGCCGACGTCGTCGACCGTGGTGTAACGCACCACGCGGCTGATGCCGGTCTCCGGATCAATCTCGACCTCGCAGACATGCGTGCCGTTCGGCCAGCTCGGACCATCGACCTCGCCCTCGCTGTCGACCGAGAGCTTGGCCTGCTTCTCCTTGCCGGCGATCTCGAACAGGCTGATGCGGCGGTCGGTGCCAACGACCGTCAGGAAGCCATCGCGATATTCGATGTCCTCGACCGCGGTCTCCAAGAGGTTCGACGCCTTCTCGCGCGCCTTGGTAATGAGATCGTTTGACGACACCGCCACCGCGGTGCCGCCGACGAACAGCGAGCGCGAGCCGACGCTGCCGAAGCCGGTGGCGAGATCCGTGTCGCCCTGCACGACGTCGATCTTGTCGAGCGGGATACCCAGCGTGTCGGAGATCATCTGCGTGTAGGTGGTCTGCAGGCCCTGCCCCATCGCCATGGTGCCGGAATGCAGGATCACGCGACCCTCGGACGTCGCGTGCAGCGACACCTTCTCGGTGTGGGCGCGGCCGCCGGTCCATTCGATGTAGCTGGTCAGGCCGCGGCCATAGAGCATGCCGCGCTTCTTGGCTTCGCGCTTGCGCGCATTGAAACCGTCCCAGTCGGCGAGCTTCGAGGCGCGCTCGAGCATGTGGGCGAAGGCGCCGGAATCATACACCTGGCCGACGGCGTTGGTGTAGGGCAGTTGCGCCGGCTTGATATAGTTCGCCTTGCGGATCGCACGCGGATCCATGCCGATCTGGCGCGCGGCCGTGTCGAACAGGCGCTCGACGATGAACACCGCCTCGGGACGTCCGGCGCCGCGATAGGCGCCGACCGGCGCGGTGTGCGTCATGACCGTTTTGACCTCGAAATGCACCAGCGGCAGGTCATAGACGCCGGTCTGGACGAACGGCCCCAGCACCAGCGGAATGATGTTGGCCGCGCCCGACGAATAGGCGCCGGTGGCGCCGATCGAACGCACGCGATAGGCCAGCACCCTGCCCTTGGCATCGAGCGCGAACGCGGCCGTCGAGGTGAGATCGCGGCCATGCGTGCCGCCGACGAACTCGTCGGTCCGCTCGGCGCGCCAGCGGATCTTCTTGGCCAGCTTGGTCGCGGCATAGGCGACGATGCCGTCCTCCGGATAGAGGTTGGTCTTCTGGCCGAAGCCGCCGCCGATGTCGCCGACCAGCACGCGCACACTTTCCTTCGGCCGCTTCAGCACGGCTTCCGCAAGGACGTCACGGGTCGAGGCCGGCGTCTGCGACTGCACATGGAGCAACAGCCGACCGGTCTTCTTCTCGATCTCGGCAATGGTCGAGCGCGGCTCCATCGCCGAGGGCACCAGGCGCTGGCTCGTGATGTCGAGCGACACTTTGTGCGCAGCGCTGGAGAAGGCCTCCTCCACCTTGGCGGCATCGCCATAGCTCATCGCGGCGACGATGTTGTCGGGCGCCTCCGCCCAGACGACGGGCGCACCCGGCGCGAGCGCCTTCACCGGATCGGTCACCGCCGGCAGCACCTCGTAGTCCACGACGATCGCTTCCGCCGCTTCCTGCGCGATCGTGCGCGAGGTCGCGACCACGGCGGCGACCGCCTCGCCGGTGAAGCGGACGATCTCGTGCGCCAGCAGGCGGCGCGGCGGCACCGTCATCGGCTTGCCGTCGGGACGCTTGAAGATCGCCAATGTCGGAATGGTGCCGACATCGTCGGCGACGAGGTCCGCGCCGGTGTAGATCGCCTGCACGCCGGCGATCTCCCGCGCGGCGGCGGTGTCGATCGACACGATCTTCGCATGGGCATGCGGCGAGCGCAGCACGTAGAGCCAGAGCGCGCCGTCCTCCGCCTTGTCGTCGATGAACTGTCCCTTCCCGGTCAGCAGCCGCTGATCCTCCAGACGCTTGACGGGCTGCCCCGCACCAAACCGCATATTGTTGGGAAGAATGTTCATTCGTCAGTCCTTGGTCAGTTCAAATGCAATTGCATGCGTTTTAGCGGATCGCAGTTCCGCTGGCCAAGCCGTGATTGTGCTGGTGCGGCATACCACACTGTCATGCCCGGGCTGGGCCCGGGCATCCACGACTTCGTTTCCGCTTGGCATGGATGGCCGGGTCGGCACGGCCATGACAGCAGTAAGGATCCTGGCATTACCCCAGGCTGCTGAGGACCTCTTCGACGACCTTGCGCTGCTCGAGCGTGAGCGGGGCCTGGGGCGGCACGGGATCGCCGACGTCGTAACCCTGGATCGACAGGCCGGCCTTGATGCAGGCCGCGAGGTTGAAACGGGCGAAGGCCTCGTTGACGCGCCACAGCTTCTTCTGCAACAGCATCGCATCGTCCCAGCGGGACGCCTTGCAGAGATTGTAGAGTTCGACGCTCTGGCGCGGGATGATGCAGGCCGGCCCGGCCATCCAGCCCTTGCCGCCGATCAGCATCACCGCCGCCGGAATGTGCGAGGACGCCGCGAACACCTTGATGGCGTCGCCGCAGCGAGTGATGATCGACAACAGCCGGCCGGTGTTGGTGGACGCGTCCTTGATGTAGTTGATGCGCGGATGCTCGGCGAGGCGCGCGATGACATCGAGCGACAGGTCCGAGCGCTGGAACTGGGGATTGGTGTAGATGACGATGGGAACGTCGACGGCATCGGCAATCGCCCGGAAATACGCCTCGATGCCGGCGTCGTTGACCGGGAAGTAGGCTTCGAGCACCGCCAGGATGCCGGTTGCGCCGCGCTTCTGGTAAGCCTTGGCCTGCGCCACCGCGTCAGCGATCGCGGTCGAGGCCACGCCTGCGATCACGGGAACGCGGCCCTGCGCCGCATCGATGGTCGTCTCCACGACGGCCATGCGCTGGGCACGATCGAGATAGGCGAACTCACCGGTGGAGCCGAGCGGCGTCAGGCCGTGCACACCGGCATGGATCAGGTCGTCGCACAGACGCCCCAGCACCTCTGTAAGGATCGCGCCATCCGCGCCGATCGGCGAGGCCAGGTAGGGAAAGACACCATGAAGTTCAGCCATGCGGCCGGTATAGCGGCCGGGCCGCTGGTTCCGCAAGCAGGCGCCTGATCGCGGACGGCTTCCGCTGCACGGAGCGTTTCCAAAAACGGCGTCCGCCCTGGCGGAACCTGGCTCGCGCGGGCGGGTGAGCGGCGGCGCCACACTGCTGCGGCAATCGCATGTTGTCGCAAATAACTGACCTGCCAATCAGCTCCCGTTAAATCCGGCTTCAAACTTTCTCTTCACCATAGAGGAAGGTCCGGCGGCGGAGGCGGCTAGAGAGCAGCGTTTCAATCTGAGATTGCGCGCACCATGACGAGGAAGGACGAGCGCGATGGCTCAAACACGGCAAAAATGGCTACGAACTTCGCCATTTTCAGTCATTTTTCCGCCGGATTGACCAACCATCATGCCAAGCGGAAACAGTTAGTACGAGTGCTCCAGCGTAAATTCGCCGTAGGAATTTCGATCGGAGACGAGGGAAGCCTGCAGCGAGAACGACGATGAAGACGCTTTACGATTTACTCGGAGCTCTTCCGGACGATGACGCTGACGATATCCGGGTGGCCTTCCGCAAAGCGGTCAAAGAGAGCCACCCCGACGTCAATCCCGGCGATCCGGACGCCGCGCTGCGGTTTCGACAGATCATCCGCGCCAACGACATTCTTGGCGACAAGGAGCAGCGCACGGCCTATGACCGGCTGCTCGGCGCCGCGCAGGACGAGCATCGGCAGGATTCCAAGCTCGCCGTCGTCGCCAAGGTGCACAAGGTCGCGTCCGGCGTGATGGCGCTGGCCGGCGCGTCCGCCTTGGCGCTGACGGGCTACCTCCTATTCACCCACATGTCCTCGGCATCCGTCGCGCCGCTCGAGCCGATCGTGGTTGCGACCAACAAGGTAAAGCCGAACCAGGTTCCCGCCAGGCCGATCGACAGCCTCACTGACGCGGCGACGGCCAGCGACGCGGCCGCGAATCCCGGCAGCGACCCGACTGCCGGCACGACGGTCGGCAACGGCAATGCGTCGAGCAGCAATGCCTCAGCTCCCGCCGAGCCGCTGCCGTTGCGGGTCAGCAAGGTGGACGTGGTCTATTCGGCCGAGCAGGAGCGTGCGCCCTGCGCGGCGGGCGCGACCGCGCCATGCACGGCAGATGCAATGCTCGCCGGCGGCACGGCGTCGAGCGAGGCCCAGGCCCGTCACGATCGCGGCATGGCCGCGTTCCAGAAGGGCGATTTCGCGGCGGCGCTGGCCGATCTCGACGCCGCGATCCAGCTCGATCCCCGTTACCACGAGGCCTATATCGACCGCGGCATCGTGTTCTATCGCATGCGCAAGTTCGACCGCGCCTTTGCCGACGTCGCGGCCGCAAAGCGCATCGAGAAGACCAACCGCGCCGTGCTCGACGCGATGGCGAAGCGTCAGCCGCTGCGGCCGCTGAAGCTCGAGCCGCCCAAATCCGACATCAAGGCGGAAACGCCGAAGGCCGAGGCGCCGAAAGTGGCGGCGGCGGCGCCGATGCCCTCGCGAATGTCGACGGCGACGCCGATCTATCCGACCACCGATCCCAGCCGCGCGCCTTGAGCGATTGACGGATTGACGAAGATTTAAGGTAACTTCGAACCTTCGTCGCGCGAATCGTTCAAGCCCATCAACTGTTAGGAAAGGTGTCGCATGGTGTCCCCATGGGACACGGGCTGCTTTCCAGATTCATCCATCCGAACCCGGCGATCCGGCGCGAGCTCGTCGATCTCCTGTACACCTCTCTGCCGCAGGTCATGTCGATCAATGCGGCCGCCATCACCGGCTCGGTCACGCTTGCGGTCCTGCACGACGATCCCGGCTACATCGCGATCTCGTTCGCGATCATCGTCAACGCCATCGGTCGCGTCGTCAGCCTGCTGCGCTACAAGCAATATGCGGGGCGCCTGTCCGATCGCGACGTGATCCTCTGGGAGAAGGTCTACGCCGCGGGCGCCGCCGCCTTCGGCCTTGCGCTTGGCGCTCTCACCTTCCGCGCGTTCCAGCTCAACGACGCTCCGGGCGCATGGATCGCCTTCGGCCTGTCGATGTCCTATTGCGTCGGCATGGTGTCCCGCGCGGCGATCCGCCCGTGGGTCGTGCTGACGACCACCGCCGTGCTGCTCGCCCCGACGCTGATCGCCGGATTGATGCGCCCCGAGCTGCCCTATCAGCTCGGCGCCGTTCTGCTGGTGCTGTTCTGGTTTTCGATCCGCGAGGCATCGCGTCATCTCAGCACCGCGTTCATCGAACGGCTCGAGGCCAAGCACGCACTGGCCCGCCAGGCCAACCATGATTTCCTGACCGGCCTGCCGAACCGCGCCGCCTTCCTGGCCGCGCTTGAACGCGCGGTCGGGACCATCGCGATCATTGCCATCGACCTCGACGGTTTCAAACCTGTCAACGACCGCCACGGGCACCACGCGGGCGACGACCTGTTGCGGCAAGTCGCGACCCGGCTGTCGAGCTGTGTCGGCCCGGGCGGCCTCGCCGCGCGCTTCGGCGGTGACGAGTTCATGCTGCTGAGGCCGGTCGCGCGCGGCGCGAACGGACGCGACGAGGCGCTGGGGCTCGCGCGCGAGGCGGTCCGCTCGCTATCGATGCCGTTCCTGCTGTCCGACATACCCGTGGTGATCGGCGCCAGCGCCGGCCTGCTGGTGAACGACCGGCCGCTCACGGACGAGGCCATGGACGAGGTGCTGCGCGAAGTCGACAGCGCGCTCTACACCGCCAAGCGCGCCGGGGGCGGCTGCTGCACCTGGGCCGAAGCCGCCGACGGCGCATTGCGGCAGGCGAGCTGACCCGCGCCCTTCGATCTCAAACGACGACCATCTCGCGCAGCAGTGCGTCGATCTCGGCGGCGTCGAGCTCACCTTCGCGTCCGATCAGCACGAGCTGGGCCGTGAGGCCGTCCGCGGGCGGCACCGGCGATGGCGCCAACGTGCCGCGCGTCGCCACCGACTGAAACAGGATCGGCTGTCCCGGATGGTCGGTGAACAGCAGGATGCCCTTGATGCGCAGCGTGCGCAGCGCGAGCTTTCCGATCACCTGCTGAAAGCGGGCCAGCGACAGCGGGGCCTGGGAGGTCCAGGTCAGGGTTGCGAAAGGTTGCGACATCGTCGGCACCTGCTTGGGCAGCTCTCGCGGCGCGCGAGCGTCGCGGCTGAACAGCAGGTCCGGCGCGACGATTCCATGCGCGATCTCGAAGATCGCCGATTGCGGCTTGATGCGGCCGACGACGGCGCGGACCTCGTCGATGGCGGCGCGGTCGAGCAGATCGGCCTTGGTCAGCAGCACGAAATCGGCGGCGCGCAGCTGCGAGCGCCACAGCGCGTCGTACTCGATCTCAGGATCGTCGCGCAGCCGCTGCGGATCGACCAGCGTGACCACGGTCTCGAGCGGCGCGACCTTGAAGATCACGGGATCCATCAGGTTGCGAATGATCTCGGCCGGATCGGAAATGCCCGAGGTCTCGATCGCAATCGCATCCGGGGCCGGATCGCGCTTGATGACTGAGGACAGCGTGCGCAGCAGGTCGCCCTGCAGCGAGCAGCAGATGCAGCCGTTCTTCAGGCTGATCACCTCCTCCGTCACCGTGCCGAGCAGTTGCGCGTCGATGTCGACCGTACCGAAGTCGTTGACGATGGCGGCGATGCGCCGCCCGTCCGGATTGGCGAGCAGATGATTGAGCAGGGTCGTCTTGCCGGCGCCGAGCGATCCGGCAACCAGCAGGACCGGGACGATCATGACAGGATCGGACGGCGCACCGCCTGTCCCGGCCTGACATCGCGAACTAGATCACCATTTGCGATGACGGCGCGGCCATGGACGAGCAGATGCCGCACGCCCTCGGACGGCCGGTTCATGTTGAGGAAGTCGGCGCGGTCGCGCAGGCTGGCGAGATCGAGCACCGCGATGTCGGCGTCGCAGCCGGCCTGCAGCCGTCCCTTCTTTCGCATCGCGGGCGTCGATGGTTCCAGAATCCGGGCCGGGATCAGCGTGCACTTGGCGAGGCCCTCCATCAGCGGCACCGCCTTGCGGTCCAGCACCCATTCGCGCAGGAATTTTGTAAACGTCGCCGACGAGCGCGGATGCGACACTGCGTCGTCCGGCAACGGCCAGGCGTCGCCGGTGTAGTCCGTGCCGTTGGACAGGATCCACGGCATCGCGTCCGACGCGATGGCGCCCCCTGGAAACAGCACGGAGACGTCGAGCAGGTCGCGGTGGCGCTGGTTGACGGCGACATCGAGGAAATGGATCAGCACCAATGCGCCGGGATCTTCCTGCTGCCGCGCGAGCAATTCGTCGCGGCTGCCGAGACGATGGCGCTCGGCGACCATCTCGATCGCGTCATAGCCGGTGCCCATGCGCTGGCAGAAGGCAGGGTCGGCGAAGAAGCCGGCACCGACGACGGTCGAGCCGGTGCCGTAGGGATAGGCTTCCGTCGTGACCTTCAGCCCCTGCGCTTGCGCGGTCTGCACCAGCTCGGCGCAGCGCTCGACATCCTGCAGGCTGGTGCTGTTGAAATGGCAGATGTGCATGTGGGCACCGGTCGAGCCGGCAAGCCCGATCAGCCGCGTATAGGCGTCGACCGAGCTGCGCGGATCGACATTCGACATGTAGGCAATGTGCGTATAGGTCGGCACGTTCTGCTTGGCAGCCAGGCTGCACAGCTCCGACAGCTCCTTCATGCCGGTGCCGGGCGCATACGCATTCGGGAAGGCGATGCCAAGGCCGCCCTGCTCCAGCCCCTGCCGGGTGCGCTCGACGATCTCCGCGGTCTCGGCCGCAGTCGCGACCTCCTCGACCCAGCGCTTGTCGCGCATCGCCTCGCCCATGCCGGCGATGCTGGATGCGGTCTGCTGCGTCGTCATCGTCGCAATGCGCGCGAACACCCAGCCGGAAGCGGCGCCATAGTTGAGAAGGCGGCCGATCGCCGCCTGCTCGTCATACCATCGTGCCACCGGCATGACGCCGATCTCGAGCTCGAGCGTCGTGGTGACGCCGTCGAACGCCTGCATGCGGTCCGCCGGCAGCGACTGGCCGTGCGCGTGCAGATCGATGAAGCCGGGCACGACGGCAAGGCCGGCCGCATCGATGACCTGATCCGCCGCTCCGGTGACGTCGCCCACGGCGGCGATCGCGCCATCCTTGATCGCGACGTCGGCGGTGACGTCGAGTTGCGTTTCGGGGTCGAGCACGCGGCCGCCGCGAATGATCAGATCGTAGTGAGGCATGAATCAGCTGGGCTCGCAAAGTGGAACTGCGCGCAGGCCTAACACAGATGCGCGGCGATGAGAACGCGGCGGGAGAGATCGATGCTCTCCGAGCCATGCGTGACGCACTTATCAGTTCGTCGAACTGGGGCGCCGCTCTTCCCCTTGCGCAAGGGATCGGTCAGGATTGCGAAAAACGACCTCTCGGCATCCGCCGTTCGACAGAGGAGACCCGAATGGCTTCGCCCACACGGCGCATCGCCGACTTCACCTGCGAGAAGCAGCCGGCGACGGGCTCGCGCGGGATGGTCGTCACCAACCATCCGCTCGCCTCCAGCGCCGGCGCCGAGATGCTGATACGCGACGGCAATGCGATCGATGCCGCGGTCGCTTCCCTGTTTGCGCTCACCGTGGTCGAGCCGATGATGGTCGGAATTCTCGGTGGCGGCCTGTCGCACATCCGCCTCGCCGACGGCCGCCACGTCGTGCTCGACGGCCTGAGCACCGCGCCGTCGCGCGCTGACCCCGGCATGTATGATCCGGTCTCCGACGAGATCGCGCTGGCGCGCGAGACCCGCGGCCGCCACAATGTCATCGGCGCGCTGGCGGTCGCCGTGCCCGGCGCGCTGAAGGGATGGTGCGAGGCGCTGTCGCGCTTCGGCCGGCTGCCGCTGGCCGAGGTGATGGCTCCGGCAATCCGGCTCGCCGAGCATGGTTTCATCGCCAGCCCCTATCTCAACGACTGCGTGCGGCTGGTCGCGGACGACCTCGCGCGCGATCCGCATCTCGCAGCGCTGTTCCTGCCCGGCGGCGCGCCGGTGAAGGCCGGCACGCGCGTGATCCAGAGCGACTACGCCGCCTCGCTGCGGCTGATCGCCGAGGAAGGACCTGCCGCGCTCTACGGCGGAGCGCTCGGTGCCGCGCTGGCCAGCTACATGGCGGAGAACGGCGGCTTGATCGATGCCGCGGATCTCGCCGCGTACCGCGTGATCGAGCGCGCGCCGATCCGCGGCCTCTATCGTGGCCATGAGATCATCGGCCCGCCGCCGCCGTCTTCCAGCGGCGTGCACATCGTGCAGATGCTGAACATCCTCGAAGGCTTCGACGTCGCCGGGCTCGGCTTCGGCTCGGCGGACGCTGCGCACCTGCTCGCCGAGGCGCTGAAGATCGCGTTTGCCGATCGCGCCGTCGCCACCGCCGATCCGGCCTTCGTCGACGTGCCGGTCGAGCGCCTGACCTCGAAGGCGTATGCCGCCGAGCGGCGGGCGCAGATCGACATGCGCCGGGCGCAGAGTTTCCGCCCGGGACTTGCGCCGACGGAGTCCGCCAACACCACCCATGTCACCGTCGCCGATGCTGAGGGCAACGTCGTCGCCGCGACCCAGACCATCAACGGCCTGTTCGGCGCCTGCGTGCAGATCCCGGGCACCGGCATGACCGCCAACAACTACATGTACAATTTCGATCCGCACCCGGGTCGCGCGCTGTCGATCGCGCCGGGCAAGCGTGTCTTCACCTCGATGGCGCCGATGATGGCGCTGCGCGACGGCCGCTTGCGCTATGCGCTCGGCCTGCCCGGCGGCTTGCGCATCTTCCCATCCGCCTTCCAGGCGCTGGTCAACCTGATCGACCACGGCATGTCGCTGCAGGAGGCGGTCGAGGCGCCGCGGCTGTGGACCCAGGGCGGCGTGCTCGAGCTGGAGCCGGCGTTTTCCGAAGCCGTCGCGGCGGAGCTTGCCGCACGCGGCCACGAGATCAGGCGCGAGCCGGTTGTGGCCGGCGGCATGAATGCGATTGCGTTCGGCGACGACGGCACGCTGACGGGAGCCGCGTGCTGGCGCGCCGACGGCACCCCGATCGCGATCTCCGGCGGGCGCGCCCGCGCCCGGCTTCGCTTCGCCATCGCGTGAGCTCTACAGGCGCTCTCGCATCATCCGCGCGATCGCCTCGCCGATCACGACGGTGGTGAAATGCGTGTTGGCGCGGCAATCGGACGGCATGATCGAGGCGTCGGCGACCCGCAGCCCGGCAATGCCCTTCACGGTACCATCCGGATTGACCACGCCATCGTCATCGTTGACGCCGCTCATGCGGCAGCTCCCCGCCGCATGCTGGATGTCGCCGGTGACCTGCCGCAGCAGCGCATCGAGCTCGACATCAGGCAGCGCAGCTGCCTGCGGCAGCGTGAACTCCGTATCGCCGAGGCGAATCCAGTCGGCGATGTCGCGCAGCGCCGGCTGCACCGTGATCGGCGCCAGCCGCTTCACCGCGTCGCGCATCCGCGCGATGTCGCGCGGATCGGCCAGCATGTTCTCCTCGACGATCGGATCCACGCTCGGATCGGTCGAGGCGAGCTTGAGCGTACCGCGCGAGAAGGCGTTGAACAGTCCGGCGCCGATCGCGCCGGGCACGCCGATGCCACGATGGTTGAACGCGATCAGGATCATGTCGCGCTTGCCGCCGTCGGCGAGGCCCGATGAGTAGGTGACGCAGCAATTGGTGTGGCGCGTGTCGCGGTCGGTCGGACGCAGCGCCTCGCGCAACTGAATCGTGGTGCGGAACAGCGGGTGATCGAAGAAGTGCCGGCCGACGGGAAGATCGCGCACGACGGTAAGCCCCATGGCCTGCAGATCCGCCGCGGGGCCGATCCCAGAGCGCAGCAGGATCGCGGGGCTATGGATGGCGCCGGCGCACAGCACGACCTCGCGCGCCGCGATCTCCTTGACGCCTTCGCCCTCGACATGGACGCGCACGCCGGTGACCCTGTCGTCGCTGATCAGCAGCCGCTCGACCAGCGCCCGCCCCCGGATCTCCAGGTTCGAACGGCCGCGGGCCGGCTCGAGATAGCCCTCATTGGTGGAGATACGGCGGCCGTTGCGACTGTTGATCGGATAGCAGGCGACGCCCTCGCCATCGGGCCCGTTGAGATCGTCGCACCAGCGATAGCCGCTCGCCAGCGCGGCATCGCGCAAGCCACGATCGATCGGGCCCCATTTGTCAGGCGGTGCGCGAGTGACTGGAAGCGGGCCGCCGCGACCGTGCCCCTCGCGATCACCGAATGCGAGATCGTCCTCGATCACCGCGAACAGCGGCATGATGTCCTTGGCCGACCATCCCGTGCAGCCATTGGCCGCCCATTCATCGAACGCATCGGCCACGCCGCGGATCGCGATCTGGCCGTTCATCATCGAGCTGCCGCCCAGCCCCTTTCCGCGCCAGTAGAAGCGCATGTCCTGCCCGGCGACGCGGCGGGACATCAACTGCGGCCACTGCCATTTCTCCTGGTAGGCGCGATCATGGATGATCGGAATCGGGTTGGGCGTCACGATCTCCCACGGCGCGTCGTCCGCGCGCCAGTCTGCGCCGGCTTCGAGCAGCAGGACCCGTGTCCGGGGGTCTTCCGACAGGCGCGCAGCGACGACCGCTCCCGCGGAGCCGCCTCCGACCACAATGACGTCATACATGGACTGAATTCTCGCTGTTCTCAGGCACCGCAACCATGACGGCCAGCTTGCGCTGCCGAGAGCGATCCGTGAAGCCCTCGAAAACTCAGGCCGTCAGCATGCCGACGCAGAGCTGCGGCGCATCCTCGGCAACGAGACAGGAGGCGACGGCGATCACCTCGCGCGCCGATTTCCAGGCGCCGCCGCCACCTGCCGGGCCATTGGTGTAGAGCGTCTCGACCTCGTTGCCGATGCGGACCGCCTCCGCCATCGTCTCGGTCCGCCCGGCGACACGAACGCGCACCTCGTAGGGCTCGGCGCCCTGTGCGCGATCGTCGCCATGCAGCGCATTCAACCCGATCAGGTCGCAGCGCAGCTCGCTCGTCGCCACGCCGATGAGCGCGAGGCGCTCCCGGACGACATCGAGCGCGAGGCGGCCACGCGCGACTGCGCCAGGGCCGGCATAGGAGATCTGCCCCTCGCCGACATAGCTATCGAGATAGCCCACCGAGGTCTTCAACAGTCCCGTCTTCGGCCGGCCGCGGCCGCCGACCACCCTGACCCGGTCCGGACCAAGCTCCTCGACGGTCACCTGCGAGAAATCCGCCACGACGTCGGGTTGGAAATATTGCTCGGGATCGTGGATCTCATAGAGCAGTTGCTCCTTCACGGTCGCCGGCGTGACGCAGCCGCCGGAGCCCGCGACCTTGGTCACGATCAGTTCGCCATCCTCGCGCACCTCGCCGATCGGAAAGCCGAGCCGGGCGAGATCGGGAACATCCTTCGCTCCGGGATCAGCAAAATAGCCGCCGGTGATCTGGCCGGCACATTCGAGCAGATGACCGACGACGGTGCCCTGCCCGAGCCGGTCCCAATCATCCAAGGCCCAGCCGAACTCACGAATCAGAGGTCCGAGGAACAGCGCCGGGTCGGCGGCGCGCCCGGTGATCACGACGTCGGCCCCGGCCGCGAGCGCCTCCGCGATCACACCCGCGCCGACATAGGCGTTGGCGGAGACGATCCGATTGCCGAGCGATAGGATGGTGTCGCCGGTGTCGAGCACGACATCCGTCGTCTTCAACTGGTCCAGGACGTCGTCACCGGTCACGGCCGCGATCTTCAGCCCCGTCAGTCCGAGCTGGCGCGCCATGGCGCGGGTGGCTTCGGCCGCGGCGATTGGATTTGCCGCGCCCATATTGGTGACGATACGCACGTTGTTGGCGCGGCAGATCGGCAGCACGGCCTGCATGCGCGCCGCCAGCAGCGGATCATAGCCGGCAGCCGGATCCTTCATGCGCACCTGCTGCGCCAGCGCGATCGTGCGCTCCGCCAGGCACTCGAACACGAGATAGTCCAGGTCGCCCTTCGCCGCGAGCTCCACGGCCGGCTCGATCCGGTCACCGGAATAGCCCGCTCCGGCGCCGATCCTGATGCTCCGCATCGGCCGCTCCTCCTGACATCATGCCGTTCGTCGGCTTCTGCCGACCACACTAGCGGCCGCGGTCCGAGCTTGCCAGCGTCCGCGTGGAACGGTCAGGCATGCTGCTAGTCCGCGAGCGCCAGCGTCGGCGCCTCGCTGCTCGCCGTGCATGTGACGGCAACGGCGATGTGCTCGTCAGCCCAGCACCATCGCTGGCCGCCGGCGCGCTTGGCCGCATAGAGCGCGCGATCGGCCTGCTCGAGCAGCGCCTCGGTGTCCGCCTGCCGATCCTCGGTGACCAGGATGCCGGCGCTGGCGCCGATCTGAACGCGCGTTCCAGCCAGCGTGAAGGGTTGCGACAGCGCCGTCACCGCGGCTTGCGCCAGCACGAGCGCGGCGTCACGTCCCACCGCAGGCAGCAGCAGCATGAATTCGTCACCGCCGAACCGCGCCGCCAAGCCGGCTTCGCCGAGGCAATCCTGCAGACGTGCGCCGACCTGGCACAGCAGCTCGTCACCGGCCTGATGGCCGAACCGGTCATTGACGAGCTTGAAGCCATCGAGATCGACCGCGATGATGGCGACGGGGCGATCGCAACAGCCGAGTGCGGCGATGAACGCGGCACGATTCGGCAGGCCGGTGAGGAAATCGCGCAGCGCCTGCCGCGCCAAGGCCTGCTGCGCCGTGATCCGCTCGGTGAAGGCGGCCGTGAGTCGATAGGACGTGCCGCGCAGCGTGATCCAGAACAGCACCACCATGCCGGCGCCCATCCGGTACACCGGCTCGGGCTGCATCAGGCAGGCCACCACGGTCGGAATCAGCAGCACCGCCGAGGAGGTCATGACGATCCATGGGCTGACACGCGACACGATGCCGACGCAGAAGGCCATCGACAGGCCGAAGCACATCCAGATGCCGGGCCCGTCGCCGATCTGAAACGCGCGGGCCGACAACGCACCGACGGCCAGACCGAAGGCGGCGGCGCCGAGGCCGTAGAGGCGTTCCCAGCGAATGATCGCATCGTGATCGAGCCGATCGAAGCGCGCGGCGAACATCCGCAGCTTGATCACACGAAGGGCGCCGATCACCAGCAGCACCACCGTGATCGCGGCGTAGCCCGGATCGCGCGCAACCCAGGCCATCACGCTGCCGATCACGACGGCGGCGGCCGAGATCGTCCCGACCAGCGGCATCGAGCTGTACAGCAGATGCGCGAGATCGCGACGAATGTCCGGGTCCAATCGATGCATCGCAATTCCAGTTCGCCAGGCGCGCGCACTCTCGTACCCACGCCTTAACGAAATCTCGCTGCACCCGCGAAGGGCTGCCATGCGCGGCGGATGCTTAAGAGATCCTCACCGCGACGATGACAATGCGAATGATGGCAAGCGGACGGCGCGCAAGACCGATGCTGGCGCCGGATCAGCTCGCCCAGTTGTCGCGGAATTCGCCGAACAGCGTAATGCCGCCGCACGCATAGATCGTCTGCCCGGTGATGTAGCTCGCCTCGGCCGATGCGAGAAAGGCGAACACGCCGGCGATCTCTTCCGGGCTCGCCACCCGCCCCATCGGAATATGAGACTCGACCGCGGCGCGCTTCACCGGGTCCCCGGTCCAGGCCGCGTTGATCGGCGTGTCGACCGCACCGGGCCCGACCGAATTGACGCGGATGCCGCGCCCGGCGAATTCGAGCGCCAAGGTCCGCGTGAGGCCCGCCATCGCGCTCTTGCTGATCGAGTAAGCGAGATAGCCCGGCTTCGGAATGATCTGGTGCACGCTCGAGGTGTTGATGATGTTGCCGCCGCCGCGCGCGACGAAATGCGCCAGCGCGTGACGCGCGCAGAGCACGGCGCCGTTGAGGTTGACCTCGAGAATCTTGCGATACGTGTCGACGTCGAGCGCCTCGCTGGGCGATTCCCGCTGGAAGCCGGCATTGTTGACCAGGCAGTCGAGCCTGGGCCAGCGCTTGAGCACCGTCTCGAACATCTCGGCGATCTCGGCTTCGACGCCGATGTCGGCCTTCACGGCGACATGATCGCGCGAGCCGTGACCGCGCGCGGCGGAGGCCGCCTGCACCAGCGCCAGGGTTTCGTCGCCGGACGGCGACGGACCGCCGAAATTGATCGCGACATGCGCGCCCTCCTCGGCGAACCGCACCGCGATCGCGCGGCCGATGCCTTGCGTTGCGCCCGTCACCAGCGCGTAGTGTCCGACGAGACGCGACGCCCGTTCGGCTGGTTGGTCAGATGGCTCCATGTCTCGACTCCTTGAAAATGATCTCGCCTCGGCGCGCTGCGATGACTCGCGTTCGGATGACAAGGCTATCAGGAGTCTGGTATCGCTCCACTCCGTATCCGTCATGCGCACGCAGGCGTGAGGCGTCATGTATCTCGGCATCGATCTTGGAACATCCGCGGTCAAGACGATCATCGTCGATGCTGCGCAGCGCGTCGTTACGAGCCGCAGCCACGCCTTGACGATGGACGTGCCGCGACCGGGCTGGGCCGAGCAGGACCCCGCCACATGGATCGCCGCGGTGTTCGCCACGCTCGATGCGCTCAAGGTCGATCATCCCGGCTCGGTGGCGGCGGTGGAAGCCATCGGCCTGTCGGGCCAGATGCATGGCCCGGTGCTGCTCGATACCGCCATGAATCCGTTGCGGCCGTGCATTCTCTGGAACGATGGCCGGTCGGAGCGCGAATGCGTCGCGCTGGAGCAGCGCTGGCCCGCTTTGCGCAAGATCACCGGCAACAAGGCGATGCCCGGCTTCGCCGCGCCGAAGCTCATGTGGATCGAGGCGCACGAGCCGGAGATTTTCGCGGCCACGCGGCTGGTTCTGCAGCCGAAGGCCTATGTCCGGCTGGTGCTGTCGGGCGAGGCGATCGAGGACATGTCCGATGCGTCCGGCTCGCTCTGGCTCGATGTCACTAGGCGCGACTGGTCGGACGAGGGCCTTGCCGCCACGCGCCTCACGCGCGCGCAGATGCCGCGCCTCGTCGAAGGCTGCGCACCGGCAGGTCGGTTGCGCAGCGACCTCGCGGAACGCTGGGGCATGACGAAGCGCCCAACCATCGCGGGCGGCGCCGGCGACAACCCGGCCGGCGCCGTCGGCATCGGTGCTGTCCGGCCGGGCGCCACGTTCATCACGCTCGGCACGTCCGGCGCCGTGATCACGCCGGTCGACACCGTCACGGCCAATCCCGAGCGGGTCGTTCACACCTTCTGTCATGCGATCCCAGCGATGTGGCTGCAGGCCGGCGCGATGCTATCGGCGGCCTCATGCCTCGCCTGGGTCGCGCGGCTGCTCGGCGCGAGCGAGACCGAGCTGCTTGCGCCGCTGGGCAAGCGGCCCACCATGCCATCGCCGGTCAGCTTCCTGCCCTATCTTGCGGGCGAGCGGACGCCGCATGACGATCCCCATGTCCGCGGCCTGCTCGACGGCCTGAGCCATGCCACCGACCGCAACGCCATCGTTCAGGCGGTGCTCGAGGGCGTTGCCTTCGCCCTGGCCGACTGCCGCGACGCGTTGACGGAAACCGGCCTTGTGATTGCCGAGGCGGGTGCGATCGGCGGCGGATCGCGCTCCGACCTTTGGCTCGCGATCCTGGCGAATGTCCTCGACATCCCCATTCATCGGCTGGCCGAGGGCGAGACGGGCGCCGCCTTCGGTGCGGCACGGCTGGCACGTCTTGCCGTCACCGGCGAGGACATCGGTGCCGTCTGCACGCCGCCGGCGCGCGTGTGGACCTTCGCTCCGGACATCCCGCTGTCGGCAGCCTATGCCGAGCGGCGGCCGCGCTGGCGACAGCTCTATCGTCGGCCGAGCTGAACGCATCTCCGAAAGGCCACCGTCGCGACGACGTGTTGCAGCGGCGTCTCTTTCATATTGTATTCGGCAACAGCCTCTAGTTTAATGGCTTCCCGCGCCAGCGATCAACGAGCCGCGGACGACAAGACGACGTGCATTGGGAGGCACGATGAGCGGTCCGATCCTCGAGATGCGCGGGGTGTCGAAGTCATTCTTCACCATCAAGGCCCTGCACAAGGTCGACCTCACCGTCTACGCCGGCGAAGTCCATGCGCTGATGGGCGAAAACGGTGCCGGCAAATCCACGCTGATGAAGATTCTCTCCGGCGCCTATCGCCCGGATCCCGGCGGTGAGATCCGCATCGAGGGCCGGCCGGTGCGCATCGAAGGGCCGATGGGCGGCCGCAACGCCGGCATTTCGATCATCTACCAGGAGTTGTCGCTGGCGCCGAACCTGACGGTCGCCGAAAACATCTATCTCGGGCGCGAGCTGTCGCAGAGCGGCCTGCTCGCGCGCAGCACCATGCGCGAGGGCGCCGGGCCCATCCTGGACCGGCTCGGCGCCGATTTCACAGCCTCCTCCCTGGTGGCCGAGTTGTCGATGGGCCAGCGCCAGCTGGTCGAGATCGCCCGCGCGCTGCATGCACGATCCAAGATCCTGATCATGGACGAGCCGACCACCTCGCTGTCAGCCGGCGAAAGCGAGAAGCTGTTCGCGCTGATCCGCCAGCTCCGCGCCGAAGGGCTCGCCATCATCTACATCTCGCATCGCATGGACGAGGTCTATGCGCTCGGCGACCGCGTCACCGTGCTGCGCGATGGCCGGCTGGTCGGGTCGCTGGACAAGCCGGAGATCCGCGCCGACAGCATCGTCCGCATGATGGTCGGCCGCGACGTGTCATCATTCTACAAGAAAGACCACGACCCGCACGCCAAGCGTGATCGCGCGGTGCTCAGCGCCGTCGATCTCGGCGACGGCCATCGCGTCAAGAACTGCTCGCTGACCGTTCACGCCGGCGAGGTCGTCGGCCTCGCCGGGCTGATCGGCGCCGGGCGCACCGAGCTCGCGCATCTCATCATCGGGGCTGCGCCGAAGACGACGGGACACCTCGAGCTCGACGGCGAGGAGGTCAGCATCGACACGCCGCGCGATGCGCTCGATGCGGGCATCGCCTATCTGACCGAGGACAGGAAGGCGCTCGGGCTGTTCCTCGACATGTCCTGCGCCGACAACATCAACCTTGCCGTGATCGGGCGGGACGCGAAGCTCGGCGGCCTTCTCGACCGCGACAAGGCGCGCGCACGCGCCGACGAGGCGTTCAGCGCGCTGGGCATTCGCGCCCCCAATCCGGGCGTCACCGTCGGCGGCCTGTCGGGCGGCAACCAGCAGAAGGTGCTGCTGTCACGCCTGCTCGCGACCGCGCCGAAGGTCCTGATCCTCGACGAGCCGACCCGCGGCGTCGATGTCGGCGCCAAGTCCGAGATCTACTCGATCATCGACAATCTCGCCAAGTCCGGCACCGCAATCCTGGTGATCTCGTCCGACCTGCCGGAGATTCTCGGCATCTGCGACCGCGTGCTGGTGATGCGCGAGGGACATCTGGTCGGCGACCTGCAGCAGAGCACGACATCACCCATCACCCAGGAAGACATCATGGCGCTGGCCACCGGGACGGAGCACGTCGATGCCTGACAACAGCCAAGCTCAAGCCAAGCCCGCGCCAGCGCAGATGAAGGCCGCGCCGGCACCGAGCCTCGCGGCATCGAACAACAAGCAGCAGCGGCTGCGGGTGATGATCCGCGCCGCCGGCATGCTGCCGGTACTGCTCATCCTCTGCGTCGGCTTCCATATGCTGTCCGAAGGACGCTTCTTCACCGGACAGAATCTCGGAATCGTGCTGCAGCAGGCCGCGGTGAATACCGTGCTCGCCGCCGGCATGACCTTCGTCATCCTGACCGGCGGCATCGATTTGTCGGTCGGCTCGATCCTCGCCGCGGCTGCAATGGCCGGCCTGACACTGTCGAAGATGCCCGATCTCGGCGCGCTGTGGCTGCCGGCCGCGGTGCTGACGGGCCTCGCCTTCGGCGTCATCAATGGCGCGTTGATCGCGCTGTTGCGGCTGCCGCCCTTCATCGTGACACTCGGCTCGCTCACGGCGGTGCGCGGTCTCGCCCGCCTGATGGGTGGCGACACCACCGTGTTCAACCCATCGATTCCCTACGCCTTCATCGGCAACGCCTCGCTGACGATCATCCCCGGCGTCGTATCGATCCCCTGGCTGTCGGTGATCGCGCTGCTGGTGATCCTTGGCTCCTGGCTGATCCTGCGCCGGACCGTGCTCGGCGTGCACATCTATGCCGTCGGCGGCAATGAAAGCGCGGCGCGGCTCGCCGGCATCAAGGTCTGGGCCGTCCTGATCTTCGTCTACGGCATGTCCGGCCTGCTCGCGGGCCTCGGCGGCGGCATGCAGGCGGCGCGGCTCTATGCGGCGAACGGCCTGCAACTCGGCCAGTCCTATGAGCTCGACGCCATCACCGCGGTCATTCTCGGCGGCACGTCCTTCGTCGGCGGCATCGGTTCGATCTGGGGCACCTTGGTCGGCGCCCTCATCATCGCCGTGTTGTCGAACGGGCTCATCCTGGTCGGCGTGTCCGACATCTGGCAATACGTCATCAAGGGCCTCGTGATCATCGGCGCCGTCGCGCTCGACCGCTACCGGCTGCAGGGCTCGGCCCGCACCTGAGACAATATGGCGGGCATCACCAGAGCCCGCCGCAACGGATTCTTCCACGGCCACTGGTCCGCCGTGCGTAGACGAACAGGAAGGACCAGGGAGGAAACACATGGTCAAGTCGATGTTATCAGCCGGTGCCGCGCTGGCGCTCGTGATGAGCTCCGCGCCGTCATCGGCCAAGGAGCTGAAATCGATCGGCGTGTCGCTGGGCTCGCTCGGCAACCCGTTCTTCGTCGCGTTGTCGAAGGGCGCCGAGTTCGAGGCCAAGAAGACCAATCCCAACGTCAAGATCACCGCGGTCGGCTTCGAATATGATCTCGGCAAGCAGGTCACCCAGATCGACAATTTCATCGCCGCCGGCGTCGACATGATCCTGCTCAACCCCGGAGATCCCAAGGCGATCGGCCCCGCGATCAAGAAGGCGCAGGCGGCCGGCATCCTCGTCGTCGCGGTCGACACGGCGGCCGAGGGCGCCGACGCCACCGTGACGACCAACAACGTGCAGGCCGGCGAGATCTCGTGCCAGTACATCGTCGACAAGCTCGGCGGCAAGGGCGACGTCATCATCGAGAACGGGCCGCAGGTGTCGGCGGTGATCGACCGCGTCAACGGCTGCAAGAGCGTGTTCGCCAAGGCTCCCGGCATCAAGGTTCTCTCCAGCGACCAGGACGGCAAGGGCTCACGCGAGGGCGGCCTCACGGTGACGCAGGGCTATCTCACCCGCTTCCCGAAGATCGACGCCATCTTCGCCATCAATGATCCCCAGGCAATCGGCACTGATCTCGCCGCGCGTCAGCAGCAGCGCACCGGCATCATCATCACCGCGGTCGACGGCGCCCCGGACATCGAAGCCGCGCTGAAGGATCCGGCCTCGCAGCAGATCCAGGCCTCGGCCTCGCAGGACCCGTTCTTCATGGCGCGCCGGGCCGTGCAGATCGGCGTCAACATCCTCAACGGCCAGAAGCCGGCCTCGACCGTCGAACTGCTGCCGTCCAAGCTGATCACGCGCGACAATGTCGGCGAGTACAAGGGCTGGACCTCCGAGCGCAAGGAGTAGAAATCGGCCGCTTCGCTTCTACCAAGCACCCCCGGCAACGCCGCCCTCACGGGCGGCGTTCTTCTTGGAACGAACCGCTGGACGCGCGCTATCAGGTTCTGAACGGCGCAGGCGTCGTCAAACTCGGCGACGACATCAAGGCCGGAACGACGAACCTGCCCTTGAAAGTCCGTCTCAAGGTCGCCAATACGGTGAATGCTCGACGAGCCCGGCGCAGAGCGCCTGTTCGGCAAGGGCGACCTGGTGTGCGACCTCGGCCGCGGCCTGGTGCGCGCCCAGGGCCTGTTTATTCCCCAAGCGGAATTCCTCGCCGCGCTCGGCCGCAAATAGGCCCGCGCCGCCACCGGCGTGTCGCGTTTGCGACAACGACCCGCTGTTTGTTGCTGCTTTTCGCTGGTCCGGAATTTGCGTGAGCCTGCCTGACGGCACCAATCAGCAGGCGATCCGATGGCTTTCACCGCAGTCTGTCCGACAAGCGCCATGACCGAAGGCGGCATGGGCCTGTACCAGGTCGGCAAGAAGAGCGTGCTGCTGCTCTGGCCTCACGGCGGCGAGCTGAAGGCCTATCGCGGCCGCTGCCCGCATGCCGACGTGCCGCTGACCGAGGCGACGTTCGACGGCAAGACCATCACCTGCCCACACCATCAATGGGGCTTCGACGGCGTGAACGGCAAGTGCGTCACGCATCTCGTCCGCAACGCGCTGCACGGCTACCCGCTGCAGGTCGAAGGCGGCGAGATTCAGGTCGACGTCGGTCCGGTCAAGCAGGCCCGGTCGCCGGCTTGATCGGCCCATCGAAGATGGGAACAAACGCCGGGCACTCCCCTGTCCGCGCCGCGGAGGGAGGCCGTATCGACGAGTTCAGCAGCATGACGGGCGCCGCCGAATGGGTGATCTGGAATGGGTCGATAGGGATCGTCGACACGGTCCGGCTCGGCTCCATCACCGACGGCGCAACGGGACGGCTCGCACGGCTCGCGCCACCCTATGACGTCGTCGGGCCGTTCAGCCTCGACGAATTGGAGACCCACGGCCGCATCGTCTTCGGCTCCTGCCTCGTCATGTCGCAACGACGCTGGCGCGAGGATCAGGATGCGTTGCGGATCGAGGCGCGGGCCGCGCGTCGCGCCTTGTGGGATCAGCTCGCGCGCGACCAGAACGACGACGCCTTTCGCGCAATCCTCGAGCTACCCCTGCAGGGTATACTGACGGCTACACACATCAAAGCTGCGTTCCGCCGGCTGGCCAAGTCCGCGCATCCCGACGCCGGCGGCAGCAATGAACTTTATCGACGCATTTCCGAGGCACGCGATGCGCTGCTGGCGCGGTTGGACTGACGATCGTGAGCGATGGCATGACCGACAGCCACGAAATGACCAAGCGGAGCGAGCCAGGAGCGGGATCCGAGCCGGCGCCCGAGCCAGCCGGACGCTCTCGTGCGACCGGCTGACATGCAGTCAAAAAAAGCAAGCCGGCCGGGGCGCCCATGCCCGACCGGCCCGGCTCCCAGCCTTTAGAAGAAGCCGAGCTTCTTCGGGCTGTAGCTGACCAGCATGTTCTTGGTCTGCTGGTAGTGGTCGAGCATCACCTTGTGGGTCTCGCGACCGACGCCGGACTGCTTGTAGCCGCCGAACGCCGCATGCGCCGGATAGGCGTGATAGCAATTGGTCCAGACACGCCCCGCCTGGATATTGCGGCCGAAGCGGTAGCAGGTGTTGGCGTCGCGGCTCCACACGCCGGCGCCGAGGCCGTAGAGCGTGTCGTTGGCGATCGCCAGCGCCTCGTCCTCGGTCCTGAAGGTCGTGACCGAGACCACGGGGCCGAAGATCTCCTCCTGGAACACGCGCATCTTGTTGTGCCCCTTGAACACCGTCGGCTTGACGTAGTAGCCGCCGGCGAGATCGCCGCCGAGCACGTTGCGCTCGCCGCCGATCAGGAGCTGCGCGCCTTCATTCCTGCCGATGTCGATGTAGGACAGGATCTTGGCCAGCTGCTCGGCGGAGGCCTGCGCGCCGATCATCGTCGCCGGATCGAGCGGGCTGCCCTGCACGATCGCGCCGACACGCTGCAGCGCGCGCTCCATGAAGCGCTCATAGATCGATTCGTGGATCAGCGCGCGGCTCGGGCAGGTGCAGACCTCGCCCTGGTTGAGCGCGAACATCACGAACCCTTCGATCGCCTTGTCGAGGAAGTCGTCGTCCTCGGCGCAGACGTCCTTGAAGAAGATGTTGGGCGACTTGCCGCCGAGCTCGAGCGTGACCGGGATCAGGTTCTGCGAGGCGTATTGCATGATCAGCCGCCCCGTCGAGGTCTCACCGGTGAAGGCGATCTTGGCGATGCGGTTGGAGGAGGCCAGCGGCTTGCCCGCTTCGAGGCCGAACCCGTTGACGACGTTGAGCACGCCCGGCGGCAGCAGGTCGCCGACGATCTCCATCAGCACGAGGATCGAGGCCGGGGTCTGCTCGGCCGGCTTGAGCACGACGCAGTTGCCCGCGGCGAGCGCGGGCGCGAGCTTCCACGCCGCCATCAGGATCGGGAAATTCCACGGAATGATCTGACCGACGACGCCGAGCGGCTCGTGGAAGTGATAAGCGATGGTGTCGTGGTCGATCTCCGCGATCGAGCCTTCCTGGGCGCGGATCACGCCGGCGAAGTAGCGGAAATGATCGATGGCGAGCGGGATGTCGGCCGCGGTGGTCTCGCGGATCGGCTTGCCATTGTCCCAGGTCTCGGCGAGCGCAAGCTTGTCTAGATTGGCCTCCATGCGGTCGGCGATCCGGTTAAGGACCATTGCGCGCTCGGTCACGCTGGTGCGCGCCCAGCCGTCCTTGGCGGCATGCGCGGCGTCAAGCGCGGCCTCGATATCGGAGGCATCGGAGCGCGCGATCTCGCACACCGGCTGGCCGGTGATCGGCGAGATGTTGTCGAAATATTTGCCGGCGTTGGGGGCCTTCCAGGCACCGCCGATGAAGTTGTCGTAACGCGCAGCGAAAGGCGGCTTGAACGCCGCATTGACGTCAACCTTGGTCATCTCTCTCTCCCATTCACGCCGATGCACACGGCGTTGGAGAGAGGCTCGATCAAACAGGCGCGACAGACCAGAGGCCGCAACGAGCGCGTCCGAGGAAGTGTCGCAGTTCTGCGACATGTTGGCTGCGATTCGACAGCCGCGGCGCGTTCACCGCTCGAGCCCGAGCCGCTTCATCTTCCGGTGCAGGGTGGCGCGCGACATGTCGAGCTCCTTCGCCGCCTTCGAGACGTTGCCGCCGGCGCGCGCCAGCGCGCGCTTCAGAACGGCACGCTCGGCGGCGTCAATGTCGTCGCCCCCGGTGGTTGCATCCTTGATCAGGTCGCCGGCCGGCACCGGACGCGCCAGCGCGGACGGAGAGAGGTTGAGCGCACGGCGCGCCGCCCGTGTGGCACCGACGACGAGGTCGTTGCGATCGACCGCCAGCAGCGAGTTGATCTCGCGCTCGCTGTCCGGCGTGAGCACGATGCGGGCGTGCGGAAAGGCCTGGCGGAAATTCTCCGCCTCGATCAGGCGCGCGGCATCCGCGACGGTGGTCGCGATCAGCCGACTGAAGCCTTCGGTCAGATCGGCGCGACAGGAGGAGACGTCGAGCGCGGCCTTGAGCTGGCCGTGCTCGTCGAAGATCGGCGCCGTGGTGCAGAACAGCCGCGTGTTGCGTGACAGGTAGTGCTGATCGCGGTCGATGGTCAGCGGCCGCTTCTCGACCAGGCAGGTGCCGATGGCATTGGTGCCCTCGTGCCGCTCGCTCCACACCGCGCCGGTCCACAGGCCCCAGGATTCGAAGGTGGCGTCGTCCCCGCGGGCGCCGCGGCGCTCGAGCACCGTGCCCTCGGCATCGGCCAGCAGCACCGAGCAGCCGACGCCCCCGACCGCCAGGAACAGCCGGTCGAGGCTCGCCTGTGCGATCGCGAGCAGCCGCCCGAGCCGGGCGCGCGCGTCCGCGATCTCGGCGGCCGTCAGGCGGGCTGGCAGTTTCGGCGTGGCGGGATCGAGCGCATGGAGATGGCCGGAGCGGCGCCATGATGCCACCAGCGCCGAGACCGCCGGCGCGCCTCTGTCGGCTCGGCTATCGGCTCTGCCGTTAGCGTCAGCCTTGGCATCCCCCTTGGCCAAGGCCTCCAGGACGCGATCCGAATGGGCATTCCCGGGCGAACGCCCCATGTCCCTCCTCCCGGCATTGCCCGCGTTGGCGCGGCTTGTTGCTAGACTAGCGCAACTACAGCACCGCGGTTTGACCGGCGTCAAGGAATGCGGACCAAGCTGTCATCGGTCACCCACCTGTCGCGTGACAGTAGCCGCCTGAGGGAGGACGTCGGCAAGTTCCTCAGCTCGGTGCGCGCGAGCTGAGCACCAGCCCACAAAACCGAAAAGGCCGCCTGGACGAACCAGGCGGCCTTGCCGTGTTGCGTGACCGGCGGCGTGGCGTCCGCCGCGGGCCTCAGCGGCCGCCGCGCGACAGCATCTCGAAGCGGTAGTTGACACCGATCATCGCCGTGTGGAGCTGGGTCTTCTGGCTGACGACGTTCGGTCCTCCTGTGATCGCGGCGGCGCCCGGCAGCGTGCCGGTCGCGGTGCCGAAATCGGCGTAGTCATATTCGGCGAAGGCCGACCAGTTGCGGGCGAACATCCACTCGACGCCGGCGCCGACCGTCCAGCCGCTGCGGTTGAACGCCACGCTGGCGGACTGTCCGGTGGCGGTGTTGACGACCGAAACGTTGGTCCGCGTCCACGCCGCGCCACCGCGCACATAGGCCAGGATCTCAGGCGTCACCAGATAGCCTGCGCGCACCGTGGCGGTGTAGAGGTTGCTGGTCCGCGTGTTCATCGTCAGCGCCGGCCCCAGCGGGCTCGACGCGTTGATGATGCCGAGATCGGCCATCGCCTGGATGCCGACGACGAAGCGGTCCATCTGGTAATCGCAACCGAGCTGCAGGCCGCCGACGACGTCGCTGCCATTGCTGGAGACGGCGGTCGGAATCTGCACGGCCGCGACAGGCAGCGGCGCCACGTTGCCGCCGCCGGTCACCGGCGGCGGGTTCTGCGCCGGCGGATTGCCATTGTTGCCCTGCGGCGGCGGGTTCGGCTGGCCGCCGCCATTGTTCGGGGGTGGATTTTTCGGCGGCCAGCCGGGCTTGTCCGGATGATGCGGCCATCCGCCATGATGGTAGTTGCCGCCGTGCTGCTGCCAGTGATCCTTGTCGGGCTGCTTGTCGCCATAGCCGCCCTTGCCGTCATCGTTGTCGTGCGGCTTGCCGCCCCAGCCGTAGCCGCCATGCTTGTCGTCGTTCCGGTCATCCGGCTTCAGCCAGGCGTAACTGTCACGTTCGCTCTTCAGCGGCTGCTTCGACCAGCCGAAGCCAAGCGGCTTGTCGTAGACGTCGTCCTTCTTCGCGCCCCAGCCGGTGGCCGGCTTGTCATGATCGTTCTGCTGGTCATGTCGCAGCCAAGTATATTTGTCGGAGTAACCGTTCGAATGGAGCTGCGACCAGCCGCTCGACTTGCCATGGTCGTCGTCGTGAGGCTTGTCGAACCAGCCGCTGCCATATTTGACGTCGTTGTAGTTGTCGTCCTTGGTCTTGGATGGCGCCGACGGCCAGGAAGACTTGTTGTCGCCGCCTTTCGATCCAACCTGTGGCCAATGATGACCGCCGTCGTGGTCGGGCTTGTAGGACGGCTTGTCGTGCGGCCAGCCGTGATCCTTGTCGCCATGATACTGCTTGCCGGGCTGCCACCAGCCCTTGTCGTTGCGCTCACAGATCGGGGGCTTGCCCGGCGGCTTATGCGGCGGCGGCTTCCATCCGCCGTTGTTCCCGCCGGGGTTGTTCGGCGGCGGCGGGTTTGGCGCTGGATTTGCAACCACAGGCGGCTTGACCACAGGTGGGTTGTTTGCATTGCCGACCGGCTGCTGCACAGGCTGAACGGGCGCGGCGGCGGCATTGGCGACCTGGGTCCACGTCTGCTGCTGGCGTGACCAGGCCATCCCGGCGTTCGCGCCGGCATGGCAGCCACTCCACCTGTAGGCGAAGACGTCAGGCGGCGGGAGCGGGGGAGGCAGGGCGAGATCAGTCGCCCAGACCGATGTCGTACTTCCTGCGAAAGTAGATAGGCAAAGGCATACGCCAAATACGCGACGCATCGAACTCACAACTCCTGAACACGTGCCGCAACAAACGGCGGCCGCATCAGGAGGGTGAGATTGTGTCGCGAACTGAATTGAAAAATGTCATTCGGAAGGAATGCAGATCGCGACGCCGACGCGATCGAAGTTCAGCTTTGACTGTTGCACGCAAGATGCAGGATTCCGGCGAAAAGAAGCAGCGCGCGACACGATTGCGACAAACAGCGCAATGCGCGATGCCGCCGCGGCTCATGAGTTCATTAGTAGACGAATGTGCGCACCGAACTCACTGGATGCGCAGCGCGTCGGCGCCGCGCTCGACGGCATGCTTCCTGATCGCGCGCACCTCGCGATCGTCGGCCTTCGCATCGACAACACGCCCTGATTGCATCACGTCGAACATGGCGGCACATCGGCTGCACGGTCGCCACCGCCTTCGACGCGCCGACGCTCGGCTGTCCACGCGTGTCGACAACCCCTGCTCTTGGTTTCGCCGTTATCGCGCGGCTTGTGCGACGTCATCGATCGGGAGAGAAAGCGGCGAATGCCGTCGCAATCGCACCGAATGAGGCCGGGCTTCGTCAATGTTGGGGCAACTCATCGGGATCGCGCGCCGCGAAGCATCCACAATTGCGGCCGGTTGCGTCGTGCTCGCTCGCCGGGCTCGAAGGCCCGACCGTATCCATCGATCCGATCCTGCACGCCGCACAGATGCACCCATTCCCGCTCGTCCTGGATCGCGATCAGGATGGAACGAAGCTAGGTCACGGCCGATCGCGACCGGAAATACGGATTTGAGCTCGCCGCCAAATCGTCCGGTCATCGGCACAAGCGCCGCCCGCGGTGCGCAGCATCATGGCTTGGCTCGCCTCGGCCACGACGACGGACTGAGGCCCGTCGGGCGGATCAGCGCAGCCTGATCCGCCGCACCGCGCGTCGCGCGTCGCGCGTCGCGTCATCATCACGGATTGCGCCGGGAGAACGAGATGGCGTAGGCGCCGTTGCGGATGTCGATCATCGGATCATCCGACGCCTCGACGCCGTCGGTGAGCTGGCCGGGCAGGAACAGCAGCTTCTTCTGCGCCCCGTCGCTGTCTTCGACCGCCTTGTCGATCGTCAGCACGCCGAGCTCGACCAGCTTGCGATCGTCAGGCCACGGCTTGGCCGGATCCTTGGTGTCGTCGCCGGCCGCAGCGAGCTGCGCCTTGAAGCGGAACGTCACCGGCCCCTGCTTCAGCCGCGCCGGCAGCTCGGCCATCAGGAAGTCCGGCGCGCGTTTCGCCGCGTCCTCCTTGTCGATATGCACGACCTTCTCCGGCAGCATCTGCCAGCGCACCGCCTGCTTTTCGCCGGCCTTGTTGACGAGCACGAAGGCGTTGACGCCGAAATAGGCCTCGTCGGCAAGACTGTCCGGCGTCGCGATGGTACCGAGCGCCGCCGGCACCGAGGGATGGCTGGCGATGAACTGCTCGAGCCTGGTCGGCTTGGCAGCGTTCGGTCCGGAGTCCGCGATCGCCAGGAACAAATCGCGCAGCTCCGCAGCGGTCGAGACGGGGAAGAATTTCAGCGAGTTGATCACGAGGTCCATGTCGCTGCCGTCGGCGAGATGAAACTTCACCGCCATGCCATGCGGATTGGCGTCGCCGGAGCCGTCCGGCAGGTTCGGCACGCCGGTGGAGTCCGAGAACCGCACCGTCACCGGAATCTCGCCACCGCTGAACAGCGACGCCTTGCTCAAGGTCGCCGCCTCGGCCGACGGCTTGAACTTGCCCTCGACCACGACGCCCTTGGCGTGATTGGCGCGAAAGCCGGCGTGCACGCCGAACACCTTGTTCATTGCATTGACGAGCTGCTCCTCGACCGGCGGTTCCTGCGCGAGGGCAGCGGCGGGCAACGCGAGGGCAATCCCGGCCAGCGCGGCAACGAGCGTGCGTGTCGTCATGAGCGGTGTCCTCCTGTATGAGCGATGCAGCATAGCAGCATGAATTGACGCGCGAGCGACTTTCGTGCGCGACCGATTGGGCGCCCATCACAGTCGCATGATTCACCTCGCCGTCTGACAGGAGACATCGCGCCCCGTCACCCGCTCCTTGCGGCGAGATGGCGAATGTCTCTATTGTAGCCGCGCGTGCCCGGTCTGCCTCCGCTCCTCGCTGCCGTGCGGAGCGGGGGATCGTGCCCCCTCCGACCCTGGCGCTGGACGGCGCGCCCCCACGACGGAGTTTCGACTGTGTCCGCACCGGAAAGCTTCCCCATCGACAAGATCCACGTCCCCGACAGGAAGCGCAAGGCGCTGAAGCAGGACGCGGTCGACGCGCTGGCCGAAAGCATTTTGGAGGTCGGCCAGCGCGAGCCGATCCTCGTCC
This sequence comes from Bradyrhizobium sp. SZCCHNS3016, assembly GCF_032484535.1. NCBI lineage: Bacteria > Pseudomonadati > Pseudomonadota > Alphaproteobacteria > Hyphomicrobiales > Nitrobacteraceae > Bradyrhizobium > Bradyrhizobium sp. SZCCHNS3016. The sequence continues at coordinate 34,228 of NZ_JAUETE010000010.1, forward strand.
GCCGCGACAAGGACCATTTTGTCCTGATCGAAGGTCTGCACCGCCTCGAAGCCTGCAAGGCCCTCGGCGAAAGCGCCATCATGGGTCTGCTGATCTCCGCCGAGGAAGCCCGCCAGCGCGAGCTGCCACCGCCGCCCGTCGATCCGGAGCGCGAGAAGATGGAGCGGCTGCGCAAGCTGCGGCTGGAGAAGGAGGAAGCGGAGAAGCTCGCCACAGCGGCGAGAGGCGTCTCGGGCACCCATGCCGCGACGCATCCGCGCGGGCCGACGGAGACGACGAACCGGAGCAACAGGACTGCCACCGCGAAACCATCGCGCCCCGGACAGGGATCGACGCCCCGGACCCTGTCGGATTGGATCAAGCAACAAGAGCGCAGCGGCGGGCGATACTGACGGCTTCGACGCGCGATTGCCCCCCGGCCAAGGTTTGATTGAGCGGCAGTCCGTAGGGCGGATCAGCGCAGCGTGATCCGCCGCCACGCGCCGCAGTTCAGCAAGGCCCCCCGCTGTCGACGCATCCGCTGCGCAAATGGCGTGACCGACTGGACGGCGACGAGGTCGCGATCGCTGGCGGGCACATCTTCATCCCTCCACTCGTCCGGTCGCCAGCACCAGTTTAGGCGAGGTCCGCCTTCATCAGGTCGCGCAGCACTTTCGGTATCGGCTGCGCCCTGCCGCCGCTGATGAACGCGACTCTGACGTCGGCCTTGACGAGCACCTCCTCGCCGCGCCTGACCTCCTGCGCCAGCGTGATCGACGCGCCCTTCACCGCCACGGGCCAGGTGACGACGTCGAGCACGTCGTCCATGCGCGCCGGCCGCAGGAAATCGAGCGTCATCGAACGCACGACGAAAGCGAAGCCCGGCATCTCGTTTTCTGCCTCTGCGAACAGCGCATGCTGCTCGGCGCCCATCAGCCGCAGATGATTGGTGCGGCCGCGCTCCATGAAGCGGAGGTAGTTGGCGTGATAGACGATTCCGGAGAAATCCGTGTCCTCGTAGTAGACCCGCACCTGCATGTGGTGGCGGCCGTCGCGGATCTCGCCGTCGAGATGTTGGTGGGTCAAGGGAAGTCCTCGATCGTCGGAAATGGCGATCGTTTCGCCCAGTTCAACGGCCAGCACAAGAGCAGGCTAGCAAGAGCAGGCTACGACGTCACCTCGACGGGTTCCCTGCCGACGGTGACCAGCACGATCTCCGGCGGCATGCCGATCCGGACTGGCATGATGCTGCAGCCGAGGCCGCCGGAAACGATCACGTCGCATTGGGTGCGGATGTGGCCGTAGGCCAGATTGACGCCATTGCGCGCGGGAACGGCCGGCGACCAGCCGAGCACGCGAACCTGCCCGCCATGCGTATGCCCGGAGAGCTGCAGCGCCACCCGCGACGGCACCCGGAGCGCAACGTCGGGCTCATGCGCCAGCAGGATCACCGGCGCGCTGTCCGTCACCTTGCGCAGCGTCCCCGCGAGATCATCGATGCCGATCCGCGGCACGGACCGGAAGCGCCTGGCCGGCATGTAGGCCAGCTGATCGCCGAGGCCGGCGAGCCAGAAGGCATGGCCGTTCTTGGCGAGACGCACGACGTCGTTCTCGTAGACAGGAATGCCGGCGGCCTCGAGCGCCTTCTGGGCATACGGCGCGCCGCGGCCATCGCGCTGCACGGTTCGATCATCCCAGTAATCATGATTGCCCAGGATGGCGTGCACGCCCAGCGGCGCCTTGAGGCCGCCGAGCACCGGCGCCCACTCCGAAGCGTCGATGCGTCCGATGTGATGCCGATGACCAGCGACGTAGTCGCCGAGCAGGACGATCAGATCCGGCTGCAGCGCGTTGGTCCGTTGGACGATCCCGTCGATATGCGCCAGCGACATCCAGGGATCGCAAGCGTGGATGTCGGCGATCGCCGCGATCTTCAGCTTCAGGCCGGCCGGCCAGTCGTGCGGATGGATGTGATAGTCGGTGACGCCGAGGCGCAGCGGCTCGACGCCGACGCCATAGGTCGCGGTCGAAAAACCGGTCGCGGCAAGACCGCCGGAGAATGACAGAAAACGACGGCGTGACAGCATGGACGAACTCCTCGCACGCAATCCTTTTCTTCGATCATTGCAACCGATTTCGGGTGCGTCCGTGCAGATTGTCAGCAGATTCGTTAAGCATCGTCCTCACTGCCGAACAGGCCGAACTGGCTGGGATCGCGGTTCGGCTCGGCCATGCCGAGATGCCGGAACGCATGCGAGGTCAGCAGCCGGCCGCGCGGCGTGCGCTGCAGATAGCCGCACTGGATCAGATAGGGCTCGATGATGTCCTCGATCGCGTCGCGCGGCTCCGACAGCGCCGCCGCCATGGTCTCGACGCCGACCGGCCCGCCGCCGTAGTTCAGGGCGATGGTCGAGAGATAGCGCCGGTCCATTGCATCGAGCCCGGCGGCATCGACCTCCAGCGCGCTCAAGGCATGATCAGCGATGGCGCGATCGATCGCGCTGGCATTCGCCGCCGAGGCGAAGTCACGCACCCGGCGCAAGAGCCGGCCGGCGATGCGCGGAGTGCCGCGGGCGCGGCGCGCGATCTCGTTGGCGCCGTCGGCGGTCATGCCAACGCCGAGCACGCGGGCACCGCGCGTCACGATGCCCTCCAGCTCCTCGACCGTGTAGAAGTTCAACCGAATCGGGATGCCGAAACGATCACGCAGCGGATTGGTCAGCAGGCCTGCGCGCGTCGTCGCGCCGACCAGCGTGAACTTCGACAAGTCGATCTTGACCGAGCGCGCCGCCGGCCCCTCGCCGATGATGAGGTCGAGCTGAAAATCCTCCATCGCGGGATAGAGCACCTCCTCGACCGCCGGGCTGAGACGGTGGATCTCGTCGATGAACAGCACGTCGCGCTCTTCGAGGTTGGTCAGCAGCGCCGCGAGGTCACCAGCCTTGGCAATCACAGGTCCCGACGTGGCGCGGAAGCCGACGCCGAGCTCGCGCGCGACGATCTGGGCCAAGGTGGTTTTGCCAAGACCAGGAGGACCGACGAACAGCACATGGTCGAGCGCCTCGCCGCGCTTGCGCGCCGCCTCGATGAAGATCGACAGATTGGCGCGCGCCTGCTGCTGGCCGACGAACTCGGAGAGCTGCTGCGGACGCAGCGCGGTGTCACCGACATCGTCGGAGCGCCGCTCCGGACTGACCATGCGCGCGGGCGGCTTCATTCGTTGCCGCGCCTGTATTTGTTCGGCAGCAGCTCGCCGATCGTCACCGCCGCAGGCCCCTTACCGTTCGACGGCACGATGACACGCGCTTTCGCATCGTAGTCATGGATCAGCTCGCGGCAGGTGCCGCAGGGCGAGACCACGGCGACCTCGCCCGGCTCACCCGGCTTGGGATGACGCACCGCGACGATGGTCTCGATGCCGTGATCGCCGTGCTCGGTGATGGCGCGGCCGATCGCGATCGCCTCGGCGCAGACGGCGTTGCGGCCGAGATAGGCGTCGATGTTGACGCCGGTAATGATGCGGCCGTCGCGGGTGCGCATGGCCGCGCCGACCTCTTGCCAGTCGTTGCGGTAGCGGCTCTTGACCGCTGATGCGGCCGCCTCGATCAGCTCCTTGTCCTTCTTGCTCACCATGGGGGAAATGATTGTCCTTCTGCTCGCCCGGCCGGGCGACGATAGCCTATTTCGCCAGCTCCTTGAGACCGAGGCGAATGAGTTGCGCGGTCTCGGCCTTGTCGCCGGCCGCGCGCGAGGCCGCCGCGATCGCGGCGGCCGCCTGCGGCTGACCGTAGCCGAGATTGATGAGCGCGGAGATGGCATCCGCGATGGGCTGCGGCGCGCGCTGCTCCTCGATCGCACCGGACAGCCTGACCACGCCGGGATCGACATCGGCGAAGGCCGGTGCCTTGTCCTTCAGCTCGGTCACGATGCGCTCGGCGACCTTGGGGCCGACGCCCGGCGTGCGCGCCACCGCCGCCTTGTCGCGCAGCGCGATGGCGTTGGCGAGATCGGCCGGCGGCAACGTGCCGAGCACGGCGAGGGCGACCTTGGCGCCGACGCCCTGCACCGTCTGCAAAAGGCGAAACCATTCCCGTTCGACGTCCGAGCCAAAACCGAACAGCTTGATCTGGTCCTCGCGCACATAGGTCTCGATCGACAATGTGGCGGCTTCACCCGGTGACGGCAAGGCCTGCAACGTCCGCGCCGAGCAGTGCACCTGGTAGCCGACGCCGCCGACGTCGAGGATGACGAAATCCTCAGCGTAGGAATCGATCAGCCCCTTGAGCTTGCCGATCATAGCCCGGCCACCTTCATGCGCAGCGCCTGGCCCTGGCGGTGATGGGCGTGGGTGATGGCGATGGCGAGCGCGTCCGCTGCGTCCGCCGACGGCGGCTCGGCCTTGGGCAGCAGGATCTTCAGCATCACGGCGATCTGGCCCTTGTCGGCGTGCCCCGCGCCCACCACGGTCTTCTTGACCTGGTTGGGGGCGTATTCGGCCACCGAAATCCCGAACATCGCCGGCGCCAGCATGGCGATGCCGCGGGCCTGGCCGAGCTTTAAGGTGGCAACACCATCCTTGTTGACGAAGGTCTGCTCGACCGCGGCTTCCATCGGGGCAAAGCGGCCGAGCACGGCCGAAAGCCCCTCATGGATCGCCAGCAGCCGGCTCGCCATCGGCAGGTCGTCGGGCGGCTCCACCGAGCCGCAACCGACATAGATCAGCCGGTTGCCTTCGCTCTCGATCACCCCCCAGCCGGTGCGGCGGAGGCCGGGATCGATCCCAATGATACGGACGGCTGCGCGAATCGGCTGGGCTTTCATGGGATAGAGATAGCCTTGCGCCACACCGATGGAAACATAAACGGAACGGACGAACGACGTGGTTAAGCGTCCGTCAACCGCCCATCTTCGCCATCAGCGCGTCCGAGATCTCGAAATTGGCATAGACGTTCTGGACGTCGTCGTGCTCGTTCAGCAGATCCATCAGCTTCAACAGCTTCTCGGCGGTCTCGTCGTCGACCGCCACGGTGTTCTGCGGCTTCCAGGTCAGCGCCGCCTTGCGCGGCTCGCCGAACTTGGCCTCGAGATTCTTGGCGACCTCGCGCAGGCTCTCCGGCGAGGCATAGATCTCGTGCCCCCCCTCGCCCGAGATCACGTCGTCGGCGCCGGCCTCGATGGCGGCGTCCAGCACCGCGTCATCCGAGGCGACGCTGCGGTCGTATTCGATGATGCCGACGCGGTCGAACATGAACGACACCGAGCCGGTCTCGCCGAGATTGCCGCCGGATTTGGTGAAGTAGGAGCGGATGTCGGAGGCGGCGCGGTTGCGGTTGTCGGTGAGCGCCTCGACGATGACGGCGACGCCGCCCGGGCCATAGCCCTCGTAGCGGATCTCGTCGTAATTGTCGCCCTCGCCGCCGAGCGCCTTCTTGATGGCGCGCTCGATGTTGTCCTTGGGCATGTTCTCGGCCCGGGCGGCGACCACGGCGGCCCGCAGCCGCGGGTTCATCGCCGGGTCCGGCGTGCCGAGCTTGGCGGCGACGGTGATTTCGCGCGCCAGCTTGCCGAACAGCTTGGACTTCATCGCATCCTGCCGGCCCTTGCGATGCATGATGTTCTTGAATTGGGAATGGCCGGCCATGCGAGGTCTCTTGAAATCGTAGGGGATCAGGTGGGGGAAGCGCGGCCTTATAGGCCGGGAATCGTCAAAATCAAAGATTTGAGGTGGATTCAGGGTGACCGCCCCCTTCGAAGAGCCGGTTGGCTGCCCTGCACCATAAGCCAAATGTTAACCACGGCTTCACAGTCAAGTGCAACGATGCCGCCCCTCTGCACCTTTTCACCGCACCGGGGCCGCCCCATGGCGTTTGGTTTCCTTGCAAGACGACCCTCTGCGCCCGATCCGGTGGCTGAACCGAAACCGGTGGCCGCGCCGGAGCCGCCGGCGTCGTCGGATACCGATTCGGCCAAGGCCATCCTCGACCTGCTGGAGCTGGAACTCGGCGGCATGATTCGCCAGCTCGAGCGCGCCGCCGATGCGGTCGCCAGCGGCGCCGAGGCGACGGCGGGGACGCTGATGGACATTCGCCAGCGCGCCGATGCGCTGAACGGCCGCAGCAGCGCCGCGCAAGGAACGGCGGCGACGTTCGCCCACGCCGCAGAGAAGGTGACCCAGTCCGCCCAGGGTATCCGTGCCCAGGTCCAGGACGGCGGCCAGCTCGCCGACCAGGCCAGCGCCGCCGCCACGGAAGCCCGGGCCAACGTCGACCGCCTGCGCGAATCCTCGGCGGCGATCGGCAACGTCGTCAACCTGATCTCCCAGATCGCGCGCCAGACCACCCTGCTCGCGCTCAACTCGACCATCGAGGCCGCTCGCGCCGGCGAAGCCGGCCGCGGCTTCGCGGTGGTGGCGACCGAGGTCAAGGCGCTTGCCGTCCAGACCCAGAACGCGACCGAGGAGATCACCCGCAAGATCGAGGCACTGCAGAAGGACGCCGCCGGCTCGGCCGACGCCGTCCACCGCATCGCCCAGGCGATCGAGGCGATCCGCCCGGTCTTCACCAACGTCAACGGCGCCGTCGCCGAGCAGAACCAGACCACCGGCGAGATGTCGAACAATGCGGCGCAGGCCTCGCAGTTCATATCCTCGGTGGTCGACAGCGCTGCTGACATCAGCAGCGCCACCCAGCAGGCCGAGAGCTATGGCGAGCGCGTCACGAACGCCGGGCGCGCCGTAACCATGTACGCCCAGAAGCTGAAGGCGCGCTGTGCCGTGCTGCTGCGCCAGGGCGATCGGCCCGTGCGCAGCGGCAGCGAGCGCCTGCCTTGCCATCTCAAGCTCGAGATCAAATCCGGCGCCCGCACGATCACGGCCGCGGTCTACGAGATTGCCAACGACGGCGTGCTGATCACCGGCCCCGACGCGAGCCGTCTCGCCGTGAACGAGGGGTTCGACGCCGTGCTGGAGGACGTCGGCCCGTGCCGCCTGCGCGTCACCGAGCAGGTGAAGGCCGGCGCCCAGGCGCGGTTCGATGCGCCCAATGCCGAGCTGCGCGAGAAGATCGAGGACAAGCTCTGGGCGCTGCACGAGGAGAACAATGAGTTCGTCACCCGCGCCATGGAAGCCGGCACCGAGCTGAACCGGATGTTCGAAAGCGCTGTCGCGCGCGGCGAGATCACGCTCGAGGACATGTTCGATACCAACTATGTCGAGATCCCCGGCACCAATCCGCAGCAGCACCGCAGCCGGATTCTCGGCTGGGCCGAGCGCGTGCTGCCTTCGTTCCAGGAGGCCTTCCTCGCCAAGGACCAGCGCATGGCGTTCTGCGTCGCGATCGATCGCAACGGCTATCTGCCGGTGCACAACCGGATCTATTCGCATCCGCAGCGGCCGGGCGACGCAGCCTTCAACACCGCCAACAGCCGCAACCGCCGCATCTTCAACGATCCGGCCGGGCTCGCCGCCGGCCGCAACCAGCGGCCCTATCTGATCCAGAGCTACGCGCGCGACATGGGCAACGGCAATACCGTCATGATGCGCGAAATCGACGTGCCGATCCGGGTCCGCGGCCGGCACTGGGGCGGCTTCCGCACCGCCTACAAATTGTGAGTCGAGCGGTGATTTTCTGATCCTTTCAAGCCCTGGAGCCTGGACATGTCGGTCGCGCAACGCGCCATTCTGGAAAGTCACGACGCGCGCACCGGCGCCGAGCGGCTGATCGACGAGATCGCCGACCGCATCGGCGGCCTCGGCGTCGAGCTTGCCGACGTCGCCGGCAACGTCCAGGAGGTCGCCAACCGCGTCAGCTACCAGTCGCAGCGGTTCGGGCATCTGCAGGCCACCGCCAAGACCATGGTCGCGGCCAATCACGACATCGCCACCGCCTCGCAGGCGGTGCAATCGGCCACCACCGCCGCAGTGGGCGACATCGCCCAGTCGCGCAACGTGGTCGACGCCGCGGTGCGGCACATCGCCGAATTGGTCGACTCCGTGGAGCGGATCGAGCAGCGGCTCGGCTCGGTCGGCGATGCGCTGTCGCAGGTCGCCAAGGTCTCGGTCGCGATCGAGGCGATCGCCAAGCAGACCAACCTGCTGGCGCTGAACGCCACCATCGAGGCGGCCCGTGCCGGCAGCGCCGGCCGGGGCTTCGCTGTCGTCGCCAGCGAGGTGAAGTCGCTCGCCGAGGCGACTCGCCAGGCCACGCAGCAGATCGGCGATACCCTGCGCGGGCTCGATTCGCAGGTGAAGAGCCTGCTCGGCGAGAGCGGCCAGGCCTCCTCGCGCGCCAAGACGGCGGGTGAAGGCGCCCAGCAGATCGGCGGCATCATCGTCCGCGTCCAAGACGGCTTCACCAGCGTCGGCCAGGAGATCGACGGAGTGGCGAAGGCCGCCACCTCCAACCTCGCCCATTGCGACACGGTCATCACCGAGCTCAATGAGCTCGCCAAGGGCGTCGACCAGTCCTCGGTCGAGCTCAAGCAGGCCGACAACCGCATCGCCAAGCTGCTCGACCATTCCGAGGCGCTGATCGGGCTGATCGCCGAGAGCGGCGTACAGACCACGGACGCGCCGCTGATCAAGTCCGTCGTCGACACCGCCCGGCAGATCTCGGCGACCTTCGAGGCGGCGATCGACCGCGGCGAGATCACGCTCGCCGACCTGATGGACGAGAGCTATCGCGAGATCCCCGGCACCAATCCCAAGCAGTACATGACGCGCTACGTCGAGTTCACCGACCGCGTCCTGCCGGCGATCCAGGACCCGATCCAGGGCAGCGACCCGCGCATCGCGTTCTGCGTCGCCTGGGCGCGCGGCGGCTATCTGCCGACGCACAATCCGAACTACCGCAAGCCGCAGGGGCCCGATCCGGTCTGGAACAACGCCAACTGCCGCAACCGCCGGCTGTTCGACGACCGTGCGGTGAGGAAGGTGGCCGCCGCCAGCAACAAGCCGTTTCTGCTCCAGACCTACCGCCGCGACATGGGCGGCGGACAGTTCGTGCTGATGAAGGACCTGTCCGCGCCGATCTTCATCAAGGGCCGGCATTGGGGCGCGTTCCGGATGGGTTTTCGCCTCAAGGCCTGACGCAGGCTCTCATCCTCCCCAGAACGCCGGCCTCGTCGGCGACAGCCGGCCGCCAATGCGCACCGGCGCGACCTTGATCGCAAGCCCGGTGCCGTTGTCGGTCTCGACCGCCACGCCGCTCAACGTCGCCTCGCCGGAGGCCGGCTCGAAGCGCGCCGACGGGATGCCCGACTGGAAGCGGCGCAGCGGCTCGTCCTTCTGCATGCCGATGATGGAGTCATAATCGCCGGTCATGCCGGCATCGGTCATGTAGGCGGTGCCGCCGGGCAGTATCCGGTGATCGGCCGTCGGCACATGCGTATGGGTGCCGACGACGAGGCTGGCGCGGCCGTCGCAGAAATAGCCCAGGCCCTGCTTCTCGCTCGAGGCCTCGCAATGCACGTCGACCACGATCGCATCCGCCGCCTCGCGCAGCGGGCAGGCGCCGAGCTCGCGGCCGACAGCCGCGAACGGATCGTCGAACGGCGTCATGAACACGCGCCCGAGCACGTTGACCACCAGCGCGCGAGCGCCGTTCTTGGCGTCGATCAGCGCGGCACCACGGCCGGGCGTGCCTGCCGGATAGTTCGCAGGGCGCACCAGGCGCGGCGCGCGCTCGATGAACACCAGTGCCTCGCGCTGATCCCAGGAGTGGTTGCCGAGCGTGACCGCGTCGGCGCCGGCATCGACGAGCTCCTGATAGATCGCCTCGGTGATGCCGAATCCGCCGGCCGCGTTCTCGCCATTGACGATGACGAGATCGAGCGCCCAATCGCGGATCAAGCCTGGAAGGTGGTCCGAGACGGCGCTGCGGCCGGCCCGGCCGACGACGTCGCCGACGAAGAGAATTCGCAACTCAATTGCTCCGGAAATCCAAGGTCTCGCGCTCGGTTAGCACATAATCCAGCGCCGCGTCGTGGGCCAAGGCCGGGATGGCCTCGGTTTCCTGAATGGCGAAGCCGAGGCCGACGCCGATGACGTGATGCATCTTCCGCAGGTGCGAAAAGGTGTAGTCGTAGTAGCCCCCGCCGTAACCGATGCGGTGGCCGGTGCGGTCGAAGGCGGCGAGCGGCACCAGCATCACATCGGGCACCAGCTCGGCGGCTGCCGGCGACGGCTCGGGGATGCCGAGCGACCCGAGCGTCAGCCGGTCGCCCGGCGCGAAGGCGCGGAACGAGAGCGAATGGCCGCGCGCCAGCACGACCGGCAGCGCCAGCCGCGCCCCCTGCCCCGCCAGCTCACGCAGCAACGGCATCGGATCGAGCTCGTTGCGGACCGGCGCATAGCCGGAGACGACCGTGCCGGGCTCGAATGCGAAGGGGAGCCCGCGCGCGGCGATCGCCTGCGCGGCCGCGCTCCGCGTGTCGTCGCTCAACGCGTCGCGCGCGGCAAGGGCTGCGGCTCGGAGCTGCTGCTTGGTGTGCTGAGCGGCCTTCATCGGCATGCGACGTGACCTCCGTGACGGGCGGGCGGACGCGGGCACGCAAACGTTACAGAAACGCAGCAGGTCGGCAACCGAAGGGGAGAGGGGAGACGGAAAACAAGCGCGAAGCCGCAATCGCCGTTGAAACGCTCGATCCCGGAGTTCCCTACGAAAGTAGGTGGGCACCATATGTCCAGGTCCACGGACCTGGCCAGGGACAGTTCCCTAAAGGATCGATAAGGCCCCGGGGATATGTTGGTTCCGGACGCGCGTCGCAGCCTCGCAGTTGCAATGTAACCATCACGGGATGATTTTGCCAGCGGTGGAAGCGGATCGAGGCGCGACACGGTTGCCAACAGTCGGTGTCGTCGCCCGGCCCGACCGGGCGCGCAGTACGCCGTGACGGCGATAGCGAAATCGAGGGACCGCGGCGCACACTGCGCCGGCGATGACAGCGATGGGGCGGCGGCAACACAACAGAACATGGCATGGGCTCGCGTCCTCGCGACGCGTTGCGTCCGAGCTGTTGATCTCGATCGCCCCCCTCAAGACAGAGGGCACAGGGAAGGCCGGGCGTCGGCTGACGCCCGTGGCCCGCCTGCTCAAAAAAATGCAGGCGGCAGGTACCACAGGTGCAGCCGGAAACACCCGGCCTTCCCTGCGCGACGGTTTGAACGGCTGCTTCGCGATCTCCCTGGTGCGCCGGGCTTGTTGGCCACCATGCGCGACAACGCGCTTGCGCGCATTGCGCGGGACACCAGCATCGGGGTGTCAGGACCACGCGACTTGACCGTACGTGCATCGCCGTTCGTCCGCGCGATCAACTCACGCTGCGGCAATCCACGCCCATCGCATCCCACTGCCAACGTCTCGTGACGGTCGCGACACGCCCCTCATGCGGCAGCAGGACGAGCGGAAGCATCCACCTGATTTGCCCGGCACGGCAAGGCATGTGGCGTGCGACATCGTAACGCGACGGGCAGTTTGCGCATGAGGGACATGCGCGGATTGCCCGTCGTGCCGCGGAGGCCGTGCAAGAAGGTATGCAGCGCGACGACCCCGGGCGCGCCCAGACATTCCGCTGTCGTCCCTGGCAAGCCGCAACGGTCTGCAAGCGCCGCGGCGGCGCCGACCCGGGACCCATACCGCGAGATCCATCGATGAGGCAGAATGGCAGTGACCGAGCGTCGTCGAGACCAGCGGTGGCTATCGATCCCGGCTCAAGGCCGGGACGACAGCGGAATTGCTGGCGACAGCGGTGATCAAAACCGCGGCGATCAGCGACATCGTCGATCCCTACGGCCATGACGGTCATCGCGGCCGCCGTGAGGCAACGCAAGCCGCATCAGCGCATAGTGTCGCCATGATTCGGGCTCATCGACTTGGAGCTGAGGTTGTGGCAGATCATGCCCACATCGCAATGCTCTGCATCGTACATTGGAGTCCTGGCATGCGCTTCGATCTCAAATCTGTCACGGCCGCCTGCGCGCTACTGATCGCGTCGGCTGCTGCGAGCCTCGCCGCCGACGTCAAGATTCATCGCGTCTCGATCCAGGTCGATCAGAACGATCCGGCGATCATGAATCTGGCGCTGAACAACGCCACCAACATCATGGAGACGTTCAAGGAGAAGGGCGAGGAGGTCGAGATCGAACTCGTCACCTATGGACCCGGGCTGAACATGCTGCGCGAGGATACCTCGCCGGTGAAGGACCGGCTCAAGCAGATCGCCGAGCTCAGCTTTCCCGCCAAGATCAAGTTCTCCGCCTGCAACATCACCAAACGCGGCATGGAGAAACGCGAAGGACATCCGATTGCGATCGTCGCCGAAGCGAGCCTGGTGCCCTCGGGCGCCGTCAGGCTGATGGAATTGCAGGAGAGCGGCTGGAGCTACCTGAAACCTTAGGTAGTTCTTGCCCCAAAACTGCCAGGTTTAGGGCTCATTGAGATACGATCTTGGATTGATCTGTGTCATCAGTCTGCTCGGGGGAATGGCGAGCAGACGCGATCGGGGACTAGTCACATGCACAGAGTACTCGCCCGGCCGGCGCTGCTGGTGCTGGCAACGCTTTCGGCTGCCTTGCTCACCCCCGTCGGCGCGGTGCTGGCGCAAGAGCAGTCCGCCGCTCCGCTCTCGATCAAGCCTGCGCGCGCGTCCGAACGGCGGGCCGTCGAGCGTCGGGTCTCCGAGACCCGCGCGCCCGAACCACGGAGCGCCTCGGACGAAGCCGCCATCAAGACGCGCATGAACCAATGGACCGTCGGCCTGGCCGCGGGCCTGCCGGACGGCGGCTTCGTGCGCTTCGCCAGCGAGATGGCGCGGACGATGGACGATGGCGACAACATGCGCCTGATCCCGATGGTGACGCGCGGCACCACCTCCAACATCGCCGATCTCCTGTATCTGCGCGGCGTCGACGTCGCGATCACCTACGCCGATGCGTTCGACTTCTACGCCAAGCAGGCCGGCCTCTCCAACATCAACGACCGCATCCGCTACGTGCTGCGCTTCTTCATCTCCGACGTGCACATCTATGCGCGCGAGGAGTTCAAGTCGCTGCAGGATCTGAAGGGCCATAAGATCGCGGTTGGAACGGCCGGCGTTGCCGCGGCGCATACGGGGCCGCTGATCTTCCGGCGCCTCGGCATCGACATCGAGCCTGTCGCCATCGGTGGTCCTGTTGCGCTGGAGAAGCTGCACAAGGGCGAGATCGCCGCGATGGTCTATGTCGCCTCCAAGCCCGGCGAGCTGTTCAGCGGCAAGAAGGCGGATCCTGGATTCCACTTCGTGCCGGTGCCATACACGCAGCAATTCTCGGATTTCTACTATCCGACCAGCATCAAGGCCGACACCTATCCGGGGCTGGTCGCACCTGACACCGCCGTGGAAACGATCGCCGTGCCGTCGGTGCTGGCGGTCTACAACTGGAAGCCGGGCAGCGACCGCGCCGACCGCGTCAACCGCTTCGTCGACACGCTGTTCACCAACCTCGCGCGGCTGCAGCAGCCGCCGTTCCATCCGGGCTGGAAGGATCTCAATCTCGAGGCCCAGGTGCCGGGCTGGCAGCGCTATCCCTATGTCGACGCCGTGCTGGAGCGGATGAAGAACGAGGCCAATGTCGGCCTGCCGCCCGCCGCGACCGGCAGTCTGTCGCAGCAGGAGCGCTTCGAGGCCTTTCTCGAATCGCAGGCCAAGGCGCCGACGTCGAAGGCGGAGAAGGAGGAGCTGTATCGCTCGTTCCTGGACTGGAGCCGCAAGCGGCAGGGGAAGTGAGGCGATCGGGCTTCACAGCGATCGCCTCTACGCCGGATGACGTCATTGCGTGGTGGCACGCAGACTGAGCGGGATCAGCTCAACAACAACGCCATGCCCGGGTCCCCCTTGGCCATGGCGCGCTGATAGGCCGGGCGGGCGCCGATGCGCGCGAGGTAGGCGCGGATGTTCGGGAACGGCGCGAGGTCGTAGGGCAGGAAGTAGCGCATGGTGGTGAGTGAAAACACCGTCATGATGTCGGCGGCGGTAAGCGCGCCGCCTGCCAGATAGTCCGCCTCGCCGCAGCGCGTCTCGACGGCTGCAAAGGCGCGGTCGAGCCGCGCCCTGATAGCGCCGAGCACGGGATTGTCGTCCGGCAGATCGAGCCGGTTGAGGATCATGAGCCGGCCCATCGCGGCCTGCAGGGTGCCGTTGGCGAAATGAAGCCAGTAGAGGAACGGCGCGAAGCTCGGATCGTCCGGCCCGGGCCGCAACCGACCGTGGCCGTATTTGGCGATGATGTACTCGACGACCGCGCCGGACTCGGCGAGCACCAGCTCGCCGTCGGTGATCACGGGCGCCGCGCCGATCGGATGCAGCGCCTTGTACTCGGGCGGCGCCAGCATCGTCCGGGCGTCGCGCGTGTAGCATTTCAGTTCGTACGAAATTTCCAGCTCCTCGCAGAGCCAGACGATACGTTCGGACTGCGACTTGCCGAGGTGATGAACCGTGAGCATGCGCTATTTCACCATCGCGCCATAGACGATGTCCTGCACCTGCTCGCGATAATATTTGCGCAAGTCCCCGGGCGCGGCCGTGCCGACCACCACGACGAGCCGCTCCTTCGGATCGCAGAAGAACTGCGTGCCATAGGCGCCGTTCCAGCTGAACTCGCCGGGATTGCCGGGCACCGCCGACAGGCCCTCGCTGACGCGCACGGCGACGCCGAGCCCGAAGCTGAATCCGGCGCGATGCGGCTCGACAGTGGCGACGGTGTTCTTGATCTCGGGCCCGAGATGGTTGGAGGTCATGTGGTGCACCGTCTTCGGACTCAGGATCCGCACGCCATCGAGCTCGCCGCCATTGAGCAGCATCTGGCCGAAGCGGACGTAGTCGCCGATGGTGGCAAACGAGCAGGCGCCGCCGCAGTCCGACTTCGTCGGCGTGTCCAGGAGCTTGATCGCCTGCGGCTTGCCGGTCAGCGGATTGTTCGGAAACGGATGCGCCAGCCGCGGGCGTTGTGCGTCGGTCGGCGCGAAGGTCGCGTCCTGCATGCCGAGCGGCTTCCAGACATTGGTTGAAAGATATTCACCGAGCCGCTGCTCGCTGACCTTCTCGATCACGGCGCCGAGCACGTCGATGGAGAAGCCGTATTCGAACTGCGTGCCCGGCTGATGCGCCAGCGGCAGCTTGGTGATGCGCTCGATGAAGGCCTGGGTGTCGCCTTCGATCGCCGGCGCCGTGCCGTCGGGATAGAGCCGCGCCACCGGGCTCGAACTGTCGGGGCGTCCGCCATACATCAGGCCGGAGGTGTGGCGATAGAGATCGTGGATCAGGATGGGGCGGGCCTGCGGCACCAGCAGCAGCGCGCCGTTCTCCTGGGTGACGCCGACCTTCATGTCGGCGAAGGCCGGATAGTAGTCGGCGAGCTTGGCCTGCAGCGGCAGCCTCCCCTGCTCCATCAGCATCAGCCCGCCGACCGCAGTCATCGGCTTGGTCATCGAGGCCAAGGCGAATATCGCGTCGAGCGGCATCGGCGTGCCCTTGACCGGATCGAGCTGGCCGTAGGCCTTGTAATGCACGAGCTTGCCGTCACGCGCGATCGCCACGACCGCGCCGGGCACGCGCTTGGCGGCGATCTCGCGGGCGAAGAAATCATCCATGCGTGCAAGACCCGCCGGCGAGAAGCCGACCTCGTCGGGCTTGGCCTCCGGCAGGGGCGCGGCAGCGACCTGCGTGATGATCATGGTGAAGGCTGTGGCTACGGCCGCCTTGAGCAGCGTCTTCATGGGCACTCCCTGATGCGCGGACGATCCCGTTTGTCGCCACGGGATTCAATGGCTCCGCCTGGACAATGAGTAGAGGACACAGGGAGGAACGACAAGCGGTCGCAACACGATCGCATCGCGATGACGTGATCGGCTTCGCTGCCGCACAACGGCGTATCCGCGCGACCAATCGGAGGGGGACGGGTGAGACCGCTGACACGCGAGATCACGCATGCTGAGGACAATCGGACTCATCCTTCACACGCTCTGGGCTGTCTGCGCGATGGCGACAGGCACATTCGCAGGTGTTGCCGTCGGCCTTCACTTAGGCGGCTGGATCGGCGCCGTCGTGCTGGGCGTCATCGGCCTGACCGTCGGCGCCCTGGCGGCGGCATTCCCGTTGGAAACCATCGCACTGATCTTAGGAGGACTTTGATCCCTGGTCGGAACCGTTGCCGTTGCGAGAGGTTGCCTGCTCTCGTTTCGAACGAACGCAGCGCCATGACCGGACCCGAGCTCGCCAATCACTATCGCGCCTACATCGCCTGCCTGAATGCGCAGGCCTGGCCGCAGCTCGGCGATTTCGTGCACGAGCACGTCGTTCACAACGGCCGGCAGCTCGGACTCTCCGGCTATCGCGACATGCTGATCGGAAACTTCGCCGACATTCCCGATCTCCGTTTCGACATCGGCCTGCTGCTGTCAGACCCGCCCCTTGTTGCGAGCCGGCTGGAATTCGACTGCCGGCCTCGCGGCGCATTTCTCGGCTTTGCCATCAACGGCCGGCGCGTGTCGTTCACCGAGAACGTGTTCTACGAATTCCGCGACGGCAGGATCGCGGAGGTGTGGTCGGTCATCGACAAGACAGCAATCGAGGCGCAGCTGTGAATGCGAACGCGTGGCCGGCACTAGCGCCCCAATGTTGTCCGAACCCCGTCGCGCCATGTTCGCTTGGTCGTGGCAGGAGCTGTCGTCCCTGCGAAAGCAGGGCCCCATAACCACAGCTGATTATTGTTGCACCCGTCCGCAGCCATCCTGCCCGATCGGGAGATCGCGCGGTATGGGTCCCGGCTCAAGGCCGGGACGACACCTTGGATGAGGCCGCAGGTTAGACAATCGCTGATGGAGAAACCCACAACGCGATTATTCGTTGCCGCGAGGGCTTGAATCACCTCACCCGATCGCCACGCCACCACCGATGGTGCGGTTCAGCACCTGCGTGGTGCGCTCGATGCGCTCGGCGGCAGCGTTCAGCGCTTTCGCCACCGCGACCTGCGTCGCACGAGCGCGGTCGGCGGACTGGTTGCGCACGTTGCGCAGGCCTTCGAGCTCCTGCTCCAGCACCTGCACGCGCTGATTGGCATCGATCAGCTCATCGCACACGGTGAGCGCCGCCATCACGGTGAGCCGGGCGTCGCCGATCTCGCCGAACTTGCCGCGTAGATTGGTGATGCGCGATTCGAGACTCTCGGCGAGCTTGAGCAGCCTGAGCTCCTGGCCTTCCTCGCAGGCCATGCGATATTGGCGGCCGTTGATGGTGACGTTGATGTGGCTCATTCCTCGTCCTCATCGTCTTCAGCGGCGTCCTGCCCGTCGCCGCCAGCGAGCACGGTGCGGATGGTGCCGATCGCGGTGTCCAGACGTTCGGCGATCTCGCGATTGGTGCGCTCGAGCCGTCGCGTTTTCATCAACGAGCCGTCGAGCTCGTCGGCGAGACGCGAGCGGTCGGCGCCGAGCGCCTGGATGCGCGTTGCGAGCTCGTCCTCGTCACGATCCGCCTCGCGCCGCCGCTCGACCGCGCTCTCCAGCGCGTCGAGGGCCGTCATCAGTCGCCGCGTCGCCGCCTCGAGATCGGCGGCGCCGGGTTCCACCTGGCCGGTAAGATTGGCAGGGTGATCGTTCATGGCACGGATGCGAGGCCCTCGGAGCAAGCGGGATGCGACAAAAGCGCTGTCCGGCAAGCGGTTACGGGCAAAATCTTACGTGCTGGGCGAGCCAAGCGCAACGCTCGGCCGAAACTATGCACTACTAAGCAACTTTTGGGAGGTTCCCGGCGTTGCAGAACCTTTGATTCCCGGAACCGAGGTGCTAATCAGCCCGCAAAATCCCGGCCCGCCAGCAATACCGGCGGCGCTCCTGTCATCAGCATTTCACGTTTGGACGGATTCCAGCATGACGCAGGTCGATCATTCCCGCATGGCCAACGCCATCCGCGGGCTCGCAATGGACGCCGTCGAGAAGGCCAAATCGGGCCATCCGGGCCTGCCGATGGGCGCGGCGGACGTCGCCACCGTGCTGTTCACCCGCGTGCTGAAATACGATGCCGCAGCGCCCGCCTGGCCGGACCGCGACCGCTTCGTGCTCTCCGCCGGCCACGGCTCGATGCTGCTCTATGCGCTGTTGTACTTGACCGGCAACGAGGAGATGACGCTCGACCAGATCAAGCGCTTCCGCCAGGTCGATTCGCTCACCCCCGGCCACCCGGAGAATTTCCGCACCAAGGGCATCGAGACCACCACCGGCCCGCTCGGCCAGGGCATCTCCACCGCGGTCGGCATGGCGCTGGCCGAGAAGATGCTGCAGGCCGAATACGGCAAGAAGATCGTCGACCACCACACCTATGTGCTGGCCTCCGACGGCGACCTGATGGAGGGCATCTCCCAGGAAGCGATCGCGATGGCCGGGCACTGGAAGCTCAACAAGCTGATCGTGCTGTGGGACGACAACGGCATCTCGATCGACGGCCCGCTGTCGATTGCCGACTCGGTCGACCAGGTGAAGCGCTTCAAGGCGTGCGGCTGGGCCGCCGAGCTGATCGACGGCCATGATCCCGAGGCGATTGCGGCCGCGATCGCGCGGGCGCAGAAGTCGTCGAAGCCGTCGCTGATCGCCTGCAAGACCACCATCGGCTACGGCGCGCCGACCAAGGCCGGGACCTCCAAGGTGCATGGCGAGGCGCTGGGCGCGGAGGAATTGAAGGGCGCCAAGGAGAAGCTCGGCATTTCGCAGGAGCCGTTCTCCGTGCCCGACGACGTGCTCGCCGCCTGGCGCGAGGCCGGCCGCCGCGGCGCGGCTGCGCGCGGCGAATGGGAGACCCGGCTTGGCGAGATGGGCCCGCGCAAGCGCGCCGAGTTCGAGCGCCGGCTGCGCCACGAGCGGCCCGCCGCGCTGGCGAAGGCGCTGAAGGACCACAAGAAGGCGCTGCTGGAGACCCCGCTCAACGTCGCCACCCGCAAATCGTCGGAGGCCGCGATCGAGGTGATCGCAGCCGCAATGCCGTTCGAGTTCGTGGCCGGCTCCGCCGACCTCACCGGCTCCAACAACAACAAGGCGAAGTCGGCTGTCTCGTTCTCGGCCAAGACGCCGAAGGGGCGCTTCATCCATTACGGCATCCGTGAGCACGGCATGGCCGCCTGCATGAACGGCATCTTCCTGCATGGCGGCTTCGCGCCCAACGGCGCCACCTTCCTGGTGTTCTCGGACTATGCGCGTGGCGCTATCAGGCTGTCGGCGCTGATGGGCGCCGGCGTCGTCTACGTGCTGACGCATGATTCGATCGGCCTCGGCGAGGACGGCCCGACGCACCAGCCGGTCGAGCATCTGGCCGCGCTGCGCGCGATCCCGAACATGCGGGTGTTCCGGCCGTGCGATGCGGTCGAGACCGCCGAATGCTGGGAGCTGGCGCTGAACCGCACCAACGGTCCGACCGTGCTGGCGCTGACGCGGCAGAACCTGCCGCAGCTGCGCACCTCAGCGCCGTCGGATAATCCGTGCAGCCGGGGCGGCTACGAGCTCGTCGCCGCCCAAGGCGAGGCCAAGGTGTCGCTGTTCGCGACCGGCTCCGAGGTCGAGATCGCGGTGGCCGCGCAGAAGCAGCTCGCTGAGCGTGGCATCCCAGCCCGCGTCGTCTCGGTACCCTCGCTGGAGCTGCTGCTCGAGCAGCCGGCCGAGACCAGGGCCAAGATCATCGGCAACGCGCCGGTCAAGATCGCCATCGAGGCCGCGGTGCGCTGGGGCTGGGATGCGGTGATCGGCCAGGACGGCATCTTCATCGGCATGCATTCGTTCGGCGAAAGCGGCCCGGCCAAGGAGCTCTACAAGCATTTCGGCATCACCGCCGAGGCGGCTGTCGCGGCGGCCGTACAGCGGCTGGCGTAAAGGCCCGCTCGACCCTGCGCGGCGGTTCACCAAATCAGGAGCGCCGCACGAACGTGATTCGCGACGGTTGAGCGATCGCAAAAAAAGGACTACGAAAGGACCATATCGTCCGCTCCCGCCCGGCAGAACCGGGCGGCAACAGTTCCAAAACCCTCGTGGGGCCCGTGAGAAGGCTGCCGACGGGGATGAGAAACGTCATTGAAGGAGACGAAAATGGCAGTCCGGGTCGGGATCAACGGGTTTGGCCGCATCGGCCGCAACGTTCTGCGTGCCATCGCGGAATCGGGCCGCAAGGACATCGTGGTGGTCGGCATCAACGATCTCGGCCCGGTCGAGACCAATGCCCATTTGCTGCGCTTCGACAGCGTGCACGGCCGCTTCCCCCACACCGTGACCGTCGACGGTGACAGCATCGACATCGGCAACGGCAAGATCAAGGTGACGGCCGAGCGTGATCCGTCGAAGCTGCCCTGGAAGGATCTCGGCGTCGACATCGCCTTGGAATGCACCGGCATCTTCACCTCAAAGGACAAGGCCTCGGCGCACCTGACCGCCGGCGCCAAGCGCGTGCTGGTCTCCGCGCCGGCCGACGGCGCTGACGCCACCATCGTCTACGGCGTCAACCACACCGCGCTGACCAAGGAGCACCTCGTCGTCTCCAACGGCTCCTGCACCACCAACTGCCTGGCCCCGATCGCCAAGGTCTTGAACGACACGGTCGGCATCGAGACCGGCTTCATGACCACGATCCACGCCTACACCGGCGACCAGCCGACGCTGGACACCATGCACAAGGATCTCTATCGCGGCCGCGCGGCGGCGATGTCGATGATCCCGACCTCGACCGGTGCGGCCAAGGCGATCGGCCTGGTACTGCCCGAGCTGAAGGGCAAGCTCGACGGCGTCGCGATCCGGGTGCCGACGCCGAACGTCTCGGTGGTCGACCTCAAGATCGTCGCCAAGCGCAACACCGATCCGAAGGAAATCAACGAGGCGATGAAGCGCGCCAGCGAGCAGGAGCTGAAGGGCATTCTCGGCTACACCACCGCGCCGAACGTCTCGATCGACTTCAACCACGATCCGCACTCCTCGACGTTCCACCAGGACCAGACCAAGGTCATGAACGGCAACCTCGTGCGCGTGATGTCCTGGTACGACAACGAGTGGGGCTTCTCCAACCGCATGGCCGACACCGCCGTGGCGATGGGCAAGCTGCTGTAACCACCTGCCAGTCATTCCGGGGCGATGCGCAGCATCGAACCCGGAACCTCGAGATTCCGGGTTCGGTCCGGCGGACCGCCCCGGAATGACGACTGAGGAAGCGTCATGACCCTTCCCAACTGGCTCGGTATCCCCGGTGCGATGTTGCTGATCGGCCTGATCGCTTATGGCTTCCGCCAAGGCATGCGGGTGACGACGAAGCAGGAAGGCAATCCGCCGGAAAACACCGACGGATATAATCACCACTGATTAGTCCCTCGTTTTACGGTGGCTTCAATGAAACAATTCCGCACCCTCGACGACGTCGACGTCAAAGGCAAGCGCGTGCTGCTGCGCGTCGACCTCAACGTGCCCATGGAGAATGGCCACGTCACCGATGCCACGCGCCTGGAGCGCGTCGCGCCGACCATCAATGAGATCGCGACCAAGGGCGGCAAGGTCATCCTGCTCGCGCATTTCGGCCGGCCGAAGGGCCGCGATGCCAAGGACTCGCTGAAGCCGGTCGCCACTGCGCTCTCGCAAGTGATCAAGCGTCCCGTCGCCTTTGCCGACGACTGCATCGGCGAGCCGGCGGCGACCGCGATCGCCGCGATGAAGGACGGCGACGTGCTGTGCCTGGAGAACACGCGCTTCCACAAGGAGGAAGAGAAGAACGATCCGGCCTTCGTCGGCGAGCTCGCCAAGCTCGGCGACCTCTGGGTCAACGACGCCTTCTCCGCAGCGCACCGTGCCCATGCCTCGACCGAGGGCCTCGGCCACAAGCTGCCGGCCTATGCCGGCCGCACCATGCAGGCCGAACTCGACGCGCTCGACAAGGCGCTGGGCCGGCCGGCCAAGCCGGTCATCGCGATCGTCGGCGGCGCCAAGGTCTCGACCAAGATCGACCTGTTGGAAAACCTCGTCACCAAGGTCGATGCGCTGGTGATCGGCGGCGGCATGGCCAACACCTTCCTGCATGCCCAGGGCGTGCAGATCGGCAAGTCGCTGGCCGAGAAGGATCTCGCCGCCACCGCACTGCGGATCATGGAGAAGGCGGAAGCCTCGAACTGCGCCATCATCCTGCCGGTGGATGCCACCGTCTCCTATCATTTCGCGGCGAACTCGCCGTCCTTCGCCTATGGGCTCGACGCCATTCCGCCGGACAGCATGATCCTCGACGTCGGCCCGCAATCGACCGCGCGCATCCATGCCGCGATCGACGATGCGGCGACGCTGGTCTGGAACGGCCCGCTCGGCGCCTTCGAGCTGAACCCGTTCGACCGCGGCACCATGGTCGCCGCCAAGCACGCCGCCGAGCGCACCAAGGCCAAGAAGCTGGTCTCGGTGGCCGGCGGCGGCGATACCGTCGCGGCGCTCAACCAGGCCGGAGTTGCCTCGGACTTCACCTATGTCTCGACCGCCGGCGGCGCCTTCCTGGAGTGGATGGAAGGCAAGCCGCTGCCGGGCGTCGAGGTGCTGAAGGCCTGATTTCTCGGACCTTGTCGGCCATGGATGTTTCTGTTATGTTCCATCCATGGTCGAGACTCCGACAGACGCTGTCCATTCGATCCTGATCAAGATCCAGGAGAGCATTACTGCGCTCCGGACAGAGGTCGGACAGTTCAGGCTGGATAATCGAGCCGAGCACGAGCGCATGGAAGCCTTGATCCGCAAGCAGCGTCGGGACTCTGCCGGCATGCTGGTGATGATGCGCGCGGCCGCCAGTGACTTCGACGAGCGTGTCACCGAGGTCGAGGAGCGCATCGCTGCTCTTGAAGCCAGGAAGACCTGATCTCCCATCGTTGAGCTACCGGCAACGCGCCAGCCCTACGCGCTAACCCTAGACATATCCTGACCGCCTCCTCCTCCGGGCTGCGTCGCCACTGCCCTTGGAATCCGCCCACCACCGCGTTATGCACGGTGCAGCAGTTTCGGCGCGTGCGCATCCTGCCGCACGGTCCAATCCTTAATCTCAGGGAGTTCCAGCCATGGCTCGTATTACGTTGCGTCAATTGCTCGATCACGCGGCGGAGCACGATTACGGCGTCCCGGCCTTCAACATCAACAACATGGAGCAGGCGCTGGCGATCATGGAGGCGGCCAATGCGGTCGACGCGCCCGTCATCATCCAGGCCTCGCGCGGCGCCCGCTCCTACGCCAACGACGTGATGCTCAAGCACATGATGGACGCGGTCACCGAGATCTATCCGCACATTCCGGTCTGCGTGCATCTCGACCATGGCAACGAGCCCGCGACCTGTATGACCGCGATCCAGGCCGGCTTCACCTCCGTCATGATGGACGGCTCGCTGAAGGCCGACGGCAAGACCCCCGGCGACTGGGACTACAATGTCGGGGTGACCAAGGCGGTCACCAACATGGCGCATCTCGGCGGCATCTCGGTCGAGGGCGAGCTCGGCGTGCTCGGCTCGCTCGAGACCGGCATGGGCGACAAGGAGGATGGCCACGGCGCCGAGGGCAAGCTGTCGCACGATCAGCTGCTGACCAATCCCGACGAGGCGGTGAAGTTCGTGCGTGAGACCAAGGTCGACGCGCTCGCGATCGCGATGGGCACCTCGCATGGCGCCTACAAGTTCACGCGCAAGCCGGACGGCGACATCCTCGCCATGAACGTGATCGAGGAGATCCACCGCAAGCTGCCGAACACGCATCTGGTGATGCACGGCTCATCGTCGGTGCCGCAGGACCTTCAGGAGATCATCAATTCCTTCGGCGGTAAGATGAAGCCGACCTGGGGCGTGCCGGTCAGCGAAATCCAGCGCGGCATCAAGAACGGCGTGCGCAAGATCAACATCGACACCGACAACCGCATGGCGATGACCGGCCAGATCCGCAAGGTGCTCTCGGAGCACCCGGAAGAGTTCGATCCGCGCAAGTACCTGAAGCCGGCGATGGAGGCGATGGCCAAGCTGTGCAAGCAGCGCCTGCAGGAGTTCAACACCGCCGGCCAGGCTTCCAAGATCAAGCGCGTGCTGACGACCGCCGAGATGGCCAAGCGCTACGCCAAGGGCGAGCTCGATCCGAAGGTGGCGTGAGCCGGCGTTTACAGCCCACTCAGCCCGCTGAGCTTGCTAGACCTCGGTGGTCACCGCGACGGCAGTGAGCTCCCCTCCCCCTTGCGGGGAGGGGTCGGGGGTGGGGGTCTCCGAGTGATCCTATCAGTGATGGGCTCGATAGCACGTGTCGGCGATCTTGCAGTTATGAGTTATGAGCGACACAGGGAAGGCCTGACCGCGCGCACCCCCATAGCGATTGACGAGGGACGATTGTAGACGCAACTCACTGAATTCAGCGCGCGTGGACCCCCACCCCCAACCCCTCTCCGCAAGGGGAGTCGGCTGCCTTTGACGCGACAGGTCGTCTGATCAGCAATCTCTCCTTCACCTCTGCGAGAGCCTGCCTTGGCTGCGGCCAATGTTTGCTCGGCATCCGCCCGAGAACCGTCTATTTTGATGGGCAGGGCAGGTGCGTCTGGAGCCAAGCATGAATCTCTCCGCACTGAACAGCACGGCCCTTGCCATGGTCACGCCGGGCAAGGGCATCCTCGCCGCCGATGAATCGACCGGGACGATCAAGAAGCGCTTCGATGCCATCAAGGTGGAATCGACCGAACAGAACCGCCGCGACTATCGCGAGATGCTGTTTCGCAGCGCAGGCATGTCGTTCATCTCCGGCGTCATCCTCTATGACGAAACCATCCGCCAGAACGCCGCCGACGGCACCCCGCTGGTGAAGCTGATCGAGGCGGCCGGCGGCATTCCGGGCATCAAGGTCGATGAGGGAACGCAGCCGCTACCCGGCTGCCCCGGCGAGCGGGTCACGGTCGGCCTCGACAGGCTTGCGGATCGGCTGGCGACGTACTACGCGCTGGGTGCGCGCTTCGCCAAATGGCGGGCCGTGATCGATATCGACAAGGACAATATCCCTTCGATGACAGCGATCCATGTCAACGCGCATGCGCTCGGCCGCTATGCCGCCCTGTGCCAGGCCGCGAACATCGTGCCGATCGTCGAACCGGAGGTGCTGATGGACGGCGATCATGACATCGGTCGCTGCTTCGGCATCACGCGCCGCGTCCTGAACGAGGTGTTTCGTGAATTGCGCATCCAGCGCGTCGCGTTGGAGGGCATGATCCTGAAGCCCAACATGGCGGTGCCCGGCAAGCAGTCGCCGGACCAGGCCGGGGTGCAGGAGGTCGCCGAAAGGACCGTCCAACTGCTGAAGGAATGCGTGCCTGCGGCGGTGCCCGGCATCGCCTTCCTGTCCGGCGGACAATCGGACGAGAGTGCCACCGCGCATCTCGACGCGATGAACCGGCTCGGGCCGCTGCCCTGGAGGCTGACCTTCTCCTATGGCCGCGCGCTGCAGGCGGCGCCGCAACAGGCATGGGCCGGCAAGGCGGCGAACGTCCCCGCCGGCCAGCGGGCCTTCACCCACCGCGCCCGCATGAACGCGCTTGCAAGCCGCGGCCAGTGGACCGCAGCGCTTGAGAAAGAGGCCGCATAGTGTCCGGCAAGACGACTTCCGCGCGGCCCGCACCGCGCCTGTATCTGGCAACGCCGGTCGTGACCGATGCGGCGGCCCTTGCCGCCGGCCTGCCGGCGATCCTCGCCAACGCCGATGTCGCGGCGGTGCTGGTGCGGCTGAAGGAGAGCGATCCGCGCAGCATGATCACGGCGGTCAAGACGCTGGCGCCAGCGATCCAGGGCGCCGGTGCGGCGCTGCTGATCGACGGCCATCCCGACATCGTCGCCCGCGCCGGCGCCGATGGCGCGCATCTGACCGGCCTCGCCGCGCTGGAGGAGGCGCTGCCGGGGCTGAAGCCGGACCGCATCGCCGGCGGCGGCGGCCTGTCGACACGCCATGATTCGATGCGTGCGGGCGAACTCGGCGCCGACTATGTGCTGTTCGGCGAGCGCGATGCGCAGGGACGGCGGCCGTCGCCGGATGCCGTCAACGAGCGCCTCGCCTGGTGGGCGGAGCTGTTCGAGCCGCCCTGCGTCGGCTATGCGATCTCGCTCAAGGAAGCCACCGACTTCGTCGCGGCCGGAGCCGATTTCGTGCTGGTCGACGACCTCGTCTGGAACGACGCCCGCGGTCCCGCCGCGGCGCTTGCAGAGGTCAGCACCGCGATCCGGAGCGCATATGCGGCCGCGCCGGCCCACGCGCCGGGACAGAGCTGAACGGGGCCGATGACGATCCTGCGCCTGACATGTGTTGTTGCTGCGTTCGCCATGGCGATGACGGGCGCGGCCGCGCAGATCTCGCTGACGCCGCCGGCTCTGCAGCCGGCGCCAGCCGAAAAGCCCAAGCCGATCGAACGGCCGGCGGAGAAGGCGGCTGAGAAGCCCAAGCCGCCGGCACCGCCCGCGGCAAAGAAGCCGGCCCCTTCCCCCTCCGGCAAGCCGGCCGCTCCGGCACCGGCCACGACGCCGCAGCCCGCCGCCAATGATCCCAATGTCGACCTGGTCTACGGCGCCTATCAGCGCGGCCAGTACAAGACCGCCTTCGACCTGGCGTCGCCGCGCGCCCAGGCCGGCGATCCCAAGGCCATGGCGATGCTCGGCCAGCTCTACGAAAACGCCATGGGCATCCGCCGCGACTACGACAAGGCGGCGACCTGGTACAAGCGCGCCGCCGAGGCCGGCGACCGCGAGGCGATGTTCGCGCTGGCGATGATGCGGCTGGCCGGGCGCGGCGGCCCGATCGACAAGCCAGAGGCGGTGAAGCTGCTCGCTTCCGCCGCCAAGCTCGGCGAGCCAAAGGCTGCCTACAATCTCGCTTTGCTCTATCTCGACGGCCAGACCCTGCCGCAGGACCTCAAGCGCTCGGCCGAGCTGCTGCGCATGGCGGCCGACGCCGGCAGTCCCGAGGCGCAATATGCGCTGGCGACGTTCTACAAATCGGGCACCGGCGTCCCGCAGGACCCGGAGAAGGCCGCCCGCCTGCTGCAGGCCGCCGCGATTGCCGACAATGTCGACGCCGAGGTCGAATACGCCATCGCGCTGTTCAACGGCACCGGCGTGCCGAAGGACCAGCCCGCGGCCATCGCGCTGCTGCGCCGGGCCGCGCGGCAGAACAGCCCGGTCGCCCAGAACCGGTTGGCATGGGTGCTGCTGTATGGAATCGCCACCCAGATGGACAAGGTCGAGGCCTACAAATGGCACCTGGTGGCCAAGACGGCCGGCAAGGGCGATCCCAAGCTCGACGAGAAATTCGCCGACATGCCCCCTGAGGACCGTGCCAAGGGCGAGCAGGCCGCCAAGCGCTGGCTCGGCACCGTCAAGTGATCGGCCGCTGATCCGGCCTTGACGCGGCGGCCCCGGCAGGGCACCCACAGCCAGCCATTTCACCCGCCTTCGTCCGCTTCCGGGGAAGGCGCGCACCGCAAGGTGCGGTCAGCCCAGCGCATCGAGCTCATGATCCATTCCGCCCTCATCAACGTCATGGTCAAGGCCGCGCGCCGCGCCGGCCGCAACCTCAAGCGCGATCTCGGCGAGATCGAGCACCTGCAGGTGTCGCTGAAGGGGCCAGCGAACTTCGTCTCGCGCGCCGACAAGAAGGCCGAGGAGATGCTGTACGAGGATCTCTCCAAGGCCCGTCCCGGCTACGGCTTCATCGGCGAGGAAGGCGGCAAGCGGGAAGGCAGTGACAAGTCGCACACCTGGATCGTCGACCCGCTCGACGGCACCACCAATTTCCTGCACGGCATCCCGCAATTCGCGATCTCGATCGCGCTCCAGCGCGAGGACACCGTGATCGCCGGTGTGATCTACAATCCCGCCAATGACGAGCTCTACATCGCCGAGCGTGGCAAGGGCGCGTTCCTCAACGACCAGCGGCTGCGCGTCGCCGCACGGCGCCAGCTCCACGAATGCGTCATCGCCTGCGGCCTGCCGCATATCGGCCGCGGCGACCACCAGCTGTTCCTGCGCGAGATGACCTCGCTGCAGGTCAAGGTCGCCGGTCTCCGCCGCTTCGGCGCCGCCTCGCTCGACCTCGCCTTCGTCGCCGCCGGTCGCTTCGACGCCTATTGGGAGCGCGACCTGCAACCCTGGGACATCGCCGCCGGCTTGATCATGGTGCGTGAGGCCGGTGGCACTGTTTCCGGCATCGACGGCAAGGAGGACGCGCTGGCCACCGGGCACGTCGTGTGCGGCAACGAGGTCATTCACCGCGAGCTGGTGAAGGTGCTGAAGGCGGCGGCGTAACGGCCTCGAGCGGCTGCTGCGCGCTTGGGACCAGGCTTTCGCCCCTCGCTCGCTGTCATCATCCGCGACGCGGATGATCCAGGACGCCGGGACCGCTGTGATGAACTCTACGGTCGGTGTCTACAGGATGCCCGCCTTCGCGGGCATGACCATCGTGAACGTCACGGCCAGCCTCAGCGCCGGCCGCTGGTGAACACCTGTGGCGTTGCGCCCGGCAGCGCCGGCGAATTGATGTCGCTGTCGATGCGGTCGGACGACTGGCCGGCGTAGCTGAAGCCGAGCGACAGGCTGACATTGGACGTCGGCTTGAACTCGACGCCGCCATTGATGGCGTAGGCCGGAGTCGAGGTCGAGCGCGAATCGAACGTGGCGAACGGGCCGCCGAGGCCGGGATTGTATTTCAGCGTGTCGAAGCCGCCGTAGACACTGACGCCGCTCTTGAAGGTGTAGCCGTATTGCGCGCCTTCGGTCGTGTACGAGCCGAGCGAGCCGTAGCGATTGACGATGTTCGAGCTCAGGCCGACTCCCGAAAGCGCCGCCCAATTGTTCGTCACGCTGTAGCGCCGCGAGAAGAAGCCGCTGTCGCTGCCGTTCGTCGTGAAGCTCGGAAAGTTGCCGTAGGAGTCGAGGCTGCCGGCATCGCTAAAGCCGACCGGCCAGCCCGGCAGCCAGTATTTCACGGGGCCAGACTGGGCGTGAGCCCCGGGAGCGCCGAGGCAGAGGCCAGCCAGCAGAAACGCGAAAGCCAATTTGCGTGGGAACATCGACATGCCGTTACCGCTTCACGTCGGCGGATCATACACGCGGAGAGTGGCGAACTCCAGACAGAGAGGGGATTTCGAGCGCGGCCGCGAAGCCGGTGCGC
Organism: Bradyrhizobium sp. SZCCHNS3016; assembly: GCF_032484535.1. Lineage (NCBI taxonomy): Bacteria > Pseudomonadati > Pseudomonadota > Alphaproteobacteria > Hyphomicrobiales > Nitrobacteraceae > Bradyrhizobium > Bradyrhizobium sp. SZCCHNS3016. Next base: position 63,390 of record NZ_JAUETE010000010.1, read on the forward strand.
TCCCCTCCCCCTTGCGGGGAGGGGTCGGGGGTGGGTGTCCACGAGTCCCGCGAGATGTAATGACCCACCGCCCAATTCATGTGTGCGCAGTCGGTCCGCTACAGATCGTGCGCTTCGCACCGATGTCCGCTGACTGACTTGTGAACGGAGCATGCCACGACGTTCGGCGTTCGGCGCCCCCCACCCCCAACCCCTCCCCGCAAGGGGGAGGGGAGCAGACCGGCCGCGCGGCAGGATGTCGGCACAATCCTCCGGACAGACCATTCATGATCGTCTACGACTTCGCCGGCGCCGGTGGCCCATAGGCCTCACGCTCCGCCACCGGCTCCGTCTTCTCCCGATCGCCTGCGAGCACGCGCTGCACCGAGACGAAGAACACCGGCACCATCAGCAGCGCCAGGATCACCACCGCGATCATGCCGCCCATCACGTTGGTGCCGAGCGCCTGCTGGCTGGCGCCGCCGGCGCCCGTCGCCATCGACATCGGCAGCACGCCGCAGACGAAGGCGAGGCCGGTCATGATGATCGGGCGGAAGCGCAAGGAGCAGGCCTCGATCGTCGCCGCGACCAGCGGCTTGCCGTGGGCGCGCAGGTCCTTGGCGAACTCGATGATCAGGATCGCGTCCTTGGCGGCGAGTCCGATGATGGTGATCAGCGCCACCGTGAAGTACACGTCGTTGGACAGGCCGCGCAGATTGGCGGCGACGACGGCGCCGAGGATGCCGAGCGGCACGGTCAAGAGCACCGCGAGCGGGATCGTCCAGCTTTCGTAGAGCGCGGCCAGGCACAGGAACACCACCAGTGCCGACAGGCCCAGCAGCAGCGGCGCCTGCGAGCCCGACAGCTTCTCCTGCAGCGACTGTCCGGTCCATTCATAGCCGAAGCCGCGCGGCAGCTTGCCGGCGAGCCGCTCCATCTCCTTGAGCGCATCGCCCGAGGTGTAGCCCGGCTTGGCCTCGCCGGAGATGCGGATCGCCGGATAGTAGTTGAAGCCGGCGATCTGGCTCGGTCCCCTGGCCCATTGGATCGTCGCGAACGACGAGAACGGCACCAGCTGTCCCTTGGCGTTCTTGACGCTGTAGTTGAGGATATCGTCTGCGTTCATGCGGCTGATGCGATCGGCCTGCACCACGACGCGCTGCATGCGGCCACGGTTGGGGAAGTCGTTCACGTAAGTAGAGCCGAGATTGGTCGAGATCGTGTTGTTGATGTCCTCGAAGGTGACGCCGAAGGCGCCGGCCTTCTCGCGGTCGATCATCAGATTGACCTGGGGTCCCGGCGGCAGGCCTTCGACATAGACCTTCTGCAGCACGGGGCTGGCATTGGCTTCCGCGATCAGCTGGTCGGCAGCGGCGGTCAGCGCGGCATAGCCCTTCTGGCCGCGGTCCTGCAGGCGGAAGCTGAAGCCCGAGGAGTTGCCGAGATTGTCGATCGGCGGCGGCTGCAGCGCCGTGATCTTGGCGTCGCGCAAGCCGGCGAGATCGCGGTTGATGTCGGCGACCAGCGCCGCGGCGCCGTCACGCTTGCTGCGCTCCGACCAGTCCTTCAGCGAGATGAAGGCCTGGGCGGTGTTGACGCCCTGGCCGGCATAGCTGAAGCCGGTCAGGAAGGTGACGTTCTCGATCCCTTCGCGCTTGGCGAGATACTTCTCGACCGCCTCGACGGCCGCCTGCGTCCGCGCATAGGAGGAGTCCGCCGGTGTCTGCACGTCGGTGGTGATGAAGCCCTGGTCGTCGACCGGCAGGAAGCCGCCCGGCAGCCGGATGAAAGCGAAGGTCAACCCGACCAGGAAGATCGCATAGATCAGCATCAACCGTCCGGTGCGCTTCAGCGCACCGCCGACCACGCCGGCGTAGCGGTTGCGGCTGTTGTCCATGAAGCGGTTGAACCAGCCGAACACGCCCTTCTTCGCATGGCCGTGGCCGGCCGCGACGGGCTTCAGCAGGGTCGCGCACAGCGCCGGGGTCAGCGACAGCGCCAGCAGCGCCGAGAAGCCGATCGCCGCCACCATGGTGACCGAGAACTGCCGGTAGATGATGCCGACCGAGCCGGGGAAGAATGCCATCGGCACGAACACCGCCATCAGCACCAGGGTGATGCCGATGATGGCGCCGGTGATCTGGCCCATCGCCTTGCGCGTCGCCTCCTTCGGCGACAGCCCCTCCTCGGTCATGATGCGTTCGACGTTCTCGACCACGACGATGGCGTCGTCGACGAGGATGCCGACCGCGAGCACCATGCCGAACATCGTCAGCATGTTGATGGAGTAGCCGACCAGCATCAGCGTCGCGCAGGTGCCGAGCAGCGCCACGGGGACGACGATGGTCGGGATGATGGTGTAGCGGATGTTCTGCAGGAACAGGAACATCACCACGAACACCAGCACGACGGCTTCGACCAGGGTCATCAGCACCCGCTTGATCGAGGCTTTGACGACCGGCGTGATGTCGTAGGGGATTTCATAGCTGATGTTGGACGGGAAGAAGCGCGACAGCTCCTTCATCTTGGCCTCGACCGCGCTCGCGGTCGCCAGCGCATTGCCGGTCGGCGACAGCAGCACCGAGAGACCCGCGGTCGGCTTGCCGTTGAGGCGGGTGTTGAACTGATAGCTCAGGCCCCCGATCTCGATGCGGGCGACGTCGCGCAGCCGCACCGTCGAGCCGTCGGCATTGGCGCGCAGGATGATCGATCCGAACTCGTCGGGCGAATCGAGCTGGCCCTTGACCAGCACCAGCGCCGAGGTGCGCTGCGAGGTCGTCGCGGGCTCGGCGCCGATGCTGCCCGAGGCGACCTGCGCGTTCTGCGCGCCGATCGCCTTGGTGACGTCGTCGGCGGTGAGGCCGTAGCCGACCAGCTTGGCCGGATCGAGCCAGACGCGCAGCGAGCGCTCGGTCGAATACAGCGTGGCGCGGCCGACGCCGGGAATGCGCCGGATTTCGCCGAGCACGTTGCGGATCATGAAGTCGCCGAGGCCGACCTCGTCGAGGCTGCCGTCGGTGGACTGCAGGGTGATGATCTGCAGCACCGCGGCGGAGGCTTCCTCGACCAGGATGCCCTGCTGGATGACGGCGCGCGGCAGCCGCGCCTCGACACGCTTGAGGCGGTTCTGTACCTCGACCGAGGCGTCGTTGGTCGACGTGCCCGGCACGAAGTTCGCGGTGATCTCGACCTGGCCTAGCGAATCGCTGGTGGATTCGAAATTGAGAATGCCGGAAGCGCCGTTGAGCTCCTCCTCGATGAGCCGCGTCACGCTGTTGTAGAGGTTCTCCGGCGATGCGCCGGGATAGCTCGTCGAGATCGAGATCGAGGGCGGCGCGATGATCGGATATTGCGCCACCGCCAGCAGCGGAATCGCGATCGCGCCTATCAGGCAGATGAACAGCGCGACGACCCAGGCGAAGATAGGCCGGTCGATGAAGAAGCTCGGCATGCGACTTACCGCGTCGCCGACTTCGATTCGAGCTGCGTCGCGGCGCTGACCTCGGTCCAGACCTGCGGCGCGACCCTGTCGCCGGCGGCGAACTTCTGGAAGCCGTCGACCACGACCTTGTCGCCGGCGCGCAGACCGTCGGTGATCAGCACCAGGCCATCCTGGGTCGGACCGATGCGGACCGGCCTGGCGATCGCGCGGTTGTCGTCGCGGATGACGTAGACCTCGGACCCGCCGGCCGCGTTGCGCTGCACCGCCTGCTGCGGCACGCCGACGGAGTCGCTGTCGATGCCCTGCTCGATGCGGACGCGGACATACATGCCCGGCAGGAGCTCGCGCTTCGGATTGGCGAACTCGCCGCGCAGGGTGACCTGACCGGTGGCGGCATCGACCTTGGCGTCGGAGAACAAGAGCTTGCCCGGGATCGAGTACGGCGTGCCGTCGTCGAGCACGAGACGGACCTTGATCGCGTCGGGCGAGATCTGGTCGAGGTCGCCGGACTCGAACGCCCGGCGCAGGCGGTTGAGCTCGCTCACCGACTGGGTGAAGTCGGCATAGATCGGATCGAGCTGCTGGATCGTGACCAGCGAGGTCTCGTTCTGAACCGCGATGGCGCCCTCGCTGACCTGGGCCGCGCCGACGATGCCGTCGATCGGCGCGCGCACGGTCGCGTAGTCGAGGTTGAGCTGGGCGCGCGCGAGATCGGCCTTGCGGGCCTCGATGTCGGCCGCGGCTTCGCGCTCGCTCGCGACCGCCTTCTCCTGCTCGACCTCGGGCGCAGCGCGCTCCTTGAACAGCAGGGCGATGCGGCGTGCCTGCTGCACCGCGCGCTCATGCACCGCCTCGGCCTTGGCCAGCGCCGCCCGGCTCGACAGGATCTCCACCTCGAACGGTTTCGGATCGATGCGATAGAGCGGATCGCCCGCCTTGACCTCGCTGCCCTGGCGGAACAGCCGCTCGACGATGATGCCCGAGACGCGCGGACGGACGTCGGAGACGCGGGTCGGCGCGATGCGGCCGGGCAGCTCGCGCACGATCGCTCGCGCCTTCTGCTCGACGGTCACGATGCCGACGTCGGGGATGACGATCTGTTCATTGGCGGAGGCCTGAGCCTGGATGGGGTCGTTACAGCCGGCCAGCAGCGGCGCGGCGGCCGCGAGCATCAATGCACTGCTGACCAGCGACGCGCGAAAACGAGACATGGGTGGAGGAGCCCCTCGATGATGATGAAAACCGGTCGACCGGATGGCCCAGTCATGGCGCCATTCTGGCGCTCGCCTTGCCTGCAACATAGAAAAGAGCTGCTGCGACGCAACGCGGAACCCGGGCGGCTTGATGTCACACGAACTACGTGACTGATAGATCAAGATTTTTTTGGACTCACCTAATTGTGAGTGCTTTGTGGCAGCAGGTTCCCAGCAGGTTCCGCACAGTGAAACGCGAATCCCCCTTCGGCGCTGCGGCATCCCGCCGCAGCGAACAAATTAGTTCGCCGGCCGCAGGCGGTAGTGACTGACGCCCCATTCACGGCCTTCGTCGTGCCCGAACAGACCCGCGGTGGCGAGGAAGAACCAGCGCCAGCGGCGCATCCACAGCGCCGTGTCGTCGCCATAGACGGGCTGCAGCACCTGCAGGATGCGGTTGTAGTCGGCATCGAAATTGGCGAGCCAGTCCCGTGCCGTGCGCTGATAATGCGTGCCGCTCCAGCACCATTCCTTCTCGACCGCGAACAGATCCGCGTACTGCCGGATCAAGGTGTGGCTCGGCATGATGCCGCCGGTGAAGAAATGCTGCGCGATCCAGTCCTCGCGATCGTTGCGGTCGAACAGGTAGGATCCGGTGCGGTGGGTGAAGATGTGCATGAACAGGCGGCCGTCCGGCAACAGCCATGACCGGACCCGCGACAGCAGCTCGCGCCAGTTCGTCATGTGCTCGAACATCTCAACCGAGACGATGCGATCGAACCGCGCGTCGGGAGCGAACCCGTTCATGTCGGCGGTGATGACCCGCAAATTGAGCAGGCCGCGCGCGGCCGCCATCTCCTCGATCGCGCGGCGCTGCGAATGGGAGTTCGACACCGCCGTGATCTTCGCATGCGGGAACTGCCGGGCCATGAACAGCGACAGCGAGCCCCAGCCGCAGCCGAGCTCGAGAATGCTCTGGCCGTCCTGCAGATCGGCATTGGCGACGGTCTGGCGCAGCGCCTCCTCCTCCGCCTCCTGCAGGGTGGAGACCGGCTCCTTGTAGAAGCAGCAGGAATATTTGCGGTTCGGCCCGAGCACGCGGGCGAAGAACGCCGCCGGCACCTCGTAGTGCTGGCTGTTCGCCGCGTCGGTGTGCTCGGCGATCGGGCGCGTCGTCAGCACGCGGGCAAACTCTGCATCACCCATTGCATCGGCCCCGCCCAGCCGCGCCGCCGTGCGCGCGCACAATTCGGAGATCGCGGAGCGGATGACGGCATCGGGCAGCGGCACACGCTCGGCGGCGCCGATGATGGTCGAGATGAAGCTCATGCGGTGGCTCCGTTACTTCGTAAAAGGATTTGGCGGCAGGGGAAAGAACGCGCTGGTGCGCGCCTGATAGGCCCGGTAGCGATCGCCGCGCGAGCGCAGCATCTGCTGCTCCAGCGGCGGGATGCCGGTGACGTGGACCAGGATCCAGTACATGAACAACGGCGCGAGCAGGCTGGCGAAGCCCCACGGATGGTCGAACGACAGCGCGACGACCGGATAGGACAGCCAGCACACCCACTCGAAGAAATAGTTGGGATGGCGCGACCAGCGCCACAGGCCGACGTCGCACACCTTGCCCTTGTTGGCGGGATCGGCGCGGAACGCCTTGAGCTGGGCGTCGGCGACGCCCTCGCCGGCGATGCCCGCGAACAGCACGAGGATGCCGAGATAGTCTTGCAGGCGCAACTCGGCGGCCGGCGCGTGGGCCGCGACGAACATCGCGAACACCAGCGGGATCGAGCCCCAGGCCTGCTGCTGCAGGAACAGGAACATGCGCCGCGGTGCGGCCGCGCCCCATTGCCGGGCGAACTCCGCATAGCGCGGGTCGTCGGACATGCCGCGGCTGCGTGCTGCGACATGGCCGCCGAGCCGCAGCGACCAGACCGCCACCAGCACCGCGACCAGCCACTGCCGCGCGTTGGGGGCGGCGCCGCCGGCGGGCCAGATCGCGCCGCCGGCGCCGACCAGCCCGACGGAAAATGTCCAGATCGTGTCGACCCAGCCGGAGTTGCCGCTGCGCTGCTGCACGACCCAGGCGAGCCCCATCAGCACCGACATCGCCGCGGCCATCGCCAGGAGCGCTTGCAGATATTCAACGACGGTCATGACAAAGCCAGGGCGTTCCCGCTAGATATGAGCCACGGGACTAACTACGCCGCGGATGCCCGCCGGTTTCAGCCATAGTTCCGCGCAGGGGACGGGATTGCGCCGATCGCGGCTTTTTTCCCGCTGCTGCTGTGCCATAGTGGATTTCAGGGACCGGTCCCCGCAACGGATGTCATCGACAATGCCTCAAGGCTCCCCTTCCCGCTCCGCGATGGACGTCGAAATGACCAAATTGTCCTCGCCCCGGATCTTCCTGGTGCGGATGCTGGTCTTCCTGGTGCTGTGCGCGCTGGTCGGCGTCGTGCTCTACAAACAGATCATCATGGCGTTCTTCGCCAATCCCGGCCTCAACGCCCTGATCGGGGCGGTGCTGCTGATCGGCGTCATCCTGTCGTTCCGACAGGTGGTCCGGCTCTATCCGGAAGTGTCCTGGGTCAACAATTTCCGCATCGCCGATCCCGGCCTGGCGGTGCCTCGTCACCCGGTCCTGCTGGCGCCGATGGCCGCCATCCTCGGCCGCGAGCGCTCGGGGCGGATGTCGATCTCACAGCAGACCATGCGCCATCTGCTCGACTCGATCGCCACCCGGCTTGACGAGGCCCGCGACATCTCGCGCTACATGACCGGCCTGCTGGTGTTCCTCGGCCTGCTCGGCACGTTCTGGGGCCTGATCGAGACGGTCGGCTCGGTCGGCAAGGTGATCGAGGGCCTCAAGGTCGGTGGCGACGCCGGCGCGCTGTTCGATACGCTGAAGGGCGGCCTTGCCGCGCCGCTGGGCGGCATGGGCATCTCGTTCTCGTCCTCGCTGTTCGGCCTTGCCGGCTCGCTGATCCTCGGCTTCCTCGACCTGCAGTCGAGCCAGGCGCAGAACCGCTTCTATACCGACCTGGAAGACTGGCTGGCGGGCACCGTGCGCGAATATGGCGGGACGGGCGATACCGGGGCCGATCTCTCGGTCGCCATCGAGCGGCTGCGCACCGCCATGGAGGACGGCTCGAACCGCGGCGCCACCGCGGCGATGGCCAACCTCGCCGAGGCGATCCAGGGACTGGTCGGACACATGCGCACCGAGCAGCAGATGATCCGCGAATGGGCCGACGGCCAGGGCGAGCAGAACCGCGAGATCAAGCGGCTGCTGGAGCGGCTCGCGCGGCAGACCGAGAAGAGTTGAGCCGCTCCGCCGGCCGGCCCGAGATGAGCTAGGAGACGCTGAATGGCGCTTGCCCGTACCCGCCGTGGAGATTCCGGCCTCAACTACTGGCCGGGCTTCGTCGATGCGCTGTCGACCCTGGTGCTGTCGATCGTGTTCCTGCTGACCGTGTTCCTGGTGGTGCAGTTCTTCCTGTCGCAGGAGGTCACCGGCAAGGACAAGGCGCTGGAGCAGCTCAACGCCAAGATCGCGCAGCTCAACGAGATGCTGTCCCTGGAGAAGCTCGGCAAGCTCTCGCTGGATGACCAGGTCGCGCAACTGCGCGCCGGGCTCGCAAGCGCCGAAGCAGAGCGCGACCGCGTCAAGGGCCTCTATGACGGGCTCGCCAATGCCGGCAGCAATGCCGCCGGCCGCGCCAACGAGCTCAACCGGGCGCTCGACTCCGAGAAGCAGGTCACGGCGCGGGCGCTGGCCCAGATCGAGGTGCTCAACCAGCAGATCAGCGCACTGCGCCGCCAGCTCGCCGCGCTCGAGGATGCGCTCGATGCCTCGGAGAAGCGCGACAAGGAATCGCAGAGCCGCATCGCCGATCTCGGCTCGCGCCTCAACGTCGCGCTGGCACAGCGGGTGCAGGAACTGACCCGGTACCGCTCGGAGTTCTTCGGCCGGCTGCGCGCCATCCTCGGCAACCGTCCCGACATTCGCGTCGTCGGCGACCGCTTCGTGTTCCAGTCCGAGGTATTCTTCGACACGGGGCAAGCCACCCTGCTGCCCGAGGGCCAGCAGGAGCTGAACTCGGTGGCAACGGCGCTGGTCGATCTCGACAAGCAGATCCCCGCTGAGATCTCCTGGGTGCTGCGGGTCGATGGCCACACCGACGTTCGTCCGATCAACAGCCCGGTGTTCAAGTCGAACTGGGAATTGTCCTCGGCGCGCGCCATCTCGGTGGTGCAGTATCTGATCTCGCTCGGCGTGCCAGCGCAGCGCCTGGTCGCGGCCGGCTTCGCCGAATTCCAGCCGCTCGACCCCGCGAATACCGAGGAGGCCTTCCGCCGCAACCGGCGCATCGAGCTGAAGCTGACGGAGCGGTGACGTCGAGCTCCACCCTGCGCCCCTATCGCGCCGACGACGAGGACGCGGCAATCGCGCTGTGGCAGGAGACGTGGCAGCTCGCCTATCCCGCCATCGATTTTGCCGCGCGCGTTCCATGGTGGCGCGAGCGCTGGCGAAATGAGCTGGTGCCGAAGGCGGACGTGATCGTCGCCGAGACGGAAGGGGCGCTTGCCGGCTTTGTCACGATCGATGCGTCGGGCTATCTCGATCAGCTCGTGGTCTCGCCCCGGCACTGGGGCTCGCCGCTCGCCACGCAGCTGGTCGACGCCGCCAAGCGGCGCTCTCCGGGTGGCATCACGCTACTGGTGAACAAGGACAACGCCCGCGCGATCAGCTTCTACAAGCGCAACGGCTTCCTGGAGGCCGGCGAGGACGTCAATCCGACTTCAGGGCGTCCGGTGCTGCGGATGGCGTGGACGCCTTAGGCACTGCCACCCCGGATCGCGGCCATATCCACCGCTGTCGTCCCGGACAACCAAGCGCAGCGAGGGCAGATCCGGGATCCATACTCCGCAGCAGAGGTTTTGCGACGAGTGGGTGTCCCTGGCATTCGGGCGCCAAACATCGGTCTGTGGTTATGGGCCCCTGCGTTCGCAGGGGCGACACCGAGGGTGCAGCGATCAGCAACTACACGCCGCGAAACAGCACACCGATCGTCAACACCACGAACGCAATCGCCAGCGCATCGAAGGCGTGCGCGGCCGACAGCAGCGGCACCGAAGCGTGCATGTAGTGCGCGAGCATCGCGACGAGGGCGAGCACCAGCGCGATTGCGAAGATCACGAAGGAGGGCGGCGTGAGGGCAAAACTGCCACGACGATAAGGCATGTCCGTTGCTCCTGTTAGGACCAGGCGCGCCTGCTACGAGCGGCGCGCCATCTGTTCCGGCAGGGAACGTACAAGGCGGGAGAAAGGTTGCAGGGTCGGGAACGAGAATTCGAAGGTGTTGCCGGCCGTCCACGGCGTTGCAGGAACTACACGCCCTCGAACTGCAGCCGGGCCAGCCGCGCATAGAGACCGTTGGCCGCAACCAGCGACGTGTGGGTGCCCTGCTCGACGATGCGGCCGCGGTCCATGACCAGGATGCGGTCGCAGGACAGCACCGTGGCGAGGCGATGCGCGATCACCAGGGTGGTGCGGTCCTTCATCAGCCCCTCGAGCGCAGTCTGTACCAGCGTCTCGCTCTCGGCGTCGAGCGCCGAGGTCGCCTCGTCGAGCAGCAGCAGCGGCGCATCGCGCAGGATGGCGCGCGCGATGGCGATGCGCTGGCGCTGGCCGCCCGAGAGCGTGACGCCGCGCTCGCCGAGCGAGGTGTCGAAGCCGTTCGGCAAGCGGCGGATGAATTCGCTGGCATGAGCGAGATCGGCGGCGCGCTCGACCTCGGCGTCGGTCGCCTCGGGCCGGCCGAAGCGGATGTTCTCACGCGCACTGGCGGCGAACACCACGGATTCCTGCGGCACCAGCGCGATGCGCTCGCGCATCTTGCGCGGGTCAGCCGCGCGCACCGGCACACCGTCGAATGAGATCGAGCCGGAGGCGGGATCGTAGAAGCGCAGAAGCAGATGGAACAGCGTGCTCTTGCCGGCGCCGGAGGGGCCGACGATTGCGACCTTCTCACCGGCGCGGATCACAAACGAGACATCGTCGAGAACGCGGACGTCTGGGCGACCCGGATAGGCGAAGCTGACTCGCTCGAAGCCGAGGTCGCCACGCGCCGGCTCCGGCATCGGGCGCGGCTGCGCGGGCGCCGTGATTTCCGGCTGCACGTGCAACAGCTCGAACAGCCGCTCGGCGGCGCCGGACGCCGCCGACACTTCGCCCCAGACCTCCGAGAGCTGGCCGAGCCCGGCGGCGGCGAAGGCCGCGTAGAGCACGAACTGACCGAGCCGGCCGGCGCTGATCGCACCGGTCAGCACGTCGTGCGAGCCGACCCAGAGGATCGCGACCACGCTGGAGAATACGATGAAGATGATGATCGCGGTGAGCACGCCGCGCGCCTGGGTCGAGACCCGCGCCGCCTCATAGGCCTGCTCGACCTCGCCGCCGAAGCGCGCCGCCGCGAGCCTCTCGCTGGTATAGGCCTGCACGGTCCTGATCGAGCCGATCAGCTCGGACGCATAGGCCGAGGCGTCGGCGAGCGTGTCCTGGGCGTTGCGCGACAGCCGCCGGACCCAGCGCCCGAACGCCACCAGCGGCAGCACGATCAGCGGGATCGCCAGCAGCACGAAGCCGGACAGCTTCGGACTCGTGATCACCATCATTGCGGTGGCGCCGATGAACAGCAGCAGATTGCGCAGCGCGATGGACACGGAGGCGCCCGCCGCCGATTTGATCTGGGTGGTGTCGGCGGTGAGCCGCGACACCAGCTCGCCGGAGCGGGCGGAATCGAAGAACGACGGCGACAGCGACATCAGATGCGCGAACACGTCGCGCCGGAGATCGGCGACGATGCGCTCGCCGATCGTCATGACGAGGTAGTAGCGGGCCGCGCTTGCCAGCGCGAGCACCGCCACGACGGCGATCATGACGCTGAAATAGCTGTTGATCAGTTCGATGCCTTTCGGCGTGAAGCCGAAATCGATCATGCGGCGGACCGCGATCGGCACCAGCAGCGTGGTCAGCGCCGCGACCGTGAGCGCGATCAGCGCCAGGAGGGCGCGGCCGCGATAGCGCAGGACATAGGGAGACAGCGCCAGCAGCGGGCGCAGCTTCGAGCGCCGCACAGGGCTTGCCGGCTCGGCCAATGCCTCGACGGCCGCAACGGCATCTCCGACCGGATCCTGCCCTGGGGCAGCGCCCTGCCGCTCGTCAAGCCGTTCCACTACGCTCATGGGCCACCTGAGAATTCTTCCAAATACCGATCTGCCGTCCTGATAGGCCTGCCGGGCCGGGCTTGGCAAATCCGGAAACGTACCAAGGTGTTCATCCGCGACCTTGGCTTGTTTTGGGCAGAACCTTGGGCTATAGAGCCCGCCAATTGTCCCCCTTCAGTGACGACAGGATCAGGCGCGGCCGCGCCGCATCATGTCTTCGCATCGTGCCGTAGGATCAGCCATGAAAGCCGACATTCACCCGAATTATCATACGATTACGGTCGTGATGACCGATGGCACCGAGTACCAGACCCGTTCGACCTGGGGCAAAGAGGGCGACAAGCTCAACCTCGACATCGACCCCAAGTCGCACCCGGCCTGGACCGGCGGCACCCAGCAGCTGATGGATCGCGGCGGCCGCGTCTCCCGCTTCCAGAAAAAGTTCCAGGGCTTCCTCAAGAAGGATTGATGCCTTCTTGCCCCGGTACCGGCCTTCCTGGCCTGCGCCTGACGGACAGCTCACAGCAAAACGCCCCCGGAGACGGGGGCGTTTTGTTTCTGGGCTGGTCGCAACGAGACCTTCGGCTGGGGGAGCGGCCCGGCGGGGCCGCCCGATGCCGGGGCCTACTGCTCGAACGCGGCCTTCAGCCGGTTGAGATGCGGCACCAACGGATTGCCGATCGCGCTCTGGTCCGGCGGCGGGGAATGAATGGTCGAGTCGAGCCGGCGGACTCGCACCTGCAAGCTCATCGAGCGCGAGATCAGGCTCTGCAGCTGCTGTGGCAGCTTCTCCAGCAGATCATCCGGCCCGGGATCTGCGGCGGTCAGCTTGACCTTGGTCTTCTCGCGGTTGGCCTGGCTCAGGGTCATCTCGCCCTCCTTCACCGCGCGGTGCAGGAGCAGCCAGGACGCCAGTTGCATCAGGCGGGTGGTGAGACGCATGCTCTCGGTCGCGTAGGTCAGGCTGACGGCGCGGTCGAGCGCCTTGGCCTCGTTGCGGCCGTCGCCATCGAGATAGGCGGCGGTCTCCTCGACCAGATCCATGCCTTCCCGGAACAGCGCGCCGAATGCAGCAGAATTGGTGAGCCGCTCGTTGAACTGAACCAGAGCGCCATCGCCCAGCAAACGGTCCGACATGGTTAACGCCTCTTAAACGCGACTGTTTACGCAACCCGGCAACGACGCCGGTATGATGAACAAATCATTGCGCGGCCGGTTTCGAGAGTCCAGCAGCAACGCCTTTTATGGTTTCCACGGCGTGGGCCATGCCGTGCCCTCGTACCACTTGCGACTGCAACACGGCCGATCGCGGCCGAGTCGCACGATCAGCTCAACTAGCAACCATGATCACGGCAATAGTTTGCAGTCGTCGAACGAGGATCGTCACGCCTGCCGCGGCGCACAGGATTTTCGCGCGACCTGCTGGCGACCGAAGACCGGCACGGGCGCAATGAGCAGACACGACGTTCGTTCCACGATCGCCGCCTGCGCATGGGGGAGCGCGCCACGGGCGACCGCCCGGTTCGCCCGGCTCGGCGCGGGCGCAAAAAAAGAGCCGCCGTTTCCGGCGGCTTTGAAGTTGATAACAGGGAGGCGTCAAACAGAGTGGACAGGAGCCACTCGGTGTCCAAACGAGGACAGTTCCGGTTGTAAACGCGAAAGCTTAATCAACCGTAAATGGCGAAAATTTTTCAATCTTCGTTAGCCATGTCGGCCACTGGCCGACCGTGTTTCTACGGCCGCGAGGTTCACGACTTGAAGATGCTGGCGGCGGCATCACGCGAGGCGCGCTTTTTCGCCACCGCCTGCTCGATGCGCTCGATCTCGGCGCGGAGCAGCGCCACCCGGCTGGTCAGCTCCTCGACCGACAGCATCGACAGATCCTGCCCGATCTCGTGCGAAACGGCCTTGCGCGGCCGGTCGTCGTCCTCGTTCGCCATCTCACCCTCCTCCCGGTTGCCAGCCATGCCCCGGCTGGCTTAAGCACGCGGCAGCACCCGCTTTCAGCCCTCGCCGAAGGATTTCTCATGGAACAGCTGCCCGCGCAAATGACCGTGGTCGCCATCAGCCAGCCGGGCGGACCCGAGGTGCTCAAGCCGGAAACCCGGCCCGTGCCCAAGCCCGGCCCCGGCGAGATCCTGATCAAGGTGAAGGCCGCCGGCGTTAACCGTCCCGACGTCGCCCAGCGCTCCGGCAGCTATCCGCCGCCGCCCGGCGCCAGCGACCTGCCGGGGCTGGAAGTGGCCGGGGAGGTCGTGGCGCTCGGCGAGGGCGCCGTCCGGCACAAGCTCGGCGACACCGTGATGTCCCTGGTGGCCGGCGGCGGCTATGCGCAATACTGCATCGCACAAGATGCGCAGGCGATGGCGGTCCCCTCCGCGCTCTCAATTCTGGAAGCCGGCGCTCTGCCCGAGACCCTGATGACGGTCTGGCACAACGTGTTCGAGCGCGGCGGCCTCAAGCAGGGCGAGACCCTGCTGGTCCATGGCGGCTCTTCCGGCATCGGCACCATGGCGATCCAGCTCGGCAAGGCGTTCGGCGCCAAGGTGCTGGTCACCGTCGGCTCGCAGGACAAGGCCGACGCCTGCGTGAAGCTCGGCGCCGACCGCGCCATCAACTACAAGACCGAGGATTTCGTCGCCGTGGTCAAGGAGGCGACCGGCGGCAAGGGCGCCAACGTCATTCTCGACATGGTCGGCGGCGACTACATCGAGCGCAACTACGACGCCGCGGCCACCGATGGCCGCATCGTCCAGATCGCCTTCCTGGGTAGCCCGAAGGCGACCGTCAATTTCGTCAAGCTGATGGTCAAGCGCCTGACCCATACCGGATCCACGCTGCGCCCGCGCAGCAACGCCGACAAGGCGGCGATGGTGGCGGCGATCGAGGCCAAGGTGACGCCGTTCCTGCGCGAGGGCCGCATCAAGCCATTGATGGACTCGACCTTTCCCCTCGTGGATGCAGCGAAAGCGCATGCACGCATGGAGACGAGCCAACATATTGGCAAAATTGTGTTGGAAATCTAGGTGCAGTCTAAACAGAGCGTGTTTGGAAACTCTTTGATTCTCCTCGCTTTCGTGCCAATGATCGCGCACATCTGAACCGTGCCTGGAACGGCTCCAATTAGCCCGGCGACGACCTCTTTCGATTTGGCTTGTTTCGCTTTGGATTGGTGTCGAACGCGGAGATTTGACATTGCGTCTGATCAGGTGCCTCGCGTCGTTGGCGGCGCTGGGCCTCGTGATGTGTGGTGCCGCTGCCCCCGCTCAGGCCGTTGACGCCGTCAGCGTTCGCAGCGACGCGCCTGCGATCGACCTCACGGGCATCCTCGATCATCAGCGCAGCGAGAACGACCGCATCCAGGTCTCGACGGCGCCCGGCACCGACGGCATCGTCCGCCGCATCGAGGTGCGGGCCCGCGAGGGCGGCCAGAACTGGATCGTGTTCGCGCTGGCCAACAATACCGACGACCAGCTCGACCGACTGATCGTCGCGCCGCACTACCGCGTGGTCGGCTCCGGCGTGCTCTGGCCCGATCTCGGCCTGTCGCGCATCGCCACCATCACGCCCTCGGTCGGCGACCTGCCGGAGCGGCAGGAGAGCCCGACCGCCGACGTCTTCCGCGTCACCCTCGATCCCGGCTCGGTCGTCACCTTCGTGGCCGAGCTGCGCACGGACAAGCTGCCGCAGCTCTATTTGTGGGAGCCCGAGGCCTACAAGGACAAGGTCAACTCGTTCACGCTGTACCAGGGCATCGTGATCGGCATCTCCGGACTTCTCGCGCTCGTGCTCACGATCCTGTTCGTGGTCAAGGGCAGCATCATGTTTCCGGCGGCCGCGGCGCTGGCCTGGGCGGTGCTGGTCTATATCGGCGTCGACTTCGGCTTCTGGGGTAAGGTCCTGGACATGTCGAACAATGCCGAGCGCGTCTGGCGCGCGGCGGGCGAGGCGATCCTGGCGGCGACCCTGCTGGTGTTCCTGTTCGCCTATCTCAATCTGTCGCGCTGGCACGTCCGCTATTCGCACATCACGCTGGGCTGGCTGTTCTTCCTCGGCTCACTGGTCGCGGTGGCGCTGTTCGATCCCGCGGTCGCCTCGGGCATCGCACGCATGTCGCTGCTGCTGATCGCGGTCCTTGGCTTCGCACTGATCGTCTATCTCTCCAGCCACGGCTTCGACCGCGCGGTGCTGCTGATCCCGACCTGGTTCCTGCTCACGGTGTGGGTCGCCGCCGCCGGCATGACGGTCGCAGGCCAAGTCACCAACGACATCGTCGGCCCGGCCCTGCTCGGTGGCCTCGTGCTGATCGTGATGCTGATCGGCTTCACCGTGATGCAGCACGCCTTCGCCGGCGGCGGCGCCACCACCGGCATCGTCTCCGACGTCGAGCGCCGCGCGCTGGCCCTGGCCGGCTCCGGCGACCTGATCTGGGACTGGGACGTCTCCGCCGACAAGGTGTTCACCAGCCCAGAGACCGAAAGCCTGCTCGGCCTCAAGCGCGGCACGCTCGAAGGCCCGGCCGCGAAATGGCTCGAGGTGCTGCATCCGCTCGATCAGGACCGCTTCCGCGCCGCGCTAGACAGTGTCCTCGACCAGCGCCGCGGTCGCCTGGTGCAGGACTTCCGGCTGCGCACGCCCGACGGCCATTTCATGTGGTTCGCGCTCAAGGCGCGTCCCGTGGTCGGCTCCGACGGCGAGGTCTCGCGCGTGGTCGGCACGCTCACCGACGTGACCGAGTTCAAGAATGCCGAGGAGCGCCTGCTCCACGATTCCGTGCACGACAATCTGACCGGGCTGCCCAACCGCAAGCTGTTCATCGACCGTCTCGCCGCCGTCGCCAATTTCGCCAAGTCGATGCCGGCCATGCGGCCCACCCTGATGGTGATCGATCTCGACCGCTTCAAGCAGGTCAACGATTCCGTCGGCATCGCGGTCGGCGATTCCATCCTGCTGACCCTGGCGCGGCGGCTGTCGCGCATCCTCAAGCCCCAGGATACGTTGGCCCGGCTCGCCGGCGATCAGTTTGGCTTGATCCTGCTGTCCGAGCAGGACCCCGCCCGCATCACCGCGTTCGCCGAGACCATCCGCAAGACCATCCGCGCGCCGATCGCCTTCAACGAGCGCGAGATCTTCCTGACCGCCTCGATCGGCCTTGCTCTGTCCGACCCGCAGACGCAGCTGTCGGAGGACATCATCAAGGATGCCGAGCTTGCGATGTATCACTCCAAGCGCATCGGCGGCGACCGCATCGACGTCTACAAGCCGGCGATGCGGGCGCGCAAGAACGACCGCCTGACGTTGGAGAGCGAGCTGCGCCGCTCGATCGAGCGCCAGGAGATCACGATCCTGTACCAGCCGATCGTGCGGCTGGAGGATCGCTCGATCGCCGGCTTCGAGGCCTTGGCGCGCTGGGATCATCCGAAGCTCGGGCGGATGTCACCGATCGAGTTCATCACCATCGCCGAGGAGATCGGCCTGATCGTCGATCTCGGCACCTTCGTACTCGACCAGACAGCGCGCCAGCTCTCGGTGTGGCAGCGCGCGACTCGGCTGCGCGAGCCGATCTTCGCCAG
The DNA here is from genome assembly GCF_032484535.1 of Bradyrhizobium sp. SZCCHNS3016. Taxonomy (NCBI): domain Bacteria; kingdom Pseudomonadati; phylum Pseudomonadota; class Alphaproteobacteria; order Hyphomicrobiales; family Nitrobacteraceae; genus Bradyrhizobium; species Bradyrhizobium sp. SZCCHNS3016. The sequence continues at coordinate 80,807 of NZ_JAUETE010000010.1, forward strand.
CGTCAACGTCTCGTCGCGTCAGCTCCTGCGCCACGACCTGATCCACGACATCCGCTCGGTGCTGGCCCGCTCCTCGGTCGCGCGCGGCTCGCTCAAGATCGAGCTGACGGAATCGCTGGTGATGGAGAACCCGGAGCACGCCGCGCAGATGCTGACGCGCATCCGCGAACTCGGCGTCGGCCTGTCGATCGACGATTTCGGCACCGGCCATTCCTCGCTCGCCTATCTGCAGCGCTTCCCGTTCGACACCTTGAAGATCGACCAGTCGTTCGTGCGCACCACCGCGCGCGGCACGCGGCCGGTGATCCTCAAATCGATCATCGCGCTGGCGCACGATCTCGGCATGGACGTGGTGGCGGAAGGCGCGGAGACCGACTCCGATGCCGTCGAGCTCTATCAGCTCGGCTGCGAATACGCCCAGGGCTACGCCTTCGGCGAGCCGATGGACGCCGACGCCGCGATGCGGCTTCTGACGGAAGAGCGGCTGGAAGCGGCGAGCTGAGAGCCCCGTTCTGCGGCTCCTTGACCAAGGCCGGCCATCCCGTTCGCGCCAACGACACCCCAAGGATGCATCTTTTCTTTTTCATGTCTTGAGGTAGACTTACCTCAGTACCGTGTTTCGCGTGCTGGCTGCGTGTTGCCGCTGCGCATTGGTGCGGCAGGAGGCTCGCGACAGTGCGGTCCGCGACAAATCTAATCGCTCTCGAACTGCGACAACGCCGCCAGCGCGCGGCGATAGTTCTCGGCACCGAGCCGGCGCGCCACCCTCTTCTCGTGCGCGGCGATCAGTGCATTGGCCTTCTTCAGGATCAGGCGGCCACGCGGCGTCAGGCCGAGCGCATGGGCCCTGCGGTCGTGCTCGGAGCGTTCGCGCACGATCAGCCCGGCCTGCTGCAGGTCGTCGAGCAGCGCGACCATGCGCGCGCGCTCGACGCCCAGCGCGCCCGCGATCGCGATCTGCGTGGCGCCGGGATTGGCCGCGATCGTCTCCAGGATCGAATAGAGGATGACGTCGAGGTCGACGGCCGCGAGCCCGGCGTTGACGTCGCGGAAGATCCAGTGCTGCAGGCGGCGGACGAAATAGCCGAGATGGCTCTCGAGCTCACCGAGACCGATCCCGGAAACCTGGCTGGCTGCGTCTCGCTGCGCTCCGGCGCTCGCGCTCTTGGGCATGCTGGCTCGCTGACATGAAGCATCCCTGCCTAGACCGAGGCCGTCGCAAGGGCAAGCCGCCGCGATTGGTCACATCCACAATAATTGCAAAATACAACCATTCTGTTAGTCTCGCGGCCAACGACTACAACATGGGAGGGAGACGCATGCCGTCATTCATGGCGACGGCTGCCTGCATTGCGACCGCAATGCGGCGGCACATTGCACCCGATCGCAGCGCCTGTTGCGCAGCGTGTTCCTCCCGCACTGCAGCTTCAGCGATCACCTCCCGCCGCCCGGAGACACGCCATGGCTGATGCAGAACGCCGCGCCTCCGAGCCTGCGATGTTCGCCGAGCCGTCGATCGAGGCCGTCAGGCGTGACGACGGCGCGATCATCCTGCGCTCGCGCATGCCGTTGCAGCCGGCCGCGCGCTGCACCGGCGAATGGCTGGAGCATTGGGGCCGCCATTTCCCGGATCGCACGTTCCTCGCCGAACGCCGTGGCGACAACTGGACCTGGCTGACCTACGGCGAAACATTGATGCAGGTCCGCGCCGCCGCGGCCTGGATGCTCGCGCAGGGCCTCGGTCCGGAGCGTCCGCTCGCGATCCTCTCCGACAACAGCATCGCCCATGCCGTGCTGGCGCTCGCAGCGCAGCATGTCGGCATCCCCGTCTGCGCGATCTCGCCGGCCTATTCGCTGATGTCGACGGATCACGAGAAGCTGCGCGCGATGATCCGTCTGCTCGATCCGGGCGCCATCTTCGTCGCGCAGCGCGAGCCGTTCGCGCGCGCTCTCGCGGCCGTCGACGGCCTGCATCGGGCAACGATCATTGCCGGCGACGGCGATGGAACGAGCGCGGTGCCGCTGCAGACCCTCCTCGCGACGAAGCCCGGCGCCGAGGTCGACCGCGCCTTCGCCGCGGTCACGCCGGACACGGTGGCCAAGCTGCTGTTCACCTCCGGCTCGACCGGGCAGCCGAAAGCGGTGATCAACACGCACCGGATGCTGACCATGAGCCAGCAGGCCAAGGCGCAGTTGTGGACCTTCCTGCGCGAGGTCGAGGGCGGCCCCGTCATCGTCGACTGGCTGCCATGGAGTCACACCTTCGGCGCCAACCACAATTTCAACCTGGTGCTGAGCCACGGCGGGTCGATCTACATCGACGGCGGCAAGCCGGCGCCCGGCCTGTTCGAGACCTCGCTCGCCAATCTACGCAGCCTGGTGCCGACGATCTATTTCAACGTGCCGCGCGGCTTCGACATGCTGGTCGCGGCACTCAGGGCCGATGACGATCTGCGCCGCAGATTTTTCTCCGGCGTCAGGTGCATCCTCTATGCGGCCGCGGCCCTGCCGCAAAATCTGTGGGATGCGCTCAACGAGATGAGCCGGGCCACGATCGGCCGTCCTGCACCGCTGGTGTCGGCGTGGGGCGCCACCGAGACATCGCCGCTCGCGACCGACTGCCACTTCTTCGCCGAGCGCGCCGGCAACATCGGCGTGCCGATCCCCGGCACCGAACTCAAGCTGGTGCCGACCGGCGAGAAGCTCGAGGTCCGCGTGCGCGGGCCGAACGTGATGCCGGGCTATTGGAAGGCGCCCGAGCTCACGGCCGCGGCTTTCGACGAGGAGGGCTTTTACAAGATCGGCGACGCCGTGAAGCTCGCAGATCCCGAGCATCCGGAGCGCGGCCTGTTCTTCGACGGCCGCATCACCGAGGATTTCAAGCTCAGCTCCGGGACATGGGTGAACGTCGGCGCGCTGCGCATTGCCGGCATCGCGGCGTTGGCGCCGTTGGCGCAGGATATCGTGATCGCAGGCCACGGCACCGACGAGGTGCACTTTCTCATCGTGCCCAACATCGCAGCGTGCCGCGGCGCCGCTGGGCTGACCGAGACGGCCGCGGCCAGCGACGTTCTGGCGCATCCATCGGTGCGCACTGCCATCGCGCGAGGATTGGCCAAGCTTCGCACTGAGGCGGTCGGCTCGTCGCGCTATGCGACCCGTGCGCTATTGATGGCGGAGCCGCCCTTGCTCGATGCCGGCGAGATCACTGACAAGGGCTATGTCAACCAGCGCGCGGTGCTCACCCGCCGCGCTGATCTGGTCGCACGACTGAAGGATGAAACCGCGACCGAGCTGATCAGGCCTGACATGTCCTGACCCAGAACTACGCAACTACTCAACACTCACAAAATGGCGTCCGTACAACTACGGAAACGCCCCCGCGCGTACGGCAACTAGTTGCCATCCGCACTTAACCGGGCATCAACTGCGAATCCTTAAAATGGCTCGCATCTAGATTCCTCACATGTCCGGACCGCCCCATGGCTCAGTTGAGGTCTCTCGCGAGGCCAGCGAGGCCGGCCGGCGCTCGACCGACATCCGCGACGGCTCGACTGTTGTCGCCGACAAGGTGCAGCGACTGCGCACCGAACTGGTGCGGGTGATCCGGACCTCGACTGCCGACGTCGATCGCCGGCTGTCGACGCGGCTCAACATCAACCGCCAGGGCACGCTGCAGGTGAATGGCGAAGCGATCCCTGTCACCGTGCGCAACCTCTCGCTCGGCGGGGCGCTGCTCGAAGCCGTTCCGGTTCGTCTGACGATGAACACGTCGGTGACGCTTGCCATCACCGGCATGGTGTCCGATCTGCCGGGGACCGTGACCCGCGTCGGCGACCGCACCGTGTTGGTCCAGTTCGCACTGAACCCGGAGCAATCGGTGCGGCTGACGGCGCTGGTCTCGGACCGTCAGGCGGCGCAACGCGCCGACCCCCGCCCTCAACGGAAATGGCAGGCGACGAGATGCCCCTCGGCGCTTGCCTTCAATGGCGGCACTTCCTTGCTGCAGACGTCCTTGGCGATCGGGCAGCGGGTGTGAAAGTGACAGCCCGATGGTGGATTGATCGGGCTCGGCACCTCGCCCTTGAGCCGGACGCGCTTGCGCTTGACGCTCGGATCCGGGATCGGCACAGCCGACAGCAGCGCCTCGGTGTAGGGATGCTTCGGCGTCGAATAGAGCTGGCGCGACGGCGCGGTCTCGACGATGCGGCCAAGATACATCACCGCGACGCGGCGGCTGATGTGCTCGACGACCGAGAGGTCGTGGGCGACGAACAGATAGGCGATGCCGAACTTCTGCTGCAGATCCTCGAGCAGGTTGATGACCTGGGCCTGGATCGACACGTCGAGCGCCGATACCGGCTCGTCGCAGATGATCAGCTTGGGCTCGACCGCGATGGCCCGCGCAATGCCGATGCGCTGGCGCTGGCCGCCGGAGAATTCATGCGGATAGCGGGTCATGTGGTCGGCTTGCAGGCCGACGGTCTCCAGGAGATGAACGATGCGCGCCTCATATTGCTGGCGTGAGGTCGCCAGCCCATGGATCGTCAGCGCCTCGCCGATGATGGCGCCGATGGTCATGCGCGGGTTGAGCGAGGCATAGGGATCCTGGAAGATGATCTGGATGTCGCGGCGCAACGCGCGCAGCCTGTCGCCGGACAGCGCGATGACGTCCTTGCCCTCGAAGCTCAGCTCGCCCGAGCTCGGCTCGATCAGCCTGAGGACGCAGCGCCCGGTGGTCGACTTGCCGCAGCCGGACTCGCCGACGAGGCCGAAGGTCTCGCTCGGCTCGATGTGGAAGTTGACGCCGTCGACAGCCCGCACGCTGCCGATCTGGCGCTTCAGAAGCCCGCCCCGGATCGGAAACGCCTTGGTCAGGTTGCGCACGCTGAGCAGCGGCGCGGGGGCGGCGGGCGTGGCAATCGCAGCTTCGGTCATCACAGCAACGTCTCTTCGGCGCGGATGCACGCCACCTTGTGGCCGGGCTCGATCTCGCGCAGCTCCGGCTGCGCGCGCTTGCAATCGGGAATGGCGAAGCGGCAGCGGGAAGCGAAGCGGCAGCCCTCCGGCGGATTGACCAGCTTCGGCACGCTGCCGGGGATGCTCTCCAGCCGGCTCTTCCTGACCGCCGCGAGATCGATACGCGGGATCGAGCGGATCAGGCCCTGGGTATAGGGATGGCGCGGATTGGCGAACAGGCGATCGACCGGCGCCTCCTCGGCCACCCTGCCTGCATACATCACCACGACGCGCTGGGCGACCTCGGCCACCACGCCCATCGCGTGGGTGATCAGCATGATCGACATGCCGAGCCGCTCCTTCATATCGAGCAGCAGATCGAGGATCTGCGCCTGGATCGTGACGTCGAGCGCGGTGGTCGGCTCGTCGGCGATCAGGAGCTTGGGATTGCACGACAGCGCCATCGCAATCATCACGCGCTGGCGCATGCCGCCAGAGAAATGATGCGGATAGTCGTTCACGCGGGCTTTCGGATTGGGGATCTGCACCAGCGCCAGCATCTCGGCCGCCCGATCCATCGCCGCCTTCTTCGACAGGCCCTGGTGCAGCCGGATCACCTCGGCGATCTGGTCGCCGACTGTGTAGACCGGGTTGAGCGAGGTCATCGGCTCCTGGAACACGATCGCGATCTCGCTGGCGCGGATCTTGTTCATCTCGGACGAGCCGAGCGGCACCAGGTCACGGCCCCGCCACAGGATCTGGCCGCCAGCGATGCGGCCGGGCGGCATCGCGATCAGCTTCAGCACCGACATGGCCGTCACGGTCTTGCCGGAGCCGGACTCGCCGACCACGCACAGGGTCTCGCCGCTGCCGATCGAGATGTCGACGCCGTCGACGGCCTGGACCTCGCCCTCGTCGCTGTTGAAATAGGTCTTCAGCCCCTTGATCTCGAGGAGCGGAGCTACGCGGGCATCCATCACATCACCTTCCGCGGATCGAGCGCATCGCGCAGGCCATCGCCGATGAAGTTGATCGCGATCACGGTAAGGAAGATCGCGCCGCCGGCGAACAGCGCCCAATGCGGCGCGATGTCGAGATAGTCCTTGGCGTCGAACAGCAGCCGGCCCCAGGTCGGAATGTCCGGCGGGAAGCCGAGACCGAGGAACGACAGCGTCGATTCCGCGATGATCGCGGCCGCGACGTCGATGGTGCCGGCGACGATCACCGGCCCCAGCGCGTTCGGCAGGATGTGGCGGACGACGAGACGGGCGTTGGAGGCTCCGAGCGCGCGCGCGGCCTCGACGAATTCCTTCTCGCGCAGCGACAGGAACTGGGCGCGGACCAGACGCGCCACATGCATCCAGCGAAAGCCGCCGATCACGAGCACGATGAGCACGAAGACGCCGCCTTCCGGGCCGAGCCAACCCTTCAGGAAGTCGCGGAACAAATAGATGATCAGGAGCAGCAGCGGCAGTTGCGGCAGCGACAGAAACAGATCGGTCAGCCACATCAGCGCGGCATCCACCGGTCCCTTGGCCGAGCCGGCGATCGCACCGACGAGAATGCCGACGAACAGCGCCACGCCCATCGCGGCAAAGCCGACCGCGAGCGAGATGCGGCCGCCATAGATCATGCGCGCCAGCAGATCCTGGCCGAGATCGTCCGTGCCGAACGGATGCTCCCAGGACGGCGGCGCGAGGCGTGCCGTGAAGTCGATCTCGTTGATCGGAATCCGCCACAGCCACGGGCCGAGCAGGATCGAGAGCGCGAGCAGCAGCAGCACGACGATGCTCGCGGCCGCGAGGCGGTGACGGAGGAAGCGGCGGAGCGCGTCGCGGCCCGGCGAGAAACGCCGTTTGGGCGATGCGGCGACCGGCGCCGTCTCAACGGAAGGAGATGCGTGGGTCAAGCCAGCCATACAGAATGTCTGCGATGAGGTTGAAGAGGACGACGAGGCAGGCGAACACGAAGGTCACCGCCATGATGACCGGCGTATCGTTGGCGAGGATCGCGCTGATCAGGAGCGAGCCGATGCCGGGAATGCGGAAGATCTGCTCAGTCACGATGGCGCCGCCGAACACGGTCGGCATCTGCAGCGCCACCAGAGTCACCACCGGGATCAGCGCGTTGCGCACGACGTGCTTGACGATCACCTTGCGCTCGTCGAGGCCCTTGGAACGCGCGGTCGTGACGTAGTCGAGCTTGATGACGTCGAGCACGGCCGAACGAACATAGCGGGTGTAGGACGCCGCCTGATAGAGGCCGAGCACCATGACCGGCATGATCGCCTGCTTGATGCTCTCCCACCACCATTGCCAGCCGGTCGCCTGCAGGTCGGCGCGATAGACGAACGGCAGCCAGCCGAGATTGACGCTGAAGATCAGGATCAGCAGCAGGCCGGTGAAGAAGGTGGGCAGCGAGAAGCCGATGAAGGCGAAGGTGTTGGCGATCTGGTCGAAGATCGAATAGGGCCGCCGCGCCGCGAGCACGCCCACCGGCAGCGCCACCGCCAGCGCCAGGATCTGCGCGGTGCCGACCACGTAGAGCGTGGTCGGTATCCGCTGCAGGATCAGCGTGTCGACATTGACGCGGCTGGCGAAGGAGAAGCCCCAGTCGCCCTGGAACATGGCGACCAGCCAGTGGACATAGCGCAACAGCACGGGATCGTTCATCCCGAACTTGATGCGCAGCGCCTCGCGCACCTCGGGCGGCACGTTCGGATTGCTCGCGAGCTCGCCGAACGGATCGCCCGGTGCCAGCGCGAGCAGCACGAACAGAATGAGACTGATGCCGAGCAGGCTCGGCACAGCGACGATGAGGCGCCTGAGAAGATAGTTTCCCATCGCTCCACCCCTACGATGTCTGGCTGGTCATGCTGGCCGCGCGTCAGCTCGCCCGATACCAAGTGGCGATGAACGCCAGATCGTTGTCCCAGCCGCTCTTGTACAGCACCATGCCGTTCTTCACGCCGATCGCATTGAGCCGGTTGATCTCCGGCAGGACGTAGTTGTCGCGCACGACGAGGTCGTTGAGCTTGATGAAGTGCGCGGCGCGCTTGACCGGATCGAGCTCGCTCTGGGCCAGCTTGTAGGTCTCGTCATACTCCTTGTTCTGCCAGCGGCAGATGTTGCGGCCCTGCCACTTGTTCTCCTTGGTCGCGGCCTCGGTGGACACGAACTGGTTCATGAAGAACTGCGGATCCGCCTGCGGCATCGTGGTCTGATACATCTGCATGTCGCAGTAGAAATGCGAGTAGGTGTCGGGGTTCGCGACGTCCGAGGAGAAGAACACCGACGCGACCACCGACTTCAGCTCAACCTCGATGCCGGCCTTCTGGAACGCCTGCTTGATGATCGCCTGGTTCTTCTGGCGCGGGCCGTTGATCGAGGTCTGGAACACGAATTTGAGCGGCTTGCCGTCCTTCTCGCGGATGCCGGAGGCGCCCTTCTTCCAGCCGGCCGCATCGAGGATCTGGCTGGCCTTTTCGATCGAGAACTCGAAAGTATTGTTCTTGGAGCGGAAGCGCTCGGGGTTGTTGAGGAAGTTCGGCGTCGCGACGCCGGCGCGTCCATAGATGAACTTCTGCACCGACGCACGGTCGATCAGCAGATTGATCGCCTTGCGCACCTCGGGATCGGAGAACAGCGGGTGCTTGGTCTTCAGGCTGGCGCGCTCGCCGTCGACCTCGACATTGGGATCGGTGACGTTGAGGCCGATATATTCGATGTTGCCGGTCAGCGTCAGCTCGGTCTTGCCCTGGCCGCCCGCCTCGAGCTTGGTCAGGATCTCGTCCTCGACCTGCAGATTGTAGGCGTAGTCGTATTCACCGGTCTGCAGCACCGCGCGCGCAGCAGAGACGGCATCGCCGCCGCCCTTGATCTCGACCGTGTCGAAATAGGGCTGCGTCGGCACGTGATAGTCCGGGAAGCGCTTGCCGGCGACGGTGTCGCCCGGCTTGAAGTCCACGAACATGTAGGGACCGGTACCGACCGGCTTCAGGTTCGCCGGCGCCTCGCGCGACTTCGCGCCGATATAATCCGCAAAGTGATGCTTGGGGATGATGCAGCCGAACGAGGCGACGAAGGCATCGGCCCAGAATGGCGTCGGCTGCGGAAAGATCAGCTTCACGGTCAGATCGTCGATCTTCTCGATCGACTTGACGTTCTTGTAGCTGCCGATCGAGACCGCCGAGGTCTCGGGGTTGTTGGCGTATTCCCAGTTGAAGACGACGTCGTCGGCCGTGAACGGCTTGCCGTCGTGCCATTTCACGCCGGGCTTCAGCTTCCACGTGACAGAGAGGCCGTCGGCGGCAAGACCGCCATTCTCCTTGCTCGGAATTTCGGCTGCGAGGATCGGAACAAGGTTGCCCTCCTTGTCCCATCCGGCCAGCGGTTCGTAGAACAGGCGGCTGGCCTCCTGGTCCTTGGTGCCGATGGCGAAATGCGGATTGAGCAGCGTCGGCGCCTGCCAGAGCAGCAGCTTGAGCGGTCCGCCACCACCGGCCTTGGTCGGCTTGTAGGCGATGGCTTGGGCGGCCACGGCGACGCCGGAATGGGCGAGCATCGCGCCGGCCATCGGCGCGGTCAGCCCCACGGCAATCATCCGCTGCACAAATTCGCGCCGTGACAGGCGCCCTGCTTTGACATCAGCGATCTGGCTACGGAGGTCACGCTCGTTCATTCAATCGACTCCAAGGTGGTGCTGAATGCCAAAAAACGCGTCCCCGTCTTGCATCGATCGGGAACTGCATAAAATTGGATCAGCCTTCGAAGCGACTGTCAAAGCAGAATCCGGGCCAATTCCGCAATAAAGAACGGATCGATTGTCGCACTTCGCAGATGCGGAAAGATTGACTGCGAGTCACATCCCGGAAAATGGAACTACGTCGCTAGCGACGGTCGCCACACACCGGAATGTTCTGCTTCGGCATGAACGCTCTCGATGTGCGCTCAGCTCTCGCGACACCAGTTCGGCAACTGCCAGAGGTCGTTGTCCCATTCCGAGGAATGGCTCTACAAACCTTTGCGGATGCCGCTGCCGCCCGTACCCGGCGACGCCATCGTGATCATCAGCATTTCCATGTCGCAGTAGACGTGCGTGTAGGTGTCGGAATTGGCGACGTCGCTGGAGAAGAACACCGAGCCCGTCACCGACTTCGGCTCAAGCTCGATGCCCGCCTTCTGGCGGGCCTGCTTGACGATAGCCTGGTTCTTCTGCCGCGGGCGTTGGTGGAGGTCTGGACTACGAGCTTGAACGGCTTGCCGCCCTTCTCGCGAATGCCGCTCGCGCCCTCCTTCCAGCCGGCGCACGGATGCAGCTCAGCGCTCCGGCTTCAGCTTGCGGAAGCGGACGCCCTTGCCATCCGGCAGCCGGGTCGCGACATAGCCTGCCGCCAGGCAGGCCTCGCGCTGCGGCATTTTCTCCTGCGGGCTCCGCAGGCTGTCCCACCACGAGGCGCGCTGCGCGGCGCGCGGCAGGCTGTCGCCGATCAACTCCTCGATCTCGTCGAGGCTGAGCACCAGCTCGGGGCGGGTCTGCCGCTTGAGATAGTCTCGAAGCGCATCATAGTCCGGCAAGTCTCGACTCCATCGTACCAGCGCGTGTGCGGCCGCCTTGACGACAGGCGCGGCGAACGCAACGACTCGTTAACCTAACATGCGTTACTTCGGCTTTATCCGTCAGTCTACGGACGGGACTCCACGGGGACGGGACGATCCGATGCGCTGGAAACGCCGAACGGGCCGGGCGTCGCAGCCTTGGCGGGTCTCGGCGCGCACGCTGATCACCTGCTCCATCTCGACCATCATCGGCTTCTCCGCCATCTGCGCCAGCGTCATGATCGACCTGCGCCGGAGCGAGGAGGTCCGCGCCCGGCAGGCGCTGGAGAACATGGCCGCCAGCATCGGCGCCGACATCAGCCGCAACGTCGAGCTCTACGATCTCTCGCTGCGGGCGGTGGCCAGCAACATGTTGCTGCCCGAAATCAACGAGGTCAGCAAGCCGGTCCGCCAACTGATCCTGTTCGACCGTTCGTCCACCGCGAAGAATTTCGGCACCATCCAGGTGTTCGATGCCCGCGGACGGCTGTCGCTCGAGTCGTCGACGCTCGACCCGCTGCCGGAGGACCGCAGCGACGCCGATTTCTTCCAGGTACATCGCGACCGGCCCGACACCGGACTCTATGTCGGGCGGCCCGCCCAGCATCATGGCCAATATTCCATCGTTCTCAGCCGCCGCATCTCGACGCCGGACGGACGCTTCGCCGGCGTCGTCGCCGGCTCGATCCGCCTCGGCTATTTCCGCGACCTGTTCGCACGGCTCACGCTTGGGGCGGGCGACAACATCACGGTGCTCCGGCGCGACGGCACCGTCGTCGTCGGCGCGCCGTTCGATCCCGCCGCGATCGGCCGCAATCTGGCGCGGGCGCCGGCCGTGACCCGCGCGCTCACCGAGCCGTCCGGCTGGTCGAGCAGCTATGGCGCACCGGACGATCTGCCGCGGCTCCTGGTCTGGCGCAACGGCAATGAGCCGCTGGTCGTGATCGCCAGCAAGTCGTGGGACAGCGTCTACGCATACTGGCGCAATGAGGCTGGAGAGATCGGGGCGATGATGCTGGCGCTGATCGTGTTCGTCCTGGCCGCGACGCAGGTCGCCGCGCGCGAGATCCAGCTCCGGGTGAAGATCGAATCCAGGCTGGAGCAGCTCGCGACCACGGATCCGCTGACGGGCCTGAAGAATCGGCGCAAGTTCGACGAGACGATCGAGCTCGAATGGTGGCGGGCGCAGCGCACCGGCGCGCCGCTGGGGTTGCTGATGATCGATGCCGATCACTTCAAGAGCTACAACGACACCCATGGGCACCAAGCCGGCGATCAGGTGCTGGTCGGCATTGCCGTGTGCATCTCCGATTCGGTGCGGCGCGCCGGCGACTGCGCCGCGCGTTATGGCGGCGAGGAGTTCGCGGTGCTGCTGCCGGGGACCTCGGAAGCGGATGCGCTGCGCGTCGCGGAGACGATCCGCAGCAAGGTCAAGCTGTGGGCGGGAGAAGCGTGCACCACCTCGATCAGCATCGGCGCCGCCAGCGTCACGCCGTCGCGCGACACCGATTGGACCGGCCTGCTGAACGCCGCCGACCGCGCCCTCTACATGGCCAAGGCCGCCGGCCGTAACCGCTGCGCCAGCGCAGCGGTGCGTCACCCGTCACCCGCGGCCTCGCTGGCGGCGTGATGCCGCCAACCGCCTCGAAGGCGCGGCATTTCTCGCCGGCTTGGCCTCAGCCCTTGCCTTCGAGATAGCGCTTCATGTCCTCGCGCAGGCCATCGCGCAGATCGGCCCGCGCCATGCCGAAGGCGATGTTGGCGCGCAGGAAGCCGGACTTCGAGCCGCAATCATGCCGCTCGCCGTCGAAATCCACGCCATAGAATTTCTGTGTCTTCGACAATCCGATCATCGCATCGGTAAGCTGGATCTCGCCGCCGGCGCCGCGCTCCTGCGTCGCCAGGATCTGGAAGATCTCCGGCTGCAGGATGTAGCGCCCGGTGATCGAGAAGTTCGACGGCGCGGTGCCCTTGGCCGGCTTCTCGACCATGCCGTCGACCTCGAAGATCTTGCCGTCGCGCTTGCCGACGCCGCAGATGCCGTATTGATGGGTCTGGTCGGCGGGCACTTCCTGCACCGCCAGCACGTTGCTCTTCTCCGGCAGCTTGCTCGCCGCCGCGATCATCTGCGCCAGGCACCCCGGCGAGTTCAGCACCAGCTCGTCCGGCAGCACCACCGCGAACGGCTCGTCACCGACGATGTCGCGCGCGCACCACACGGCATGGCCGAGGCCGAGCGGCGCCTGCTGACGGGTGAAGCTGACCGCGCCGGCCTCCGGCTGGTCGCGCGCCAGGATCTCGATCTCGGTCTTCTTGCCGCGCGCCGCGAGCGTCGCGTCGAGCTCGTACATGCGGTCGAAATGATCCTCGATCGCGGTCTTGTTGCGCCCGGTCACGAATACGAAATGCTCGATGCCCGCCTCCTTGGCTTCGTCGAAAACGTATTGGATGAGCGGCCTGTCGACGATCGTCAGCATTTCCTTCGGCATCGCTTTGGTGGCGGGAAGGACGCGGGTGCCGAGACCGGCGACCGGAAAAACGGCTTTGCGGATCTTCATGGGGATGACTAGACCTTGTGGCGATATGAATGCGAAATCGATCGCATTTTAGGTAGCTCGTTTGCAGCCGAGAACAAAGGCGGATGTTGGGTCCAGTGTTCCGCTCGACACGGACCGAACGGCTAAATTTCGCTGCGGAAATCGTTAACCTTGTTAATCTCCCGTTAAGCAGGACCGGGCCTCGTGGAGGCCGATCTTCCATGCGATCTGGATCGAGACATGATGCGACGGAACGTGATGCTGACAGCTCTGAAGGCCGGTGCTGGCGCGGCGATTCTGGTCACGGCGTTGACGGTGGTGTCTGGTTCCGCTGTCGCGCAATCCGGCGGCGGGCCGCTGAACTTTCTCGATGGCCTGTTCACGGGCCCCCTGACCAATGGCAACCCCGCCCCCAACCAGCCCCCCGCCACCGGCGGGCCGCAGCCGTGGAGCGGCGAGGACGGCGCCTCCGGCCATCCGCTGATGACGGCGGCCGCGATCCGCGAAGCCGCCGGCAATTTCGACAATTGCGTCGCCGGCATGTGGCCAGATGCCGCACGGCGCAACATCACGCAGGACAATTTCCAACGCTTCACCGCCGGCCTGTCGCCGGACCTGCGCATCATGGACCTGCTCGACGCGCAGCCCGAATTCACCAAGTCGATCTGGGACTATCTCGACATCCTGGTGAACGACAGCCGGCTGGCGAAGGGCCGCGAGGTGCTGGCGACGTACAAGCCGCAGTTCGATGCGGCCGAGCGCGCCTATGGCGTCGACCGTTACATTATCGCTTCGATCTGGGGCATCGAGTCCAACTACTCGACCCAGATCGGCGACCGCAGCGTGCTTCAGTCGACCGCGACGCTCGCCTGCATCGGCCGCCGCCAAGCCTATTTCAAGGATGAGTTCCTCTCCGCCCTGGAGATCCTCAATCGCGGCGATTTGCGCCCCGAGCAGATGCGCGGCTCGTGGGCAGGCGCCTTCGGCCCGACCCAGTTCATGCCGACCGCGTTCAAGCGCTTCGCCGTCGATGCCGACGGCGATGGCCGCCGCGACGTCGTCGACAATCCGGCCGACCTGATCGCCTCGACCGCCAACAATCTGAAGAAGGACGGCTGGCAGAGCGGCCAGAGCTGGGGCTACGAGGTCGTGGTGCCCCAGGGCTTCAACTACATGCTCGCTGACCGCGCCAAGAGCATGAGCTTCGGCCAGTGGGAACAGCTCGGCCTGCGGCGAGCCAACGGTCAGCCGTTCCCGGCCAGCGCCGAAAAGGCCTATCTGCTGGCGCCGGCCGGCGCCCAGGGCCCCGGCTTCCTGATGCTGCAGAACTTCCGCGTCATCATGAAATACAACCCGGCGGAAGCCTATGCGCTGGCGATCGGCCACTTCGCCGACCGTCTGCGGGGCGGACCGCCGTTCGTTCAGGCCTGGCCGCGCGAGGAGCGGACGCTGTCGCGCGGCGAGCGGCTCGAGCTGCAGCAATTGCTCGCCGAGCGCGGATTTTACCGCGGAACGCCGGACGGCCAGTTCGGTGGCCAGACGCGCGAGGCGCTGCGGAACTTCCAGGCCTCGATCGGGGCACCGGCGGACGGATTTGCCACCTCGGACGTGCTCGAACGGCTGCGGGCGCGCTGATCACAGCCCAATCTGCCCTGCCGGTAACCGTGTGGGGCGATTACCGGTGCCATCAACACCATCCGGTGAATGCCCGTTTGCGGCCTGATTCGCGTCCTATTATATGAATCGTCACGATCTCGCCGCGCGACGGGTGCGAATGTCAAAGCTGAAGTCCATCCTCAAGCTGTTGAACGAGCCCGGCCCGCTGGTCGTGCTGGCGGTCGTCATCGCCATGCTCGTCGGCATCGCTGGCCCCGCCTCGGCCCAGTTCTTCAACTTCAACCCGTTCGCCTCGCCCCGCCCGGCGCCGCGCGGCGGTGGAGGTGGCGGAGGTTGGTTCGGCGGCGACTTCTTTGCTCCGTTCCCGCAGCAACAGCCGAAGAGGGTGATCCAGGACTATTCCAAGGCGCCGCCGCCGGAGAAGCGTGACGGCGCGCCGGACCGCTATGTGCTGGTGCTCGGCGACGCCATGGCCGACTGGCTCGCCTATGGCCTGGAAGAGGCCTATTCCGAGCAGCCCGACATGGGCGTGACCCGCAAGATCAGGACCACTTCGGGCCTCATCAAGTACCAGCCCAAGGGCGAGCCGGCCGACTGGGCCGCCGCCGCCAAGGGCATCCTGGCGACCGAGCGCGCCGACGCCATCGTCATCATGCTCGGCCTCAACGACCGCATCTCGCTGCGCGAGCCCGCGATGGAGAAGACCGAGAAGCCCGACGACAAGAAGGGCGACAAGGCCAAGAAGGATGCCAAGGCCAAGCCTGGTGAGACAAAGCCCGGTGAGGCCAAGCCGGGCGAAGCCAAGCCGGATGGCAAGGCCGACACGGCGGCCAAGCCCGACGACAAGGCTGCCGATACCGATCTGCCGCAGGACGAGGCCGACAACGACACGCCTGCGGTCGCGGCACCGGAGAAGGCCGCCCGCTCGCCGGGCGGCCTCTATGAGTTCCGGGACGAGCGCTGGGTCGAGCTCTACACGAAGAAGATCGAGGAGATGATCGCGATCGCCAAGAGCAAGGGCGTGCCCGTGCTCTGGGTCGGCCTGCCCGCGGTTCGCGGTCCCAAGGGCACGGCGGACACGTTGTTCCTCGACTCGCTGTATCGCGATGCGGCCGGCAAGGCCGGCATCACCTATGTCGACGTCTGGGACGGCTTTGTCGACGAGGCCGGCCGCTTCCTGCAGAAGGGGCCGGACTTCGAAGGCCAGATCCGGCAGCTGCGCTCCTATGACGGCGTCTATTTCACCAAGCCGGGCGCACGCAAGCTCGCCCACTATGCCGAGCGTGAGATCAACCGGCTGCTCGCGGCCCGTTCCGCGCCGCTCGAATTGCCGAACGAGCCGGCGACGCCGGACGCCAATGCCGTGCCCGGCCAGCCGGCGCCGCGGCCGGTCGCCGGCCCGATCCTGCCGCTGGTGGCGTCATCCGTCGGCACCGACCAGTTGCTGGGCGGCCCCGGCTCCCGACCTGCGGCGGTCGATGCGCTGGCGGCCAGGACCCTGGTCAAGGGCGAGGCGTTGAGCCCGCCCGCCGGCCGCGCCGACGATTTCGCCTGGCCCCGCCGCGAGGTTGGGCGCGAGCAGGCCAAGGAGCCGCCGAAGGAGCTCACCCGGCCCGAGGCACCGATGGCCGCGACCTCGCCGGCGGAAGCAACTCCGGCCGCGCAGGGACCGGTGCCGCCGCAGCCGAGGCAGAAGCGGCTGACGACGCCGGCGGCGCCCGCCCAGCAGCCGCCAGCCCAAACGCAGCAGCCGAATCAGGGCGTCCGCGACTTCTTTGGCTTCGGCGCGCCTCAGCAGCAACAGCAACCGGCGCGGCCGCCCGCCGCGCGCAATCCGAACGCGCCGCCGCGGCCGCCAGGATTGGTCGGCCGCTCGGCAGCAGCGCTGGAGACCCAGGGCCGCTGATCGTGACCGCATTTCGGTGCTGAGGGCGATCGACGCGGATCATTCCGGAAGAAGATGACCATGACAAATCGGCCCGCATTCGAGAACGAATGCAGGCCGATGTTCATCTGATCGTCAGCGTGTCTTTGCGGGCTCAGTAGCGCCAGCGCTGCGGCCGCTGCGACCGGCTCGGCGAGCGCATCAGCATCGCCAGCAGGAAGCCGATGCCGCCGGCAACCAAGAGTGCACCTATCGGATTGTCCTGAACCCGCTTGGTCAGGGCCTGCGTGCCGTCACGGAGCGTCTCGGAGCCGCTGCCGAACGTATCCTTGGCGAAATCCATTGCCGCATCGCCGGCCTCGCGCGCCGCGTCCTTGGCCTGGCCATACATGTTCTGCACGACGCCCGAGGCCTCGCGTGCACGCCCCGACGCCTGCGTGCTCTTGTCGCCCAACATCTCGCCGACGCCGCCTTCGATCTTGCCTGCGACATCCTTGGCCGTACCGGTCAGCCGATCCTGATCCATTGCCGCTCTCCTTCTCTGCATTGTGCGGGATTGCTGGCCTGCTAACCGGCCAGCACGGCGCAGGTTCCGGACGACTACAAAATCAGGCCGCCGTCGACGACGACGGTCTGGCCGATGATGTAGGACGACAGCGGCGACGCCAGGAACAGCGCGGCTCCGGCCATGTCCTGCGGCGTGCCCAACCGCCGCAGCGGGATGCGCTGCAGCGCGCTCTCGAGGCGCTTCGGATTGGCGGTCGTCACCTTGGTCATCTTGGTGTCGACGAGACCGGGCGCGATCCCGTTGACGCGGATGCCGTCCTCCGCCCACGCCTCCGCCAGGGTTCGCGTCAATCCCATCGCACCGGTCTTCGAGGCGTTGTAGGCCGGGTTGCCCATGGTGGAATGATAGGCCGCGGTCGACGAGACGATGATGAGCGCGCCCTTGGCATCGCGCAGCCGGCCGTGAAATTTCGTCGCACGGGCCATCAGGCTGATGAGGTTGACCTCGACCACCTTGCGGAAGCCGTCCATGACAAACTCGCCGCGCCGGTAGAGCACCGCGCCTTGCGCCAGCACGAGCACGTCGAGACGATCGAGTTGCGGTGCGAAGCTCTCGATCGCGCCGGGATCGCTCACATCGAGCTGATGGTAGTTCAACCCCACGAGATCGGAGCCCTCGTCTGAGGCATAATCGGCAGCACCCGGCCGCGTGCCGCTGATATCGACGCGCGCGCCCTGCGCGCGAAACGCCTGCGCAATGCCGTTGCCGATGCCGCTCGAGCCGCCGATCACCAGCACCGAGCGTCCCGTGAAATCGAGCGCATTCATCTCCCCTCCTCCCTCTGTTGTTGTTTGTCGGAGTGTGTGGGGATCGGCGCGGACGCTGTCAACGGCCTCGCGGCTGATGCGACACCTGCATCAGCACTGTTCGCATCATCGGATGCCGCTGCGCAGCTACTTCATCGGCGTCAGCCGCAGGAGACGGCCGGGCGAGCTGTCCTCGATCACCCAGACGGCGCCGTCCGGCGCCACGGCGACATCGCGGATGCGCTCGCCCATGTCCCAGCGCTCGGCCTCGTCCGGCTGACCATCGGGCCGGAAGGCGACGCGGACCAGCGCGTGAACCCGCAAGCCCCCGATCAGCGCCGATCCCTTCCATTGCGGAAACAACGGACCGTCATAGAAGACCAGGCCGGCCGGCGCGATCACGGGATCCCAATAGAGCGGCGGCGACGTGAGGTCCGGCCGCGTCGCATGACGCGGGATCGGCGTGCCGTCGTAATTGTCGCCGTTCGACACCAGCGGCCAGCCGTAGTTCTTGCCGGGCTCGATCAGGTTCAGCTCGTCGCCGCCGCGCGGTCCCATCTCGTGCAGCCAGAGCCTGCCATTGGGCGCGAAGGCGAGCCCGTAGGGATTGCGGTGGCCGGTGGTCCATGTCTGCGCCGGCACGCCCTTGTCCTCCGCCATGGGATTGTCCGACGGCGTCGCGCCGTCGAGATTGAGCCTGAGCACCTTGCCGCGCGCCTGCCGCGGATCCTGGGCGTTGTTCGGCTGCATGCGGTCGCCGACGGTCAGGAACAGATGCGCTCCCGAGGGATCGAACACGACGATGCCGCCGGGCTGCCCGCCGCCGCCGGCCGGCGTCTGGCGCCAGATCACAGTGCGGTCGGTCAGCGTGGCGCTATCGTTCGCAAACGACAGCACGGCGCGGGTCAGTACGAGCCGGCTGCCCTCTGCGCTCGGCTCGGTGTAGGTGAGATAGATCTGCGACGTCGTCGCGAAGCTCGGCGACACCGCGATGTCCAAGAGACCGTTCTGTCCGCGCGCAGCGACCGCGGGCACGTTGCCGATCTGGATCTTCTTCCCACCTTGCGTGACCAGAAAGATCCGACCCGGCTTCTCCGTGACCAGCATCCGCCCATCGGGCAGGAAGGCGATGGCCCAGGGCGTATCGAACTCGGCAACGCTCCGCGCGTCGAACGGCCGCAACGCGCTGGCCTTGCGGCCGCCGGCATTGATGCCGTCGGCATGCGCTGCCGTGGTTGCGATCAGTCCCACCACCAACGCCAAGCGCATGAAGATCTTGGAGAGCGCCATGATCACTCCGGTTTGTTGATCGCTGTCGTAGGCAACGCAAATTCGGCCACGCCGGATGAGTGCCTACCGAATGCGTCCGATCAGTGATAATCCCGACGGCGCGCATGCGATGCGCATTTTTCCGTGAGCCGCAAATATGCACCAGCACAGGCAACTCAGCCGCTCGGTCAAGGGATTGACCGTCCTGATCACCGGCGCGGCGTCGGGGATGGGGCGCGCGACCGCGCGCGTGTTCGCCGATGAAGGCGCCAGCGTCGCAGTCACCGATATCGATGAGGACGGGGCCGGCGCCGTGGCGGCGGATATCCTGGCCTGCGGCGGAACAGCGCGTGCATGGCGGCTCGACCTCGCCGACCGCGACGTCATCAGCGCCGTCGTCGGCGAAGCCGCGGCGCATTTCGGCGGGCTCGACATCCTCGTCAACAATGCCGGCATCTCGGTCCGTGTCGCGATCGACGACGAGGCTTACGACGAGGCCTGGGCGAGAGGGCTTGCGATCATGCTGACGGCGCAGCAGCGCGTCATCCGCGCCGCGCTGCCGCATCTGCGCCGCTCATCCAGCCCGCGCATCGTCAACATCGCCTCGACCGAGGCGCTCGGCGCAACGGCGCTGCACAGCGCCTATTCGGCTGCAAAGGCCGGGGTGACCGGATTGACGCGCTCGCTCGCGGTTGAGCTCGGCCGCGATCGCATCACCGTCAACTGCATCTGTCCGGGCCCGATCACCACGGCGATGACCGCGCGCATTCCCGACGAGCAGAAGGCGGTCTATGCGCGGCGCCGCACCGCGCTTGGCCGCTATGGCGATCCCGAAGAAGTCGCGCACATGACCTTGAGCCTGTGCCTGCCGGCCGCCTCGTTCGTCACCGGAGCGGTGATCCCGGTGGACGGCGGGCTGATGGCCCGCAATGCATGACGTCTGACGCGCCGGCATGACAGCCGTGCGGGCGGCGCTCCGTGCCTTGCGTTGACTTCGCGCATCGCCGGCGTAGCCTCGTCGCTCAGAAGAAGCGGACAGGAGTCCGCCGTCATGAGGACGCGAGGAGGACACCATGGCGATCGCCATCCGGCAGCTGCATCCGCATTTCGTCGGCGAAGTGTCCGGTGTCGATCTGCGCAAGCCTCTCGCTCGGGACGAGGTCGCGCAATTGCAGGCCGCGATCGACCACTACGCCGTTCTCGTATTTCACGATCAGGACGTCACCGACGAGCAGCAGCTCGCCTTTGCGCTCAGTTTCGGCGACCGCGAGCAGGCGCGCGGCGGCACGGTCACCAAGAAGGAGGATTACCGCCTCACCACCGGCCTCAACGACGTCTCCAATCTCGGCAAGGATGGCAAGCCGCTGCCATCAGACCATCGCACGCATCTGTTCAATCTCGGCAACTGCCTGTGGCACTCCGACAGCTCGTTCCGGCCGATCCCGGCGAAGTACTCGATCCTGTCGGCGCGAATCGTGAACCCGAAGGGCGGCAACACCGAATTCGCCGACATGCGCGCCGCCTATGACGCGCTCGACCAGGACACCAAGGACGAGATCGAGGATCTCGTCTGCGAACATTCGCTGATGTATTCGCGCGGCTCGCTCGGCTTCCTCGACTACACCGACGAGGAGAAGGAGATGTTCAAGCCGGTCAGGCAGCGGCTGGTCCGCACCCATCCCGCGCACGGCCGCAAGTCGCTGTATCTGTCGTCGCATGCCGGCGCCGTGCTCGGCATGAGCATGCCGGAAGGGCGACTGCTGTTGCGCGACCTCACCGAGCATGCCACACAGCCCGAGTTCGTCTACGTCCACAAATGGACGCTGCACGATCTGATCATGTGGGACAACAGGCAGACCATGCACCGCGTGCGCCGCTACGATCAGTCGCAACCGCGCGACATGCGCCGCGCCACCGTGGCCGGCACCGAGCCGACGGTGGCGCAGCAGGCGGCGGAGTAGTTCTGACTTCAGCAGAGATGCGCGGCATCATCCCTCCCCATGTCGTCATTGCGAGCAGCGAAGCGCAGAGGCAATCCAGACTGCATCCGCGGTGGACATTCCGGATTGCTACGCTGCGCTCGCAATGACGGTGTAGAGGCAGAGCGCCCCATCGAGAGTCTTCTCTGATCCCAGCGAGCGCGGGGGCTCCAACCGGACGATAAGGCCTATGCGTGCCCGGCGGCGTTGGACAGCATGCCGGGATCGATGCCGATCTTGCGCAGCGCAAGATCGTATTTGGCGTCGACATTGTCGCCGAAGATCAA
The DNA here is from genome assembly GCF_032484535.1 of Bradyrhizobium sp. SZCCHNS3016. NCBI lineage: Bacteria > Pseudomonadati > Pseudomonadota > Alphaproteobacteria > Hyphomicrobiales > Nitrobacteraceae > Bradyrhizobium > Bradyrhizobium sp. SZCCHNS3016. Next base: position 102,251 of record NZ_JAUETE010000010.1, read on the forward strand.
CTCCGGATCGGCGTCGCAATGCAGCCAGCCATTGTCCTGGATCTCTTCCTCCAGCTGGCCGGCGCGCCAGCCGGCATAGCCGAGGGCGAGGATGGCGTGCTTCGGACCGTCGCCCTTGGCGATCGCCTTGAGGATGTCGATCGTCGTCGTCAGGCAGACGCCGTCGTTGATCTTCAAGGTCGCGTTGGCGATGAAGTAGTCGCTCGAATGCAGCACGAAGCCGCGTCCGGTATCGACCGGGCCGCCGCTCAGCACCTTCATCGTCTCGGCGCTGTCGGGCAGGCTGATCTGATCGCTCTTCTCGATGATATTCAGTTGCATCAACAGCTGAGGGAAGTCGATGCTGCCCGCCGGCCGGTTCACCATGATACCCATGGCGCCCTCGGCCGAGTGCGCGCAGAGATAGATCACCGAGCGCTCGAAACGGGAATCGCCCATCACGGGCATGGCAACCAGCAGCTGGCCGTCGAGGTAACCACCGTGAGAGGTGTGATCCCCGATCCCTGTCACTTTGCGGCGAATGTCGCCCAGCCTTTTTGCCTCAGGATTCATCCGCAAGGACTCTCATGATCATTGATATCCTGATATTGGGATGCGCATCTGTCAATCAAGGTTCAGGTCCTCGCGAGGAAATCTGCTCACAAGCATTTCAATGGTTTGCGCCCGAACCGCACTCTAAAGACGTCTCATGTCCGCCTTGGTTCCTCACCACTCTGCCACACTGCTCGTCGCGACCGTCGTATCATCCTGCCTTGCGTTCGGTGCGCAGGCGCAGGATTCCTCGCCCTGGCAGCGCGACAGCCACTCCGCGGTGCGCCTGCTCGCGGGCTCGCGCAGCGGTCCGGTCATGCTGGGCGGCATCGCCCTTGCGCTGCAGCCGGGATGGAAGACCTATTGGCGAACGCCCGGCGATTCAGGCGTGCCGCCGCGGTTCGACTTTTCCAAGTCGGAGAACGTCGAAGCGGTGACGGTTCTGTGGCCCGCGCCGACAAAGTTCGACGACGGCGCCGGCGGACACTCGCTCGGCTATCATGATCAGGTCGTGCTGCCGCTGCGCATCGTCGCCAAGAACGCCGACAAGCCGATGACCCTGCGCGCCGACATCAGCTACGCGGTCTGCGAGAAGATCTGCATTCCCGTCGAAGCGAAGGCCGAGCTCGCCTTCACCAGCGTCGCCAGCACCGAGGATACGGCGCTCTCGGCGGCCCTCGACACTGTGCCGAAGCCGGCCACAGTCGGCGATGCCAATCCCTTGACGATCCGCGACGTCAAGCGCGACGGTCAGAAGGACGTCATCGTCGACGTGGCCGTCGCCGATCCGCGCAGTGTCCAGCTCTATGTCGAGGGGCCGACGCCGGACTGGGCGCTGCCGATTCCGACCGTGCGCGACAGCGGCATGCCGGGTATCAAGCGCTTCGCTTTCGAGCTCGACGGCGTCCCGCCCGGCGTGAAGCCGGACGGCGCGGCCCTGAAATTCACGCTGGTCGGCCCCGACAGGGCCTACGAGTTCAACTTCAATCTGCCCTGACGGCGGCTGCGCCGGGCGAGCGAGGCGGGGCCGGTCCAACTCAATCTTAACGTTGCGTTGATAGGGAGGACCATCGCCGCCATCCGCGCGGCCGTGGAGCCGGACCCCGCCGTGGCCGTGATGGATGCCCGCAACGCCCCCGCATCGACCGGCCTCGCAGGCCGGCTGAAGGCGCGCCTGACCGCGCTCGGCGGCAGCGGCGAGGCGTCGCTGACGCGCCGCCTGGCCGGCACCATCTTCCTGATCCGCGTGCTCAGCGCGGGCCTCGCCTATCTCAGCCAGATCCTGCTCGCGCGCTGGATGGGCGGCTCGGACTACGGCACCTACGTCTATGTCTGGACCTGGGTGCTGCTGCTCGGCAGCATGCTGGATGTCGGCATCGCCTCCTCAGCGCAGAAGATCATTCCGGACTACCGCACCGCGGGCCAGCAGGCGCTGCTGCGCGGCTTCCTCTCCGGCGGACGCTGGCTGACGCTGGCGACGTCCACTGCAGCGGCGCTGCTGCTTGCAGGCCTGATCGCGCTGCTGTCGCCGTGGATCGACGCCGGCGAGCGCATGCCGCTCTATCTCGGCTGCCTGACCCTTCCCGCCTTCGTCGTCGCCAACACCCAGGACGGCATCGCCCGCTCGCACGACTGGATGACGCTCGGGCTGATGCCGCAATTCATCATCCGCCAGACGCTGATCATCGGCTTCACGGCGGGCGCCTTCGTGCTCGGCCTCGATCTCGGCGCGACCGCGGCGATGGCCGCGAGCGCGGCCGCAGTGTGGCTCGCGATGCTCGGCCAGATGCTGGTGCTGAACCATAGGCTCGGCCGCCACATCGAGCCGGGCCCCAGACAATATGATCTCCGCGGCTGGCTCGCGATCTCGCTGCCGATCCTCTTGGTCGAGAGCTTCTATCTGCTGTTGTCCTACACCGACGTGCTGGTGCTGCAGCAATTCCGCTCCTCGGAGGAGGTCGGGATCTATTTCGCTGTGGTGAAGACGCTCGCGCTGGTGTCGTTCATCCACTACGCGATGTCGGCGACGACGGCGCATCGCTTCGCCGAGTACCACGCGCTCGGCGACAAAGCGCGGCTGTCGGCCTATGTCGCGCATGCGATCAAGTGGACATTCTGGCCGTCGCTCGCGGCGACCCTGGTGCTGCTCGCGCTCGGCAAGCCGCTGCTGTTTCTGTTCGGCGCGCAGTTCACCGCCGGCTACGACATCATGTTCATCGCCGCGATCGGCCTCGTCGTGCGGTCGGCGATCGGTCCGGTGGAGCGACTGTTGAACATGCTGGGCCAACAGCGCGCCTGCGCCATGGCCTATGCGGCGGCCTTCGTCATGAACCTCGTGCTGTGCATCCTGCTGGTTCCGCAGTTCGGCGGCTACGGCGCCGCGGCCGCGACCTCGCTGTCGCTGGCCTTCGAGACCGTGCTGCTGTTCCGCATCGTCAAGCAGCGGCTCGGGCTGCACGTCCTCGCCTTCGGCAAGGCATCTTGAGGGAACCAAGTTGACGCATCTGTTGCGTCATCTTGGCCTCGCCTTGGCGGAACTGCGGGCGCGGTGCCGCCACACCTCGTCTCGCGCGGCGATCACGCAAGTGTTGGGTGCAACGCCTTGATATTGGCGCGATCCTCCGGGCACATGATTTGAATGCGCGCTGGGGGAGAATGAGATGTCGAGACTGGGGGTCGCACTCTCGCTGGCCGGAACCCTGATGCTGGCCGGCTGCATGGAAGCGACGCTGTCGCCATCGACCGATGCGGCGTTGACGCCGCGCGACCGCCAGTTGCTTGCGCACGCCCCCTATGCCGAGGCGCAGATCCCGCAACAGTTCCAGCGCCACATCGTCGAATACACCCGGCAGGAACAGCCGGGCACGATCGTCGTCGATACCGATGCGCGGTTCCTGTACTACGTGCTGCCCGACCGCAAGGCGATCCGCTACGGCGTCGCCGTTGGCGAGGAGGCGATGGCCTTCTCCGGCGTCGCCACGGTCGGCAAGCTCGCCGAATGGCCGGACTGGATTCCAACCGCCGACATCCAGGCGCGCCTCGGGCCGTATCCGAAGCGCGTCGCCGGCGGCCCGGCCAATCCGCTCGGCGCCCGCGCGATCTATCTCTACGAGGGCAACAAGGACACCCTGTACCGCATCCACGGCACCAACCAGCCCGAATATATCGGCCAGGCGATCTCATCCGGCTGCATCCGCATGACCAACACCGACGTCGCCGACCTCTACAATCACGTCCAGCTCGGATCGACCGTGGTCGTGCTGCCGCCGGGCCAGAGCGTCGCGTCCACCACCGCGAGCGTGTTCGCGCGCCGCAGCTGATCGGCTGAGTCCCCTAGCCGTAGCGCAGCTTCAGGCCGAGGATCGCGGCCACCAAGCCCAGCGTGATCGCGTTGGCGACGACCAGCGGCAGGTCGCTGATCAGCGCGCCGTAGAGCAGCCACATCGAGTTGCCGGTGGTCTGCAGCACGAACATGCCCATCGAGATGTCGTGGGTCGAGCGCGACCGCCAGGCCTTGATGACCTGCGGCAGGAACGAGCTCGTGGTGCAGACGGCGGCGCCGAGGCCGATGATGGTGGTCAGCAAGATGAAAGTCCGTGCGCTGGTCGTGGAACGCACGCTTGTAGAATGGACCGCGCCGAAGCGAAACCCGCCTCGGCGCGAAACTGGTGCCTTGTTCAGCGCTCCTGCGATCGTTACGCCGCCGTCCAGCCGCCGTCGATCGAGAGGTTGGAGCCGGTGATCTGCGCCGCATCGTCGCCACAGAGGAACAGCGCCAGCGCCGCGACCTGCTCGGAGGTCACGAACTCCTTGGTCGGCTGCGCCGCCAGCAGCACATCGTTGATGACCTGCTCCTTGGTGAGGTTGCGCGCCTTCATGGTATCCGGAATCTGCTTCTCCACCAGCGGCGTCCAGACATAGCCCGGCGAGATGCAGTTGCAGGTGATCTTGAAGGTCGCGAGCTCGAGCGCCACGGTCTTGGTGAGGCCGGCGATGCCGTGCTTGGCCGAGACATAGGCCGACTTGAACGGAGATGCGACCAGCGAGTGTGCCGAGGCGGTGTTGATGATGCGGCCCCAGCCGCGCTTCTTCATGCCGGGCACCGCGGCGCGGATGCCGTAGAACGCGGACGACAGATTGATCGCGATGATCTGCTCCCACTTCTCCGGCGGAAAATCCTCGACCGGCGAGACGAACTGGATGCCGGCATTGTTGACGAGGATGTCGACCGAGCCGAACGTGGTCTCGCCGAGCGCGATCATGCCGGCGATCTCGGCCGGCTTGCTCATGTCGGCCGGCGAGTGCACGGCCTTGATCTTGAAGTCGCTCTCGATCGCCGCACGCTCCTTCTCGATGTCATCTGGCGCGCCGAAGCCGTTGAGAACGACGTTGGCGCCGGCGGACGCGAAGGCGCGGGCATAAGCGAGCCCGATGCCACTGGTCGAGCCGGTCACGACTGCGGTCTTGCCCTTCAGATTCGTCGTCATTGCTTCACTCCTTCTTGGCGGCAGCGAGACTGCCGTCCTGCGTGAGATCGTAGGTGACCATGGTCTCGCCGGACTGCGGCCGCTCCAGCCAGTCCTTGTGGCGCATCGACTGGTGGACGTCGCGCACGCCCGCCTCCCAATGCTCGACCATCGCAACATGGGAGAAGTCGTAGTCCTTCGACGAGGTCTCGTAGCTCTTGCTGCGGTAGATCAGGTGCACCACCGTGACGGTGTTCTCCTGTGCTGCCTTGCACAGGATCTCGAGCGACGGATCGTTGCGCAGCTCGTCCGGTAGCCTGGCATAGAGCTCGCGCAGCGCTTTGCGCGTGTTGTGGATCATGCGGTTCTTGTCGGTGTTCATCCGCGTCCGGCTGGAATAGCGGATGTCCTTCTCGCGCTCGGCAGCCTCCAGCAGCGTCCTCGGCAGATCGCCACGTGCAGAGAACAGATCGACCTGGAAGATCAGGAGATCACGATCGGTCTCGGTGTCGAGAACGTAGTCCAGCGGCGTATTGGAGGCGATGCCGCCGTCCCAATAATGCTCGCCGTCGATCTCGACCGGCGGGAAGCCGGGCGGCAGCGCGCCCGAGGCCATGATGTGCTCGGGTCCGATCCGCTTGCCCTGCTTCTTGAATTCGACATTGTCGAAATAGGTGAAATTGCCGGTGGTGACGCCGACGGCGCCGACGGAGAGGCGTGTCTTCAGATCGTTGATGCGGTCGAAATCGACGAGTCGCTCCAGGGTCCGCTTGAGCGGCGCGGTGTCGTAATAGCTGACCGATTGCGGGGTGCCGGACGGCCACAGCGGCGCCGGCGGAAAGCGCGGCGTGAAGAAGCCGGGCACGCCGAAGGCAGCGATCAGCCCGGCACTGACCTCATTGAAGGCCGAGCGGTGACGATCGCCATTGAGCAGCGGCTTCCACGGCACCGGCGACGACACCATCTCCCAGAATTCCTTGAGACGGCCGATGCGTTTGTCCCGGTCGTTGCCGGCGATGATCGCGGCGTTGATGGCGCCGATCGAGATACCGGCGACCCATTCCGGCTCGAAATCGAAATGACACAGCGCCTGATAGGCGCCGGCCTGATAGGAGCCGAGCGCGCCGCCGCCCTGCAGGACGAGGACACGTTGCGATTCGCTGGGGGTTGCAGGCAGCGGGGGAAATGGATGTTGCGTCATTACTGCGGTCATTAGCAAAGCAAGGCGCCACCGTGGCGTCACTTCGCGGTGACGTCAATCCACGCCAAGGGCTAGGTCGGTCCTGACTCGCGCGCGACGGCGCGCACGCGGCCTGCGCAAGGCGGCGGCAGCCCTGCCTGTCAGGAGGGCTTCTTGCCGTCCGGCGCGGCCAGGATCATGGTCCAGAACACTTTGTACTTGGTATTCGGAGCATAGCTCGCTGCGATGCCTATTTTTGTGACACCATTTTTCAGCATGTTGGCGCGATGCGGCGGCGAGTCGCGCCAGCCCGAGAAGGCCTCCGCCAGCGTGTGGTAGCCCGCCGAGACGTTCTCGACCGCGACCGCCGCATCATATCCCGCGCCGGTCAAGCGCTTCGCCAGCGGCGCGCGCACGTCATGATCGAGCTTGTTCTTGTCGGCCATCGCCTGCGACTGCGACTCCGCGAGCCGCATCAGCTCGGGATCGACCTCGACCATGCCGAGCCCGTTGTTCTGGCGGTATTGCGAGATCATCGTCGCGGCAGCGACAGCATCGAGCTTCGCGCCCGCGACCGCCATGTCGGCATACATGGTCGGCGCCTGCACCACCGGCGTCTCAGCCGCGCAGCCGGCGAGCAGGAATGCAACGGAGAGAGCGAGTGCCAGATGCTTCAATGAACCAGTCCCTATGCCGACGAGAGAGGCGGGTTGTTGCACATCAACCGTGGCTGAAAGGTGAATCGGAGGTAAGTTCCATCGGTACAATTGCGGCCAATCCGGTCGGCAACGGTTCGTCAACCATAACGTCCACGCGGTCAAGCGCCGTGGCGGCGCGGACCGTCCGTGCGATCACGCCAAGAACGGCGCTGAAAATTCGGTGTCGTCCCCGCCCCCGCGCCGGGACCCATACTCCGCGGCAGTCATGGCGAAACGCGATGCCGCTTCCAGCGTGCCTCAAACAGGTTCACGGCGGCTGGATCCCGGATCGGCGCCCAGCAGCGCTGACGCGTTGCCGGGCTTGTCCGGGACACCGGTCTTGTGATCGGCAGTCTGGGACTTCGACTACAGGTGATCGGAGCTCGAGTTGGACATACATCGTCCGACGCCCCGGCCGCGCCTGCGCGCGACACGCGCCCCTACCCGCCCGCAAAGATCCGATAATGCCGCGGCTTCAGTCCGACCCGCTCGCCGATCCTGAGCTCGCGGTCACGCGGGGCGTCGATCTCGATCGTCGCGACGCCCTCCGCCAGCGCGATTTCGGCGCGCTGCACCGGGCCGAAGCTGCGGACATGAGTGATGTCGCCGTCCAGCGTTCCGCTGCCGGCCGGACCGATCACCATGTCGTGGCGGCGCACGAACAAGGTGGAGGCCCCGGCCGCCGCGCCCTCGGCCGCGAGATCGAGCGGGCGTCCCTTGAGGTGCACCGCGCCGCCGGTGATCTCGACCGGCAGCATGATCGACTCGCCGATGAAGCCGTGGACGAACGCCGTCGCCGGCGCGTCGTAGACGTCGCTCGGCGAGCCGACCTGCTCGATCCGGCCCTTGTCCATCACCACCACGCGGTGCGCCACCTCGAGCGCCTCCTCCTGGTCGTGGGTGACGAAGATCGAGGTGACGTTGATGGAGTGATGCAAGGTGCGCAGCCATTGCCGCAGCTCCTTGCGCACCTTGGCGTCGAGCGCGCCGAACGGCTCGTCGAGCAAGAGGATGCGCGGCTCGATGGCGAGCGCACGCGCCAGCGCGATGCGCTGGCGCTGGCCGCCGGAGAGCTGGCTCGGATAGCGATCGGCGAGCCAGTCGAGCTGCACGAGATCCAGCAGCTCCTTCACGCGCGCGCGGATCTCCGCCTCGCTCTTGCGGACGCGGCGCGGCTGCACGCGCAGGCCAAAGGCGACGTTCTCGAACACGTTCATGTGCCGGAACAGCGCGTAGTGCTGGAACACGAAGCCGACATGGCGCTCGCGCGCGCCGCGATCGAGCGCGCTCTCGCCGTCGAACAGGATCTCGCCGGCATCAGGCCAATCCAGCCCGGCGATGATCCGCAGCAAGGTCGTCTTGCCCGACCCGGACGGGCCCAGCAGCGCCAGCAATTCGCCGTCGGCGACCTTGAGATCGACGCCGTCGAGCGCCTTGAACGTGCCGAACGTCTTGACGACACCCCTGACTTCAATGGTCATGCTGACCTCCCTCATCGAGTTGCCGTTCGAGGACGGTTTTAACGACCAGCGTGATCAGCGCGAGCATCGCCAATAGCGAGGCGATCGCGAACGAGGCGACCATCTGGTATTCGTTGTAGAGGATCTCGACCAGCAGCGGCATCGTATTGGTCTCGCCGCGGATATGGCCGGACACCACCGAGACGGCGCCGAACTCGCCCATCGCGCGCGCGTTGCAGAGCAGCACGCCATACAGCACGCCCCATTTGATGTTCGGCAAGGTGACGCGGAAGAACGTCTGCAGGCCGGACGCGCCGAGCGAAATCGCCGCCTCCTCCTCTTGCGTGCCCTGCTCCTGCATCAGCGGGATCAGCGCGCGCGCGACGAACGGAAAGGTCACGAACACGGTGGCCAGCGCGATGCCGGGAAATGCGAACAGGATCTGCAGGCCATGGCTCTGCATCCACGGACCGAAGAACCCCTGCGCGCCGAACAGCAGCACGAACACGAGGCCCGATATCACCGGGCTCACCGAAAACGGCAGATCGATCAGGGTGATCAGGAACGTCTTGCCCGGAAAATCGAACTTGGCGATCGCCCAGGCGGCGCACAGGCCGAACACGAGATTGGTCCCGACCGAGACCAGCGCCACCAGCAGCGTCAGGCGGATCGCATCCCACGCCTCACCGTCGGCAAGCGCGGCGAAATAGGCCGCGATGCCCTTGCCGAACGCTTCCACGAACACGACGATCAGCGGCAGCACCACGAACACCGACAGGAACGCCAATGCCAACGTCGTGATGACGATGCGGACCAGGCGCGGCTCGGTGCGCGGATCGGGGCGGCCGGCCTGCGCCAGGCGCGGGCTGGTCGCGGACGATGCCACGGACGGCGCCTGCAGGGTCATCTCCACGCTCATGTCGGGTCCTAGTTCAAGGGCGCCCGGCTCTGCGCCCAGCGCTGCAACCGGTTCACGGCAAAGATGATCAGGAACGCCACGACGAGCATGACCACCGCGATCGCGGTGGCATCGGCGTAGCGGAATTCGGACAGCCGGATCACGATCAGCAGCGGCGCGATCTCGGAGACGTTCGGCAGATTGCCGGCAATGAAGATCACCGATCCGTACTCGCCGACCGCGCGCGCAAAGGCGAGTGCGAAGCCTGTGAGCAGCGCCGGCGTCAGGCTCGGCAGGATCACACGGGTCACGATCTGCCAGCGCCCGGCGCCGAGGCTCGCCGCCGCCTCCTCGATCTCCGGATCGAGATCGATCAGCACCGGCTGCACCGTGCGGACGACGAAGGGGATGCCGATGAAGATCATCGCGACGAAGATGCCGAGCGGCGTGAACGCCACCTTGATCCCCATCGCGGCGAGCGGCGCGCCGAGCCAGCCCTTCTGGGTGAACAGCGCAGTCAGTGCGACGCCGGCCACTGCCGTCGGCAGCGCGAACGGAACGTCGACGATCGCGTCGAACAGTCGGCGCCCCGGAAAGCGGTAGCGCACCAGCGCCCACACGACGACGGTGCCCATCACGAGATTCACGCAGGCTGCGGCGAAGGCGAGGCCGAACGAGATCTTGAGTGCGCTCAACGTGCGCCGGCTGGTGACGATGTCCCAGAACTGGTCGAGGCTGAGATCGGTTGAGCGGACGAACAGCCCCGCAAGCGGAATCAGGACGATCAGAGACAGCCAGGTCAGCGTCAGTCCCATGGTGAGACCAAAGCCCGGCAAGGTGCTGCGACGTGGTGCAAGTACGTTCAAAAAAAGGCCTGGTCCGTTGATGATCGGTGTCGATGGGCTTGAATCGATTGTGGTGTCCGCCCGCCGCCCCCAGCCTCGTCTCGGCAAATCGAGACCGGGGACAGCGTCTCATGCGCAATGTCGCAGATCGCCGCAACGCCAGCTTGTTGCCTTACTGTCTCGAAGCCGTATCAGACCGGCTGCCACCAACTCGTTCCTTCCGATTCGATCAATTCTTGTAGATTTGATCGAAGATACCGCCTTCCGCAAAATGCTCCTTTTGGGCCTTGGTCCAGCCGCCGAACACCTCGTCGATGGTGAACAGCTCGACCTTGGCGAAGGCCGCCTCGTACTTCTTGGCGACCTCGGGATCCCGCGGACGGTAGGAGTTGCGTGCGGCAATTTCCTGACCTTCCTTTGTATACCAGTATTTCAGGTAGGATTCAGCCACACTCCGCGTGCCCTTCCTGTCGACCACCGAATCGACCACCGCAACTGGTGGTTCGGCCAGGATCGACAGCTGCGGGGCGACGATCTCGAACTTGTCCTTGCCAAACTCGCGCAGCGCCAGATAGGCCTCGTTCTCCCAGGCGAGCAGAACGTCGCCGACACCGCGCTCCACGAAGGTCACGGTGGCGCCGCGGGCGCCGGTATCGAGCACAGGGACGTGCTGGTAGAGGTCGCCGACGAACTGCTTGGCCTTGTCGACCGAGCCGAACTTCTTCAGCGCATAGCCCCAGGCGGCGAGATAGTTCCAGCGCGCGCCGCCGGACGTCTTCGGATTGGGCGTGATCACCTCGACGCCCTTCTTGAGCAGATCGTCCCAATCCTTGATGCCCTTGGGATTGCCCTTCCGGACCAGGAAGACAATGGTCGACGTATAGGGCGAGGCATTCTGCGGCAGCCGCTTCTGCCACTCCTTGTCGAGCAGACCCTTGCCCGCGATCGCGTCGATGTCATAGGCGAGCGCCAGCGTCACGACATCGGCCTGCAGCCCATCGATCACGCTGCGGGCCTGCGCACCGGAGCCGCCATGCGACTGCTTGACCTCGACGCTCTTGCCGGTCTCCTTCTGGTAGGCGGCTGAAAACGCCTTGTTGAACTCGACATAGAGTTCGCGGGTCGGGTCGTAGGACACGTTGAGCAGGTTTACGTCGGCAGCAACGGCCGACCCCGTCCATGCCAGGCCCGCGACTACAGCCAGAACACGCCACATCATCCAAGCTCTCCATTCCCAGGCCCGCAATGCTGCAGGCGCGCATTGCAGATCGCCGGATGTACGGCGCAGAGTCAACGAAACCGGATTCTTTTGTTTCCGGCGGGACATCGGCATTTTGCTACGGAGCGGGGCGCTACGGAATAGCTGTTCTTCTCGGCGACACATTGTCGTCGTGAGGGCGCGAAGCACAGCGAATGGGCGTGATCCAACTCGCATGACACCCGATCGCGCTTGACTTTGTTCATCGCTTGTTCTCGCCACGGAATGCACCCCCTGAGTGGGAGCGTGTGTCGGTGTTGAAGACGCACGGCTGGAGTGCCGTCGGCAGAGGTGGTCCGAGCCTCATCCTTCGAGACACCCGTCTCGGGGCGGGCTCCTCAGGATGAGGGGTGGAAGCAGTCCGCGAGGCCAAGGACGTCGTTCGATATCCGCGCTGTCCTTCTCCACGAACACGATGTTCATGGCCGCATGCAGCCTACACCGACGACGTCGCCACCGTGTGGATGCCGCACTCTGTCTTGCCGCGGCCGCGCCAGCGGCCGGCGCGCTCGTCCTCGGCTGAATCCGAGCGGCTGGTGCAGGGCATGCAGCCGATCGAGCGGAAGCCGGAGGCGACCAGCGGATGCTGCGGCAGGTTGGCCGAGCGGTAGATCTCGGCGATGTCCTCTCGCGTCACGTTCGCAAACGGATTGAACTTCACGCGCGCGCCGTCCTGCTCGACGACCGGGATGGCCGCACGTAGTCCGCCCTGGAAACGCTTGCGGCCATTGATCCAGGCCGCGAACGGCGCCAGCGCGCGTGCCAGCGGCTCGACCTTGCGGATGCGGCAGCAGGCGTCGGGATCAGAGAACCACAACTCGTTGTCGGCATCCTCGCGCGCCAGCGCCGCGGCGTCGGGCTTGATCGAGCGTACGTCCCGCAGGCCGAGAATCTCGATGAGCTGGTCGCGATAGGCCAGCGTCTCCGCGAACATGTGCCCGGTGTCGAGGAAGATCACCGGGATCGCCGGATCAACGTCGGCCGTCACCTTCAGCAGCGCCGCCGACTCCGTTCCGAACGACGACACCACCGTCAGCCGCTCGCGACCGATCGCCTCGAGAGCAGCGGCAATGACCTCATGCGGCGCGGCCGTGCGCAGCGCGGCGTCGAGCGCCGCGACAGGGATCTCCGCAACCGAAGGCGATGCGGCCAGCGTGCTCACAGCCCGGCACTCTCCGAATGACGCAGTTGCAGGCGCTGATGCAGCGCCGAGATACGGCCGTCGCCGGTCGGCTGGTAGAACACCGAATAGCGTTTCACGGTCTCGGTGAAGGCCTCGGCATCCGCCTGCTTCTTGACCTCGAAGGCGTCGAAGCCGGCGCGCAGCATGAACACGAACTGGTCACGCAGCACCTGCCCGGTCGCGCGCAGCTCGCCGCGATAGCCGTAGCGCTCACGCAACAGACGCGCCTGGGTGTAGGCGCGACCGTCGCGGAAGCTCGGAAAAACCAGCGCGATCAGCGCGAGCCGATCGAGATAGGGCACGAGATCGTCGACGTCGCGATTGTTCGGCCAGATCACGCCGAGCTTGCCGCCGCTGCGGCTGACCAGCGCGTCCGGGCCGGCGAGAAAGCGCGTCTCCGAGACGAGGATCGCGCCCTGCGCCGGCAGCTCGGCATCGTCGGTGAGGCGGACGAACGCGTCCGCGATGATGTGTCCGCCCTTAACGAGTGGCATAAACCCGCTCCCTGAATGGTTCGACCCCGAGCCGCTTCACCGTATCGACGAACAGCTCCTCAGGGCTCGCGCGCAGCGCAAGATAGGCTTCGACGATGTCCTCGACGACGTCGGCGACCTCGGCATAGGGCACCGCCGGTCCGATCAGGGTGCCGAGCACGGCGCCCTCATCGGCGCGGCCGCCGATCGTGATCTGGTAGAATTCCTCGTTGTTCTTCTCGACGCCGAGGATGCCGATGTGACCGACATGGTGATGGCCGCAGGCATTGATGCAGCCGGAGATGTTGATGTGCAGCCGGCCGATCAGGTTCGCCGTGTCGTGATTGGCGAAGCGGCGCGTGATCTCCTGCGCGATCGGGATCGAGCGCGCGTTCGCCAGCGAGCAGTAGTCCAGTCCCGGGCACGCAATGATGTCGGAAACGAGATTGACGTTGGGGATGGCGAGGCCGATCGCCTCGAGCGCCTTCCACACCGCGGGCAGATCACGCTTGCGCACATGCGGCAGCGCCAGATTCTGCTCATGCCCGACACGGATTTCGCCGAACGAGTATTTGTCGGCGATGTCGGCCAGCGCATCCATCTGGTCGGCGGTCGCATCGCCCGGCGGCTTGCCGACCGGCTTCAGCGACACGGTCACGATGGCATAGCCCTGCACCTTGTGCGGGAAGACCGCGTTCTTGCGCCAGGCCTCGAACTTCGGATCGTGCGCGGCCTGCTTCAGCTCCTCCGGCATGTGCGGCAGCGTCTCGTAGGCCGGATAGAAGAAGCGCGAGCGGATGTCCTCGATGATCCCCTGATCGAGCTTGAGCACGCCGTCGCGGATCTGCTGCCACTCCTCCTCGACCTCGGACGCGAACTTCTCGATACCGAGCTCGTGCACCAGGATCTTGATGCGCGCCTTGTAGATGTTGTCGCGGCGGCCGTACTGGTTGTAGACGCGCAGGATGGCCTCGACATAGCTGAGGATGTCGTGGCCATGGACGAACGGCTTGATGGTCTTGGCGATGAACGGCGAGCGTCCCAGGCCGCCGCCGACCAGCACCTCGAACCCGGTCTCGCCCTGCGCGTTCTTGAGCAGACGCAGGCCGATGTCGTGGATCTTGATCGCGGCGCGGTCATGCTCGGACGCCGTGATCGCGATCTTGAACTTGCGCGGCAGGAACGAGAATTCCGGATGCAGGGTCGTGAACTGGCGCAAGAGCTCGGCCCAGATGCGCGGGTCCTCGATCTCGCCCGGCGCCACGCCGGCCCACTGGTCCGAGGTGACGTTGCGCATGTTGTTGCCGGAGGTCTGCATCGACTGGATGCCGACCTCGGCGAGGTCGGCCATCGCATCGGGCAGCTCGGCGAGCTTGATCCAGTTGAACTGGATGTTCTGCCGGGTCGTGAAGTGGCCGTAGCCGCGGTCGTAGCGGCGCGCCACATGCGCCAGCCGGCGCAACTGGTTCGACGCCAGCGTGCCGTAGGGAATGGCGATGCGGTACATGTAGGCGTGGAGCTGCAGATAGACGCCGTTCTGCAGCCGCAGCATCTTGAACTCGTCCTCGGAGAGCTCGCCCGACAGGCGCCGCTTCACCTGGTCGCGGAATTCGGCGACGCGCTCGTTGACCAGGGTCCGATCGATTTCGTCATAAGCGTACATGAGAGAGCCTTCAGGCTTGAGCCGGGAGCGCGATGGTGGCGCCCGTGAGCCGGATGTGTTCGCGCATATTGCCGGGCTTGACCGCGCCGTCGGCAGCGACCTCGACCGGCGCGATATAGGGGCCGATGGCGCCGAGATCATCGGCCACCGCTTCCGACAGCAGCGCGCGCGCCTCATCGGCGGTGCGCACGATCGCAGCATCGCTCAGCTCATCTGACCAGCTCTTGGTGCCGGTGCGGTAGATCACCGCGCCGTCCCAGGTCCGGTTCGCGGTGATGATCGAGGGACCGGTGATCTTGATCTTCTGTTGCAGCGGAGAGGTCATTCAGACGGGTTCCAGGAGTTTTGCGATCACGCCACTGAGGTTCTGCTGACGCCACGGCGCCGAATGCGCCACGACATCACCGATGATGAGGATGGCCGGGCCGCCATCGATTTGGCCGACGAGATCCGGCAACTGATCGAGCGTGCCGACCGCAGCCTGCGCATCGGAGCGCGTCACCTTCGCGAACACGCCGACCGGCGTCTGCGGCGAGCGGCCGGCGGCGAGGAGCCCGGTGCGCACGGCGGGTGCGGCCGTCATGCCCATGTAGACGACGACGGTCATCTTGGTGTCCGTCAGCGCCGACCAGTCCACCGCCTCGGCATCGCGCTCCTTGTGCGCGGTGAGGAAGGTGATGCGCAGCGCCTTGCTGCGGAAGGTCAGCGGCACCTCGAACTGCGCGGCAGCACCGATACCGGCGGTGATGCCGGGCACGATCGTGTAGGACACGCCGGCCTTGCGCAGCGCGTCGACCTCCTCGCCGCCGCGGCCGAACACGAAGGCATCGCCGCCCTTCAGACGCACCGCGCGCTTGCCGTCGCGCGCCGCCTCGATCAAGAGCTTGTTGACGGCGTCCTGGCCGATGCCGGGCTTGCCGACGCGGCGGCCGACCGGCACGCGCGCGGCATCGCGGCGAATGCGGTCGAGAATTTCGGGCGTGACCAGCTCGTCGTAGTAGACGACGTCGGCATCCTGCAGCGCGCGCAGCGCCTTGATCGTCAGCAGGTCCGGATCACCGGGGCCGGCACCGACCAGGGTCACATGGCCTTCGCTGCGGCCCGCATGATCCGCGCCCGCGAACGCGGTCGGATCGGCGATGCCATTCAGCGCCGCCGCGGCCTCGTGCTTGCGCCCCGCGAGCACCAGCGCGCCGATCGGGCCGTCGACGATGCGCTCCCAGAAGCGGCGGCGCAGCGGCATCTCGGTGATCAGCGGATTGATGGTCCTGCGGAAGTCGCCGATGAAGCTCGCGAGCTCGCCGATCCGCGCCGGCAGCAGCGCCTCGATGCGCTCGCGCACACGGCGTGCCACCACCGGCGATGAGCCGCCGGTCCCGATCGCCACCACGACGTCGCCGCGATCGACGATCGCCGGAAAGATGAAGCTGGAATGCGCGAGGTCATCCATCACGTTGACGGGCAGGCCGACGCTGCGCGCCCGCACCGACATCGCAACGCCGATGTCGCCGGCGCCCGCGCATAGCACGGCGATGACGCCAGTGAGATCGGCGCTCAGCGGGTCGCCTTCGGCGCGCTCGATCTGGCCGTGCTCATCGCGCAGACCCGCGAGATCGAAGTCGCCGTCGGTGGCGAACCAGCGGATGCGCGCGCCCGCGGACAGCAACACGCGAAGCTTGGCGCGCACGAGCTCGCCCGCGCCGATCAGCAGCACGGGGCCGGTCTTCAGATCGAGAAACACCGGCAGATATTGCATTGCGTTCTTCGGTTTCGGCACTTCGGGGTTGACTGGAATTATTTTCTATATAAGTGTCACGCCGCACACGTAAAGAGAAAATTATTCCTTGGCCTCGCCATAGAATTTTCTCCCAAGCAGGCGATGACTGATAGCATGCACATTCTCACCAACGACGTTTCCAGAGATCGGGTGCCCTCTTCCGAGATCGAGCAAGCATCTTCCATGCCGCGTGTCCTCAGTGCCGCGCCGACCATGGATCATCTCGACCAGCTCGAGGCGCAGAGCATTTACATTCTCCGCGAGGCCTTTGCACGGCTGAAGAAGCTCGCCTTGCTGTGGTCGCTGGGAAAAGATTCCAACGTCATGATCTGGCTCGCGCGCAAGGCCTTCTTCGGCCGTGTGCCGTTTCCGGCCATGCATGTCGACACGGCCAAGAAGTTTCCGGAGATGTACGTCTTCCGCGACACCTACGCGAAGGAATGGGGCCTCGATCTCAAGGTCGAGCCGTGCCCGCCGATCGACGCGGTGGATCCGACCCTGCCCCCCGCGGCGCGCTCGGCTGCGCGCAAGACCGAAGGCCTGAAGATGGCGCTCGCCAAGCACGGCTTCGACGGCCTGATCGCCGGCATCCGCCGCGACGAGGAAGCGACGCGCGCCAAGGAGCGCGTGTTCTCGCCGCGCGGCGCCGAAGGCCATTGGGACGTCCGCGACCAGCCGCCGGAGTTCTGGGATCACTTCAACGCCTCGCCGCCACAGGGCGCTCACTTGCGCATCCATCCGATCCTGCATTGGACCGAGGCCGACATCTGGGCCTACACGGCGCGCGAGAACATCCCGATCATCCCGCTCTATCTGTCCAGGAACGGCCAGCGCTACCGCTCGCTCGGCGATCAGGACATCACCTTCCCAGTGGCATCCAACGCCTCCAACATCCCCGAGATTCTCGCCGAGCTCGAAAGCACCAAGGTGCCGGAGCGCGCCGGCCGCGCGCTCGACCACGAGACCGAGGACGCCTTCGAGCGGCTTCGCGTCGCCGGCTATCTGTGAGCGGGGACGAGGCCATGAACATGCGAGTCCCGTCAGCCGCCCCCGCCACGCCGAACGGCACCACCCGTCCGCAGGTCCGCATCGTGATCGTCGGCCATGTCGATCACGGCAAGTCGACGCTGGTCGGCCGCCTGCTGCATGAGACCGGCAGCCTGCCCGAGGGCAAGCTCGAAATGCTGCAGGCGGTCTCGGCCCGGCGCGGCATGCCGTTCGAATGGTCGTTCCTGCTCGATGCGCTGCAGACCGAGCGCGACCAGGGCATCACCATCGACACCACGCAGATCCGCTTCCGCACCAATGCGCGCGAGGTCGTGCTGATCGACGCGCCCGGCCACGCCGAATTCCTGCGCAACATGATCACCGGCGCCTCGCAGGCCGACGGGGCGGTGCTGATCATCGACGCGCTGGAAGGCGTGCGCGACCAGACCCGGCGCCACGGCTATCTGCTGCATCTGCTCGGCGTGAAGCAGGTGGCGGTCGTCGTCAACAAGATGGACCGCGTCGATTTCAGCGAGGAGCGCTTCGACACGATCAAGGCCGAGATCTCCGCGCATCTCGAGGGCCTCGGTGTCGAGCCGGTCGCGATCATTCCGATCTCGGCGCGCGACGGCGACGGCGTCGCCCAGCTGACCTCGCGGATCGGCTGGTATGGCGGCCCGACCGTGGTCGAGGCGCTCGATGGCCTGGAGCCGGCAAAGCCGCTGTCGAGCCTGCCGCTGCGTCTGCCGGTGCAGGCGATCTACAAATTCGACGACCGTCGCATCGTCGCCGGCCGCATCGAGGCCGGCGAGCTCAAGACCGGCGACGAGATCGTGATCATGCCGGCCGGCAAGATCGCCAAGATCAAGACCGTCGAGGGCTGGCCGCAGACGCCGGTGACGGCGCCGCAGGGCGCCGGCCGCTCGGTCGGCATCACGCTCGACCGCGAGCTGTTCATCGAGCGCGGCGACGTCATCGCCCATGTCGGCCGCGAGCCGCAGGCGGCTCGACGCCTGCACGCGCGCATCTTCTGGCTGCACGACCAGCCGCTCGCCAAGGGGGACAGCATCCTGGTGCGGCTCGGCACCCGCGAGGCGCGCGGCAGCGTGGTCGCGATCGAGAAGGCGGTCGATCCGGGCTCGCTGTCCAACGAGCAGAATGCCGCGATCGCGCGCAACCATGTCGGCGAGATCGAGATCGCGCTGACACAGCCGGTCGCCATCGATCCCTACGCCGAGAACGCCCGCACCGGCCGCCTCGTCATCGAGGTCCAGGGCCGCATCGCCGGCGGCGGTCTGGTGCTCACGGTCGATGCCGGCAAGCGCGCCGCGCCGGTCGACATCATGCCGGTGGAATCGGCGCTGCAGCCGCAGGAGCGCGCCGATCGCTATCGCCACAAGGGCGCCGTCGTGTGGATGACCGGCCTGCCCGGCGCCGGCAAGTCGACGCTCGCCCGCGCCCTGGAGCGGCGGCTGTTCAGCCGCGGCGGCGCCCCGGTGCTGCTCGACGGCGACACCGTCCGCGCCGGCCTCAACAAGGATCTCGGCTTCACGCCGGAGGATCGCGCCGAGAACATCCGCCGCCTCGCCGAGGTCGCGACCCATCTCGCCCGCAACGGCCACATCGCGATCGTCGCGGCGGTGTCGCCCGCGCGCGAGGACCGCGCGGCCGCCCGTCGCGTCGCCGGCGACCTGTTCCGTGAGGTCTACGTCGCGACGGCCGCCGAGATCTGCGAGAGCCGCGACCCGAAGGGCCACTACGCCAAGGCCCGCGCCGGCAATCTGCAGAACTTCACCGGCATCGGCACCGACTACGAGCCGCCGCTCGATGCGGAGCTGGTGATCGACACCGCGACGCGCGGGATTGCGGACGCCACCGACGAGCTCGAGGCGCTGCTGTCGCGGACGGGTGTGCTGTTCGACGATATCGCCGATCTCGGTGCCAACATCTGATTGCGTCGTCACTGCATGATCATGGACCGCGCACGTGCGGTCCATGACAGGGTTGGCAGATAGTCAAGCCTCTCACGTTTGCCTGTCAGGCTCGTGATACGCACTGTCATTCCGGGGCAAGGCCGCAGGCCTTGAACCCGGAATCTCGACATTGTCTTGCGTCTATTCTTAACAAGCTCGAGATTCCGGGTTCGATCGTCAATGCGAAGCCGCTTCGCGCCTTCGCATTGCCAATCGCCCGGAATGACGGTGAAGACGCGACCGCCAGCTTTTTGTCAGTGCCACGCTACAGCGCGCCGACATAGGCGGTGAGATCGTCGAGCTCGGCCTCGGTCGGCAGCCGCGTCTCCATCTTCTTGGCATAGAACTCCCACATCCGCTTGACGGCGTCGCGCAGCGACGCGGTGCGGCCGTCGTGGAAATATGGCGCGGTCGACGCGGCCGCGTGCAGGGTCGGCACCTTGAACTTGCCGCCGGTGCCGATGTCGTCTTTGCTCTTCTTGTCGAAGCTCGGCAATTGGTGGCACGTGCCGCAGCCGCCATCGCCGATATAGAGCTCATAGCCGCGCTTCACGGCCACGCTCGCATCCTCCCTCGGCGTGCCGTCCTCCTTGACCTGCCAGTTGGCGGGATAGTTGAGCGTGCGCACATAGGCGACCAGCGCCGCCAGCGTCTCCTTCGCTGGCTCCGGGCCCTTCATGCGGTTGACGATGATGCCGCGGATGCTGTCTTCCAAGGTCGGCGCCTGGCCGGCCCAGCCGAACACCGCGCGCTCGCCGACGCCCCACAGGGTCGGCGTATTCCGGCCATTGGGGTCCCCGTCGGCGACCACGTCGAGGCCGACATAGGTCTTGTTGTTGGTATGCCCGGTCGAGAAGTGGCAGGTGGCGCAGGAGGCCTTGCCGCCGCCAGAGAGGCTGGCGTCGTTGAACAGCTCCAGCCCTTTGGCGGCGAGCTCCGCTTCGGAGAGCTGCGCAGGTGCCGCCGCTGCCGCACCGACCGTGGTGGGCAGGGCCGCCGGCTCCTCGGTCGCAGCAGGTGTTGAGGAAGCCTTCGGCTTCCTGGTCGCCGCAGCCTGGCGGATTCTCGGCCTGTGCTCAGGCGCAGCCGGGTGCGCGGATTTCGGCTTCAGCGCCGAAGCGAGCATTTGCAGCAAGGTCGGCTTTTCCGGAGCCGCCGCAAGGTACGGTGCCGTCGACTTGTCGGCTGCGAGGGCGGGCAGAGCGAGCAGGCCGAGGCACAGGACGATCGACCGCAGCCCAGTGAACGACATAATGCGCCTCCCCCACCCCACTAGATGCAAGTAGTTATCGATAGCTTTTACGTCCGAAGTGGGACTGTGCGGGGGCAATGAATCGGCGCGGGCGGGATTGAGCGACAGCATCGTGCCGGCCTGACCACGTCTCATGGTAAGCAGGTCGCGCTATCTTGCGCGAGAGGGACATCGACCCCGGCTTGATCGACATCGTCGACCGCACACGCCTCACGCGAGGTGCCGCCCGCAGCCTGGCTCAAATTCGGCCTCGTGACGTCACGCGCGACATCGGCGAGCAGAGCGACAGCCGCAGCCAAGCGTGGTCACCTTCTACCCGAAGAACTACGGAGGAGTGCGCCGGTTCGCTCTTGGACGCCAAGCCTGCCCATGGGGCCGCCGTACGATCTGCAAGCAGAAATTAGCACTTGATCCGCACAGTTCACGACACGCGCAGCAACGCTGTCGAGGCGCAGGATGGAGCATCTGGCGGCCTATTGGTCGAGGGCAGAACTGGAGACGAACGGGATTCTGCTGCTGCACCTGATGGGTGCGGCGGCCGTCGGCCTGCTGCTGGGCTACGAGCGCACCTATCACGGACGCGCGGCCGGCATGCGGACCTACGCGCTGGTTTGCGTCGCATCGACCTTGTTGACGGCAATCAACGGCTTTCCCGGCAGCTGGTATGGCGGCATGGCGGTGTCACCGACCGTGTCCGATCCGACGCGCGTGATCCAGGGCCTGATGACCGGCATCGGCTTCCTCGGCGCCGGCGTCATCATCAAGGATGGCTTCACCATCCGCGGCGTGTCGACGGCCGCCTCGATCTGGATGACGTCGGCGATCGGCATCATCATCGGCATCGGCTTCTACGGCACCGCGCTTTGCGCGACGGCACTGTCCCTGGCCGCGATGACCCTGCTCGGCAAGGTCGAACAATGGCTGCCGCATCAGACCACGCTGTCGCTGTCGGTCGTCTATCGCCATGGCCTGCAACCGAGCGAGGCCGAACTGCGCGAATGCATGCGGGCCTATGGCTTCGACGTGCTGGACTGGTGCTACGAATACAGCGAAGCCAAGCGGCAATTCCATTTCGAGCTGGTGCTGCAGGCCGCCGGCCGGTTCGAGACCGCCCAGATGGCCCGCGACCTCTCGGGCGCCGAAGACGTTGTCGAATTCCGCTTGGCGCCGTCAAGAGCGTGAGAGCGGCGTAGGACAGGATCAGGCGTAGCCCGGATGAGCGCAGCGACATCCGGGCCAGGACCGGTGTATCGCAAGAGCTCACGCGGGCACCTTTCACGGATCATCCCTCATATGGGATCACCAACTCAATGTCGTTGGGCACGACGTCATAAAGGCCGACATGCTCTCCGTCAGCAAAGAACTCGACCAGATATGCCGGCGGCTCGGAGCGATGATCGATCACGATGGTTCCCCGCGCACCGATTGGGAGTGATATGGTCGGCACCGACCTGCGAAGACAGACGACGTCGTACTCCCTGAACGACCGTTTCCTCCGCCCGAGGAAGGCAAGGCAAGCACGGAAAGCGTGCAGCACGTGTAGCTCCGGATCAGCAACAACGACGTCAGAGATAGGGCCCGCCTATCGCAGGAGCTCACACGAGCTAGATCCGCGGCACCGGCGTTCGTTCGTAGAGATCGGCCACGCGGCATGACAGCCCGAATTCATGCAGCAACAGCTCTGCCTCGCCGCCCTGAAGCAGGATCGACGTCCACGCGCCGTCGACCTTGAGATCGAGCGCGACCTCCATTCGGTCCTGCGCAATGACGAGCACGGCCAGACAATCGGGATGCCCGCGATACAGCTCGCGCTTGACCTCGATCCAACGCCGGTCGGTGCCGGGGACGATCACCTCGTCGGTGTCGGAAACGATCTCGGCCAGCAGATAGGCCTTGTCGACGAAACGCTGTCCGGCGTCGTAATCGGCATCGATCACGCCCACATCCGGCTCCGGCCTGAAATCGCCGGTGCCGAGATCGAGACCCGGCCGCTGTGCAGCCAACCACGCAGGCGCATGCCGCGCCAGCGCGTCGTTCAGCAAGCGTTCGAGGTTGCTGGCGATCTGGTTGTGCGCAATGGTCGGCGGCGTCATCATCATGGCGACACCTCCGACCAGTTCCCAGCGCTCGTGATCCGGCCGCCGCGCCTGGAAGCTGCGGAATTCCGAGGTCGACATCCGGCCCGAACCGCGATCATGAACCGCTATCTGCATCAAGGAGATCCTATGGTTCTATGGATGGTAACATACTCGCCCTGCTGAGAGGAGTCGGGAGCCGTCAAGCCAGAATGCGAGAAGCAGCATCTGCCCCCTATCCCCCCAAGCTTCTCCGGTCGCCTCAAACCCGCCGCTCCGAAAACCCGAATTCTCTCGCCCCATCAACCTGATTTGGACTGTCCAGTCCTCAGCCAAAAATATTCTTATTTCTTTTTTTCGGAAATCATGCTAGGCCTATGTTCGTCCCGTCCCACACGAGCAACTGTGCTGTGTAGGCCGGCGAACGGCCGGCCTCAAGGCTGGCGCGAGACGCGCCCCCGCCTTCGGCGGCTGAAGGCCTTGACCCCGTCCGCTCGCCCTCCTGTTGGCTTGGCATGCACTCGGTCGTGGACCGAGCGCAGTGTGGCGCTCGATCAGTTCATCGCAACGCGCAGCTGCTTGGGATTCCATTTTTCGCCGCGGGCGATCATCGTGTTGAGGATGATGATCAGCTTGCGCATACAGGCGATGAGGGCAACTTTCGGCTCTTTGCCCTTGGCGATGAGGCGTTCATAGTAGGTCGTGAGCACCGGATTATGCTGCGTCGCTGCCCCGAGGCAGGGAAGGAACAGGCCGTTTCTCACCCAGCGCCGACCTCCCTTGATGTGGCGCTCGCCTCGGCGCTTGCCGCTGTCGTCGTCGTAAGGGGCAACACCGATCAGGGCAGCGGCGATCCTGTCACTCACCTTGCCGAGTTCCGGCGCTCCTGCGATGAGGAGCGCGGAGGTCGTGACGGCAAGCCCCGGCACACTTTCAATGATCTCGGCGCGCTCGGCAAATTCCGGCGTCGCCTTGACCCTGGCGAAGATCGCAGCCTCGAGCTTCACAATCTGAGCCGCGAGCGTCTTCAACACCTGGGAATGGGCCTTCTGCGCCAATCCCGGCACAACATGCTCGGTCTGGTTCTGCAAACGGGTTTTCAGATCCATCAGATTCTTGCGCGCTTTCACCAGCCCCGCCAGTTCCTCGCGTGCAGCATCGTAGGTCTGGCTCGGTGCCTCGTCGAACGTCTCGGCGAACCAGGCGATCATCTCTGCGTCGATCGTGTCGTTCTTCGCCAGTCGACCCGCCGACAAGGCGAAGCTGCGAACCCGTTTGGGATCAACGATCCGCACCTCTATCCCGGCCTCGCGCAGCGCCTTGGCCCATTCGCGCTCATAGCCGCCGCTGGCCTCCATGACGGCCTTGGTCACCTTGTGCTTGCGAAGCAAGGCCACCAGCTGGCGATGCCCAAGCGAACTGCTCGGGAATGCCTGCCGTACTCCGAGTTTCCGAATGCAGCCGTCCACCTTGTCCTTGGCCACATCGATACCAGCGACATCATTTGCGATCTGTGTCATCATCCACTCCCTTCCTTGCCTTGTATGGGCTCGAAGCCCTTGCAACTGTTCGGGTTGAGGAAGATCACCGGAGCTGTCCCTCGCTCTGATACAGGCTCTGCCGCGTTTGGGGCGTTACGGGCTCAGATCCAGCGACGGGCGGTTTTGCGAGAACCGCCCGTTCGCGCATTCTGGCAGATCTGGCGTACACAAGGGGCGTTTCGCGACCGTCACGGACGTCGGGTGCGGGATGCGGTGGGCGTCTTGGGCTGCGGCGTGAGCGATCATGTCGACGGACAGTCCGAGGCGCACGGCCAAGTCGTGGGGTCCTGGCATCCCGATGCTGATGCCACGCGCGTGACAGCGCCAACGCGCTGCGCGGGCAACGGTGACCAGAAAGCCCGGCGCACCGGGGAGACCACGGAGCAACCGTAGAGCCATCGCGCAGGGAAGGCCGGATGTCCGGCTCGTACCTGTGGTTCCTGCCGCCTGCATTTTTTTCTGCAGGCGGGCCATGGGTGCAGCCTGCACCCGGCCTTCCCTGCGCCTCTCGTTTTTGAGAGGCGATCAATTGGCAAAGCTCGGACGCTATCAGGCGCCGCGAGAACGTTGGGGATTGTCCGCAAATGCACGATCTGAGATGGGCAACGAGATGCAACCTCGGGCGTCATTGCGAGCGAAGCGGCGATGCGAAGCAATCCAGACTACCTCCGCGGAGGCCGCCTGGATTGCTTCGCTCCTCGCAATGACGGCGGAGTTTGGGGCACGCGCCGTGGGTCCGAAGGCGATGGGCGGGGTGCGGGAAACGGCTCGGCCCCGACCGGCTTCGGAACCACCTCCACCCCACCCACGACCAACTGCGATACCCCTCCCCCCTTTCGTGGCCCCCGCTTTGGCGCTAAATGCACTGCACACGCCGCCTTCGAGGCGGCCATTTCAGCACGCCAAGACACGCGCAACGTCGCCCTTATTCGAGAGAAACGTCTCATCATGACCCGTATCGACGCCCATGGACTGAAGATCGCCCCCGTTTTGTTCGACTTCATCGCCAAGGAGGCCACGCCGAAGACCGGGATCGATCCGGACGCGTTCTGGGCCGGCCTCAGCGCGATCCTGCGCGATCTCGCCCCGAAGAACCGCGAGCTGCTCGCCTTCCGCAATGCCCTGCAGGACAAGATCGACGCCTGGCACCTCGCTAACAAGGGCAAGGCTTTCGACCTCGGCGCCTACACCGCATTCCTGAAGGAGATCGGCTACCTGCTGCCCGAGCCGGCCACGCACAAAGTCGAGACCGCCAATATCGACGAAGAGATCGGCAAGATCTGCGGGCCGCAGCTGGTGGTGCCGCTCACCAACGCCCGCTACGCGCTGAACGCGGCGAACGCGCGCTGGGGCTCGCTCTATGACGCGTTCTACGGTACCGACGCCATCCCGCACGATCCGAGCGAAGCGGGCAAGGGCTACAACAAGGCCCGCGGCGACAAGGTGATCGCCAAGGCCAAGGCGTTCCTCGACGCCGCCGTACCGCTCGCCACCGGCAGCCACACCGACGTGACCGCCTACAGCGTGATCGCCGGCCAGCTCTCCGCCAAGCTGAAGAGCGGCAACGCCACCGCGCTCAAGAACGCCGACCAGTTCGCCGGCTACCAGGGCTCGGCCGACGCCCCCTCCGTGATCCTGCTCGCCAACAACGGCCTCCACGTCGAGGTCGTGATCGACCGCAGCCATGTCATCGGCAAGGACGATCCGGCAGGCGTCTCCGACATGATCCTGGAGGCCGCGGTCTCGACCATCCTCGACATGGAGGACTCGGTCGCCGCAGTCGACGCCGAGGACAAGGTGCTCGTCTATCGCAACACGCTGGGCCTGATGAACGGCACGCTGTCGGCCGATTTCGAGAAGGGCGGCAAGACGCTCACCCGCGCGCTGAACAGCGACCGCAGCTACACCACGCCGTCCGGCGGGACGCTCACCTTGCACGGCCGCAGCCTGCTGCTGATCCGCAATTGCGGGCACCACATGTTCACCGACGCCGTGCTCGACGCCAAGGGTGAGGAGGTTCCGGAGGGCATTCTCGATGCCGCCGTCACCGGCCTCCTGGCGATCCACGACCTCAAGAGCAACTCCAAGGTCAAGAACAGCCGCACCGGCTCGATCTACATCGTCAAGCCCAAGATGCACGGCCCGGACGAGGTGGCGCTCACGGTCGAGCTGTTTTCGCGCGTCGAGAAGCTGCTCGGCCTGCCGGAAAACAGCATGAAGGTCGGCATCATGGACGAGGAGCGCCGCACCACGGTCAACCTCAAGGCCTGCATCCAGCAGGCATCGAAGCGCATCGTCTTCATCAACACCGGCTTCCTCGACCGCACCGGCGACGAGATCCACACCTCGATGGAAGCGGGTCCGATGATCCGCAAGAACGAGATGAAGGCACAGCCCTGGATCAAGGCCTATGAGGACTGGAACGTCGATATGGGCCTGATCGACGGTCTTCCCGGCCATGCCCAGATCGGCAAGGGGATGTGGGCGGCGCCGGACAAGATGGCCGACATGTTGGCGCAGAAGATCGGCCACCCGCAGGCGGGTGCCACCACCGCCTGGGTGCCGTCGCCGACGGCTGCGACGCTGCATGCCCTGCACTATCACCAGGTCAATGTGCACGCCCGCCAGGCCGAACTCGCCAAAGGCGGCCCCCGCGCCAAGCTCGGCGACATCCTCACCATCCCGGTGTCGAACTCGAACTGGGCTCCGGACGACGTACGCCAGGAGATCGACAACAACTGCCAGGGCATTCTCGGCTATGTCGTGCGCTGGATCGACCAGGGCGTCGGCTGCTCCAAGGTGCCTGACATCCACGATGTCGGCCTGATGGAGGACCGCGCCACCTTGCGCATCTCCAGCCAGCATCTCGCCAACTGGCTGCACCATGGCGTCGTCACCAGGGAGCAGGTGATGGACTCGCTGAAGCGCATGGCCGTCGTGGTCGACAAGCAGAATGCCGGCGATGCGCTCTATCAGCCGATGGCGCCGTCGTTCGATGGCGTGGCATTCAAGGCAGCCTGCGACCTCGTCTTCGAGGGTCGCACGCAGCCGAACGGGTACACCGAATACATTCTCACCGCGCGGCGGCGCGAGGCGAAGGCAAAGGCCTGATGACGAAAAGCCCCGGCCATCCGCCGGGGCTTTTTTTGATTAGCATGAGGTAACATGATGCCGGATCATATCACCGCGATGAATCGGAGCAGCGAGATCACACCGAGCACGATGACGATCACGCGGCAGATCTGCTTGGCCCGGCCGTCGATCGGCAGGAGGTTGATCAAATAGAGGATGAGGATGACGACGAGGAAGGTGACGAGAATACTGATGAGCATGGGAGTCCCCTGGGAGATGAAGGATGCGCTGGCGCTGTCAATCTAACCCGCTCCGCGACTTGAAGTTCCCGAGTCGGAACTTTGGCCACTCCGTTTTCTCCGTAGTTCCACGGACCCACCTCGCATTCAGTTCTTTACCGGTTTGCGGTCGAATGCCGGGAACCGGAGATCAAAATGCTGAATCGCTTGACCATTTCTTCACTGCTGAAGACGGTCATCGCCACCGCCGCCCTCGCCGTCATCGCCCTCTTTTCGCTGAACGCCTGGAATTCCTGGAGCAGGCTGCAATCTGCCCAGCGGATCGCACGCGTTGCCGAAGTCTCGGGCGTCTTGTTCAAGGCCATGAACAGCATGCGCAGCGATCGTTCGACCACGATCCGCGTCCTGAATGCCGATCGGGCCATGGACGGCGACACCGAGAAATTCCTGCGCTCCGCCCGTGGCATCTACGTCCCTGCGCTGGACCGCAGTCTCGATCTGCTGCAAGGCATCGACTTCCAACAGAACCAGAGCCTGGTTGCCGACCTCGACCGGCTCAACAAGACGCTGACCGCGGAGCACAGCGAGTTCTGGACCGAGATCGTCAAGCCGAAGGCGGCCCGCCGCGCCGGCCTGCCCAAGGAGTATGGCGAGACGTTCGACGCGCTACTGGTCCTGCTCGACAAGATCACGGTCAATATCGCCGCCAGCGTCAATCATCAGAGTGCGACCGTCGATCAGCTATTGATGATCAAGCAGATGGCCTGGCTGATGCGCAACACGGCTGGTGAAGCATCGCTCGTCGTCAGCAATGCGCTGACGGCCGGCAAGGTGTCGCCCGAAGCGGTGCTGGCCTACACCAAGCAGGTCGGCGGCGTCGATGCCGCATGGAAGGCGGTCCAGCTCGCCACCTCCGGCATGAGCTTGCCGCCGGCGCTCTCCGCAGCGATGTCGGGCACGGAGCAGGCCTATTTCACGCCGGAGTATGCCGGCCTGCGCGAACGTCTGCTGGCAGCGGTGCAAAAGGGCGAGAAGCCCGAGCTGACGCCATATCAGTGGAGTCCATTCTCCGTGAACAAGATGACGAGCGCGGTCGCCCTGGCCGAGGCGGCGCTCGACGCAGCCAAGGACCATTCCAGCGCGCAGCAGAGCGCTGCGACGGAGTCGCTGATGCTCCAACTGACGCTGCTGCTCCTGGCCGTCGCACTGGGCGGCGCGGCGATCGCCGCCGTGAGCGGCCGAGTGATCCGGCCGCTGCACCGGATGCGCGATGCCATGCTCGCGGTGGCGGGCGGCGATCTCGGCGTCGACACCGGCTACACCCAGCGGCAGGACGAGATCGGCGCGCTTGCCAACGCGCTCGAGACCTTCAAGCAGCAGGCCAAGGACAAGCTCGCGATCGAGGCCCAGGAGCGTGAGCGCAACGCCGCGACAGTTGCGCGCCAGCGCGCGATCGAGTCCTACGTCGCGGAGTTCGAAAGTCTGGTGCGCGGGTCGCTGGAGCAGCTCGGCCAGGCCTCCACCGACATGCAGGCCACGTCGGCCGGTCTCACCAACGTGTCGCGGCAAACCAACACCCGCGCCGAGGTCGCCGCGAGGGCTTCGAACGACGCCTCGATCAGCGTGCAGACGGTCGCCTCTGCGGCGGAGGAGCTGAATGCGTCGATCGCGGACATCTCCAAGCAGGCTTCCCATGCCGCCGGGATCGCCAGCCGGGCGGTGGAGCAGGCCCGCATGACCGACGGCACGGTACAGGGGCTGGCGCAATCGGCGAACCGGATCGGCGAGGTTGTCGGGCTCATCAACAGCATCGCCTCGCAGACCAATCTGCTGGCGCTGAACGCGACCATCGAGGCGGCGCGCGCCGGCGAGGCCGGCAAGGGCTTCGCCGTCGTCGCCTCCGAGGTGAAGACGCTCGCGAGCCAGACTGCGAAGGCGACCGACGAGATTTCCGAGCAGATCGCCGACATTCAGCGCGTCGCCAATGACGCGATCGACGCCATCAAGCGGATCGGCGGCATCATCGGCGAGGTCAACGAGGTGGCGACCGCGATCGCCGCTGCCGTGCAGGAGCAAGGCGCGGCGACGCAGGAGATCTCGCGCAGCACTCAGTTCGCTGCAGACGGCACCAAGAACGTCTCCGAGAACATCACCGGCGTGAAGTCGGACGCGGACGCAGCTGCGGCCGCAGCCGACAACGTGCGCAATGCCTCAGAGACGCTGGAGAGCCAGAGCAGAAATCTTGGTCATCAGGTCACGGACTTCCTCGGCAAGATCCGCGCGGCCTGACGGTCTCGCAGGATCAGTCGAACGCCATCACCGGCGCGCGCTCATACTTCGCGCGCAGCGCCGCGGGCGCCGGCGAGAAGTTCAGCTCGGCGCGCTTGCCGCTGCCGGTCCGGTTGGCGACCTTGAGGCCGTCGTCGCTGGCAACGACGTCACCCTTGCGCAGGGTCGGATCGTTGTCGATCGACACCTTGGCGAGGCCGAAATGGTCCTTGCCGTTGCAGGTGCAGCCGTCGACGATTTCGGTGCGATACTTGAATGCGTTGGGCAGCGCCGAATACGGCTTGCCGCCATCCGTCTCGGCGCCGTCGATCGAGCTGCCATAGGCGATCTCGGTCTTGGCCGCCGGGCAGAAGCTGTTGCAGGCGGCCTCCTTGCTCTGGTCACCGGTGGCGCCGAGCGGGAAATAGCGGCCATCACAGGTGCGCACGCACCACGCGGTGCTGCCGCCACCGGAATAGACCGGCTGGCTGCGCGGCGCTGGACGCTGCACCGGCGGCGCCTCGTCGGCGAACGGCATCCGGGGCGCTTGGCGCTGCGGCGCGTTGAAGCCGCCGAACAGCGCGGAGATAAAATCCTGCGCGCCCGCCGTGGTCGGCGCTGCCAACGCGCCCGCGGTTGCCATGGTTGCCACTGCGATGGCAGCGAGGGCACGTCGGCCGTTCATGACCCAACTCCCCGCTTAATTGACGGCCGCAACCGGCAGCGACCTCGCCTGCCGCCCCGACGGCAGCGACGTCACGCGCGGCGCACGGCCGGCATTGGTGCGCGCCTGCAGCGAGGCGGCTTTCGGCAGCACGACGACCTTCGTCCCCACCTGCACGCGGCTGAACAGGTCGGAGACGTCCTCATTGGTCAGGCGGATGCAGCCCGACGACACGAATTTGCCGATTGTCGTGGGATCGTTGGTGCCGTGGATGCGATACTCACTGGAACCGAGATACATGGCCCGCGCGCCAAGCGGATTGCCCGGGCCGCCGGCCATGAAACGCGGCAGATAGGGCTGGCGCGCGACCATCTGCGCCGGCGGATGCCAGTCCGGCCACTCCGCCTTGCGTGTCACGGTCTGCACGCCGGCCCAGGTGAAGCCTTCGCGCCCGACGCCGACGCCGTAGCGCAATGCACGGCCGCCGCCGAGCACGTAGTACAGATAGGTGTTGCTCGTATCGATGATGATCGTCCCCGGCGCTTCCCGCGTATCGAGGTTGACGATCGTGCGGCGCAGACGGTCCGGCAGCCGGCTGTCCTCATCCTGCACCGCAGATGCCGTCGCCTCGTCCGGCGGAAATGCCTGCTGCTCGACCGGCGCATATCCGAGAATCTGGGCGTGAGATGCAGTCGCACCTGCGAGCAAGAGGACCGCGACGCCGGCGATCAGCGAAGCCGTCCGCCGCAAATTGCGGCGATGGCCGGAAGCGAGCTGTGTCATGGAATGCCCCTGTCATGCGAGCATCGCGGTGCGATGCGTGATTACCTTCCAAACGCCGAACGTCTCGTCGTAGTTCCGGCTTCGGTGTGGTCGCCCTGCGTCAGTCAAGCATGTGAGCTCTCACGTTTGCGCGACGGAACCGGATGGGCCCCCGGCTGTTGGATGGCAAGCCACGCGAGCTGTGCGCGAACGACTCGATCGGGAGATTCATGGTGCGTGTACTTCCCACCGAGCGGCTGCTCGCCAGCGGGAACGACGATTCAGCCCTGAATGAAAGTCGCCAAGAATTACCTCCCGTGATCAGACGGGTTGACCTCGTCGCCATCGCTCTCATCATCCTCACGGCCGTCTGCGTGACGGGTGTCCTCTATGTCGCCCGAGGATTTTTTCTCCCGATCGTGATGGCCTTCGTGGTCGGCACCATGCTGTCGCCGGCCGCCAACTTTCTCGAACGCTTCCACGTGCCGCGCGGTGTGGGCGCCGTGCTGATCGTGCTCGCGGTTGCGGCGGGGCTCGCCTTCATCATCGGCCTGATCTCGGCGCCGGTGCTGGACTGGACCAATCGCCTTCCCGAGCTTGCCGCCACGCTCAAGTCGAAGCTGCACGTCTTCGATCGGCCGCTGGCGCTGTGGCACGAAATGCAGGCGGCCGTCGGCGGCGGAAGCGCACCGGCCTCGGCTAGCCTCGAGCTGCCCAAATTCGATTGGGTTCAGCCGACGATCGAATTCCTGTCGCCGACCTTCACCGAATTCCTACTGTTCTTCGCCACGCTCGTGCTGTTCATCGCAAGCTGGCGCGATCTACGGCGGGCGCTGATCATGACCTTTGGTGATCACGAGGTCCGGCTGCGGACGCTCCGCATCCTCAACGAGCTCGAGCTGCACCTCGGCAACTACCTCCTGACGGTGACGCTCATCAACACCGGTGTCGGCATTGCAGCCGGCCTCGCCTGCGCCATCGCCGGCATGCCCAATCCCGCCGGCCTTGGGGCGCTTGCGGCGACGCTGAACTTCATCCCCATCATCGGGCCCCTCGCGATGTTCGCGGTGCTCGTCCTGGTCGGCGCAATCGCATTCCCGACCTTGAGCGCCGGCATGGTCGCGCCCGCCATCTTCGCCGTGATCACCTTCCTGGAAGGCCACTTCGTCACGCCGACCATCATCGGCAGGCGCCTTGCGCTCAACGCACTCGCGGTGTTCATCGCGCTGGCATTCTGGACCTGGCTGTGGGGCCCGATGGGAGCCTTCCTCGCCTCGCCGCTCCTGATCGTCGCCCTCATCGTGAAGGAGCACCTGCTGCCGGACGATTCGCCGCAACTGCCGGCAGACTAATTCGGTTTCCACCGTCGGAACTTCGGCCGAGACCCCGCGTTTGTCGAGCAGACGCAATCACCTTGCTCCGGGAGCTTGCCATGCCACCGACTGACGGTGAGACCGCCCTGAAGGATCTCGTCGACAAAGCGAACTACGAACGCCTGCAGAAGGATGTCCACGCCGTGAAAAACGATATCGCAGCCCTCACCGAACAGATCACCGATGCGCTCAATGCCTTCGCGGGGCAGGCCAGCAAGCAGGCCCGCAGCGGCTATCGCCAGGCACGCGACAACGTGGACCAGACGTTCGACGACATGTCCGAGCGGGGCACCGCGATGTTTGGTGCAGCCCAGAATGCCGCAAACTCACTCGAGGAGCGCCTCGAGGACGTGATCTCCCATCGCCCACTTGCCACCGTGGGTCTTGCGCTCGGACTTGGATTCCTCATCGGCGCCGCTTGGAGACGCTAAGCGGCGGCCCTGAAATCCAGAGGCTTGTCTTGTTTCGGCGCCGCGTCTTCGGCGCCGATTTGAGTTTGTTGCGCAGATGAATGAGACGCCGAGGGTAATGACATGCTGCAGCGCCTGATTGCGGACTTCCAGGAATCGACCGGGCATGCCGTTCGGCTCACGTCGCTCGCGATCGCTGCAGCGGTCGGACTGTTCGTCACCACGAGCTTTCTATGCGCGGCTGCTTTCGTCGCCGTGCTGAATCGATACGGGCTCGTGGCCGCGTGCCTCACCGGTGCCGCCATCTTCTTCGTAGTGACGTTGATCGCCGCAGTCAGCTACATGGCGCGCAAGCGCGCGATCGCGAGCCGTGCTGCGCGGACCGCGGAAACGGCGCGGTCGGCAGTCCAATCTGCTTTTGCAGATCCGATTTTGCTGGCCAGCGGCCTGCAGATCGTCCGCATGATTGGCATCAAACGGCTGATTCCCATTCTGGCTGTCGGCGGTCTGGCGCTCGGATTCATGGTCAGCCGCCAAGCGGCGGAGGAGCAAACGCCTGCGGAGTGAGGGCTGCCCTGACCGTCATTGCCCGGCGTTGATCGACTGCTTACGCCTCGGACCGGGTGCGGCGCTGCTGTAGCTAAGTCACGCACCGTCCCGGTTGCAGGCGCTTGGCGATCTCCGTCAGCACCGACACCGACGGCTCGCACGCCACCGGGTGCTTGGCGGCCTTCTCGTTGCCGGTGGTGATGAGCTGCGATTTCTGCGGCGACGGCGAGGAGCTCACGCTTACACCCGTGGGGTTGACGGGGAGCCGCACCAGGAAGGAGGTCTCCGCGAAGGCAGCCAGCTTGATCGACACAGTCTGTGACGGCGCCGCAGTACCGCTTTGGTTGGCGCGGTCAGATTTGGCGGCCCGGTTCACGTCATTCGCTGTTGCGACGATCGTCTCGCGAGTGGGGTTCTGAACCGCCAGGCTGGCGCCAAGATCATGGCCGGAAGCCAGTTGCATTGCGCCTACGAGCATGGCGGACGCCGCAAGCGAACCCAAAACGACAACTTTCTTGGTCTGCGACATGTCTCTGCTCCCCTCGCCGCAAGGCGATCGGCATACCAACGTAAGTCGCAGGAACCGGGTTCTCGGTCGGGCAAATCACTTAACCGTGTGTAAACTGCGGCGACATTCTTCAGTTCTATCGCGTCAAAAAATTCGGTCTCACACGGAACGACTTTTCGGGTCACGCGTCATCTCGGCAGCCGGTTATTCCCCCTGCCCCATTGACCGGCGACGCGGGGCACTGCCGTGGTGATGCCGGCGGTGCCCCGCATTCTTTTCTGATCCAGCACTACCGGTCAGATCTCCGCCCACCCGTCGCGGCGCTCTATCCCCATTTCGTCTGAGGTATATGTTGGAGCGGCGCGGCTGACTTCATGGTCCGCGCGTGGGGACGAAATGCTGGGCACGTTGGATAGCGTCGGCGTATGGCGGGGGATTGGATTGGCTCTGGCTCTCGTAGGCCTCTTTCCTGCGATTGGAGCTGCCGAAAGCGCCAGAGATAATTGGATCAAGAGCCTGGTCGCGCAATTGAAGATTCAGCGCCGCTACCCGTTGCAGGCCTCGGGCGAGGGCGGAACAGCCAAGGTCCTGTTTCACATCGACCGCGAGGGTCATCTCATCTCGGCCGTGCTGGCGGAAACGACCGGCGATCCGGCGCTCGACCGGGAAGCGCTCGCCATGGTCGAGCGAGCCCAGCCATTTGCTCCACCGCCGCCGGAGCTGGCGGACGGTGATCTGACCTTTCTCGTGCCAATCGTCTTCGCGCCGCGGCGGACGTCTGAAATCTTCCAGCTCGACGAGAACAGGTTGAAGTCCCGAGAGACCAAGCCGAACGACGCGGTGCTAAAAGCACGGCTCGACGGCGTCTGCCGCGGCTGCTGATCTCGCCCTTTGTTGCTGGGGCTACATACGAAGCCGGCGCGCTCCATAAGGAACGCGCCGGGACGACATCGTGCACCGTGACCTGATCAGGCCGCCGGCTTCGGCATCCGGTTGCGCGAGTTGCGCTGGAAGAAAAGAGCCTGGCTGGCGACTGCCGACACCATGGCCGGCTGGAACGGCTTGGAGATCAGGAACGCCGGCTCGGGCCGCTCACCGGTGAGGAAGCGCTCCGGATAGGCGGTGATGAAGACCACCGGAACCTCGAAGGTGCGCAGCAGCTCGTTCACGGCATCCAGGCCGGACGAACCATCGGCGAGCTGAATATCAGCCAGGATCAGACCGGGCTTCTTGTTCTTGGCGAGAGCCACCGCGTCGGCATGGGTTCGCGCCACGCCGATGACGTTGTGGCCGAGATTCTTGACCAGGCTCTCGAGGTCCATCGCGATGAAAGTCTCGTCCTCGATGATCAGCACATCGGTAGCGATTTCGGCGGCGAGCTCCCGTCCGGCGGCATCCGCCAGCCGGCGGGTTTCGGCAACGTCGATATCGAGGATGAAGGCCACTTCTTCCTCGGGGAAGCCTTCGAGCGAGAGCAGCAGGAACGCCTGGCGTGGCAAGGGCGTGATGTTGGAGAGCCGCCGCTCCGGCGGCATCGGCAGGGTCGCCACTTCGGCGTCGTCGTTGAGGGCCACCGAGTTCCAGATCTGCGTGAACAGCCGGAACAGCGCAGCCCGCGGTCCATAACGCTCGTCCAGCAGAGCCGGATCCTGAATCAGGGCCTCAAGCATCGCTCCGACATAGGCATCTCCGGAACCCTGGCTGCCGGTGAGGGCCCTCGCATACCGGCGCAACAGCGGCAAATGTTCAGCAACAAGCTGTGATCGGCTCATCCCCACTCCATTCGGTCATCTGGGCTTCCCGCCCGGGTTCCATCATGGGCTGATTACGCCCGAACCGACGAAAAGTTCCCCAAACCCGTGGAACTTTTGTCGCCCCGTCGCATTAGTTCCCGACAGACCCTCTCGGTGGCGAGAATAATTCTTGAAGCTTCAGGGACTTAACTCTCGGGGAAACGTGGAAAAGGTCATGAAAGATGTAAAGTCTCAAGCCAGCAAGAATGCGGCACCGCGCAAGCCCGGCGGACTGAACGCGGAAATTCAATCCAGGATCGGTCATCAACTCCGCGCGATGTACGACGACGTCGTCCGTCAGGGAGTACCGGACCGCTTCGCGGAGTTGGTGCGGAAGCTTGATGCGCCGGCAGCACAGTCCCACGTGGAAAACGGCGGGGGATCCAACGACCAAACCGACGGGAGGGAGTGAATGCCTCTCACTGATTCCTTGCGGGACGATATCCTCGCGGCCGTCCCCAGCCTTCGCGCATTTGCGATTTCCTTAAGTGGTAACAGCGATCGCGCCGACGACCTGGTGCAGGAAACCCTGCTCCGGGCGCTGGCCAACATCGACTCGTTCCAACCGGGATCGAATCTGCCTGCCTGGCTGTTCACGATCCTGCGCAACCTGTTCCGCTCCGACTACCGCAAACGCCGGCGCGAAGTGGAAGATGCCGAAGGCAACTACGCCAAGACGCTCAAGACGCATCCCTCGCAGGGCGCGCATCTTGAGTTCGAGGAGTTCCGTGCGGCACTCGAGAAGCTGCCTCAGGACCAGCGCGAGGCACTGATCCTGGTCGGTGCATCGGGCTTCTCCTACGAGGATGCGGCAGCGATCTGCGGCTGCGCGGTGGGCACCATCAAGAGCCGCGTGAACCGCGCGCGCTCGAAGTTGGCAGCGCTGCTCTACGTCGAAGGCGCCGAGGATTTCGGCCCGGACGAGACCGTGCGGGCGGTGATCGGCGGCAGCGGCGGCTGATCAGCCAAGCCGTCGCAAACAAGCCAGCAAAGAGGCGGCTCCCAAAAGAGCCGCCTCTTCTTGTTGTTGAACTTGTTATTGTTGAACACTTGCGCCGGGGTATCGTGCGCCTTGCTATCCTGTTCACTGACGAGCCCGGCGAGCTATCGCGGCGGATGCACCGGCGCGGAGAACTGCTCGGTGCGATCGCGCTCGGTCATGTCGATGACGGTCTCCATCGGAGCGGTCAGCTCATAGACATAGCTCGCCTCGGTGAAGAAGCGTTTTGACGTGCCACCGAGTGCTTCCGGCGCAACGCGATCGAGTAGGATCAGTCCGAAATCGCTGTCCGGCCGCCGCGTCGCTTCACTGGTATTCAATTCCTCCCAACGGAAGTGGAAGACGGCATTCGGCTCTTCGCCCGTCACCTCCCATCTGGCGGTGATGTGCGGGTGCTTTCCCACCAGCGAGAGGCCCTCGTCCGAGTGCGAGGCGAGTTCGAAGAACAGCAGCGACAGGCTCTGCGCGGCACGCGCGCTCACGGTGATGTCGGGTCCGTTGACCGCAATCCTCTCGGCATGCGGGATGGCGCGAGCTTCGAACAGCCCGCGCAGCTGCACGCCTTGCCACTGGCTCTCGCTGAGCAGCGTGACCACGTTCGACATCGCATGGATCCGCCCGATCAGCAGCTCGCGCGCGACGTCCATGTCGCTGCCATGACGCAGCGTTCGCGTCACGATGGACTGGATCACCGCCAGGATGTTCTTGACCCGGTGGTTCAGCTCGTCGATGACCGCCGTCAGTCGGCGCTCGAAGCCGATCCGCACCTGGATTTCGCGGCTCAGGCGCAGATTGTTGTAGGCGACGTAGCCGAACAGGCCGCAGATGATGCCGGTGAGCGCCATCCCGATGACGCCGACGATCGCCGCGGTCTGTTGCGCACGCCGGACCGCATTGCTCTTGGCGTAATAGACCAAGGACCAGTCGTGATTGCCGAAGGCCACGGTGCGGGTCGACGACGGAGCAGGATCGTCCGGCCGGCGGGTCCGGCTCGTCACCGCCCCCTGATCATTGGCAACCAGCTCGTCCGAGGCGTTGCGCGGGTCCTTCAACGCCACCGAGAACAACGACAGATCGTCATTGGTAAGCAGCAGCGGCCCGATCTCGTACGAAAACGTCACGAAGCCCGCCGGTGCAGTGGCGCCTTGCGGGACGACCGGGGCTGCCAGCACGATCCCGATCGGACCATCGCTCCGCACCAGCGGGGTGGGATCGGACGCAACCGGCTTGCCCTCAGCCATGGCCCGCGCGAGCATCGGTCCGACGATCGGCTGCCGGTCGAGGGCAATACCGGGAAGCTTGGAGGTCTCGGCATTGCGGGGCTCGAGATCCATCAGAACGTCCAACGGACGATCGACGTTCGGCCCGAGCGGCATGTCGTCGAAATTGCGAATGGTCGGATTCGGGAAGCCGGCCTGGCGCAGCTCGGCTTGCGCGATGGGGAGCTCATCCGGCCGCAGCCGTGCGATCCACGACGCCACCACGAAGTCGGTCTTGAACGCGTAGATCGACGATCGCAGCGGCTCCAGCATATTGGCCTTGATCACGGAGGGAGCGCGGAAAAGCCCGGAGGCCACCCGGGCCAGCAGCTCACGTTCGGTCAGCCGGTCCTGCACCAGGCTGGCATGGACGTCGATGGCGCGGGCCAGCGCAATGCGATCGAGCGCCAGCTCCTGGTCATGTACGCGGTAGGCAGCCAAGCCGGATAGCGCCGTCCCGAGCAGCGCGATCAAACCGATGATGACACCCAGCCGGAGCACTCGTTTACTCTGAGGTAAAGGGTTGGTGGCGAAGGAGACGAGTCATCCAATAACCGGGCCTGCAACTCAAGGACGCACCTCGGGGCGACGGGAGCGATCGGAGCGATCAGCGGAAAGCGATCCCAGGATACCGGCCGTTCATCGGCCGCCGAGACGCCTTGGAGCAAGGCGCACCCCGGGCCGAGGCAACACCCAGGGGCTCAAGTTGTTCCGGCCGGTTGAGGCTTTTTTGCGTCTGCCATTGCAGCAGATACCTCGCGCAACGAAGAACGGTGCGACGCAGATCAGTCCCCGCGCTCACGCCGACGGCTTGAGACCACCCTTGGCTTCGATGAAGCCGATGATCCGGTCAAGCCCCTGGCTCTTCTTCAGGTTGGTCATGACGAAGGGCCGTGCGCCGCGCATGCGCTTGGCATCCGTCTCCATCTTCTCCAGAGAAGCGCCCACATGGGGTGCCAAGTCAATCTTGTTGATCACCAGCAGGTCGGAGCGGGTGATACCCGGTCCGCCCTTCGACGGGATCTTGTCGCCCGCCGCGACGTCGATGACATAGATCGTGATGTCGGCCAGTTCCGGCGAGAACGTTGCCGCGAGGTTGTCGCCGCCGGACTCGATCAACACCAAGTCGAGCCCAGGAAACTTCGCGCGCATGTCGGCCACGGCGGCGAGGTTCATGGACGCGTCCTCGCGGATCGCGGTGTGCGGACAGCCGCCGGTCTCCACGCCGGCAATACGATCCGGGGTCAGCGATCCCGAGCGAACGAGAAACTCCGCGTCCCACTTGGTGTAGATGTCGTTGGTGATCGCGGCGATGTCGTAGTTCTCCCGCATCGATTTACACAGGAGATCCATCAGCGCAGTCTTGCCGGACCCGACCGGGCCACCGACGCCGACGCGGAGCGGACCGTGAGACGATGCCATGTCATCTACCCTTCTATCGTTCGCGCGACCGCGCGGGGCCGTGATCGGAGCAACCCTTGCCCCGCTTCATCACGACCGAAACAGCCTTGTATATTGCGTCTCGTGATGAAGACTTGCGAGATCGGCGCGGAATGTTGCGCCGCCGATGTCGTCGAGCGAGGCGAGCAGAGCTCGGTCCGCGGTCGCGGCGACGACAGGTTCCAATGCGGCGAGCACGCGCTGGCTGTCGGTCTGCCCCAACGGTACGAGACGGCTGCCGGCGGAAATCCAGTTCGACGTCAGGGCGTGCAGAAAGCCGTGCAGCAGGGGTCCCAGAGGAACGCCGTGAAGCGCGCCGACCAGCCCCACGGCGACCGGATAGACGATGGTCTCACATCGCGCCACCGCCTCGTCGAGGCCTGCGCAGTTCCAGGCGGACCGCGCGATCTCGATGAAGGCCCGGCCCTGCGCCGTGGTTTCGAGCTGACGCTCGCGCGACGGTACGAACGCGGCCGCAAGCTCGACCACCTCGCGGAGGCTGGCCATATCGTCGAGCTCGACCGCGCGATACGCGTGCGCGAGGAAAGCCGCGTCGCAGAAGCCGGAGCCGTTGGTCAGCATCGTCGCGAGCCAGCCGCGCAGCTCCGCCGCATCGCCGATGTCGCCCGCCTCCACGGCCCATTCGATGCCGCTCGAATAGGAGAAGCCGCCGATCGGAAACGCCGGCGACAGCCACGTCAGCAGCCGATACAGCGCGGCCGAATCCGCGGCGCTGATCGAGGCCGGCCGAAGCTCCGGCTCATTTGTGCTCGTGAGCATGGGAATGACCGTGATCGTGATGGTCATGGCCGCAGTGCTCGTCATGCACGTGATGATCATGCGCGTGGCCGTGATGCGCATGATCGTGCCCGGCATGATCGTGATGATGATCGTGGCCGTGGTGATCATGATCATCGTGGCCGTGCGCATGGCTGGGCTCGGCGTAGGCGCCGCCTTCCGGATCGAACGGCGCCTCGATCTCGATGACACGCGCGCCGAGACCCTTGACCATGGCCTCGATCACGTGGTCGCGGCGGATGCGCAGGCTCTTGGCCAGGATCTGCGTCGGCAGGTGCCGGTTGCCGAGGTGCCAGGCGAGCCGCACCAGATGGTGCGGATCGCTGGCGCGGATCTCCAGCAGCGGCTCGGCCGCCGCCACGACCTCGATCAGCCGGCCGTCCTCCAGCATCAGGGCATCGCCACCGCGCAATGCGGTGGCGTGCTCGAGGTCGAGCAGGAACTCCAGCCCGCGCGTTCCGGTCATCACCAGCCGCCGCCGGTGCCGGTCGTCGAAATCGAGCAGGACGGAATCGGCGGCAGCCTCTTTCCAACGATGCTGGCCGAGCACGCGTGTCGCGCGGATCATGCTGAAACTCTCATTCTCTTATTCCGCTCAGCGGACATCGACTTTCTCGGGCGTGATGATCTCGATCTTCGGCGGGGCCGACATGCATTTGACCGCGACGCGCCCGAACGTCTTCATGTGCTCGGTCGCGCGGTGCGGCACCAAGGCCTCAGCGTTCTCCCACTGCTCGACGAAGACCATTTTGCTGGGGTCAGTGACGCTCTCATGCAAATCATAGGCGATATTGCCGGGTTCTTTGCGGGTCCCTGCGATGCAGGCGGTGGCGGCGGCGATGAATTCCGCACGGGTTTCGGGCTTGATGGTCAAGGTGGCAACGACATAGATCACGAACTCGTCCTCCCGGTACTTTTCTGGTTCTGGTACCGGGCGGAAGCTTAGTACATGAAGTAGCGCTGCGCCATGGGCAGCACCTCGGCCGGCTCGCAGGTCAGGAGCTCGCCGTCGGCGCGCACCTCATAGGTCTCCGGATCGACCTCGATGTCAGGCGTCGCATCATTGTGGATCATGCTCTTCTTGGAGATGCGGCCGCGAGTGTTCTGCACCGCGTAGAGCTTCTTCGATAGGCCAAGCTTGCGGGCGAGCCCGCCGGTGATGGCCGCCTTCGAGGTGAAGATCACGGACGATGCCGTCAGCGACTTGCCGAAGGCGCCGAACATCGGCTGGTAGTGCACCGGCTGCGGCGTCGGGATCGAGGCGTTGGGATCGCCCATCGGCGCCGCGACGATGGCGCCGCCCTTGATGACACAGTCCGGCTTGACACCGAAGAAGGCGGGCGACCACAGCACGAGGTCGGCGAGCTTGCCCTTTTCGACCGAGCCGATCAGCTTCGACACACCATGCGCGATCGCCGGGTTGATCGTGTATTTGGCGATGTAGCGCTTGACGCGGAAATTGTCGTTGTCCTTGCCCTTGTCCTGTGGCAGCGCGCCGCGCTGCTTCTTCATCTTGTCGGCGGTCTGCCAGGTCCGGATGATGACCTCGCCGAGCCGGCCCATCGCCTGCGAATCCGACGACATCATCGAGAGCGCACCGAGATCGTGCAGGATGTCCTCAGCCGCAATGGTCTCTTTCCGAATGCGGCTTTCGGCAAAGGCGAGATCCTCGGCAATCGACGGATCGAGATGATGGCACACCATCAGCATGTCCAGATGCTCGTCGATGGTGTTGCGCGTGAACGGACGCGTCGGATTGGTCGAGGACGGCA
Source organism: Bradyrhizobium sp. SZCCHNS3016 (assembly GCF_032484535.1). Classification (NCBI taxonomy): domain Bacteria; kingdom Pseudomonadati; phylum Pseudomonadota; class Alphaproteobacteria; order Hyphomicrobiales; family Nitrobacteraceae; genus Bradyrhizobium; species Bradyrhizobium sp. SZCCHNS3016. The sequence goes on from NZ_JAUETE010000010.1 coordinate 144,418, forward strand.
GCACGTTCTTCAGCCCGGCGACCTTGATGATATCAGGCGCATGCCCGCCGCCGGCGCCTTCGGTGTGGAAGGCGTGGATGGTGCGGCCCTTGAAGGCCTTGATGGTGTCCTCGACGAAGCCGGATTCGTTGAGCGTGTCCGAGTGCAGCATCACCTGCACGTCGTAATCGTCGGCGACCGAGAGACAATTGTCGATCGCCGCCGGCGTCGTGCCCCAGTCCTCGTGCAGCTTCAGCGCGCAGGCGCCGGCCTTGATCATTTCGACCAGCGCGGCCGGGCGCGAGGCGTTGCCCTTGCCGGAGATGCCGAGGTTCACCGGGAAGGCGTCGAACGACTGCATCATCCGCCCGATGTGCCACGGGCCGGGCGTGCAGGTGGTCGCGAAGGTGCCGTGCGACGGGCCGGTGCCGCCGCCGAGCAGCGAGGTGACGCCACTCATCAGCGCGTGCTCGATCTGCTGCGGGCAGATGAAATGGATGTGGCTATCGAAGCCGCCGGCGGTGAGGATCTTGCCCTCGCCTGCGATCACGTCGGTGCCCGGGCCGACCACGATGGTCACGCCGGGCTGGATGTCCGGATTGCCGGCCTTGCCGATCGCTGAGATCATGCCTTCCTTGATCGCGACGTCGGCCTTCACGACTCCCCAGTGATCCACGATCAGCGCATTGGTGATGACGGTGTCGGCGGCGCCCTGCTTGTTGGTCGCCTGCGACTGGCCCATGCCGTCACGGATGACCTTGCCGCCGCCGAACTTCACCTCCTCGCCATAGACAGTGAAGTCCTTCTCGACCTCGATGATCAGGTCGGTGTCGGCGAGCCGGACCTTGTCGCCGGTGGTCGGGCCGAACATGTCGGCGTAGACGGAACGCTTGATCTTGACGGACATCGATGGCCCCCACTCAGCTCTGCTTGTCTTGATTTCGAGATGCTGGCGAACCGCTCACAGCGTCCCCCGCGCGTTGGCAACCGTCTCGTCGAACAGCGCATCGAGCCGCGCGTTCACGCCGCGGCAGCCGGCGACGACCTGCTCGGCCCAGCCGAGATACTCCAGCAGCTCCAGCTGCTGCTCGAGGTCCGGCTCGAAGAAGATGCGCGCGCGGATATTGCTGATCTTGTCGGCGATCTTGATCTGCTTGGCACCAGCCGATTTGCCGGGAGCCGCGATGACCTGGACCGCGCGCCGCTCGCTCTTCGGCAGGGTCATGTCGTCGGTGACCTCCTCCACCAGCCCGGCGACGCGCGGGCCGAAGCGCTGCGTCAGCTCGTCGTGGGTGGTGTCGGTGTCCTCGATGGTGTCGTGCAGCCAGCCGGCCGCGACGAGCTCGGCGTCCTCGCCGTCGCAGGTTGCCGACAGGATGTTTGCGACCTCGGCGAGATGATTGATGTAAGGCTCCTCGTCGCGGCCCTTGCGCTGCTGGCCGGCATGACGGCGCGCCGCCAGTTCGGCGGCTTCGGAGACGAGGCGTAATCCGGTCAGCATCGTCTACAGCTTGCCCATGACGTCGCCGCGGAAGCCGTAGACGGTGCGCTTGCCGGCGAGCGCGACCAGGTGCACGTCGCGGGTCTGGCCTGGCTCGAAACGCACCGCCGTGCCGGCCGCGATGTCGAGGCGCATGCCGCGCGCTTTTTTCCGGTCGAACTTCAGCGCCGGATTGGTCTCGAAGAAGTGGTAGTGCGAGCCGACCTGGATCGGGCGGTCGCCGGTGTTGGCGACCGAGAGCGTCACCGTCTTGCGGCCGGCATTCAGCTCGATCTCGCCGTCCTGGATGAAGAGTTCGCCGGGGATCATGAGTTACCTCGCAGGTTTCCACTGCGTCATGGCCGGGCTTGACCCGGCCTTCCACGTTTTTCCATTCAGATCGAACAGCGTGGATGCCCGGGTCAAGCCCGGGCATGACGACCGAAAGAGTTGGGCTCGCTTCACCGGATCGGCTCGTGCACCGTGACGAGCTTGGTACCGTCCGGAAACGTCGCCTCGACCTGGATGTCATGGATCATCTCGGGGATGCCGGGCATCACCTGGTCGCGGGTCAGGACCTGGGCGCCGGCCTGCATCAGCTCGGCCACGGTGCGGCCGTCACGCGCGCCTTCCAGGATGAAATCGGAGATGATCGCGACCGCCTCGGGATGGTTCAGCTTGACGCCGCGCTCGAGTCTGCGGCGGGCCACGATGGCCGCCATCGAGATCAAGAGCTTGTCCTTTTCGCGGGGAGACAGGTTCATGCGGACTCTCTGGTGATCGTCTTCTAATGATCGTCAGTTGGTAAACGTCTAGTTGAGCCACAGCCGCGGCAGCGGTTTATTCGAAGCACAGCCGAGCACCGCCATCATGTCGGCGCGCAGGCTCGCGGCATCTTGGGCACAGAAGCGCGCCATTGCAAATCCATTCCAGGCCGACAGCCCAGCCTCTCCACGGAAGGCCGGCAGGCTCTCCCTGATACGCTCGACCAGCGCGGCGTCCCCGGGCACGATCAGCGCGGTCCCGATCGCCGCGCCGCCCTTGGCGATGGCGGGCTGCGCAAGCTTTGCGCCGATGTCGCCGTCGAGGCGGATCGTTTCGGCGAACACGAGCTTGCCGCCGCGCCGCACCCGCCAGCGATCGACGAACTCGCCCTCCCGCATCGTCTCCCCCATGGCTGTGCGCCCGAACACGACGATCTCGCAGAGCAGGAGGGAGGCGGTATCGGCAAGGTCGATGTCGATGCGGCGATGGATACGGGCGCGGTCGAACAGGATGGTCTCCTGCGGCAGCCAGGAGATGTGCGCGTTCGCCGCGGCCGTCAGCGCAATGTCGAGCTCGGCCGGCTTTCCGGCCGCGCGGTAGACCTTTTCCGCTGCGGCGCTCGAGAGCGTGACGCGGCTGCCCTCGCCGGCCGCGACCTCGATCGCAAAGCGGTCGCCGCCGGCGATTCCGCCCGCGGTGTTGACGAACATCGCCGAGAGGCCGTCGTCCTCGGGCGAGGGAAAGCGCACCCGCAGCGAGCCGGATTCATGCAGATGATGTCGCCGCGTCATGCCGTCCTGCAGCCGCACGTCGAAGCGCACCGCGCCGCGGGCGCGGTTGGCCTCGAAGATGTCGGCAGCGGCGTTGGCGGGATCGGCCCGCATCGATCCCCTCCCCCTGGGACCAGACGCGGGCGAGTCCGCGTCGAGAAGCTGCGTGGTGATCAGAGCGCCATCTGGCGGCTGATCTCGGCCGGATCGAGGTTGGCGCGGGTGCAGGTATATTTTACCGCGCCGCGATCCATGACCGCGAAGTTGTCGCCGAGTTCGCAGGCAAAGTCGAGATACTGCTCGACCAGCACGATCGCGATGTTGCCGAGATTGCGCAGATACGAAATCGCCCGGCCGATGTCCTTGATGATCGAGGGCTGGATGCCCTCGGTCGGCTCGTCCAGCAGCAGGACCTTTGGCCGCATCACCATGGCGCGGCCGATCGCGAGCTGCTGCTGCTGGCCGCCGGAGAGATCGCCGCCGCGACGACCGAGCATCGATTCGAGCACCGGAAACAGCGAGAACACGTCATCGGGGATGCTGCGGTCGGCGCGCTTCAGGGGGCCGAAGCCGGTCTTGAGGTTCTCCTCGACCGTCAGCAGCGGGAAGATCTCGCGGCCCTGCGGCACGAATCCGATGCCCTTGCGCGCCCGCTCATAGGGCTTGAGATGGGTGATGTCGGCGCCGTCGAAGGTGATGGTGCCGGAGGCCAGCGGATACTGCCCGACCAGCGCCCGCAGCAGCGAGGTCTTGCCGACGCCGTTGCGGCCGAGCACGCAGGTGACCTTGCCGGGCTCCGCCGCGATCGAGACGCCGCGCAGCGCCTGGGCGGCGCCGTAATAGAGGTTGATGTTGTCGACGGTGAGCATCAGCGACCTCCGGTCGCTGATGGGCGAATGGCGAATGGCGAATAGCGAATAGATTGAATTCTCTGCGTCATCGTCCCTTGCCCTATTCGCTACTCGCCATTCGCTATTCGCCGGCCGACTAACGGCCCAGATAGACCTCGATCACACGGTCGTTCGACGACACCTGATCGATGGTGCCCTCGGCCAGCACCGTGCCCTCGTGCAGGCAGGTGACCTTGACGCCGAGCTCGCGCACGAAGGTCATGTCGTGCTCGACGACCATGACTGTGTGATCCTTGTTGATTTCCTTCAGCAGCTCGGCGGTCTGATGCGTCTCGACATCGGTCATGCCGGCGACCGGCTCGTCGACCAGCAGGAGCTTCGGGTCCTGCGCCAGCAGCATGCCGATCTCCAGCCACTGCTTCTGGCCATGCGACAAGCTGCCGGCGAGCTTGCGCCTGAGGTCCTTGAGCCGCACGGTTTCGAGCACCTTGTCGATCTGCTCGGCTTCGCTTCTCGATCCGCGCCAGAACAGCGTGCCCTTGACGCTGTGGTCGACGTTGAGGGCGAGCAGCAAATTGTCCTCGACCGACTGGCTCTCGAACACGGTCGGCTTCTGGAACTTGCGGCCGATCCCGAGCTCGGCGATGCGGGTCTCGTCGAGGCGGGTGAGATCCGTCTTGCCGTCGAACAGCACCGTACCCTCGTCGGGCTTGGTCTTGCCGGTGATGATGTCCATCATCGTGGTCTTGCCGGCGCCGTTCGGGCCGATGATGGCGCGCATCTCGCCGGGCTCGAGCGTCAGCGAGAGATTGTTGATGGCGTGGAAGCCGTCGAAGGAGACGTGCACGCCGTCGAGATAGAGCAGCGACGACGTCGCGCGGGTATCCATCACGTTCATGCGCTCACTCTGCCATCTTGGGTTCGGTGACGCCGTCCTCGCGGGCGGCGCTCTCGGCGTTGGGCGTCTTGGTGCTGAGTTGATCCCACCACGTATTGAACGTGCCGATGATGCCCTTGGGCAGCAGCAGGGTGACGAGCACGAACAATGCGCCGAGCATGAACAGCCAGTACGGCGCCAGCACGCCCGAGGTGAAGAACGTCTTGGCGTAGTTCACGACGACGGCGCCGAGCGCAGCGCCGACGAGCGTGCCTCGGCCGCCGACCGCGACCCAGATCACGGCCTCGATCGAATTGCCGGGCGCGAACTCGGATGGATTGATGATGCCGACCTGAGGAACGTAGAGCGCCCCTGCGACGCCGGCCATGCACGCCGACAGCGTGAACACGAACAGCTTGTAGGACTCGACGCGATAACCGAGGAAACGCGTCCGCGACTCGGCGTCGCGGATCGCGATCAGCACCTTGCCGAGCTTCGACGACGCCACGGCCCGGCAGATCAGGAACGCCAGAATGAGCGCGAGACAGCTCAGTGCGAACAAGGCGGCGCGGGTGCCTTCCGCCTGGACGTTGAAGCCGAGGATGTCCTTGAAGTCGGTCAGGCCGTTGTTGCCGCCGAAGCCGAAATCATTGCGGAAGAAGGCGAGCAGCAGCGCGTAGGTCATCGCCTGGGTGATGATCGACAGATACACGCCGGTGACGCGCGAGCGGAAGGCGAGCCAGCCGAAGCAGAAGGCGAGCAGGCCGGGCACGACGAGTACCATCAGCGCGGCGAACCAGAACATGTCGAAGCCGTGCCAGTACCAGGGCAGCTTGGAATAGTTCAGGAACACCATGAAGTCCGGCAGGATCGGATTGCCATAGACGCCCCGGGTGCCGATCTGGCGCATCAGATACATGCCCATCGCGTAGCCACCGAGCGCGAAGAACGCGCCGTGACCGAGCGAGAGGATGCCGCAATAGCCCCAGATCAGGTCGATGGAGAGCGCCAGGATCGCGTAGCAGACATATTTGCCCCACAGCGCGACCAGATAGGTCGGCACCTGCAGCGCCGAGCCCGCCGGCAGCAGCAGGTTGGACAGCGGGATCAGCATGCCGCAGGCCGCAACGACCACCACGAAGATGGTCGCGGCGCGGTCCAGCGACCTCGTCAGCATATGCGGCATCATGCTTCCACCGCCCGGCCCTTGAGCGCGAACAGGCCGCGCGGGCGCTTCTGAATGAAGAGGATGATCAGGACCAGGATCGCGATTTTGCCGAGCACCGCGCCCGCCACCGGCTCCAGGAACTTGTTGGCGATGCCGAGCGTGAAGGCGCCAACGAGGGTGCCCCAGAGATTACCGACGCCGCCGAATACGACGACCATGAAGGAGTCGATGATGTAGCTCTGGCCGAGGTTGGGGCTGACATTGTCGATCTGCGACAGCGCCACGCCGGCGATGCCGGCGATGCCCGACCCCAGCCCGAAGGTCAGCGCATCGACGCGCGAGGTGGCAATGCCCATCGACGCCGCCATGCGCCGGTTCTGCGTCACCGCGCGCATTTCCAGACCGAGCGCGGTGTAGCGCAGCATCGCGAGCAGGATCGCGAACACGGCCATCGTGAAGCAGAGGATCCAGAGCCGGTTATAGGTGATGGTGATCTGGCCGAGCTCGAACGCACCGCTCATCCAGGAGGGATTGCCGACCTCGCGGTTGGTCGGGCCAAACGCGGAGCGCACCGCCTGCTGCAGGATGAGCGAGAGGCCCCAGGTCGCGAGCAGCGTCTCGAGCGGCCGCCCGTAGAGGAAGCGGATGATGGTGCGCTCGATCAGCACGCCGATGGCTCCGGCCACCAGGAAGGCGAGCGGGACCGCGATCAGCAGCGAATAGTCGAACAGCGCCGGATAGCGCGTGCGGATGACCTCCTGCACCACGAAGGTGGTGTAGGCGCCGAGCATCACCATCTCGCCATGGGCCATGTTGATCACGCCCATGACGCCGAAGGTGATGGCAAGCCCGATGGCGGCCAGCAGCAGCACCGAGCCGAGCGACAGGCCGTACCAGGCATTCTGCACGCCGGACCAGATCGCGAGCGAGCTCTGGATCGAAGCGATGGCACCTGCCGCGGCCTTGGCGACGCTTGCGGGCTGATCGCCACTGCTGATCTCGGTGAGCAGCGCCAGCGCTTCCTGGTCGCCGCGCGCCTTCACGGTGACGACCGCTTCGAGCTTCTCGACCTCGCTGGCGTCGGACTTGAACAGGAGGATGGCGGCGCGGGCGTCGGTGAGGGCCTGCTTGACCGAACGATTGGTTTCCTTGGCGAGCGCCGTTTCCACCGTCGGCAGCGTCGCCTCGTCATGCGATTTGAACACCGACTTGGCGGCCGACAGGCGCGTGTTCACGTCCGGCGACAGCAGGGTCAGGCCGCCCAACGCGGCGTCGACGCTGCGGCGCAGGCGGTTGTTGAGGCTGACCGCCGCGGCGTTGTCGGGCAGCTTGTCGACGGCGGCGCCGGTGGCGGCATCGATGATCTTGCCGTCGGTCTGCTTGACATAGACCTTCTTGGTGTCGGCATCGAACATCAGCCGCTCATCCTGCAGCGCGCTGATGATCGGATAGGCCAGCGGATTGCCCGACACGGCGATCTCGCCCACCGCATCATCGGTGTCGGAGAAATCGTCATTGGCGAACTTGGCGACGGACTCTTCGAAGCTGGCCGCGAATGCAGGCGCGGCCACGGCAATCAGGACAATAGAAAGAAGAATGCGACGAAGAATCGCGCGAACAATTGCAGGCACTGGACAACCCCGGCAGGAGGAAGTGAGAAGGCGGCGCTATCCACCGCCTTCTCCAGTCGTGACTTGGACGTCAGATCGATCTCAGGTGCCCGAGCCCAGGCACTTGTTGGTCTTGACGTTGAAGTTGCCGCACTTCTTGCCGACCCAGTCGCCGATCAGGTCCTTGGAGCCCTCAAGCTCCTTCGACCAGGCGTCGCCCGGGACGAGGTCCTTGGTCTTGTAGACGACGCTGAACTGGCCATCGCCCTTGATCTCGCCGATGAACACCGGCTTGGTGATGTGGTGGTTCGGCAGCATCTTCGACACGCCGCCAGTCAGGTTCGGCGCCTCGGTGCCCGGGAGAGCGTCGATGACCTTGTCCGGATCGGTCGACTTCACCTTCTCGACCGCCTTCACCCACATGTTGAAGCCGATCACATGCGCTTCCATCGGGTCGTTGGTCACGCGCTTCGGATTCTTGGTGTAGGCCTGCCAATCCTTGATGAACTTCTCGTTGGCCGGGGTCTTGATCGACTCAAAGTAGTTCCAGGCGGCGAGATGGCCGATCAGCGGTTTGGTGTCGATGCCGGCGAGCTCTTCCTCACCCACCGAGAACGCGACCACCGGAATGTCCTTGGCCTTGATGCCCTGGTTGCCGAGCTCCTTGTAGAACGGAACGTTGGCGTCGCCGTTGATGGTCGAGACCACGGCGGTCTTCTTGCCGGCCGAGCCGAACTTCTTGATGTCGGCGACGATGGTCTGCCAGTCGGAGTGACCGAACGGCGTGTAGTTGATCATGATGTCGTCCTGAGCCACGCCCTTGGACTTCAGGTAGGCTTCGAGGATCTTGTTGGTGGTGCGCGGATAGACGTAGTCGGTGCCCGCCAGCACCCAGCGCTTCACCTTCTCTTCCTTCATCAGGTAGTCGACGGCCGGAATCGCCTGCTGGTTCGGCGCCGCACCGGTGTAGAACACGTTGCGCTCGCTCTCCTCGCCCTCGTACTGGACCGGGTAGAACAGGATGCTGTTGAGTTCCTTGAACACCGGCAGCACCGACTTGCGCGACACCGAGGTCCAGCAGCCGAACACGACCGCGACCTTGTTCTTGGTGATCAGCTCGCGCGCCTTCTCGGCGAACAGCGGCCAGTTCGAAGCGGGGTCGACGACGACGGCCTCAAGCTTCTTGCCGAGCACGCCGCCCTTCTTGTTCTGTTCGTCGATCAGAAACAGGATCGTATCCTTCAGCGTGGTTTCGCTGATGGCCATGGTGCCGGACAGAGAATGCAGAACACCAATCTTGATGGTGTCGTCGGCGGCCATGGCCGGGCCGAAGCCGGCGACGCCGAGCGCCAGGCCGGCAGCAGCAGCCAGCCAGCGACGGCGGCTGAATGGCGCCGTTAATTCCTGAGTGAGTCGAGTAAGCATGAGGTAATATCTCCCTGACGCAGACGTGCTTCACAGCCGAGGCGGCCGGCGGTCTGCGGCGGAAGAATCGCAAGAAGCATGCCATGCCATTCACATCTCGTAAGCCATTGATCTCAATCTGGAACTCGGGCCAATCGCGACGGAAGGTCGCAATCTCGTGCCGCCGGTTTAGGCAGGCACGGTGATTATTCGGCTGGCATCGAGCTCACGATTTATGCACTTTGTTTTGAATGGCTAAAATTAAAGCAGCAGAGTACCGGCTCAATCGCCGATCCGTTGCGCACCGGCCTTGAAAGTGCCGCTAGTCTGTTCCATATATCTGATAGATCGAGGCGAATCGGCCGGATCTCTGCAAGCCGCGTGTTCTTTAGCTCGTTCAGAGCTTCTGGCTTCGCATTCTCACCCATCCAATCTCGACGCTCCAAACACGCGGGTGTCTCTTCAACCACCCACCCGCGTCCGGCTGGCTGCCGACACGGGCCTCATCCTCTTATGGAAAGCCCAATCTTTTGACATCCTTTCAGGATTTTAACCTCGCCGACGCGCTGACGCGCGCGCTGAAGGAAGAGAACTACACCACCCCCACCCCGATCCAGGCACAGACCATCCCGCTCGCCCTCGAAGGCCGCGACGTGATCGGCATCGCCCAGACGGGAACCGGCAAGACCGCCTCGTTCGCCCTGCCGATCCTGCACCGCCTGCTGCAGAACCGGATCAAGCCGCAGCCGAAGACGGCGCGCGTGCTCGTTCTGAGCCCGACCCGCGAACTGTCCGGCCAGATCCTCGACAGCTTCAACACCTATGGCCGCCACATCCGCCTGACCTCGGCGCTCGCGATCGGCGGCGTGCCGATGGGACGCCAGGTCCGCGCGCTCATGCCGGGCCTCGAGGTGCTGGTCGCCACGCCTGGCCGGCTGCTCGACCTCGTCCAGGGCAACGCCGTGAAGCTGAACCAGGTCGAGTTCCTGGTGCTCGACGAAGCCGACCGCATGCTCGACATGGGCTTCATCAACGACATCCGGAAGATCGTCGCCAAGCTGCCGATCAAGCGGCAGACGCTGTTCTTCTCGGCCACCATGCCGAAGGACATCGCCGAGCTTGCGGACGCCATGCTGCGCGACCCCGCGCGGGTCGCGGTGACCCCCGTTTCCTCGACGGTCGAGCGCATTGCCCAGCGCGTGATCCACGTCGACCACTCGGCCAAGCCGAACCTTCTGGCTCAGTTGCTCAAGCAGGAGCCGGTCAACCGCGCGCTGGTGTTCACCCGTACCAAGCACGGCGCCGACAAGGTCGTGAAGAGCCTGGAAAAGGCCGGCATCCCCGCCCAGGCGATTCACGGCAACAAGTCACAGAACCACCGCGAGCGCACCCTCGCAGCGTTCCGCACCGGCGAGATCCGAACCCTGGTCGCAACCGACATCGCGGCCCGCGGCATCGACGTCGACGGCGTTAGCCATGTCGTGAATTTCGACCTGCCCAACGTGCCGGAGACCTACGTCCACCGCATCGGCCGCACGGCACGCGCCGGCGCTGAAGGCATCGCGATTTCGCTCGTCGCCGGAGCGGACGAGCTGTCCTACCTTCGCGACATCGAACGGCTGATCAAGATCTCGCTGCCGCGCGACGATCGCCGCACGCCGGGCCTCCGCGAGGCCGCGGCACCGGCCAAACCGCCTCAGCGTGGCGGCCGTCCTGGCATGCAGAATGCGCGGACCAACGAGGGTGGCACCGCCGCAAAAGGCCCTCGCCGTCGCCGTCGTTCCAATGCTAAGATGGCGCCTCTGCCAGGCAATCGTCAGGAGCCCCAGCGGCCGTCGCAAGGCGGCGGCAAGGCCGGGTCGATTCAAGGCGTTGCTTTCCTGCATCGCGAGGGCAGACCCAAAAACCACGCTCACAACCGCAACCAACGGCCAAACTAGACGTCTATCGATCTGGAGAGAGACATGGCTAAGGAAGAGCTGATCCAGTTCGAAGGGCTGGTCACCGAAATCCTTCCCGACGCGCGCTACCGGGTACAACTCGATGCGGGGCACGAAATCGTCGCCTACACCGCCGGCAAGATGAAAAAGAATCGCATCAAGACGCTCGCGGGAGACCGCGTGACCGTCGAGATGTCGCCCTATGATCTGGAAAAGGGCCGGCTGATCTTCCGCCACAAGGACGAGCGCCCCAGCTCGACCGGCGGACCTCCGCGTGGCGCAGCGCAGCGCGGCGGCCAGTTCCGGCGGCGCTAGAGCCTTGGGCGGAGCAATGGTTCCGCCCAACCCAGCGAATTGATCAACTCTTGCGCAATCAGCGACAATTCAGCGCGTCGGCCTCGAGCCGGCGCGTCAAAAAATCATGCGCCCTCGCGCAGCTCAGGATTGTTTTGCGCGGGCATTTCCAATAATATATCCCGCAATCGATTTTCGGCCGGACGAGATTAGCTATTACCGGTACAGCCGGTTCAGACGCTGACGACCCTTCCAAAAATTCGATCTAACCAGCCCAGGAATCTGGGTTACGCATTTGATATCTGAGAAGGGAACTACCCCCGTGAGCATGGGAACCGTGAAGTGGTTTAACGCAACCAAGGGCTATGGCTTCATTCAGCCGGATGACGGCGGCAACGACGTGTTCGTGCACATCAGCGCCGTCGAGCGCGCTGGTCTCGGCACGCTGCGCGAAGGCCAGAAGATCTCCTACGAGATCGTGGCGGACCGCCGTTCGGGCAAGTCGTCGGCCGATAATCTCCGCGCCGCCAATTGAGCGACGCCAGGGTAATCGCCTGCGCGATTGCCCGCCTGGACAACGAAAGGCCGCCTTGCGCGGCCTTTTTTATTGCCTGCTTTTTGCTGCCTGAATGCCCATCGCCGCGCTCTGCTCGCCCGAAAGACCGCATGTCGCGCCGGTTCGTAGGCGCGTGCGACCGCGGCCCCGGGGGCGGGCGGGCTCCGTTGCGGCAGCCCTCACCTCAGCAGTAGGTCGCCGGGCTATACATCACACAGGTCGACTGCCGCGGGCGGGTGTAGGCGACGTCGCTGAGATTGACGCCCGTCTTGCCCATGACGTAGCCGATCGTCGGAACGTACTGGTAGTTCACCTCGCTGAAGATCAGATAGGTGCCGGACACCAGCAATTCAGCCGGCACGCCGACCGTCATGCCGACGGTTCGCGGTGTCGACCCCTTGCTCCACTTCACCGTCGCCTGCTTGGTGGTGGGATCGACATAGAGCTCGGTGATCGTCGCATTCACCGGCGTGGTGGAATAGGGGTACATGATGCCGGTCGAGGCGGCGAAGAAGTTCGACATGTCGCTATCGCCGACCGAGGTCGATTGCGATGTCAGATCCGACAGGGTTCGCGCCATCAAGGTGACCTTGCGGTCGACGGCGATCGCCGAGCAGAATTCGACCGTGCCGAAGAACATCACCAGCATCAGCGGCACGATGAATGCGAATTCGGTGGCCGCGACACCGCGTCGATCGGCGGCAAAGGCGTCGATGCGACGCCACAGGCGCAGGCTCGAAGACATACCCGGCATTCTTCCCAACGGCATGATGAATTCCTGGTGTCCCTCTGAAGGAGTTCGCGAGAGCCTTGTCGTGAGAGCCGTGTTATGAATACGGCTCGTTCTTGAATGCGGCCGTGCCCACCAGCAGCCGCTTGCTGCCGCTCAGGTTGGCGATGTTGTAGCCGAGCCCCGTCACGAAGATCGGCCATTGATAGAACAGCCTGACGACGACGATGTCTCCGGCGGCGCCCGGGCTGTAGGTCATGTTGTTGACGAAGTTGCCGCTGTTGTCGATCTGGTTGCTGATCGAGACGCTCCCGAACGAGGAGTAGCTCTTCACGTCGATATAGATCTTGTTGCAGTCGAACAGCGCGGGAACCTGGGTGCAGACGTAGCTCGCGAACTGCGACTGCGTATAGGCGCCCTGTTGCGCCTGTCCGGTCAGGATCATGCGCGCCGAGTCCTGCGTGATCGTCTCGAGCACCTGCCCGGCAAAGAACATCAGCGCCGTTTCGATGATCGCGAACAGCAGCGCAAAGAAGACCGGGGCGACCAGCGCGAATTCGAGCGCGGCCGATGCCCGCCGGTTGCGCCGGAAGCGGCGCAGCATCCGGCGCATCGAAGCGGTCGAGGAGACGGGGGCTTGCATGGGTTCATCCGGACTGGAAAGGCACATCAATCTGAGCGAAAGGAATAGCGGAAACTCCTTGGGAAAGGGTTTCCCACGACGCGGACAGTATGGCCTGCCGCATCAACGTCCCGCTAACCGTGCTTGGTGGTTCGCACGCAGCCAGCCCTTCGAGACAGCGCGTCACCGCCCGATCCGATCATCGAAACCAAACGAGAAACCAAACGAATCGGGCGACCCAGCCGCAGCACCAGCGGCAAGGCTCGCCGCATCGTCGGCGCGGACACGCGTGGAGAGGCGGTCAGGCGCTGCCATCGACCCGGGCAGGCGTGGCAAGGCCAGCGCTCAGTTGGTCTTCGAGGCCGCCGCCGCGTTGCCGCTCGCCGTGCTGGACATCGTTCCAGCCTGGTCGAGCACCGATTTGAAGTAGTTGTCGCCGTCGCCCAAAGTCACCCGGCGCTGGCAGATCGGCATGCAGCTATAGGTCTCACGGTCGACGCCGCGATACACCGTCACGAGCTGGTCGGTGGGCCCGGCGACCTGGATCTGGCGATCGATCAGCACCTGTCCGCCACGATCCATCGCAATGAAGTTGGTGGCACCGTAGCTCTTGCCGGTAACGACGATGATGCCGCCGCTCTGCAGCGTCACATCGGCGATCATCGGATTGCCGACGACGAGGGTCGCGACCCGGTCGGGCAGCTTGACCAGCTTGGCCTGGTCGACATTCACGGCGATGGCGGGATCAGGCTCCGCCAAGGCGGCAGCCGGCCACAGCAGCACCGCGGCGACAGCTGCCCGCAATGCGAAGGAAACACTAGGACGACGCGACACACAGAACGACATACTCAAACCCCGGGACATTGACGAGCCGTCTCAAGCGATACGCAGCGGTGACGGCGCCCGACGCGGCAAATCTGCGCTCAATTGGTGAATGATCTGCAAACGTCGCCATTTGGTCTGGGGCGGTTGCAAAACGCGTCATCGCCGGAACGGAAACGCGAGCTGGCCGCCGAACTCACCGGGCATCGTCGCCTCGTCCTTGCCGTAGGCCATGGGCAACTGCCCCGCCGGCATCCGGAACGTGCCGAACAGGATGTCCCAGATCGGGAACGTGCCGGCGAAGTTGGTATTGCCGCCCTGCTCCATCGACGTGTGGTGCCAGCGGTGGAAGACGGGCGTGGCGAGGACATATTTCAGCGGGCCCAGCGTCCAGTTGAGATTGGCGTGCACGAAGGCCGAATGGAACGTGGTGAATGGTCCGACCCAGATCATGACATTGGGCGAGATGCCGGCCATCAAGAGGATGACGTCGACCGCGATCGTGCCGAGGAACAAGTTGATCGGATGGAAGCGGGCAGCCGAAATCCACTCCAGATCCTCCGACGAGTGGTGAACCGCGTGGTATTTCCAGAACTCGCCGCCATGGAACAGACGATGCGTCCAGTACAGCATGAAGTCGGAGAGCACGAGGAAGAGCACCCCCTGCAGCCATTCGGGAAGCTGCGCCAGCGGGCCGTGCCCGTTCTCATAGAAGGCGATCAACTCGTCGGCGTCGCGGATCTTGAAGAGAACGCTGGCGCCGAGCACGAGAAAGCCGATGCGGAGCACCCGGGCGAACACCGGCACGAAGAACCAGTAGACCACGTCGGTGACGAGCTCGCGCTTCTGCCACCACGGCTTGCCGGGATTGCAGGCCCAGAAGTGACTGAGCACCGAGAACACCACCGCCAGCACCAAGGTGATCGGCAACACCTTCTCGATGGTCTGGCCGAGCATCAGCGCGACTTCCCATGGCAGACCGGACATCACATTCCTCATCTCATGAATTGTTCCGAGGGGTACTCCTTGGCGCTTAAGGAGCCGTGAACCTCGGCGCCGGCAAAACCGCTCTGCCTATCGGCCCAGCGCGATCGACATCGAGCCACATGCTCCGCCAGCCAGGTCGACACGGCCATATCCATATGGTGCGGAATGCGGAGCAGGCCCCGCGATGGACTGGTCGGGCATGACGGCCGAAACCCTGCGCTCATCTTTTCAACGAGACCGACCACGGCGTGACCATGCATCATTTCGAATGATCGCGCCGCGCTTCATCCTATGTTTACTCTGCACAATAACAGCCATTTGTCGCCGTGTTTCGGCGACCGAATTAACTACGCCGAAATTCCTGCCCCCTAGGGTGGCCGCATGGTCACGGTGCTGAGAACGCCGCAACGACCAGAGTTTGTTCGACCAGCCACGTGTACATGGAGTTACCTATGAAGAATCTTCTTGCTCGCTTCGTGAAGGATGAATCCGGCGCGACCGCGATCGAATACGGTCTGATCGCCGCCGGCATCTCGCTCGCGATCATTGCCGCGGTGAACGGTCTCGGCTCCAGCCTGAGCTCCAAGTTCGGCGCGATCAACACCTCGCTGAAGTAAGCGGTCGTCACGGCCGAGCAAAGAAGGCCCCGGACATCCGGGGCCTTTATCATTTCCACATTCAGCTTCGCGGCGTTCAGTGATGCGTAACCACGTTTTGTCCGCAGCCGCGTCCCGGCCCCCGCCCAGCGGGGCCGACGTCGCCTTGCGTTGGATCTGCGGCGGCCTCGGCCTGTCCATCCTCGCTCTCGCGGCCCGCATCGTCAGCGTCTGGTGAGATCGACAGCCAACCGGCCATTCCGGCTGTTTCCCGATCGTTTATTTCTTGCAGCTAGACTCTGGCGCAGCGGCGCACCCATGCGCCGCGTCGATGCCATTGAGAGCCCATGACCCTCGATCTCGCGCGCCTTCTGCTGTTTCCGGCCCTGATGGCCTTTGCCGCGGCGAGCGACTTGTTCACGATGACCATTTCGAACCGGGTCTCCCTGGCGCTCGTCGCCGGCTTTCTGGTTCTGGCGCCGCTGAGCGGCATGAGCATGGCTGACATGCTCATGCACCTCGGCGCCGGCGCGACCCTGCTGGTGATTGCTTTCACCTGCTTTGCATTCGGCTGGATCGGCGGCGGTGACGCCAAGGTCGCATCCGCCGCCGCCCTGTGGTTCGGCTTCGCCCACCTGATGAACTACCTGTTGTACGCCTCGATCTTCGGCGGCGTGCTCACTCTCGCCATCATGCAGTTCCGGCAATGGCCGTTGCCCTACATGCTGGCTGGACAACCCTGGCTTGCACGCCTGCACGCCAAGGAGAGCGGCGTGCCCTACGGCATCGCGCTCGCCCTGGGCGCTCTGATGGTCTATCCGGAGACCGATTGGGTGAAGGCGATCGACGCTGCGCGTCTTGCATTGCTCTGAAAGCACCGTGTCAACGCGGTGTTAAGGCGATTTAGATACGCCTCATTAACCATGCTTTGACGAATAACTGCTCAACTCCCATCACGGCGGCGGAAACGTCGCGGCGTCATGTGGAAAGTGAAGCGTATGAATACCGCACGCATTGTGGTTCTGACCATCGCTGTAGGCGCTGGCGGCGTGGCCGCATATCTCGCGAGCGGGTCCGACGACCGGCCGGCTCAAGTTGCCGCGCCCGCGCCGCAGATGCCCACCGTCGACGTTCTCGTCGCCAAGGGCGACATCGCCCTCGGCCATTCGCTCAAGCCCGAAGATCTGCAGTGGCAGAGCTGGCCGGCGGCCACGGCCAGCTCCAGCTTCATCCGGCGCAGCGAGCGGCCCGAAGGACAGACGCAGATCACCGGCACGATCGCGCGGGCGCCGTTCATTGCCGGCGAGCCCATCCGCGAACAGAAGCTCGTCAAGGCCGACGGCTCGGGCTTCATGGCCGCGATCCTGCCCGCCGGCATGCGCGCCGTTTCCACCGAGATTTCTCCGGAGACCGGCGCCGGCGGCTTCATCCTGCCGAACGACCGCGTCGACGTGATCCTGTCCAAGCGCGAGCGCAATCCGGATCAGCCCAACGCGGGCGACGTCGTCAGCTCCGATATCATCCTGTCGAACATCCGCGTGCTGGCGATCGATCAGGCTCCGAAGGAAAAGGACGGCCAGACCACGGTGGTCGGCAAGACCGTCACGCTGGAGCTGAAGCCGGAACAGGCCGAGACGCTCGCGCGTGCCCGTCAAACCGGAACGCTGTCCCTGGCGCTCCGCAGCATCGCCGACGTCAACGTGGCCGAGCACCGCACGGACGAGACCAGCCGCAAGCGCAGCGACAGCGTTGCCGTCGTCCGCTTCGGCATTCCCAGCACGATGACGACGCAGAAGTGAGCAAGAGGACCGCCAAGATGACCTGCAGCGAAAATCAGCGGAAGATGCGGAGCCTGTTGGTCCGCGCGCTGTCGTTTTCGGCCGCCGCTGCGCTGACCCTCAATCCGGCGATCGCGCCGGTGATCGCGGCAGACTACCGCCCGGCGACCGCAGCCGCCGCGGACGGCCAGATCAATGCACGCTTCCTTGCGCTCGGCATCGGCAAGTCCGTCGTCATCGATCTGCCGCGCGACATCAAGGACGTTCTCGTCGCCGATCCGAAGATCGCGAATGCCGTCGTGCGCTCCGCCCAGCGCGCCTACATCATTGGTGCGGCGATCGGCCAGACCAATATCGTCTTCTTCGACGCGCAGGGCCAGCAGATCGCGGCCTACGACATCGCGGTCAAGCGCGACCTGAACGGCGCGCGGGCGGCGCTGAAGCAGTTGCTGCCGAATGCCGATATCCAGATCGAAGGCCTCGCCGACAGCATCGTGCTGACCGGCTCGGCGTCAAGCCAGATCGAAGCCCAGCAGGCCGGCGAACTCGCCGCCCGGCTCGCCGGCGGCGCCGACAAGGTCGTCAACTCGATCACCGTGCGCGGCCGCGACCAGGTCATGCTGAAGGTGACGGTCGCCGAGGTGCAGCGCTCGATCGTCAAGCAGCTCGGCATCGATCTCTCCGGCCAGCTCAACTATGGAACGGCCGTCGTCAAATTCGCCAACTCCAATCCGTTCACGGCCTATGGCAGCAATCTGGTCTCGAACAATGCCGTGAGCGCAGCGTTCGGAGCGGCCCCGACGGTGCAGGCGACGCTGCGCGCGATGGAGAACGCGGGCGTGATCCGTACCCTCGCGGAACCCAATCTGACCGCCATCTCGGGCGAGTCCGCGACCTTCATCGCCGGCGGCGAGTTTCCGGTTCCTGCCGGTTACTCCTGCGATCCGACGACCCATGTCTGTACGACGCAGATCAGCTTCAAGAAGTTCGGCATCTCGCTCAACTTCACGCCCGTCGTGCTCAGCGAGGGCCGGATCTCGATGCGGGTGATGACCGAGGTCTCGGAGCTCTCAAACGAGAACTCGATCACGCTGTCGCAAGCCGTCAGCTCGACGACGGTCAACTCGTTGACGGTTCCTTCGATCAAGACCCGGCGCGCCGAGACCACGCTGGAAGTTCCCTCCGGCGGCGCCATGGCGATGGCCGGCCTGATCCAGCAGCAGACCAAGCAGGCGATCAGCGGCATGCCGGGCCTGATGCAGCTGCCGGTCCTCGGCGCACTGTTCCGCAGCCGCGACTACGTCAACAACCAGACCGAATTGATGGTTCTGGTGACGCCGTTCGTCGTCCGCGCCGTGGCACAGAAGGATCTCTCCCGCCCAGACGACGGCTTTGCGGCCGCGTCCGACCCCCAGGCCGATCTCCTGGGCAGCATCAACCGCATCTACGGCGTACCCGGCCGGGCCGAACCCGGACGCAACTATCGCGGCACCTATGGCTTCATCACGGACTGAGCCGGGACAAGGACCTGCAACGATGACCATCACATCCAGCCCCGCTCGATACCGCCGCCTGCCCCTTGCCGCAGCGCTCGCCGGAGCCGCAGCCCTGCTCGGCGCCTGCAACTACACCAGAGACGCTGCCACCACGGCGAGCATCCCGGACGACTACCGGCTGCGCCACCCGATTGCGATCCAGGAGGCCCCGGACTCCCTCGTGGTCTTCGTCGGCCAGGGCCGTGGTGGCCTGACCGCCGAACAGCGCGCCGACGTGATGGGGCTGGCCCAGAGCTGGATTCGCCAAGGCACGGGCGCGATCAGCGCCGACGTGCCGAGCGGCACCCCCAATGCACGGGCGGCCGCCGACTCGATGCGGGAGATCCACTCCCTGCTTGCCGCCGCCGGCGTTCCGCCGCACGGCATCACCGTACGCAATTATCAGCCGAAGGACCCGCGCCAGATGGCCGCGATCCGGCTGAGCTACCCTAAAATGTCGGCCACGGTCGGGCCCTGCGGCGTCTGGCCGGACGACCTCGGGCCGTCGATCAAGAACAAGAACTGGTTCGACAACAAGCCTGACTGGAACTACGGCTGCGCCTACCAGCGCAACATGGCGGCAATGGTCGCAAACCCGTCTGATCTCGTGCAGCCGCGATCCGAAACGCCGTCCTATACCACCCGGCGCACGGCGTTGTTCGACAAATATCGCAAGGGACAATCAACCGCGATCACGTATCCAGAGGCCGACAAGGCCAAACTCAGCGACACAGGCAAATGATCAGCTACGCCCGACAGACCCAAGAGGAGCAGCCTGACGTCGTGCCGCCGCCGGCCGACGATCACATCGCGCCCGCGCCGCGCGTGTCGGTGCAGGCGTTCTGTGAGACGGTGGAAACCGCCGCGACGGTTCAGGCCGCCGGTGAGGACCGGCGCCTCGGCAAGGCGCATCTGAAGGTTCAGATGGGCGGCATGGCGGCGGCGATCGAGGCCTACCGGTCGGCCCCGACCCCGAACGTCATCATCCTGGAGACGGATGCGCGCACCGACATCCTGGCAGGCCTGGATCAGCTCGCCACGGTTTGCGACCCGGGCACGCGCGTCGTCGTGATCGGCCGCGTCAACGACGTCACGCTGTATCGCGAGCTGGTGCGGCGCGGCGTCAGCGACTATGTGCTGTCGCCGGTGACGCCGATCGACGTCGTCCGCTCGATCTGCAACCTGTTCTCGGCGCCGGAGGCCAAGGCCGTCGGGCGCATCATTGCCGTCGTCGGCGCCAAGGGTGGCGTCGGAGCTTCGACCCTCGCCCATAACATCGCCTGGGCGATCGCACGCAACCTGTCGATGGATTCCGTCGTGGCCGACCTTGATTTGGCGTTCGGCACCGCCGGCCTCGACTACAACCAGGATCCCGCGCAGGGCATCGCGGACGCGGTGTTCTCGCCGGACCGGATCGACATCGCCTTCATGGACCGGCTGTTGTCGAAATGCACCGATCATCTGAGCCTGCTGGCCGCGCCCGCGACGCTCGACCGGGTCTACGATTTCGGCGCCGAGGCATTCGATGCGGTCTTCGACACGCTGCGGGCCTCGATGCCCTGCATCGTGCTCGACGTTCCGCATCAATGGGCAGGCTGGACCAAGCGGGCGCTGATCTCCGCGGACGACATCCTGATCGTGGCGGCGCCGGATCTCGCCTCGCTGCGCAACACCAAGAACATGTTCGATCTCCTCAAGGCCGCCCGGCCGAACGATCGCATGCCGCTCTACTGCTTGAACCAGGTCGGCGTTCCCAAGCGACCCGAGATCAATGCGAGCGAGTTCGCCAAGGCGATCGAAAGCCCGCCGATCGCGACGATCCCGTTCGAGCCGCAGATCTTCGGCGCCGCCGCCAACAACGGCCAGATGATTGCGGAAATGTCTCCCAGCCATCGGACGACGGAGATGTTTCTCCAGATTGCGCAGCGGCTCACCGGCCGCAGCGAGACCAAGAAGCCGAAAGGCTCCTTCCTGTCGCCTCTGCTGGACAAGCTGAGGGCGAAGTAGGCACGCGTGGAGTTCTAAGTCGTGTTTGGTAAGCGTAGCGGATTGGACAACGATACCAGGACCCTCAGGCCGGCCGCGCCAGCGCCCGAGCCGGCGCCGGCTGCACCACGCGCGGCGTCTCCGGCCGTGCCGTCGCCACCTCTGGCTCCGACCCGGCAGGCTCCGCCGCCGCCGCCACCGGTTGTCGAGGCCCGGCGCTCTGACAGTTACTATCAGGTCAAGGCGACGATCTTCGGGGCGCTGATCGAAGCGATCGATCTCGCTCAGCTGGCCAAGCTCGACGGCGAATCCGCGCGCGAGGAAATCCGCGACATCGTCAACGAGATCATCGCGATCAAGAATATCGTGATGTCGATCGCCGAGCAGGAAGAGCTGCTCGACGATATCTGCAACGACGTGCTCGGCTATGGCCCACTGGAGCCGCTGCTGTCGCGCGACGACATCGCCGACATCATGGTCAACGGCGCCGGTACGGTCTTTATCGAAGTCAACGGCAAGATCCAGCGCACGGGCATCCGGTTCCGCGACAACCAGCAACTCCTGAACATCTGCCAGCGCATCGTGAGCCAGGTCGGCCGCCGCGTCGACGAATCCTCGCCGATCTGCGACGCGCGTCTCGCCGACGGCTCGCGCGTCAACGCCATCGTTCCGCCGCTTGCGATCGATGGCCCCGCGCTCACCATTCGAAAGTTCAAGAAGGACAAGCTGACCCTCGATCAGCTGGTCAAGTTCGGCGCAATCTCGCCGGAGGGCGCAGAAATCCTGCAGATCATCGGCCGCGTCCGCTGCAACGTGCTGATCTCCGGCGGTACCGGTTCGGGCAAGACCACGCTGTTGAACTGCCTGACCAACTATATCGATCACGACGAGCGCGTCATCACCTGCGAGGACGCCGCCGAGCTCCAGCTGCAGCAGCCGCACGTGGTGCGCCTCGAAACCCGGCCGCCCAACATCGAAGGCGAAGGCCAGGTGACGATGCGAGAGCTGGTGAGAAACTGCCTGCGTATGCGACCCGAACGCATCATCGTCGGCGAGGTCCGCGGACCCGAGGCCTTCGACCTGCTGCAGGCCATGAACACCGGTCACGACGGATCGATGGGCACGCTGCACGCCAACAACCCGCGCGAAGCCTTGTCCCGCTGCGAATCCATGATCACGATGGGCGGCTTCTCGCTGCCGTCGCGGACCATCCGTGAGATGATCTGCGCCTCGATCGACGTCATCGTCCAGGCGGCGCGCCTGCGCGACGGCTCCCGCCGCATCACGCACATCACCGAGGTGATGGGCATGGAAGGCGACACCATCATCACCCAGGACATCTTCCTCTACGACATGATCGGCGAGGACGCGAACGGCAAGATCATCGGGCGCCACCGCTCGACCGGAATCGGCCGGCCGCGGTTCTGGGAGCGTGCGCGCTACTACGGCGAAGAGAAGCGGCTTGCGGCTGCACTCGACGCCGCCGAAGTCGCGAGCAAGGACTGAGGAGAGACCCCATGAAGCTTCAGGCTCTCGCCCTCGCCTTCCTCGCCGCCACCGCGATCGGCGGCATCGCCTGGGTGTTCCTTTATCCCCTGCTGTCGGGTGAGCGGAAGGCCGAGCAGCGGCGCAGCACCGTCGCCAAGTCCGAGCCGGTGGTCCGACAGGCCGAACGCAGCCAACGCTCGCGCCGCGAGCAGGTCGAGTCGTCGCTGAAGGATCTCGAGGCGAAGGCCCAGAAGCAGAGCAAAGTCCCGCTGAACATGCGGATTTCGCAGGCAGGACTCGACTGGACCGTGCAGAAATTCTGGATCATTTCCGGCGTCCTCGGCTTCGTCGTCTGCGCGGTCGCCTTCTTCGCCGGTGGCGGCCCGCTCGGCGCGCTCGGGCTCGGCTTCGCCGCCGGTCTCGGTCTGCCGCGTTGGATCCTCGGCTACCTCAAGAAGCGGCGCGAGAAGAAATTCCTGGCGGCATTGCCGGACGCCGTCGACGTGATCGTGCGCGGCATCAAGGCGGGCCTGCCGCTGTTCGAATCCATCAAGGTCGTCGCCGCCGACGCGCCAGAGCCTTTGCGCAGCGAGTTCCTCGGGATCATCGAGACCCAGGCGATCGGCATGCCGCTCGGCGAGGCTTGTGCGCGGCTCTATGAACGGATGCCGCTTCCCGAAGCCAACTTCTTCGGCATCGTCATCGCGATCCAGCAGAAGTCGGGCGGTAATCTCTCCGAGGCACTCGGCAACCTCTCGAAGGTGCTGCGCGACCGCAAGAAGATGAGCGAGAAGATCCAGGCGATGTCGATGGAGGCCAAGGCGTCCGCGGGCATCATCGGATCGCTGCCGCCGATCGTGATGCTGCTGGTCTATCTGAGCACGCCCGACTACATCTCGTTGCTCTGGACCCATCCGACCGGCCAGCTGATGCTGGTCGGCTGCGTGATCTGGATGTCGATGGGCATCCTGGTCATGAAGAAGATGATCAATTTCGATTTCTGAGGTGGACCATGGTCGACATTCTGGTCTCCAAGCTGCACGACCCGCACTTCATGACGATGTTCTTCGCCGCCATCGCGGCGACGGCCACTGTCTATACGCTGATCATGCCGCTGTTCGCAGGCGAGAACCTGAACAAGCGCATGAAGGCGGTCGCCAGCGAACGCGAGCGGATCAAGCAGCGCGAGCGCGAGCGGTTGAACGCCGGCGAGAAGGTCTCGCTGCGGCAGACGCCGAAGCAGCTCATCTCTCGTGTCGTGGAGGATTTCAACCTCACCAAATGGCTCGCCCAGGAAGCGGCCCGCGAGAAGCTCATCATGGCGGGCTACCGCGGCCAGGCGCCCTACATCACCTTCCTGTTCGCGCGCCTGGTGACGCCGCTGGTGCTGTTCGTCGGTTCCGTGCTGTACGTCTTCGTGATCGCGCATCTGCAGAAATCGATGCCGGTCAAGATCGGCATCTGCGTCGGCATGGCCTATCTCGGCCTGCAGGCTCCGATGCTGTTCCTCAGCAACGCGATTTCCAAGCGGCAGCTGTCGATCAAGCGCGCGTTTCCCGACGCGCTCGACCTGCTGCTGATCTGCATCGAGTCCGGCATGTCGATCGAGGCCGCCTTCCGCCGCGTGGCGATCGAGATCTCGAGCCAGTCGATCGCGTTGTCGGAGGAGTTCACGCTGACCACCGCCGAGCTCTCCTACCTGCAGGACCGCAAGGTCGCCTATGAGAACCTCGCCCGCCGCACCGGCCTGGAGGGCGTGAAGTCGGTCTGTCTCGCGCTCCAGCAATCGGAGCGATACGGCACGCCGCTTGGGCAGTCGCTGCGCGTGATGGCGCAGGAAAATCGCGACATGCGCATGAACGAGGCCGAGAAGAAGGCCGCGGCGCTGCCGCCGAAGCTGACGGTGCCGATGATCCTGTTCTTCCTGCCGGTGCTGTTCGTGGTCATTCTGGGACCGACCGGCATCAAGGTCGCGGCCATGCAGTAGACGTAGACCGCTCGCGAGAAATTTCGCTTGCGGTCGCGGCTCTACCCTGGAAGCTAGGCGGAGCATGATCGAGGTCTCCGCCTGATGTCCGACAAGCTCCACCGCGCCGATGGCGCCCGCGTTCTGGCCGATCTGAACGCGCTGCGTGCCTTCGGCACCTACAAGACCGGCGTGCACCGGCCGACGTTCTCTGAAGCCCATCGTCAGTCGCTGGCGTGGCTCGCCGAGCGCCTGCCCGACGCGCAGCTGACGCCTGATATCGACGGCATCGGCAATGTGCTCGGCACCAGCGCCAAGCCGGGACGCAAGCTTCTGGCCGGATCGCATCTCGAGAGCCAGAACAAGGCCGGCTGGCTGGACGGTCCGCTCGGCGTCGTCTACGCACTGGAGGCGGCGCGCGTGCTCAATCCCGATCCGTCCATCGACGGTGCGGTGGAGGTCGCCTCCTGGTGCGACGAGGAGGGTCACTTCGGCAGCATGCTCGGCAGCCGCTCGTATGTCGGCGACGTCAGCGAGGCCGACATCGATGCTGCCCGCGACCGCAGCAGCCCGCGCACGATGCGCGAGGCGCTGGCCGAGATGGGTCTCGCCGGGCGGCAGCGCCTGCACGCCGAGCGCGGCCGGCACATCGGCTATCTCGAAGCCCATATCGAGCAGGGCGACACGCTCGAGGCGAGCGAGCTCAAGATCGGCGTCGTCACCTCGATCGTCGGCATCTGGCAATACCGCATCACCTTCACCGGCGAGCAGAACCATGCCGGCACGACGCGGATGGCGGTGCGCAAGGATGCCGGGCTCGCGCTCGCCAAATTCTGCGTCGCCATCGACGCACGCTTTCCAGCCGCCTGCGGCCCGCGCACGGTCTGGACCACGGGACGGATCACGCTTGATCCGGGGGCACCGAGCATCATCCCCGGGTGCGCGGAGATGCTGTTCCAGATCCGCGATGACAATGCCGCGGTGGTCGAGCGGCTCGAAGAGCTGCTGCGTGAGATGGCCGCGCAGAGCTCCGTGGCAGGTCCCTGTCAGGTCCGGGTCGAGCGCATCCGCACCGGTGCACCGGCCATGATGGACGGCACGTTCCAGGATGCGATCGAGGCCGCCTGCCGCGTTCTCGCCGGCGGCAAGTCGTTGCGGATGCCGAGCGGCGCCGGGCACGACGCGCAGGTGTTGGCCACCATCATGCCGGCCGGCATGCTGTTCGTGCCGTCGATCGGCGGCATCAGCCATCACTGGACCGAGAATACCGCCGACTCCGACATCGTCACCGGCGCCGAAGTGTTCGTCGACACATGCCGCCGCCTGCTCACAGGCGCGACACGATAGGGCACGCCGTCAGTCCGGCTGGTTGAGCGCGGCCATCGGCGCCGCGTTGCGCGCCTTGCCTTTGCCCTGGCTCTGCCCCTGAATCATCTGCTTGAGATAGGCGACGTTGGCGGCGGCCTCGTCCGGCGGCAGGTCGGCCCGTGCGATCTGCTCAGCCTCCGCGAAGCGTCCCTGCAGGCCGACGACGAGCGCGAGGTTCTGGCGCACCCGCGCGTCCGCCCGCTGCGAGCCGTAGGCCTGGCGCAGCACCTCCTCGGCCTTCGGCAGCTCCCGCGTCAGCATGTAGGACAGGCCGAGATTGGACAGCACCGAGGGCTCGCCCGGCACGATCTTCAGCGCGCTGTCGTAATAGCGCCGCGCCTCGTCGTGGCGGCCCATCTGGTCCAAGACGGTGCCCTGCACCGACAGCAGCTTCCAATCGGGATTGTCGGGCGAGTGCGCGCGCGACAGCACGTCGAACGCCAGCTTGAAATTGCCGTTGTCGGCGAGCGCCCGTCCGTAGGCCGCGAGCACGGTCTTGTTGCCGGCGTTGGCGAGCGTGGCCTGCTCGAGCACGGCGACCGCCTGCTCGCGCTGGCCGTTGTTGCGCAGCGCCTGGCCATAGGCGAGCGCGATGGCCGCATCCTTCGGGTTGGCGCGATAGCGCTCGCCATAGACCTCGACCGCGCGCTGCGGGGTCGCGGGCGGCGGCGGCTCGGCCCGGCTGCGCAGCGAGCCCGTGACGTCGGACATGGTCTGGCAGCCGCCGAGGCCCGCAGCGACAAGCGCGGCGAGGGCAACGGACGCGAGGAGCCGGGGAATGGGAGGCGCTTGACGCATGTCACTTGGACTCGGACGGGCGAATTGAACGCGCCAGCAATAAACTGTTAACGCTAACAGCCGGTTAATGGCGTGTTCCAGGCGCAGCCGTCACATTTGCGTCGGCTTGCAGGCGATGCGGCCGGCGCGATTGCAGCGGCCTTCAAACTCTGCGAAGTCTGGCTGCCGCGCGCCAGTTAGGGAACCATTAGGCATGCCGTCGATGTTCGAGACCGCCTCCACAACGTCCGCCATCCCGATCACCTTCGTAACGAAGGCGAGCTGGCCGGGGATCAAGGACGGCTTGTCCACTGAAGCGCGCAACTTCGCCGAGGCCAACGTCTACACCGCCAAGCCCGGCAGCTATCTGGCGCTGCCCGCCGCGGACGGCCGCATCGCGCAGGTCCTGTTCGGCATCGAGGACGACGACGCCAAGCACCGTGACCTGTTCCGGCCGGGCGCCCTGCCCGGCCTGCTGCCCGCCGGTACCTACCGCTTCGCCAATGCGCCGCATGATGCACGGCTCGCCGCGCTCGCCTTCGCGCTCGGCAGCTACCGCTTCGGCCGCTACCGCAAGACCGAGACGCCGGAGGTTCGCCTCGTTCCGCCGGATGGCGTCGACGCCGCCGAGCTGAACCGACTTGCCGACGCGGCGACATTGGCGCGCGACCTCGTCAACACGCCGTCCAACGACATGGGGCCCGAGGAGCTCGAGGCCGCTGCAAAGCAGCTCGCCGACCGCTTCGGCGCCCGCTTCACCAGCATCGTCGGCGACGATCTGCTGCGCCAGAACCATCCGCTGATCCACGCCGTTGGCCGCGCCTCGACCCGCGCGCCGCGCCTGATCGAGCTCGTCTGGGGCGATCCATCGCATCCCAAGGTGACCCTGGTCGGCAAGGGCGTCTGCTTCGACACCGGCGGGCTCGACCTGAAGCCGTCGAGCAGCATGCTCCTGATGAAGAAGGACATGGGCGGCGCCGCCAACGTGCTGGCGCTGGCGCGGATGGTGATGGATGCCAAGCTCAAGCTGCATCTGCGCGTGCTGATTCCAGCGGTCGAGAACGCGGTCGCCGGCAACGCCTTCCGTCCGCTCGACGTGTTTCCCTCGCGCAAGGGCATCACGGTCGAGATCGGCAATACCGATGCCGAGGGCCGGCTGGTCCTCGCCGATGCGCTGGCGCTGGCCGATGAGGACAAGCCGGACCTGCTGATCGACATGGGCACGCTGACCGGCGCCGCGCGCGTCGCGCTCGGTCCCGATTTGCCGCCGTTCTACACCCAGGACGAGGCGCTCGCCGCCGACGTCGCGCGCTGCGCGGCCGCCGAGAACGATCCGCTGTGGCGGATGCCGCTATGGGCGCCCTATGACAGCTGGCTCGACTCCAAGGTCGCGACCATCAACAACGCGCCCTCGGGCGGCTTCGCCGGCTCGATCACCTGCGCGCTGTTCCTGCAGCGCTTCGTCGAGCACGCGAAGAGCTGGCTGCATCTCGACATCTTCGCCTGGACGCCGTCCGCCAAGCCGGGCCGGCCCGAGGGCGGCGAATGCCAAGCGGCGCGTGCGCTCTACAAGCTCCTGAGCGAGCGCTATGGCTGATCCGCGCCTCACGCCTGCGCGCGGCGACATCGCTGCGAAGCATCTCGAAGGCCAGGTGACGGCCGCGCGCTTCGTCGAGGGCGAGATGTTGGTGGTCGTCGATTCCATCGCGCCGCTACGTCAGCAGCCGTTCTCCGGCGCCGAGCTGGCGACGCAAGCGTTGAGGGGCGAGCGCATCACGATCTATGATCGCAACGGCGAGGGCTGGGCCTGGGGCCAGCTCGCGGCCGACGGCTATGTCGGCTGGCTGCCGGAGTCTGCGCTGGCGGCGCCCGCTGCGGCGCCGACGCACAAGATCAGCGCGCTGCGCAGCTTCGCGTTCCCCGGTCCGTCGATCAAGCTGCCGCCGGTCGAGACGCTGCTCATGGGATCGACCATCGCCGTGACGCGCGAGGAGGCCAGCTTCGTGGTGACGGCGGAGGGCTGGTTCGTCCCGCAACAGCACGTCACGTCGCTGGATGCGATCGAGCACGACTATGTTGCCGTCGCGGAGCGCTTCGTCGGTACGCCCTATCTGTGGGGCGGCAAGAGCAGCCTCGGCATCGACTGCTCCGGCCTGGTGCAGGTCGCGCTGAATGCTGCAGGTATGGAGTGCCCGCGCGACAGCGACATGCAGCTCGCAGCGCTCGGGCGCGTGCTCGATGACCAAGAACGTGCGCAGCTTCGTCGCGGCGATCTCATCTTCTGGAAGGGGCACGTCGCGATCGTGCGCGATGCCGACACGATCGTCCACGCCAACGCCTTTCATATGGCTACGCGGATCGAGCCGACGCGCGGCGCAATCGCGCGCATCCAGGCCGGCGGCAGCGACGTGCTCGCGATCAAGCGGCTCGATTGAAATCGTAGGGTGGGCAAAGGTGCGATCGGCGACGCGCCAGCGTCGCGGATCGTGACGTGCCTACCGTCATAGATACGAGCGCGTGGTTCGAACGGTGGGCACGGCGCCACGCAACAGATGCGCTTGGCGCAGCCAGCTCGCCATGCGCCTTTGCCCACTCTACGAACGACAAATATCGCGACTCGTTCGCTGCCCGTGGCGCACGCGCGCACATGAGCACAGAGAGAGACAATCTCTCTCCTCCGTCATTGCGAGCGTAGCGAAGCGACCCTGGATCTCTCAGCGGCGGCAGTCTGGATTGCTTCGCCGCGCTCGCAATGACGACGTGCCATGATCAGGCAGCGAGCATCGGAGTATGCAGCGGCTCTCATCAGGCCGTGCATCAAGCCGTCATCAAGCTTCACATCTCAAACAGCATGAGGACGAGCGTCGGCATTCTCGCGGCCTCATGGGCCCGAGCTTTGCGCAATCATCCGCCCTCGAAAACATGAGAGGGCGCAGGGAAGGCCGGGTGCCGACCGCACCCATGGTTGCGTGCAACAAGCACGCGGTAGTCACCACAGGTACGGGCCGAACATCCGGCCTTCCCTGCGCGATGTTTTGCGACTTACTTCGTGATCTCCCCAGGGACCGGCTTTCTTGCCCCTGTCGGCCGCAGGCCTCATCGGCTCCCGCGACCTTGACGCCAGCATCGGGGCGCCAGGACCACACGACTTCGCCGTCCGCATGACACCGTTCGTCGGTGCGCTAATGCACACTGCAACATCATCGCGGCCATCGCATCCCGCACCCGACGTCCGTGACGACGCGTACGTCCCTCTCGTGGGGCAGGACGGGGCGGAGTATGCACGATTTCCGAAAAAGAGAAAGATGAATATTTTTCGCGAGAGGACTGGACAGGCGTTCGCGGACCGCGCCCGTCGGCCAAATCACCCGCAATCGCGCGGGTTCTCGCCGCAGCCCAAGAGAACTGAGATTCTGACTGCCGGCGTTTTTGGCAATTCGCCCGATCTCGAGAGTATAGCGACAGATTCGTGCCCGGCAGACGATTGCCGTTTTTGTGAAGGGTTTCGGATGCCGGCCGCATGATTGACGGCGCGGCATATTCGGACGGCCGGCGTCCGAAAGCCTCCAAGGGAGGAAACCGCGCATGGGTGGGCAGGACTGGTGCGGAGGCGCATTCCACCGTGGCCGGTCGATGAGCGGCGGGCACGACGAACAGCTTTGCAGAATGGCGGTTGTGCGGTCACGAGGTGTCGATCCTGATGGCGCTGGTTGGCGCAGTCGGTTGATGGCGCGGCTGCCGTCGCCTCTGTTGATCTAGCGCAAGGCTGGAATTGAGAAGAACGGCCACGTTGAGAAGAACGGCCACGTTGATGCGACAGAGGGGCGGATCATGGGGCGCGCAGGACGCTGGCGGGTTCAAGGAGCGGCCATCGTCGCCGCGATGATTCTGCTGGCGTCGCCGGCGCGGGCCGGCTGCAGTCCAGAAGACATCGCGGATGCCTTTATCGGGACGCTGTCCGCCGCATATGTGTGCAAGTCGGTCTATGAGAATGACGCAAGCCGCTACGCAGCGATTGCACTGACCGCAGCACTCAGCGGCGTCGCCTTGTCAGGGTCGGACACGGGGAAAGGGCAAGCCCTGGTCAATCAATTCTGCGCAGAGGCGCAGGGCAACGCCGACCAAGTCGTCAGCAAGCTGAACACGATCTTTGGCAACGCGATCGCAGAAAATGTTCTCGGCGATCTTTCCAAGGAGCTCGCAGCCGTTGGCGCGGCCGCAGACGTCGTGAAATGCGCCTGCAAGAGCGAGCAGAGCACCGTTGGATTGGGTTCCGAAGTCGGCTCATGTCTTCAGGAGGCGCTGTGCTGGGGGCAGGAAAAGCTTGGCATGCAGTCCTGCGGCGATTGCGAGGTCCTTCCGCCTGTTCAAGCCACATGCGCCGCGATCAACGCGACGTGCGAAAAAGTACATTACATGGAGTGGTGGAGGTACCCGGAATGTCAAGGCATCGGCGGTCCCGGCTCGATCTTCAGCCCTTCCAGCAAAGGCGTCTATCAGGATCAATACGATCGATATGGCGTGGGCATGGTGGAAACCGGCGACGGGACGCTGGTGGTCACGGATCCCGGCGCCTATGCCTGCCACACAGGGAGCAGTTACTGCACCTGTCCGAAACCGATGGTGCCGCACTGGCAACAGGTCCCCAACCCCGGATCCGGCGATAGCAAGTACGTGTTCTCGTGCGATTGCCCGAAGGACACCCATCCCGGCGCGTTGAAGTCGGACGGGCTCTCCGAGTGCCTGTGCGACGACACCAACCAGGTGGCGGTTTTCGGCTTTGCGCCCTACGGCATGTGTCCGCCCGCGGCCTGCCCGGCCGGACAGACAAGACTCGGCGGCGACAAGAACAGCCCCTGTGTCACGCCCTGCTCCGACAAGAGCCAGGGAATGGCCTTTGACGGAAGCTGCTGCAATCCCGCGCAGATGACCAATTGTGGAGAATGTTGCCCGCCGGACACCGTGCCCAACGTCAAGACCGGCTCCTGCGAGCCGCGGCCCAAGCAGCCGAAATGAGGCGGACCGACATGATTGAGCTTGGCCGACAGACGTCCTTGACAGCCGCCGTCCGTGCGATGCGGCGCCTCGCTTGGCTGCTGATCCTACCTCTCGCACTCGGGGGGCCCGCGTCGGCGCAAACGCCGCCCGGCGTTTACACCCCCGGCGATGCTGCAGTCACCGGATTCTCCGGGGCTATTCGCCCGTTCGAGATCGAGCCCGGTCAGGATCCCGACGTTCGGACCATCATCGATCCTGGAGGGCCGTCGCTGCGCATCGTCGATCTAAGACGCATGGGCGGTCCGCCCCAGGCGCAATTGGTCGGTGCGCCGAAGCCGTTCACCGTCAGCGCGAAGTCGATCGGGCAGGTGTTTGGCGTCGCTCTGGACGACAATTCCCCCGCCAACATTTACGTCGCGGCGACATCCGCCTATGGTCTCTCGATCGTCGCGCCGGGACCTGAAGGTCGACCGCAACATGTCAGGCTCGGGACTAACGGCGCGACCTTCATGCCGGCACAATGGGGTCCGGGCGGCGGCCCGGGATCGATCTGGAAGATCAATGGCGCCACCGGCGCGGTGACGCTGTTCGCGAATGTCACCACGGGCGACAAGGCCAATTCGGGCGCGGCGCTCGGGGGATTGGCCTATGATCCGGCGACCAAGTCTCTGTTCGTCGCCGACCGTGAGACCGGGCTGATCCATCGCTTCGGCCCGAACGGCGTCGACCTCGGTGTCTATGATCACGGCGTCGCCGGCAACGCAGCCGCGGGACTTCCGACGACGCCGGCGCCGGCCGGGCCAGGCGTCGATATTACGAATCCTCAATTCGACAGCGCGCAGCCCGAGAGCTGGGGCTACGCGGCACCGGATCGGCGAGTGTTCGGCCTCGCCATTCGCGACCGCCGGCTCTACTACGCGGTCGCCGAGGGCTTGCGGGTGTGGTCGGTCGGGCTCAACGCGAACGGCTCGTTCGGTGCGGACGCCAGAATCGAAGTCGTCGCGCCGTCCGCCGCCGGTCCCACCGAGATCTCCAGGATTACGTTCGACGATGAGGGACGGATGTTTTTGGCCGAGCGGCCGGCGCCGACCGGGGCGCAGGATTTCGAGGCCTTGTCAGCGCCGTCGATCGGCCGCGTGCTGCGCTATACGCTGATCGGTGTCACTGAGATCAAGCAGCCGATCTGGCAGCCCTTGCCGGACGAATATGCGGTGGGATTCCCCGAACGTTTCCGCAATGGCAATGGCGGCGTCGCGATCGGCTACAGCTACGACATGGGCGGGACCATGAATCCGGCCTCCTGCGGCGGCTTCGTCTGGACCACCGGCGAACAATTGCGCCACGCCACCGATCCCAAGCTCGTGGCTCAACTCGGCCAGAACGACGCGCTTGCGATCGACGGACTGCAGGGGAATCCGATCTGGCGCATCCGCCGCGGCGATGAGCCACCGCTGCTCAGTTACTTCATCGACTATGCCGACGCGCCGCCCGATCTATCAGCTCGCGGGCACATGGGAGATATCGCCATCTTGCGCGCGTGTACAAGGGAAGCCGCACGGATACGGCTGGCGCCGCGTCCAGCCGGCGCGCCGCCTCCCGCCGGCATGCCGAGGCCGCCGGGTCTGCTGACCTGCAAGACCCATGTCTGCGGTCCGGACGGATCGGTTTGTCCGCCCAATCAGATCTGGATCATCAAGACCAAGAGTTGCGCGTCGAGCTGCGCCCCGCCCAATGTTCTGGTCAATGGCCAATGCTGCTCGCCCAAAGACCTGCAGCCGGGGGGCATCTGTTCGAACAACAATCCGTCGACTGATATCGCCAAGCCGATGTGCGGCGTCAACCAGACGGCGATCGGCCCGAACAATGAATGCTGCGAGAACAGCCAGATCTATTCCGGCCCGATTGGCCAACAACTTTGCTGCGGGACGACCGTGGTGAACGGCGTGTGCGATCCGTTGAAGCCGAAAATTCCGGACTGGAAATGCCCCAGCTGCTGTGCGCCCGGCTATGTGAAGATCGCCGGCAAGTGCTGTCTCAAGAGCCAGGCGACGTCGAAGGGACAGTGCTGCCCGGCCGGCCAGATTGCGAGCCCCGACGGCACGCTATGCATACCGCTGCACTGGCTGCCGAGACTTTCACAGTGTTGCGCCTCGGGCTTCGTGCCGACTGCGAATAGCAAATGCTGCTTGCCCGCGAATCTGACGACGAGCGGCGAGTGCTGCGCGGCCCCGGTCGACCCAAAGGATCGAAGCCAGTGCTCCAAGAAGATCGAGAAGAAGTCCACCACGGTCGTCCCCGTGATTCCGAAGCTGCCGACGACGTGCCAACCTGGTGAGCGGCGCAATGCCGACGGCGTGTGCGTGGCACGCAAGCCGGGGGTGACGCGGGACCGGCGGGCGCCGGATGTCGGTCGCCCGATCGTCTGCCCCCCCGGTTGGATTCCGGGGCCGCTTGGCGCGCGCTGCCGGCCGGCCGGCCGATTTGCGCCGCGCATGCCGGGGTTCAGACCGGTCCCCCCGCCCGGCATGATGATGCCGCGACGATGAAGGAAGCAGCGATGCACGAGGACACGAATTCGCAAATCATTACTGCACGCCAACTGCGGAAGTCGGCAGCCATATGGAGGATGACCGATGACCAACTTGATCCGTAGCGTTGCCACGGCGGCTGCCGTCTTCACGCTGTCTTTGCTTTGCGTGCAGCCCGGCCGAGCGGAGAGTTCGCGCAGCGACATCGAGGCGATCGTCAAGGACTATATAGCGACCCATCCCGAAGAAATCGAGCAGGTCGTGAAGGACTACCTCGCCAAGCACCCCGAGGCCGTGCAACAGGCCATCTCCGACCTGATCAAGAAGCGGCAAGCCGCGACGCCGGCGGCAGCGCCCGGTTCCGACAAGACTGCACTGGTCAAGCAAAATGCGCCGGCCTTGTTCGCGTCAGCGCACCAGGTCACGCTCGGCAACCCGCTGGGTGATGTCACCCTGGTCGAGTTCTTCGATTACAGCTGCGGCTACTGCAAGCGTGCGCTCGGCGATATACTCGAATTGTTGAAGAGCGACCCCAAGCTCAAGATCGTGCTCAAGGAATTTCCGATCCTCGGCCCCGGTTCGCTGGAGGCGGCGCGCGTCGCGGTAGCGGTACGCATGCAAGACCCGACGGGCACGAAATACCTCGACTTTCATCAGCGGCTTCTCCAAAGCAGCGGACCCGCCGACAAGGCGCGCGCGTTGGCCATCGCGCAGACGATCGGTCTCAACGTTGCTCAGCTTGAAAAGGACATGGACAGCGTGGAGGTGCGCCAAAGCCTCGATGAGAGCGGCAATCTTGCGCAGAAGTTGGGATTGAACGGGACGCCGAGCTATGTCATCGGCGGCAATGTCATCGTCGGCGCGGTCGGACTTGCCACGCTGAAGGCCAAAATTCAGCAGGCTCGCCAGTAGTACGCTCCGATAGCGAAGATATGCATCGACGCCCGAGGTCTCGATTTGTGCAGCGCGCGAGTCCGCTGCTGTGAAGGGCTTCGGATGCCGGCCGCATGATTGACGGCGCGGCACATTCGGGCGGCCGGCGTCCGAAAGCCTCCAAAGGAGGAAACCGCGCATGGTGGGCTGGACTGGTGCGGCAGGAGCCTCGGATAGAGCCGGTGCACGGTCTCTCCGCTCTTGAGCGGGACGTGCTAGTAGGGGCCAAGGTTGCCTGCCGGCGACGGACCCATATCGACCCAGGCGCGATTCCAATCGAGATCAGCCCATTGTTCTTCGGTGACGCGATAGCCGTCACGCAGCCAATCCTTATGCGTGGTTCCAGAAATCCATTCTGGACGTCCTGGAGCATCAGTCACGGCACGCTCTCCGGATTCGCGCCATTAGTTGCAGCAGAGTGGCTGCCGACAAGCGACATCTAGCTCGTCACCGTCCCATTCCCCGCCGTCTCGTTCCTGAACGCCGCTGCGAACAGCGCGAGGGTGTAGTCGGTCTTCGGCGCCTTGAACAGCTCGACCGCCGGCCCCTCCTCCACGACCCTGCCGTTGCGCATCACGATCAGATGGGAGGCGAGGGCGGCGACCACGCGCAGATCGTGCGAGATGAACATGTAGGTCAGCTCGCGTTTGCGCTGCAGATCGCGCAGGAGATCGACCATCTGCGACTGGAACAGCATGTCGAGCGCCGAGGTCGGCTCGTCCAGCACGACGAAGCTCGGCTCGAGCACGACCGCGCGGGCCACCGAGATGCGCTGGCGCTGGCCGCCGGAGAATTCGTGCGGATAGCGGAAGCGCGTCTCCGGATCGAGCCCGACCTCCTTGAGCGCCTTGACGACCTTGGCCTCGCGCTCCTCATCCGTCAGTTTCGGCTGATGCACGCTCAGTCCCTCGGCGATGATGTCGCCGACCGACATGCGCGGGCTCAAGGCGCCGAACGGATCCTGAAACACGATCTGCATGTCGCGGCGGAACGGGCGGACCTCCTTGAAGGACAGCCCCTGCAGCTCCTTCCCGAGGAAGACGATGAGGCCGTCGGAGGAAATCAGCCGCAGCAGCGCCAGCCCGAGCGTGGTCTTGCCCGAGCCGGATTCGCCGACGACGCCGAGCGTCTCGCCCTTGCGCACGGCAAGGCTGACGCCGTCCACGGCCTTGATGTGACCGACGGTCGAGCGAAAAAAGCCGCGCTTGATCGGAAACCAGACCTTGAGATCCTTGGCCTGCATGACCACCGGCGAATCGGGTCGCGGCGGCGCCGGGTCCGGCTTCGGCTCGGCGGCGAGCAGCGCCTTGGTGTAGGGATGAGCCGGCGCGGTGAACACCTGCTCGACCGGGCCCTGCTCGACGATCTTGCCGCCGTTCATGACGCAGACCCGATCGGCGATGCGGCGGACGATGCCGAGATCGTGGGTGATGAACAGAAGGCTCATGCCGAGGCGTGCCCGGATATCGGCGAGCAGCGCCAGGATCTGCGCCTGCACGGTGACGTCGAGCGCGGTGGTCGGCTCGTCGGCGATCAGCAGAGCCGGCTCGTTGGCGAGCGCCATCGCGATCATCACGCGCTGGCGCTGGCCGCCGGAGAGCTGATGCGGATAGCTGCCGAGCCGCGTCTCCGGCTCGGGAATGCCGACCTGGGTCAAGAGCTCGAGCGTGCGCGTCCGCGCCGCACTGTTCGAGATCGGCCGATGCAGTTGCAGGATCTCGCCGATCTGCCGCTCGATCGTGTGCAGCGGATTGAGCGAGGTCATCGGCTCCTGGAAGATGATGGAGATGTCGCTGCCGCGGATCTCGCGCATCTCGCGTTCGGACAACGGCAGGAGATCGCGGCCCTTGAAGTGGATGCTGCCCGACGGATGCGAGGCGACCGGATAGGGCAGCAGCTTCAGCACCGACAGCGCGCTGACCGACTTGCCGGAGCCGGACTCGCCGACCAGGGCGACGCACTCGCCGCGCTTGATCTCGAACGAGACATGGTCGACGGCGGTCGACAGGCGGCCCTGCTGATGAAAGGCCACCGAGAGATCGCTGACCGAGAGCAGCGGCTGGCTGATCGCATCCATGTCGGTCACCTGAACGTCTTGCGCGGATCGAACG
Organism: Bradyrhizobium sp. SZCCHNS3016; assembly: GCF_032484535.1. Classification (NCBI taxonomy): domain Bacteria; kingdom Pseudomonadati; phylum Pseudomonadota; class Alphaproteobacteria; order Hyphomicrobiales; family Nitrobacteraceae; genus Bradyrhizobium; species Bradyrhizobium sp. SZCCHNS3016. The sequence continues at coordinate 181,337 of NZ_JAUETE010000010.1, forward strand.
CGTCGCGCACGGCCTCGCCGATGAAGATCAGCAGCGACAGCATGATCGCGACGGAGAAGAAGCCGGTGAGACCGAGCCACGGCGCCTGCACGTTGGACTTGGCCTGCGACAGCATCTCGCCCAGCGACGGCGATCCCGGCGGCAGGCCGAAGCCGAGGAAGTCGAGCGCGGTCAAGGTCATCACCGAGCTCGACACGATGAAGGGCAGGAACGTCATGGTTGCGACCATCGCGTTCGGCAGGAGATGGCGGACCATGATGACGGCATTGGAGACGCCGAGCGCGCGCGCCGCCTGGATGTACTCGAAATTGCGGCCGCGCAGGAATTCAGCCCGCACCAGGCCGACCAGCGAGACCCATGAGAACAGCAGCATGATCCCGAGCAGCGTGAAGAAGCCGGGCACCAGCACCGCGGACAGGATCAGGAGCAGATAGAGATAGGGAATGGCGTTCCAGATCTCGATGAAGCGCTGGAACAGAAGATCGACCCAGCCGCCGAAATAGCCCTGCACGCCGCCGGCGGCGATGCCGATGATCGAGGAGAAGAACGTCAGCGACAGGCCGAACAACACCGAGATGCGGAAGCCGTAGATCAGCCGTGCGACGACGTCGCGGCCCTGGTCGTCGGTGCCGAGCCAGTTGTATTCGAGATCCCGGCAGCTCTTCAGCCCCTTCTTCTCGACCACGGGTTTGCACTGTGCCTCCGTCAGCATCCAGGTCGGCGGCGATGGCGCCGGCGTCGGCAGATCGAGATTGTGCGTGGCGTAGGAGTAGCGGACCAGCGGCCAGATCACCGTGCCGCCCTTGTCCGCAATCAGCTTCTGCAAATACGGATCGCGATAGTCCGCGGCGGTCTCGAAGTCGCCGCCGAATGCCGTTTCCGGATAGGTGACGAACGCCGGGAAGTAAAGGTGGCCGTCGAACTTGATCAGGAACGGCCGGTCGTTGGCGATCAGCTCGGCGAACAGCGAGACGACGAACAGAAACAGGAACAGCCACAGCGACCAGTAGCCGCGGCGGTTGGCCTTGAAGTTCTGCCAGCGGCGCTGATTCAGCGGCGACGGCCGGAAACGATGCCGCGTCGGCGGCACAGCCTCGCCGAGCGGAGCCTGCACCGTGGTCTCGACCGGAGGGGGGGCTGTGATCGTCATCAGACCTCCCGCGCCTCGAAGTCGATCCGCGGATCGATCCACATGTAGGTCAGGTCCGAGACTAGGTTGATCGCGAGGCCGAGCAGCGAAAAGATGAAGAGATTGCCGAACACGACGGGATAATCACGATTGAGAATGCTCTCGAACGAGAGCAGGCCGAGCCCATCCAGCGAGAAGATGGTCTCGATCAGCAGCGAGCCGGAAAAGAACGCGTGGATGAAGGTGCCCGGAAAGCCGGCGATCACGATCAGCATGGCGTTACGGAAGACGTGGCCGTACAGCACCTGATTCTCGCTGCAGCCCTTGGCGCGCGCGGTCATGACATATTGCTTGCGGATCTCGTCGAGGAACGAGTTCTTGGTCAGCAAGGTCATCGTCGCGAAGGCGCCGAGCGCCATCGACACCAGCGGCAAAGTGAGATGCCAGAAATAGTCGATGATCTTCCAGTACCACGGGAAGTCCGACCAGCCATCCGAGGTCAGCCCGCGCAGCGGGAAGATGTTGAGGAACGAGCCGCCGGCGAGCAGGATGATGAGCAGGATCGCGAACAGGAAGCCCGGAATGGCGTAGCCCACGATGATCACCGCCGAGGTCCAGACGTCGAAGCGCGAGCCATCCTGCACCGCCTTGCGGATCCCCAGGGGAATCGAGATCAAATAGGTCAGCAAGGTCATCCAGAGGCCGAGCGACATCGACACCGGCAGCTTCTCCTTGATGAGCTGCAGCACTGACGTGTCGCGGAAATAGCTCTTGCCGAAATCGAAGCGCGCGAAGTTCCAGACCATCAGCGCGAACCGCTCCGGCGCCGGCTTGTCGAAGCCGAACTGCTTTTCGAGCTGCTTGATGAAGGCGGGATCGAGCCCCTGGGCGCCGCGATATTTCGAGTTCAGCTCGCCGCCCGATCCGACCTGTCCCGGCGGACGCGCGCCGAAATCCGAACCGCTGCCGCCTGAAATCCGCGAGGTGCCGCCGGTGTCGGCGCCGGTCAATTGCGCGATGACGCGCTCCACCGGACCGCCCGGCGCAAACTGCACCACGACGAAGGAGATGAAGAGGATCCCGAGCAGGGTCGGGAGCATCAGCAAGATGCGACGGGCAATATAGGCGGCCATGAACTACTTCGCCTGCTCCAGCTTTGCGGCCTTGGCGGCATCGTACCACCAGATGTCGGGGGCGCCGACGCCCGAGGCGTATTTCGGCGGCTTCGGCGGGTGGTCGAACTGATCCCAATAGGCGATCGGATGGGTCTGCCGATACCATTGCGGTATCCAGTAGTGGCCGGCGCGGAACACGCGGTCGAGCGCCCGGCAGGCCAAGGTCAGCTCGCTGCGGCTCTCCGCGGCGATCGCCTTGGCGACCAGCGCGTCGATCGCGGGATTGCTGATCCCTGCGAGATTGTAGGAGCCCTTGGTCTTTGCCGTGTCCGAGGTGAAGTAAGCCCTGAGGCCGTCGCCGGGGGTCGGCGACATCGACATGCGTTGAATGGCGATGTCGAAGTCGAAGTCCTCGACCCGCGCGCGATATTGCACGGCGTCGACGACGCGCAACTCGGCGTCGATGCCGAGCGTCTGCAGGTTCTTGATCAGGGTGCCGTGGTGCGGCTTGAACGAGACCTCGTCGATCAGGAACTCGATCGCGAACACCTCGCCGGACGGCAGCAGTCGCTTGCCGTCCTTGACCGGCAGGCCGGCCTGCTGCAAGAGCTGCATGGCCTTGCGCAGCAGCGCGCGATCCTGGCCGGAGCCGTCCGAGACCGGCGGCACGAACGGCTCGCCGAACACATCGTCAGGCACCTGGCCGCGGAACGGCTCGAGCAGCTTCAGCTCTTCCGCCGACGGCGGTCCGACCGCGACCATGTCGGAATTCTGGAACGGCGACACGGTGCGCGCATAGGCGCCGTACATGATGGTCTTGTTGGTCCATTCGAAATCGAACGCGTAGGTCAACGCCTGGCGGACGCGCGGATCCCGAAACTTGTCGCGGCGGGTGTTGATGAACCAGCCCTGCCCGCCCGACGGCGTCTCGTCCGGCAGCAGTTCGCGCTTGACGCGGCCGTCCTTGATCGCCGGGAAGTCGTAGCGCGTCGCCCAGATGCGCGCGGTGAACTCCTCGCGGAACAGATAGCTCTTGGCGGTGAAGCCCTCGAAGGCGACGTCGCGGTCGCGATAGAACTCGTAGCGCACGATGTCGAAATTGTAGAGGCCGCGGCTGACCGGCAGGTCGGCGGCCCACCAGTCCTTGACGCGCTCGAACTCGACATAGCGGTTGATCTCGTATTTGCCGACCTTGTACGGCCCCGAGCCGAGCGGCACATCCAGCGGCCCCTCGTCGAACGCGCGATTGGCGTACCAGGCCTTCGAGAAGATCGGCAGGGTCACGACATAGAGCGGCACATCGCGGGCGCGCTTCTCGACGAAGCTCACCACGACCGTCGCATCGTCGAGCGCCTCGGCCTTCACGAAGTCGCGCAACTGCACGACGATCAGCGGATGGCCCTTCTCCTTCAAGGTATTCAGCGAGAAGGCGACGTCGTGGGCCGTGATCTTGGACCCGTCGTGAAAGCGCGCCTCGGGACGCAGCGTGAAGCGATAGGTCAGCTTGTCCGGCGAGATCGCGACCGACTTCGCGACCAGGCCATAGACCGCATCCGGCTCGTCGCTGGCGCGCACCATCAGCGACGCGAACGTCATGTCCATGCCCTGCGCGCCCTCACCTTTCAGGACGTAGGCATTGAACGAGTTGAAGGTCTGATAGGACTGGTTGTAGGCGCGCACCGACGGGATCAGCGAGAACATCCCGCCCTTCGGCGCATCCGGATTGACGTAGTCGAAATGGTGGAAATCGGCCGGGTATTTCAGGTCGCCGAACGCCGATGTGCCGTGCGAGTCTGCGCCGAACTCCGCGGCCATGGCCGGCTTCAGGAGAGGGACGCTGAGCGCGCCGAGCCCAAGCCCGAGCACGCCACGGCGCGACAGATGCGGGGGCGTGCTCAAGAGCGCTTCACCTTGGCAGCCTTGTCGGCGTCGTACCACCACAGATTCGGCCAGCCGGACCGCGCATATTTCGGGAACGGCGTGAAATGGCTGAAGCGGTCCCAGCGCGCGCTACGCGCAAATGGATAGGTGAACTGGGGAACGACGTAGAAATTCCACAGCAGCACCCGGTCGAGCGCATGCGTTGCCGCTTCGAGAGAGGCGCGATCCTTGGCGTATATGATCTTCTCGATCAGCGCGTCGACAGCGGGGTTCTTGATGCCAATCGTGTTCTTCGAGCCGGACTCGTCGGCGGCCTTGGAGCCCCAGAAATCGCGCTGCTCGTTGCCGGGCGACAGCGACTGCCCCCAGACATCGATGATCATGTCGTAGTCGAAGGTGCGCACCCGGTTCTCATACTGGACGTTGTCGACCTGGCGTACCGTCACCGCGACGCCGAGGCGCTCCAGCGACGGCTTGTAGAACAGCACGATGCGCTCGGACGACGGGTCCTGGACCAGCAGCTCGACCGTGACCGGCTTGCCGGCGGGATCGACGAGCTTGCGGTCCTTGATCTCGAAGCCTGCGTCCTTCAGCAGCTTGGTGGCCTCGCGCAGATTGGCGCGAACGTTCTCGGAATTGCCGCCCACCGGGGCCTGGTAGACCGTGGTGAACACGTCCGGCGGCACCTTGTCGCGCAGGCCCTCGAGGATCTGCAGCTCCTGGCCCTGCGGCAGCCCGGAGCAGGCCAGATCCGTGCCTTCGAAGTAGCTGTTGATGCGCTTGTACTGGCCGTAGAACAGCTGCTTGTTCATCTCCTCGAAATCGAAGGCGTAGTTGAAGGCGCGCCGCAGCCGCGCATCCTGGAATTGCGGACGCCGCAGGTTGAAGGCGAAGCCCTGCATCCGGCCGGAATCGCTGATCGGGAATTCGTCCTTGACCACGCGCTTGTCGTTGATGGCTGGGAAGTCGTAGGCCGTGGCCCACTGCTTGGCCGAGTTCTCGTTGATCCAGTCGGCCTGGTCGGCCTTGAAGGCTTCGAGGGCGACGATGTTGTCGCGGAAGTATTCGAACTGCAGCTCGTCGAAATTGTTCTGGCCGATCTGGACCGGCAGGTTGGCGCCCCAATAGTCCTTGACGCGCTCCATCTTGATCGAGCGCCCGGGCACGAACTCCTTGATGCGATACGGGCTCGACCCGAGCGGCGGCTCCAGGGTGGTCGCGGTGACGTCGCGCTTGCGGCCCTGCGCGTCGGTGCCTTCCCACCAGTGCTTCGGCAGCACCAGCAGCTCGCCGACGATGTGCGGCAGCTCGCGATTGCCCGGACCATCGAAGGTGAACTTGACCTCGAGATCGCCGGTCTTCTCGGCCTTCACCACATGACGATAGTAGGATGAGTAGTGCGGGCTGTTCTTCTTCAGGACCTCGAGCGAGAAGATGACGTCCTCGGGCGTCACCGGCTTGCCGTCGTTCCAGCGCGCTTCCTTGCGCAGGCGGTAGATGACCCAGGAGTAGTCGTCCGGATAGGCCGCCGACTCGGCGAGCAGGCCGTATTCGGTCGACACCTCGTCCTGCGACCGCGTCATCAAGGTCTCGTAGACCAGCCCCGCCGCGGACGCGATGTTGCCCTTCACATACATCACGACGATGTTGAAATTGTCGAACGTCCCGAGCGAGATCATCCGCGCGACGCCGCCTTTCGGCGCATCCGGATTCACGTAGTCGAAGCGCTTGAAGTCCGCCGGATACTTGATCTCGCCGAACAGCGACAGGCCGTGGCGCCAGACCAGCTGCTCGCCGGCCTGCGCCTTTGCGGCATCGAGAGGGGCAAGGCTGGCCGCCGTGCCGAGCGCCGGGGTCATCGCAGCGAGCACGCTGCTCTGCAGGAGCTGTCGTCGGGTAATCGTCAAATGAGACTTCCTCTGAATAAGACCGCTTGAAGCAGGTGGTAGCCGTGGCCGCTGCTGCTCCCAGATCCAACGTCTGATCGTAACCCAATTCGCAAGGGCAGGTTTCGCCGGCCTCAGCGAGGTGCTCCGGCCCGCGAACCCGTTCCATTCAGGGGACCAATATACGGCAAGGTTTCGACCAATAACCTTGCTTTTTCCTCATGATACCGGGTTGTGAACGAGGTGGATGCGACCAAAGGTCCCAAATGCGGCGAAATTCGCCCCGCAAAGCAAAACGGCCGGGCTTGGGGCCCGGCCGTCGGAAACTGGTGGGTCAGCAGCCGATCACTTGGCTGCGGTGGGCAGCGGCACCGGGCTGTCGGCCAGCGAGTTCAGATAGGCCAGCACGTCGGCCCGCTCCGAGTCCTTCTGGATACCGGCGAAGCCCATCGCGGTGCCCGGGATGTAGCCCTTCGGATTGGCGATGAACTTGTTGAGGTCGTCGATCGTCCAGGTGCCGCCCTTGGCCTTCATCGCCGCCGAGAAGTTGAAGCCGCGGCCTTCGCCGATCTTGTCGCCTACGATGCCGTAGAGGTTGGGGCCGACGCCGTTCTTCTCGCCCTTCGCGAAGGTGTGGCAGGCCGCGCACTTCTTGGAGGCGGCAGCGCCCTTCTCGACCGAGGCGGTCTGCAGCAGCTTCTCGATCGGCTCGGCCGCAGCCGGCGCCGCGCCACCCTTGGCGGCGCCCTCGGCCTCCTTCACGGCGATCTCAAAACCCGGCTTCTCCGGCATTTTCGGCGCGAAGATCGCGCCAGCGGAGAAGCTCGTGACCAGCACGACCAGACAGGCAGCCAGCACGGCGCCGATGATTTTGTTCAGTTCGAAGGAGTCCATTTTGGAATCAGGCTCCGAGGGCGGATTTCATTGTTCTGTCGGAGGCCGCGAGGCCGCGACCGCGAATCGCCCCAGGACTCGAGATAAGGACTCGTCAAGGCATCGAGCGGAATCGAGCCGTCGCGCCTCCCCCTGCGGCAGAAGTGAGATATCGGTTTGCCCGTGCTCTGGCAACCCGTATAAGCGGGCCGCTTCTGCTGTCCCCATCCAGTCCGGCCCGCGCTGTTGCGACCGGCTCCGACCTGCCGTTCCCGGATGACCAAATCCCGAATTCTCGTGCTGATCCCCGCCCGCATGGCGTCGACCCGCCTGCCCGGCAAGCCGCTGCTCGACATCGCCGGCCAGCCGATGATCGTGCAGGTGCTCCGCCGCGCGCAGGAGGCCGCGATCGGCCGGGTGGCCGTGGCAACCGACACGCCCGAGATTGCTGCGGCCGTCACGGCCGCGGGTGGCGAGGTGGTCATGACCAGGCCGGATCATCCCTCCGGGTCCGACCGCATCTACGAGGCCATGTGCAAGCTCGACCCGGCCCGCGAGGCCGAGATCGTGGTCAACCTGCAGGGCGACTTCCCGACCATCGACCCGCAGAACATCAGCGACGTGCTGCCCCCGCTCGAGGATCCCGCGGTCGACATCGCGACCCTTGCCGCGCAGATTCATACCGAGGAGGAGAGCCTCAATCCGAACGTCGTCAAGGCGGTCGGGTCGCCTCTCGGCGGGCGGCGCATGCGCGCGCTGTACTTCACCCGGGCCACGGCGCCGCATGGCGACGGACCAAGGTACCATCACATCGGCCTCTATGCCTACCGCCGGGCGGCGCTGGAGCGCTTCGTCAGCCTGCCGCCATCCCCGCTGGAGCAGCAGGAGAAGCTGGAACAGCTGCGGGCGCTGGAAGCCGGCATGCGCATCGACGTGATGGTCGTCGACGCCGTGCCCCGCGGCGTCGACACCCCGGCCGATCTCGAAACCGCACGCCGGCTGCTGTCCAAGTCTTAAGCTGCTGCTACAAGGCCCCACATGAGCAAGATCTTGAAAATCGCATTCCAGGGCGAGCCGGGAGCCAATTCCCACATCGCCATCTCCGAGGCCTATCCGACCGCCGAGGCCATGCCCTGCGCGACCTTCGAGGACGCGCTCAGCGCGATCTCCTCCGGCGAGGCCGATCTCGGCATGATTCCGATCGAGAACTCGGTCGCCGGCCGCGTCGCCGACATCCACCATCTGCTGCCGGCCTCGGGCCTCTACATCATCGGCGAGTGGTTCCTGCCGGTCCGCCACCAGTTGATGGCGCTGAAGGGCACCAAGCTCGCCGACATCAAGACCGTCGAAAGCCACGTCCACGCGCTCGGCCAGTGCCGCCGCATCATCCGCCAGCTCGGCGTCCGACCGATCGTGGCCGGCGACACCGCGGGCAGCGCGCGCGACGTCTCCCAGCGCGGCGACAGGAGCGTCGCGGCGATCGCCTCGCGGCTGGCGGCCGAGATCTACGGCCTCGACATCCTCGCCGAGGACATCGAGGACGAAGCCCACAACACGACGCGTTTCGTGGTGCTGGCGCGCCAGGAGCAGTGGGCCGAGCAGAATTCCGGGCCGCTGGTCACGAGCTTCGTGTTCCGCGTGCGCAACCTGCCGGCTGCGCTCTACAAGGCGCTCGGCGGCTTCGCCACCAACGGCGTCAACATGACCAAGCTCGAAAGCTACATGGTCGACGGCAACTTCTTCGCCACGCAATTCTATGCCGATGTCGACGGCCACCCGAACGACAAGGGCCTCGCTTTCGCGCTGGAGGAGCTGAAGTTCTTCTCCCGCGAGCTGCGCATCGTCGGCGTCTATCCGGCGCACCCGTTCCGCGCGACATTCAGCGAGCGGATGGAGTGATCGGACCGTCATCTCGCGGCTCCAGATAGGCCGCCAGCTCGGCCGGCGTTCCCATCGGGAACGCCTGCTTCAGATGGTCGAGAAAGGCGGAGACGCGCGCGCTCAACAGCCGCCGCGACGGATACAGCGCCCACAGCGCAACCGCTGGCGCGTCGAGATCCGCCCACTGCACGAGCCGGCCTGCGGCAAGGTCGTGGCTGGCGAGCGAGAGCGGCAGGCATGCGGTGCCGACACCGGCACGGACCGCAAACAAGCTCGAGATTCCGGATTCAAGGCCTGCGGCCTTGCTCCGGAATGACGTGGTTATGACTAAGCCGCCGCCTTCCGCTCCAGGCCGAAGGCGTCGGCGAGCAGGCTGTAGGAGCGCTTGCGGGCGTCGTGGTCGAAGGTCGCGGTGATCACCATCAGCTCGTCGGCCTGGCTCGCCGCGATCATCGGATCGAGCTTGGCCCGCACCGTCGCCGGGCTGCCCACGAACAGCCGCGAGCGGTTGCGCGCGATCGAGGCGCGATCGGCGTCTGTATACATGGTGGCCGCCGCCTCCTCGGGGCTCGGCAGCGGCAGGAACTGGCCGCGGTCGCGCCGCAGGCGGTTGAGGTCCATCGACGACGCCAGCCGCTCGGCCTCGGCGTCGGTCTCGGCCGTCACCACCGCGACCGCCAGGATCGCATGCGGCTGCGAGCGCCAGCGCGACGGCGTGAAATGCGCGCGGTAGGTTCGCATCGCATCGACGGCATCGTGGCTGGCGAAATGATGCGCGAAGCCAAACCCCATGCCGAGCTGCGCCGACAGCTCGCTCGAATAGTCGCTGGAGCCGAGCAGCCAGATCGGCGGCAGCGGCGCATCGTCGGGCATGGCGACGACGTTGTTGTAGGGATGGCCGGCGGGAAATTCGCGGGTCTCCCACAGCATCAGCTCATGCAGCCGCTCCAGGAAGTCGTCGCCCTCGCGGTGGTCGAGCCGGCTCCGCAGCGCATAGGCCGTGGTGCCGTCGGTGCCGGGCGCGCGTCCCAGACCGAGATCGATCCGGCCGGGAAACAGCGCCTCCAGCATCTTGAAGCGCTCGGCGACCACCAGCGGCGCGTGGTTGGGCAGCATCACGCCGCCGGAGCCGACGCGGATGTGCTGCGTCACCGCCGCGATCTGCCCGATCATGATGTCGGGCGACGGGCTCGCCACCGACGGCAGGCTGTGATGCTCGGCCAGCCAATAGCGGACATAACCGAGCTGATCGACATGGCGGGCCAGATCGATGCTGTTGCGCAACGCCGCCGACGGCCTGGTGGCCGTGGTGGTGACGGAGAGGTCGAGGACGGAAAGCGGGATCATTGGCTCAACCTAATGCCTGCGCGTCGCGCCACAATGGGCTGACCGCGACCGTGACCTGCCGCGAATGCAGAGATCGACCGCAACGAAGTTGGGACATGCCGCCTGTATACAGGATGATATCTGGCATCTCCCACTGGATATTTCAGCGAGAGCCGTCCGGGACACACAGACACCCTTTGATATAACTCGCATTTCTTCGCCCACACTCAAGCCAGGTTCAGCGACAAAAACGGCAATATTAGCAGGCAGGTGGGCTAAATCCCATTTACGGTGGGCTGTCTATTGCGACGCACTTCCCTTATCTTGGCACATCACGAGGGGGACGCCCCTCTTGAGTTGAAATTTACGCCCCATTCGGAACCTGCGTTGCCATGACCGATCTCGCCACCGCCATCGCCGACGGCCACACCGCGATTCCCAGGCCGAAGATCTCGTTCGAGTTCTTTCCGCCGAAGACCGAGGAGATGGACCGGACGCTGTGGGCCTCGATCGAGCGCCTCGCCCCGCTGGAGCCGAGCTTCGTCTCGGTGACCTACGGTGCGGGCGGCTCGACGCGCGAGCGCACCCACGCCACCATCGCGCGCATCCTGAAAGAGACCGCGCTGCTGCCGGCGGCCCATCTCACCTGTGTCGGCGCCTCGCGCCGGGAGATCGACGAGGTCGTCGACCGCTATCATGAGGTCGGCGTCCGCCACATCGTAGCACTTCGCGGCGATCCGCCCGGCGGCATCGGCACGCCCTACTCCACCCGTGCCGACGGCTACCAGACCTCGCCCGAGCTGATCGCCGGCATCAAGAAGCGCCACCCCGACATCGAGATCTCGGTCTCCGCTTATCCGGAGAAGCACCCCGAGAGCCGAGACTTCGACGCCGACATCGACATGCTCCAGGCCAAGGTCGACGCCGGCGCCACCCGCGCCATCACCCAGGTGTTCTTCGACAACGACCTCTACTTCCGCTACCTCGACCGTGTCCGCGCCCGCGGCATCGACATCCCGATCGTGCCAGGGATCATGCCGATGCACAATTTCAAGCAGGCGCGCGGCTTCGTCACCCGCGCCGGCACCACGGTGCCGCACTGGCTCGCGGAGAAGTTCGACGGTCTCGACGACGATCCCGAGACCCGCAAGCTGGTCGCGGCGACCGTCGCCGCGGGCCAGGTGCAGAAGCTCGCCAAGCATGGCGTCGACACCTTCCATTTCTACACCATGAACCGCGCCGACCTCGTGTTCGCGATCAGCCATCTGCTCGGCATCCGTCCGAAGTCCGCCAACAAGGCTGCTGCCTGATGCTCGCCCCCGTATCCCCAGCGCGTACCGCCTTCCTTGCCGCTGCAGCTAAGCGCATCCTGATTCTCGACGGCGCCATGGGCACGATGATCCAGGCGCTGCAGCTCGACGAGGCCGCGTTCCGCAGCGAGCGGTTCAAGGACTTCCATCGCGACCTCCGCGGCAACAACGATCTCTTGATCCTCACCCAGCCCGAAGCGATCGAGGACATCCACGCGCAATATCTGCGCGCCGGGGCCGACATCGTCGCCACCAACACCTTCTCGGCGACATCGATCGCGCAGGCCGACTACGACCTGTCCGACATCATCTACGAGCTCAACCGCGAGGGCGCCCGGCTCGCCCGCAATGCGGCCACGCGTGTTGCGGCTGAGGACGGCAAACAGCGCTTCGTCGCCGGCGCGATGGGCCCGACCAACCGCACCGCCTCGATCTCGCCTGACGTGTCCAACCCCGGCTACCGCGCCGTGACCTTCGACGATCTCCGGCTCGCCTATGGCGAGCAGGCGCGCGGGCTCTTGGACGGCGGCGCCGACATCCTGCTGCTCGAGACCATCTTCGACACGCTCAACGCCAAGGCGGCGCTGTACGCCATCGCCGAGCTCTGCGAGGAGCGCGGCGTCGACGTGCCCGTCATGATCTCGGGCACCATCACCGACAAGTCCGGCCGCCTGCTCTCGGGCCAGATGCCGGAGGCGTTCTGGAATTCGGTCCGCCACGCGAAACCGCTGACCATCGGCTTCAACTGCGCGCTCGGCGCCGAGGATCTGCGCGCCCATGTCGCCGACATCGGCCGCGTCGCGGATACCTTGGTCTGCGCCTATCCCAATGCCGGCCTGCCCAACGAGTTCGGCCAGTATGACGAGACGCCGGCCTACATGGCGCGGCTGATCGGCGAGTTCGCGAGCGCCGGCCTCGTCAACATCGTCGGCGGCTGCTGCGGCACCACGCCGGACCATATCGCCGCGATCGCCGCCGCGGTCGCCCCGCACAAGCCGCGCGCCGTACCGGAGATCGCGCCGCGGCTGCGGCTGTCGGGCCTCGAGCCGTTCGAACTCACGCCCGCCATTCCGTTCGTCAATGTCGGCGAGCGCACCAACGTCACGGGCTCGGCGAAATTCCGTAAACTGATCACCGCCGGCGATTACACCGCGGCGCTGCAGGTCGCGCGCGACCAAGTCGAGAACGGCGCCCAGGTCATCGACGTCAACATGGACGAGGGCCTGCTGGATTCGGAAGCCGCGATGCGGACCTTCCTCAACCTCGTCGCTGCCGAGCCGGACATCGCCCGCGTTCCCGTGATGGTCGATTCCTCGAAATTCCACGTCATCGAGGCCGGCCTGAAATGCGTGCAGGGCAAGCCGGTGGTGAACTCGATCTCGCTCAAGGAAGGCGAGGAGAAGTTCATCCACGAAGCGAAGATCGCGCGCCGGCATGGTGCCGCTGTCGTCGTGATGGCGTTCGACGAGACCGGCCAGGCCGACACCTACAAGCGCAAGACCGAGATCTGCGCCCGCGCCTACAAGATCCTGGTCGAGCAGATCGGCTTCCCGCCCGAGGACATCATCTTCGACCCGAACATCTTCGCGATCGCGACCGGCATCGAGGAGCACGACAATTACGGCGTCGACTTCATCGAAGCGACACGTTGGATCCGGCAGAACCTGCCGCATGCCCACGTTTCCGGCGGCGTCTCGAATCTGTCGTTCTCGTTCCGCGGCAATGAGCCGGTGCGCGAGGCGATGCACTCGGTATTCCTGTATCACGCCATCAAGGCCGGCATGGACATGGGCATCGTCAATGCCGGCCAGATGATCGTCTATGACGACATCGATCCCGAGCTGCGCCAGGTGTGCGAGGACGTCGTGCTGAACCGCGACCCCGGCGCGTCCGAGCGGCTGCTGGCGCTGGCCGAGAAATTCCGTGGCCAGGGCAAGCAGACCAAGGAGGCCGATCTCGCCTGGCGCGAATGGCCGGTTGGCAAGCGCCTGAGCCACGCGCTGGTGCATGGGATCACCGAGTTCATCGAGCAGGACACCGAGGAAGCCCGCGCCGCCTCGACGCGCCCGCTCGACGTCATCGAAGGCCCGCTGATGGCCGGCATGAACGTGGTCGGCGACCTCTTCGGCGACGGCAAGATGTTCCTGCCGCAGGTCGTGAAGTCCGCGCGCGTGATGAAGCAGGCGGTCGCCTATCTGATGCCGTTCATGGAGGCCGAGAAGGCCGCCAACAAGGGCCGCGCCAACGAGCGCTCCAACGCCGGCAAGATCGTGCTCGCGACCGTCAAGGGCGACGTGCACGACATCGGCAAGAACATCGTCGGCATCGTGCTCCAGTGCAACAATTTCGAGGTCATCGACCTCGGCGTCATGGTGCCCGCGGCCAAGATCATCGAGACGGCGAAGGCCGAGAACGCCGACATCGTCGGGCTCTCCGGCCTGATCACGCCGTCGCTCGACGAGATGGCCTATCTCGCTGCCGAGATGGAGCGCCAGGGCCTGAACGTGCCGCTCCTGATCGGCGGCGCCACGACGAGCCGTGTCCATACTGCGGTCAAGATCGATCCGAACTACCAGAATGGCCCGGTCGTTCACGTCAACGACGCCAGCCGCGCCGTCGGCGTCGCCTCCTCGCTGCTGTCGCCGGAGCGCAAGGATACCTACGCCACGGAGGTTCGCAGCGAGTATCAGAAGATCGCCGCTGCGCATCTGCGCGGCCAGGCCGACAAGAAGCGGCTGAAGCTCGCGGACGCCCGCGCCAACGCGCCGAAGATCGACTTCGCCAAGGCGAAGCCGGTGAAGCCGACCTTCCTCGGCGTCAAGACCTTCGCCGATTACGACCTCGCCGAGCTGGTGCCCTATATCGACTGGACGCCGTTCTTCCAGACCTGGGAGCTCGCGGGCCGCTTCCCGGCGATCCTCGACGACGCCAAGGTCGGCGAAGCCGCACGGGCGCTCTATGACGACGCGCTGAAGATGCTGAAGCGCATCGTCGCCGAGAAGTGGTTCACGGCGCGCGCCGCGATCGGCTTCTGGCCGGCGAATGCGGTCGGCGACGACATCGTGCTCTATGCCGACGACAGCCGCACCACGGCGGTCGCGACCCTGCACACCCTGCGCCAGCAGCTCGAGAAGCGCGAGGGTCGCTTCAACGCCGCACTCTCCGACTTCATCGCGCCTGTGGGTTCCGGCGTGCCGGACTATGTCGGCGGCTTCGTCGTCACCACCGGTCTCGGCGAGGACGCGGTGGCCGACCGCTTCAAGAACGCCAATGACGACTACTCCTCGATCCTGGTGAAGGCGCTGGCCGACCGCCTCGCCGAGGCTTTCGCCGAGCGGCTGCATGCCCGCGTCCGCCGCGAGTTCTGGGCCTACGCTCCGGACGAGGCGCTCTCACCAGACGATCTGATCCTGGAGAAGTATCACGGCATCCGTCCCGCGCCCGGCTATCCGGCGCAGCCCGACCACACCGAGAAGGCGACCTTGTTCGAACTGCTCGACGCCGAGAAGAATGCCGGCGTGCGGCTGACCGAAAGCTTTGCGATGTGGCCGGGCTCGTCGGTGTCGGGCCTCTATTTCGCCTCGCCGGAGAGCTTCTATTTCGGCGTCGGCAAGATCGAGCGCGACCAGGTCGAGGACTACGCCGCGCGCAAGGGCATGACGGTGGCCGAGGTCGAGCGCTGGCTGGCGCCGATCCTGAACTACATTCCGGCAAGGAGTGGACAGCAGGCGGACGCGGCAGCGCGCGCCGTCGCTTCGCCCGCTCCGGCCAACGACGCCGCACCCGCCGAGCTCGCGAGCCATCCGGTGGGCTGCACCTGTGCCGTTCATCTCGCCTGGCGCAAGAAGGCGGTCGGCGCGAAGTAGCCGGCGCGCAGTCTCCCACCCCAAACTGTCGTCCCGGCCTCGCGCCGGGACCCATACCGCGTGATGCATCTGTCGGCCGCCGTGATCGATACCGAGCGCAGCGACACCTCCCTGTGGTTATGGATCCCGGCGTTCGCCGGGACGACACCAGTTATGGCGGACCGCCGTCGCCTCCCATATGCGTTCGCAGGGGCAGCACCGCATGTAACCCGTCCCCGTGTCCCCCGCGCCACGGCCGCCGCGAATGACAAAGCGCCACAGCCGGCGCCATGCGATGCAGCGTGGACTTATCCCCGGTAACCGGCTGAAATGCCGCCGGGGCCTCCGGGTGGTTTTTCGTTCATGTCGTTGCAGTTCAGGCTTGCGTCCCGAAACCTGTTCCATGACAGGCTTCGATTCATTGCCACCATCATCGGCATCATCTTCTCGATCGTGCTGGTGACCGTGCAGATGGGCCTCTATGTCGGCTTCCGCCGCATGGTCACCACCATGATCGACCATTCCCCGGCCGAGCTGTGGATCATGCCAGTCGGCACCAAATGCTTCGAGGATCCCTCGCTGCTTGACGAGCGGCAGCGGTTCCGGGCGCTGGCGGTCCCCGGAGTGGCGGAGGCGACGCCGCTGGTGATCGGCTATGCACAATGGCGGCTGCCGCAGGGCACCACGACGCCGGTCTTCGTGGTCGGCTCGGAACTGCGCGGGCTCGGCCTGCATCCCTGGAACGTGGTGGACGGACGGCTCGACGACCTCTCGGTGCCCGGCGCCGTCGCGATCGACCAGACCTATTTCGAGCGGCTCGGCATCGGCGGCGCCGGCCAGGCTGCGGAGCTCCGCGACCAGAAGGTGCAGGTGATGGCTGTCACCAAAGGCATCCGCTCGTTCACGACAACGCCTTACGTGTTCACCGACGTCGACCGCGCCCGCGCCTATACCGGCATCGCCTCGAACAAGGCGTCCTATCTGGTGGTCAAGCTGGCGGCCGAGGCCGACCTCTGGACCGTGCAGCGGGCGCTGCGCGACAGCCTGTCCAATGTCGAGGTGCTGACCGCAGCCGAGTTCGCGAGCCGCAGCCGCTCGTTCTGGCTGTTCGGCACCGGCGCGGGTGCCGCGCTGTTCGCCGGCGCCCTGCTCGGCCTCATCGTCGGCACCGTGATCGTGGCGCAGACGCTCTATTCCAGCACCAAGGATCACATCAACGAGTTCGCGACCCTGCGCGCGATCGGCTCGTCCAGCCGCTACATCTACACCGTCATCATCTGGCAGGCGCTGCTCAGCGCCATCGTCGGCTTCGCCGGCGCTGCGGCGATCGGCAAGATCGTGGCGGCGGCGACCGCGGAATCGGCGCTGCCGGTCATCATGACACCGACGCTGACGGTCGCGCTGTTCGTGCTGACGGTGACGATGTGCGTCGGCTCGGCGATCGCGGCGATCCTCAAGGTGATGCGCATCGACCCGACCCTGGTATTCTCGCGATGACCGACACCGTGCTCGAGGCCACCGATCTCGTGCATCACCTCGGCCAGGGGGCCGGCAGGGTGCAGGCACTGAAGGGCGTAAGCCTGTCGCTGAAGGGCGGCGAGCTGGCGCTGCTGATGGGCCCCTCGGGCAGCGGCAAGACGACGCTGCTGTCGATCCTGGGTTGCCTGATGACGCCGGATGGCGGTGCCGTGCAGGTTGCCAACCAGCCGGTCGCGGGGCTCGATCCCGAGGCGCTGGCGGAGCTGCGCCGCGAGCGCATCGGCTTCATCTTCCAATCCTATCATCTGTTTCCGACGCTGAACGCCGAGGACAATGTGCGGCTCGCGCTCGATGTGCGCGGCGAACGCGCGGGGTCTGCGAAGAAGGCGGCGCGCGAGGTGCTCGACAGGGTCGGCCTCGGTCCGAAGAGGCGGTCGTTCCCGCGCGAGCTCTCGGGCGGCGAGCAGCAGCGCGTCGCGATCGCCCGCGCCATCGTCGGCAAGACGCAGGTCATTCTCGCCGACGAGCCGACCGGCGCGCTCGATACGGCCAATGGCCATGCGATCATGACCCTGCTCGCGGACATCGCCAAGGATCCCTCACGCGCGGTGCTGGTGGTCACGCACGATCCGCGCATCCTGCCGTTCGCCAATCGCGTCATTCACATCGAGGACGGCCGCATCGTCCGCGAGGAGAGCGGCGGCGAGTCCATGAAGAAAGTCTCGCACGCATGATATCGGGAATTCCAGAACGCGCTCACCTGCTCGGGCTCGTCGCAGCGGCCGCATTGGCTATCACCGTCACGCCGACCTCGATTCCACCGACAGCGCGCGCCGCCAATGCTCAGGAGGAACGCTGGCTGGCCGTCGCGCCTGGCCGGGTCGAGCCGACATCCGGCCTGATCAAGCTCGGCGCGCCCGTGGTCGGGCCGATCCAGGAGGTGCTGGTCAAGCCGAACGAGACCGTGTTCATCGGCCAGGCCCTGGTGCGGCTCGGCGACGCCGAGGCCCGCGCGCAGCTCGCCAGCGCCGAGGCGCAGGTCGCGATGCGCAAGCGCGTGCGCAACAAGGAGTCGACGCCGTCTGGCGCGGGTCCCCGGCGCCGCGCCGAAGACGGCCTCGCCGATGCGCAGGCGGCGGTGTTCGACGCGCGTGCTGCGCTCGACAAGGCCGTGGCCGAGCGGCGCGCCGGGCACGGCGCCGATGCCGATGTCGACACCGCACGCACGCAACTGACAGCCGCGCAGGCGAAGCTGGAGCAGCAGGCCGACGAGCTGCGCAAGGTCACCGCTGATGCGCCACTGCCGATCAGCGCCGAGGGCCAGCTCAACGTCGCCCGCAGCGAACTGCAGGGCGCCCGCGCCACGTTGGAAAAGCTCACCATCCGCGCGCCGCTCGACGGCACGGTGCTGCAGGTCAATGCGCGCACCGGCGAGATCGCCTCGCCGCAGGCGACCCAGCCGATGGTGCTGCTCGGCGATACGTCCTCGCTGCGCGTGCGCGCCGAGCTCGACCAGCGCGACCTCGACAAGATCAAGGTCGGCCAGCAGGCCGTGGTCCGCTCCGACGCCTTCCGCGGCCGCGACGTCGCCGGCAAGGTCGCCGCCATCGCCCCCCTGGTCGAGAGCAGCCGCGCTGCTGCGCTCAGCCAGCGCAACATGACCGATGTCGATGTCGTCGAGGTGCTGGTCGATCTGGCCGAGCCGGGCCCGTTCGCGGTGGGCATGAAGGTGGACGTGTATTTCAGGCCGTGAGGGGCGCGCCGTTCGGCCCACGCCTCGCGCGCTGCTGCCCACCCGCCCCTGGAGGGGGAGGGTCGCTCGCACGCGCAGCGGGCGAGCGGTGTGGGGTGAAGCCACGAGCACTGCTGCTGATGGAGAGATCACCCCACCCCGCCTCACGTTTCGCTTCGCTCATCGTGAGGCGCCCCCCCTCCAGGGGAGGGTCGGCACCGAGCAAGCGGCACGGTCTGACGTCTCGATGGACTCCATCAATCCCCGCTCGGCGGGGCCAGCGGCTGGACGATCTCCTGGAATGGCGGCAGCGCCTCGCACCTTGCGGCGTGGGCCGCCAGCGCCGGATAGCGCGTGGCGTCGAACAGATGCGGATGCGCCTCGCATGTGAAGCGCAGCACGCAAGCGACGGCAATGTCGGCATGGCCGATTCGCTCGCCATACCAGTAGTCTGTCGTGATTGCGGCGCGCTCCGCCTCGAGCATCGCCAGCACGCCCGAGATCTGCGTCTCGCAACGCGCGACCCACAGGGCGAGGCGGTCCTTGCGCAGCACGCGCTCATAGATCAGGCTGACGGCCTTGTCGCCCAAGCCAGTCGCGAGCGCGATCGTATGCAGCTGCCTGCGGCGCAGCGCGCCGCTCCGCGCCAGCATCGCGCGCTCGGGCCCGACGGTCTCGTCGAGATGATCGAGGATCGCGACCGAATCGATCAGCGCCTCGCCGTCGTCGAGCACCAGCACGGGTACGCGCAGCAGCGGGTTGTACGGCGCGATCTTGTCGGCGTCGCCGAAGGTCGACCACGGCTTGTGCTCGAACGGCAGGCCGTAGAGCCTGAGCGCGATCGCGGTGCGACGGACGAAAGGCGAGTCGTATTGGCCGATCAGGAACATCGGTTATCCTCCTGTGCGGCGCATTGAAGCGCCGTTCGGCGCCGTTGTCAGCTCCCATGTTCAGGCGAGCAGCGGCACATGCGCTGCGACATCGCGCGGCAGGGTGCCGTCGAGGCGCGGGTCGGGGGCGATCTCGATCTGGCGGCGATAGGGCCGGAAGCCGGAGCGCTGGTAGAAGGCGAGCGCGCGCGGATGATCGAAGCTGCAGGTGTGGACCCAGAGCCGGGTCAGCGGCTGCGCCCAGGCGCGGCGTAGCGCGTGGTTCATCAGCAGGCGGCCGGCGCTGGTGCCGATCAGCTTCGACGTGACGCCGAACAGCACCAGCTCGCAATCGTTCTTGGTGCGGAAGTCGAGCTCCAGCAGGCCCTCGTCGCCGCCATCATGGACGAGCGTGGATATCTCGACCCCCGGTGAGCGAATAGCCACAGCGAGCTCGGCGTCGCTCATCCGCAGCCGTTGCGACCATAGCCATTCCCGGCCGACGCGGCTGTAGAGGTCCCGGTACCAGTCGAGATCCGGCTGCGCGACGCGGCGGATGCTCCAGTCGCCGGCTGGATCGGGCGGGAGAGCCGGAGCCGCCAGCATCTCCAGCGAGGTCACAACGGCAGCGATCTTGCCGGCCGGAACGTCGAAAAAGCCGTCGGGAGAAGTCACCACCGTTGCGCCCTACTCGCCCTCGTCGCTCGCCAGCACGCCCTTCACGGCGCGCGCCCAGCCGGCGAGCTTGCGCTGCCGGGTCGCCGCGCTCATCGCCGGCCGGAAGCGGTGCTCGAGCCGCCAATTGTCGGCGAACTTCTCCGGCTCCGGATAGACGCCCGCATTCAGGCCGGCGAGATAGGCGGCGCCGAGCGCGGTCGTCTCCTGGATCATGGGACGGTCGACCGGCGCGTCGAGCAAATCTGCAAGGCGCTGCATGGTCCAGTCGGAGGCGGTCATGCCGCCGTCGACGCGCAACACGATGGTAGCGGCGGAGGCATCCGGCCAGTCGGCGCGCATCGCCGCCCACAGGTCGTAGGTCTGGTAGCAGACGCTTTCCAGCGTCGCATGCGCGAGTTCGGCCGGCCCGGTGTTGCGGGTGAGGCCGAACAGCGCGCCGCGCACGCGCGGATTCCAATACGGTGCGCCGAGGCCGACGAAGGCCGGCACCAGGTAGACCGACTGCATCGAGTCGGACTTGTCGGCGAGCGGGCCGGTTTCCGCGGCATGCTTGATGATGCCGAGCCCGTCGCGCAGCCATTGCACGGCCGAGCCGGCGACGAAGATCGAGCCTTCGAGCGCATAGGTCCTGACGCCGTCGAGCTGATAGGCGATGGTCGTCAGCAGCTTGTTGTTCGATTTCACCGGCGTGGCGCCGGTGTTGAGCAGCGCGAAGCAGCCGGTGCCGTAGGTCGACTTCATCATGCCCGGCGTGAAGCAGGCTTGTCCAATGGTCGCGGCCTGCTGGTCGCCGGCGATGCCCGCGACCTTGATCGGACCGCCGAACAGATCGGGCGTGGTGGTGCCGAAATCGGCCGAGGAATCCTTCACCTCGGGCAGCATCGAGCGCGGCACGCGCAGCAGCTTCAGCAGCGTCTCGTCCCACTGCCCGGTGTGGATGTTGAACAGCAGCGTGCGCGAGGCGTTGGTGGCGTCGGTGGCGTGCACCTTGCCGCCGGTCAGGCGCCACAGCAGGTAGCAGTCGACGGTGCCGAACATCAGCTCGCCGCGCTCGGCGCGCTCGCGCGCGCCCGGCACGTGGTCGAGAATCCAGGCGACCTTGGTGCCGGAGAAATAGGGATCGATGATCAGGCCGGTTTTGGCGCTGACATCCGGTTCATGGCCGTCCGCCTTGAGCCGCGCGCAGATGTCGGCGGTGCGGCGATCCTGCCAGACGATGGCGCGGTGCACCGCCTGGCCGGTGGCGCGGTCCCACACCACGGTGGTCTCGCGCTGGTTGGTGATGCCGATCGCGGCGATGTCCTTTGCGGCCAGGCCCGCCTTCGTCAGCGCGTCGCGGCAGGTCATCACGGTCGAGGTCCAGATGTCCTCCGGCTCGTGCTCGACCCAGCCCGACGCCGGGAAATGCTGCGGGAATTCCTGCTGCGCCACGGCGGCGATCGAGATGTCGGAGCGGAACACCATCGCGCGCGAGGACGTGGTGCCCTGATCGATGGCCAGCACGAAGGACATGGGGTTTCTTCCCGGGAGGTTGACGACGTTGGGCCGACAAGCAAGCGGATCAGGCGGGCGAGGTCAAGGTGGAGCAGCACGTGCCCTGTCCCCCCTCCCCATCCAGGGGAGGGTGAGGAAATCGATCGCTGCTGCTCGGTTAGGTAGGAGCCCGCTACACCGCAGCCGTGGTCACACCGCCATCCACGACGATGGTCTGGCCGGTCATGAAGGTCGACGCATCCGAAGCGAGGTAGGCGACCGCGCCGGCGATCTCGTGCGGCTCGCCGATGCGGCGGAGCGGCGTGGTGGCGCAGCGCTGCTTCAGACGGGCCTCGTCCTCCCACAGCGCGCGGGCGAAGTCGGTCTTGACCAGGCCGGGCGCGACGCAATTGATGCGGACGCCCTGCGGACCCCACTCACCGGCGAGGCTGCGGCACAGCGAAAAATCGGCGGCCTTGGAGATGCCGTAGGCGCCGATCACGGTCGAGCCGCGCAGGCCGCCGATCGAGGAGACGATGATGACCGAGCCCTTGCCGCGCGCGGCCATCGGCGGGATCGCCTTGGCGCAGAGCCAGAGGTTGCTCTTCACGTTGGAGGCCATGATCTTGTCGAAGGCCTCGTCTGATATGTCGAGCAGCGGACCGTAATACGGGTTCACCGCCGCGTTGCAGACGAGGATGTCGACCTGGCCGTAGCGCGTCACGGCGCCGTCGATCAGCGCGTCGACTTCGGCGCGACGCGAGATGTTACAGGGAATGACGTGCGCATCGCCGCCATTGGCGCGGATGTCGCTCGCGACCTCCTCGCAGGCGTCAAGCTTGCGGCTGGAGATCACCACCTTGGCGCCGAGCTGCGCCAGCAGCTCGGCCGAGGCGCGGCCGATGCCGCGGCTGGAGCCGGTGACGACGGCGACCTGTCCGGAGAGGTCGAAGGGATTGGGGGTCATATCTGCTTCCTCCGCGTCATTGCGAGGAGCGAAGCGACGAAGCAATCCAGAGTCGCGCGTGACGCCCTGGATGCTTCGCTCCGCTCGCAATGACGGCTCGACGATCAAATTGCTCCGGAGCCAGTCGACGCCGGCAACGTAGCTCTCTCAAATCCGTCATGCGCGGGCTTGACCCGCCTGCGGGGCCGAAGCCCCTTCGGCGCGGCGAAGGCCCGCGCATCCATCTCAGAGAGCGATGGGTTGCCGGGTCAAGCCCGGCAACGACGCATTCGCTTAGATCAACCCGCCGGCCTCGCTGACGCGGCGCATGTGGTAGTCGGTGTCGCCGAACGTCGTTTCGATCATCGACAGCCGCTTGAAGTAGTGGCCGATCTTGGCCTCCATGGTCATGCCGATGCCGCCATGGAGCTGGATCGACTGCTGGCCGACGAACTTGGCCGATTTGCCGATCTGGACCTTGGCTGCGGCAATCGATGTGGCGCGCTCCTTGGCGTCGTCGAACTCGGCGGCCATGGTGGCGAACATCGACATCGAGCGGGCCTGCTCCAGCGCGACGAACATGTCGGAGGCGCGGTGCTGCAGCGACTGGAACGAGCCGATCGCGACACCGAACTGCTTGCGCGTCTTGATGTACTCGACCGTGGTCTTGAGCGACTCGTCCATCAGGCCGACCGCCTCGGCGCACAGCGCGATGCGGGCTTCGTCGACGACGCGCTCGATCAGCGGCAGGGCGTTCGCGGGATCGCCGATCACGCTGTCAGCGCCGATCTCGACGCCGGTGAAGGTGATGTCGGCCGCGTGCAGGCCGTCCTGGGTCGGATAGCCCTTGCGGGTGACACCCTTGGCGTCGGCCGGCACGATGAACACGCCGATGCCGGACTTGTCGCGCTGGCCGCCCGAGGTGCGCGCGGTCACGATCAGGGTGTCGGCGTTCTCACCGTTGAGCACGACGAACTTTTCGCCGTCGATGACATAGCCGTCGCCCTTCTTCTTCGCCGAGGCGGCGACATCGAACAGGTCGTAGCGCGACTGCTTCTCGAGCTGGGCGAAGGCGAACGTCTTGCTGCCGTCGATGATGCCGGGAAGATGCGCCGCCTTCTGCGCTGCCGAGGCGCCATGACGCAGGAAGCCGCCAGCGAGCACCACGGTCGCCAGATACGGCTCGAGCACCAGCGCGCGGCCCATCGCCTCCATCACGATCATGGTCTCGACACCGCCGGCGCCGAAGCCGCCGTCGTCCTCGGAGAACGGCAGACCGAGCAGGCCCTGCTCGGCGAGCTTGGACCACATCGCCTGGCTCCAGCCGCCCTTCTCCTTCATGTAAAGCTTGCGCTTGTCGAAATCATAGGCATCCGCCAGCAGGCCGTCGATGCTGTCCTTGAGGAGGCGTTGCTCCTCGGTGAGATCAAAATCCATTGGTTGACTCTCCAGTATCCCCATTCTCCGTCATGCCCGCGCTTGTCGCGGGCATCCACGTCGTGCAGTTGTGCGGGCGGCGTGGATGGCCGGGTCAAGCCCGGCCATGACAGCGTGCGTCGTCGAGGCGCTGCGGCTCACATGTCAGAGCCCCAGCACCGCCTTGGCGATGATGTTGCGCTGGATCTCGTTGGAGCCGCCGTAGATCGAGACCTTGCGGTTGTTGAAGTAGCTCGGCGCGATCTGGGCGGTCCAATCCATGGTCTCGTTGCTGTCGTCGTCGCCGTGCACGTCATACGGCGCGGCGAACGGACCGATCACCTCCATCAGCAGCTCGGTCGTGGTCTGCTGGATCTCCGAGCCCTTGATCTTCAGCACCGAGGACGCCGGATTGGGCTTGCCCTTGCCGTGCTTGCCCTCGTCGGCGACGACGCGCAGCTGCGTCAGTTCCAGCGCCTTCAGCTCGACCTCGCAGGCCGTGAGCTTCTCGCGGAACGACGGATCCTCCAGCACCGGACGGCCGCCGGATTCGATCTTGCCGGCGAGCTCCTTGATGCGGCGGATGCGTTCCTTGGAGACGCCGACGCGGGCAATCCCCGTGCGCTCGTTGCCGAGCAGGAACTTGGCGTAGTCCCAGCCCTTGTTCTCCTCGCCGATCAGGTTCTCGATGGGCACTTCGACGTCGTCGAAGAACACCTCGTTGACCTCGTGGCCGCCGTCGATGGTCTGGATCGGACGCACCGTCACGCCCTTCGACTTCATGCTGAAGACGATGAAGGAGATGCCCATCTGCTTCTTCGCCGCCGGATCGGTGCGGCACAGGCAGAAGATCATGTCGGCGTGCTGCGCAAGCGTGGTCCAGGTCTTCTGGCCGTTGATGATCCACTTGTTGCCGCGGCGCTCCGCCTTGGTCTTCAGCGAGGCGAGGTCGGAGCCCGAGCCCGGCTCGGAGAAGCCCTGGCACCACCAGTCGTCGACATTGGCGATGCGCGGCAGATACTTCCTCTTCTGCTCCTCGTTGCCGAAGGTGTAGATGACGGGGCCGACCATGCTGACGCCGAAGGCGAGCGGCTGCGGCGCCGGATAGGCCTGCAGCTCCTCGTTGAAGATGTAGTGCTGCACGGAGGTCCAGCCGGTGCCGCCATATTCCTCCGGCCAGTGCGAGACACCCCAGCCCTTCTTGTTGAGGATGCGCCACCAGGTCACCATCTCGTCCTTCGACAGATGGCGGCCTTCGATCATCTTCCGCCGCGTCTCCGGCGGCACATTGTCCCTGAAGAACTGCCGCACTTCCTCGCGGAACGCCTGCTCTTCCTTCGTGAATGCAAGATCCATCGGATCCTCCCTTTAGGTATTCAAATCGACCTGCGGTCAGTTCGTCTTGCTCCGCTGTCGTCCCTGCGAACGCAGGGATCCATAGCCACCGGCGGACGTTGGAGGCAAAGGCGTCTGCCAGAATGCCTCAAGCGATATCACGCGGTATGGGTCCCGGGTCTGCACTTGCGAGCGCTCGCGCGCTCGCAAGCTTGCCGGGGCGACAGCTGTGGGAAATCCCGCGCGAGATTGGCGCGGGACGACAATCAAGTTACTGCAGCACCTCGAACAGGCCGGCGGCGCCCATGCCGCCGCCGACGCACATCGTCACCACCGCGTATTTGGCCTTGCGGCGGCGGCCTTCGATCAGCGCATGGCCCGTCAGGCGTGCGCCCGACATGCCATAGGGGTGGCCGACCGCGATGGCGCCGCCGTTGACGTTGATCTTGTCGGGGTCGATGCCGAGCTTGTCGCGGCAATACAGCACCTGCACCGCAAACGCCTCGTTGAGCTCCCACAGGCCGATGTCGTCGACGGTGAGGCCGTGGCGCTTGAGCAGCCGCGGCACCGCGAACACCGGGCCGATGCCCATCTCGTCGGGCTCGCAGCCATGCGCAACGAAGCCGCGGAAGATGCCCAGCGGCTGAAGGCCGCGCTTGGCCGCGTTGGCGTCGCTCATGATCACGCAGGCCGAAGCGCCGTCCGAGAGCTGGCTGGCATTGCCGGCGGTGATCGAGAAGCCGTCGCCGCGCACGGCCTTGAGGCCGGCGAGACCTTCGGCGGTCGTCTCCGGACGCGGACCTTCGTCCTGCGAGAAGGTCACGTCCTTGAACGAGATGTTGCCGGTGGCCTTGTCGGTGACCGCCATCTTGGTGGTGATCGGCGCCAGCTCGTCGTTGAACTTGCCGCCCTGCTGCGCGGCTGCGGTGCGGCGCTGGCTCTCCAGCGCATATTCGTCCTGCCGCTCGCGCGAGATGCCGTAGCGCTTGGCGACGATCTCGGCGGTGTCGATCATCGGCATGTAGACGTCGCCCTTGATCTCGAGCAGCGCCGGGTCGGTGGCCTGGAACGTGTTCATCTTGTCGTTCTGGACCAGCGAGATCGACTCGCCGCCGCCACCGACCGCGATCTCGACGCCGTCGAAGATCACCGAGCGCGCCGCGAGCGCGATCGCCTGCAGGCCGGAGGCGCATTGGCGGTCGATCGTGGTGCCGCCGACCGACACCGGCAGGCCGGCGCGCAGCAGCGCCTTGCGCGCGATGTTGCCGCCGGTCGAGCCCTGCTGCAGGGCCGCGCCCATCACGACATCCTCGACCTCGGCCGGATCGACCTTGGCGCGCTTGACCGCCTCGCCGATGGCGTGGCCGAGCAAGGTGGCGCCGCCAGTGGCGTTGAGCGCGCCGCGATAGGCCTTGCCGATTGGCGTGCGGGCGGTGGAAACGATGACGGCATCGGTCATGGGCGGACCTCCTGTTGTTGTTACTGATGTTTGCTGTGAGACGTGGGTGATTGCTGCTGGCGCAGTTCGTGACGCGACAGCTTGCCGACCGGCGTGCGCGGCAGCTCGTCGACGAACTCGACCGCCGCCGGCAACTCGTGCTTGCCGAGCTTGCCGGTGAGGAAGGCGCGGAGATCCTCGACCGGGAACGGTGCTGCGCCGTCGCGCAGCTTGATGAAGGCCTTGGCGGCCTCGCCGCGATAGGCGTCGGGAATGCCGATCACGATGACCTCCTGCACCGCCGGATGGGTGTAGATCGCCTGCTCGATCATCTGCGGATAGACGTTGAAGCCGCCGGAGATGATCATGTCCTTCTTGCGGTCGACCAGGAAGTAGAAACCGTCGGCGTCGACATAGCCGATGTCGCCGGTCAGGAAATGATCGCCGACGAACGACTGCGCCGTTTCCTCCGGCCGGTTCCAATAGCCCTTGGTGACGTTTGGCCCCTTGATCCGGATCTCGCCGACCTCGTTCACGCCAAGCACCTTTGAGGGATCCTCGAGCGACACGACGTCCATCTCGATGCCGGGCAGCGTGATCCCGATCGAGCCCGGCTTGTCCGGGCCGCCCTTGGGGTGGGCGGTGCCGGGCGAGCAGGTCTCGGTCATGCCCCAGCCGCTCTTCAGCTTCATGCCGACGCGGCGCTCGAGGATGCGCGCGACCTCGACCGGAAGCGGCGCGCCGCCGGAGCCGACGCTGGTCAGCGACGACAGATCGCGCGTGTCGAGGTCGGGCAGGTTGGCGATCGCGATCCACATCGTCGGCACGCCCGGGAAATAGGTCGCGCGCTTGACCTCGATGTCGCGCATCACGGCTTCGAGATCGAAGCGCTGGTGCAGCGAGATCAGGCTGCCGAGGCGTAGCGAGGTCAGCAGCACCACCGTCAGCGCATAGATGTGGAACAGCGGCAAGACGCAGATCACCCGGTCGGAACCATTGCCGTTCGCACGCGTCGCGCGCCCCCAGATTGCGGCGATCGACACCGCCGAGGTGAGATTGCCATGCGTCAGCATCGCGCCCTTGGGCAGGCCGGTGGTGCCGCCGGTATATTGCAGCAGGGCGATGTCGTCGGGCGAGATGGCCGGCCATTTCGCGGGCACCACCGCGCCATCGACGAAGGCGCGGTGCGTGACGACCGCAGGGTTGTCCGGCAGCGGCGTTTGCGGCGTGCCGACCTTGCCCCAATGGTCGTCCTCGCAGACGATCAGGCGATCGAGCAGGCCCTTCTCCAGGAACTTCAACGCCGTCGGCAGCAGCGCGCTGAGGTTCGACGTCACCAGGATGCGCGCGCCGGAATCGCTGAGCTTGTGCGACAGCGCGATCTCGCCATCGAGCGGCGACAGGTGCACCACGCGGGCGCCGGCCTTGAGCGCGCCGAAGAAGTTGATCGGATGATCCGGCGTATTGCCGAGGAACAGCGCGATCGACGCGCCCTTGCCAAAACCGGCGCGCAGGAACGCCGCGGCGGCCTGGTTGGCAAGCGCTTCGAGCTGCTTGAACGTGATCGGCCGATCGCGGAATTCGAGCGCATCGCGATCGCCGAACTCGCTCACCGCCTGCGCCAACAGGTCCGGCAAGGTGCCGCGCGCGATCGGCGCGTCCCAGCGGACGCCTTCGGGATAGAACTGTTCGCCGGGGTGGGTCATGAGGACTCTGTATTTCTTGCCGTAAGGCGGCCCTGCTCTTTCCGTTCCCTCCCCCCTTGTGGGGGAGGACCTGGGAGGGGGGAGGCTCCGGGCGAGACTGCCGTTGTGGACCCCCACCCCCGACCCCTCCCCACAAGGGGGAGGGGGGCGCAGTTGAGCGCGGAGCTAGAGCGAAGCCTCAAGCGGCCTTCCCCTGCGCCAGCGACGCAAAAGTCTTGCCTTCGTCGGCGAGCTTCTTGAGCAGCGGCGCCGGCTCCAGCGACGGATCGTTGGTCTCCTTGGCGTAGTAGGCCAGCCGCTCGGCGATGTGCTTCAGACCGACGCTGTCGGCCCAGTACATCGGACCGCCGCGATAGATCGGCCAGCCATAGCCATAGAGCCAGACGACATCGATATCCGACGGCCGCGCGGCGATGCCCTCGGCGAGGATCTTCGCGCCCTCGTTGATCATCGGATACATCATGCGCTCGAGGATCTCCTCGTCGCTGACCGCGCGCCGCTTGAGGCCGAGCTTGGCGAGCGTCTCGTCGATCAGCTTCTCGACATCGGGATCCGGCAGCGGCGCACGCGAGCCGGCCTCGTATTTGTAATAGCCCTTGCCGGTCTTCTGGCCGAAGCGGCCGGCCTCGCACAGCGCGTCCGCGATCTCGCTCTTGATGCCGCGGTCCTTGCGCGAGCGCCAGCCGATGTCGAGGCCGGCGAGATCGCCCATCGCGAACGGGCCCATCGGCATGCCGAACTTGGTGACGACGGCGTCGACCTGCTGCGGCAGCGCACCTTCGAACAACAGCTTCTCCGCCTGCTTGCCGCGCTGCGCCAGCATGCGGTTGCCGACGAAGCCGTCGCAGACACCGACCACCGCCGGCACCTTGGCGATCTTGCGCGCGATCGATACTGCCGTGACGAGCGCGTCCGGCGCGGTCTTCTCCGCACGCACGATCTCGCACAGCTTCATCACGTTAGCCGGCGAGAAGAAATGCATGCCGAGCACGTCCTGGGGCCGGCTGGTCTCTGCGGCGATGGCGTCGATGTTCAGATAGGACGTGTTCGAGGCGAGCACGGCGCCGGGCTTGGCGTATTGATCGAGCTTGCCGAACACTTCCTTCTTCACGGCCATGGTCTCGAACACCGCCTCGATCACGAGATCGGCATCCTTGACGTTCTCGAGTCCGACCTTGCCATCGATCAGCGCCATGCGCTTGGCCGGCGCATCGGCCGGGATGCCGCCGCGCGCCGCGGTGGCCTCCCAGTTCTTCTGCATGATGCCCATGCCGCGCTTGAGCTGCTCTTCGGCGGTCTCGATCAGCGTGACCGGGATGCCGGCATTGGCGAACGACATCGCGATGCCGCCGCCCATGGTGCCGGCCCCGATGATGGCGACGCGCTCGACCTTGCGGCCCTTGGTCCCCTCGGGCACGCCGGCGATCTTGGCCGCCTCGCGCTCGGCGAAGAAGGCGTAGCGCTGCGCCTTGGACTGATCGCTGGTGAGGAGCTTGAGGAAGCCTTCGCGCTCCTTCTTCAGGCCCTCGTCGAACGGCAGGTCGATCGCGTAGCCGACCGCGTCGGCGGCCGCGAACGGCGCCTCGAGGCCGCGCGACTTCTTGGTGATCGCCGCCACCGCACTGGTGAAGATCGAACGATCGGCCTTGGCGGCCGCCAGCTTGGAATCGTCGTCACGCAACTTGCGCAGCGGACGGTTCTCCGCCACCACCTTGCGCGCGAAGGCCTCGCCGCCCGATGCCGGCCCCTCGACGATCTCCTCGATCAGGCCCGCCTTGTGCGCCTCCGCCGCGCCGATCGGATCGCCGCCGACGATCATCTTGACCGCGAGTTCGGGGCCTACGGCGCGCGGCAGGCGCTGGGTGCCGCCCGCGCCCGGCAGCAGGCCGAGCTTCACCTCGGGCAGGCCGAGCTTCGCCTCCTTGGTGGCGACACGATAATGACAGGCGAGCGCCACTTCGAGACCACCGCCCAGGGCCGTTCCATGAATGGCGGCAATCACCGGCTTGGGGCTGTTCTCGATCGTGCTCAAGACGTCGTTGAGCGCCGGCGGCTTCGGCGGCTTGCCGAATTCGGTGATATCGGCGCCGGCGATGAACGTGCGCCCGCCGCAGGTGAGCACGATCGCCTTGATCGCGGGATCGGCGATCGCCGCCTTGACGTTGTCCAGGATGCCGCCGCGCACTGCGGCACTCAGCGCATTGACGGGCGGGCTGTCGATGGTGACGATGCCGATGATGTCATGACGATCAAGCTTTGCCACTTCGCTCACGCGTAAGCTCCTTGGGATGTCGTTTCTTTGCGGCCGGTTAACGTGCCGGCCAATTCTTGGCTTTTCATTTGCGCAGAGTATCAGCCTTGCTTGCGTCTACCCGCTGCTGAACGTCAATTCCGCAGTGCGAAATCTAATTCCACATCTTGACATCCAGGGTTATTTTGAAGCACGAGCGTTGTCAACGAGGCTCATCAATCAACAGCCGATGACATGAAACGCCCAGGGAAGAAACCCGCGACCGATCGGAGCTTCGTCGTCGCGCTGGCGCGCGGCCTGGACGTGCTGCGGGCATTCCGGCCGAATGACGGCCTGCTGGGCAATCAGGAAATTGCCGCGCGCACCAACCTGCCGAAGGCCACGGTCTCGCGCCTGACTTACACGCTCACCAAGCTCGGCTATCTCACCCCGGTGCCGCGCTTCGAGAAATACCAGTTGGCGCCATCGGCGCTGGCGCTGGGCTATGCCGCCCTCGCCAACCTCGGCATCCGCCATCTTTCCGAGCCGTTCCGCGAGCAGCTGATGCGCGAGACCGGCGGCGCGGTCGCGATCGGCGGCCGCGACCGGCTCAGCATGATCTATTTCGGCCAGAGCCGTCACGGCGTCGTCAACGTTCAACTCGACGTCGGCTCGCGCATTCCGATTGCAACTACAGCGATGGGCCGCGCCTACATCTGGGCGCTGCCGGACGAGGATCGCGCCGCGTTGATGCGGGAGATGCGCGAGCATTATGGCAGCCGTTGGCCGAAAATCCGCGACGGCATCGAACGCGCCGGCGAGACCGTCGCGAAATATGGCTTCACCATCTCGGCCGGCGAATGGCAGGACGACGTTCATGCGGTCGGCGTCGCGTTGCGGCTGAACGACGGAACCGGTCCCTACGCCGTGAATTGCGGAGCACCGGCATTCCGCTTCACGGAAGAGCGTTTGCGGACCGACATTGGACCTCGTCTCGTCGCGATGGTAAGGAACATCGAAGCGGCGCTCGGCGGCCTCGCGCTGTCAACTAATCAAACAAGCAGCCCATCAAACAAAGAACTCAATAAGAAGCCGAAGCCAGGAGGAAAAGTTGCCCGTGTTGCCGAGGGTATCAGATAGCCTGCATCATCGCGGTCGGCTGGCGCCGCGTCCTGACCTGAACGAATTCGGGAGGGGCGAGACGAGATGACGCAGGCACAACTCGCCCAGACCAACGATCCGCTGCTCGCCGTCCGCGACGTCAGCGTCGTGTTCGGCGGCATCGTGGCGCTGAACGGCGTCTCGTTCGACATGCGCCAGGGCCAGATCCTCGGCCTCATCGGCCCGAACGGCGCCGGCAAGACCACCCTGTTCAACTGCCTCAGCCGCCTCTATCAGCCGAGCTCCGGCGACATCCTGATGGAAGGCCGCAGCATCCTGAAGCGGCCGCCGCACCGCATCGCCGAGATCGGCATCGGCCGCACCTTCCAGAACGTCGCGCTGTTTCCCAATCTCTCCGTGCTCGACAACGTCCGCGTCGGCACCCACGCGCGCACCTCCAGCGACATCATCTCGGATTCGCTGCGTCTGGCCTGGGTCCGGCGCAGCGAGAATTCCGTCAACACCAAGGTTCACGAGATTCTCGCCTATCTCGACCTCGATGAGGTCGCGCACAAGACCGTGTCCGGGCTGCCGTTCGGCACCCAGAAGCGCGTCGAGCTGGCGCGCGCGCTCGCCGCCGACCCGAAGATCCTGCTGCTCGACGAGCCTGCCGGCGGCCTCAATCACGAGGAGGTCCATGTGCTGGGCGATCTGATCCGGCGCATCCGCGACGACCGCAAGGTGACCGTGCTGCTGGTCGAGCATCACATGGGACTGGTGATGTCGATCGCCGACCACGTCGTGGCGCTGAATTTCGGCCGCAAGCTCGCCGAGGGCACGCCCGCGCAGGTGCAGGCCGATCCCGACGTCATCAAGGCCTATCTCGGGAGCAAGGATCAATGACGCCGCTGCTCAACGTCAAGGACCTGCGCGCCTATTACGGCCAGGTCCAGGCCCTGCACGGCCTCTCCTTCTCCCTCAACGAAGGCTCGCTGACGACCCTGCTCGGCGCCAACGGCGCGGGCAAGACCACCACCCTGCGCGCCATCTGCAACATGGTGCGCTCGACCGGCGCGATCGAGTTCGAGGGCAAGCCGCTCAACAACAAATCGACCGAGAGCATCGTGCGCTTCGGCATTGCCCATGTGCCGCAGGGCCGCGGCACCTTCACCAACATGACGGTGGAGGAAAACCTGCAGCTCGGCGCCATCACGCGCAGCGACAAGGCCGGCATCGTTGCCGACATCGAGCGGATGTATTCCTACTTCCCGAAGCTGAAGGAGCGCCACACCCAGCAGGCCGGTACCCTGTCCGGCGGCGAGCAGCAGATGCTGGCGGTGGCGCGGGCGTTGATGCTGCGTCCCAGGTTGATGCTGCTCGACGAGCCGTCGTTCGGCCTCGCGCCGCTGGTGGTCCGCGACCTCTTCGGCATCCTCGGCAAGATCAACCGCGAGGAAAAGGTATCGATCCTCGTCGTCGAGCA
Source organism: Bradyrhizobium sp. SZCCHNS3016 (assembly GCF_032484535.1). Taxonomy (NCBI): domain Bacteria; kingdom Pseudomonadati; phylum Pseudomonadota; class Alphaproteobacteria; order Hyphomicrobiales; family Nitrobacteraceae; genus Bradyrhizobium; species Bradyrhizobium sp. SZCCHNS3016. The sequence goes on from NZ_JAUETE010000010.1 coordinate 214,469, forward strand.
GAACGCGCAGCTCGCGCTGGAGCTCGCCGACCAGGCCTATGTGATCGAGACCGGCCGCATCGTCATGTCGGGTGTCGCCTCGGACATCGCGAACGACGAGAACGTCCGCAAATCCTATCTGGGCTACTAACGGAGGCGGGACAATGGAGCTGTTCACCAACCAGGTCCTGGCCGGCATTGCGACGGGTGCGATCTACGCCTGCATGGCGCTCGCGGTCGTGATGATCTACCAGGCGATCGACCATCTCAACTTCGCGCAAGGCGAGATGGCGATGTTTTCGACCTTCATCTCCTGGCAGCTGATGCAATGGGGCCTGCCCTACTGGGTTGCCTTCGTGGTGACGCTGGCCTTCTCCTTTGCCGGCGGCATCGCCATCGAGCGCGTGCTGTTCAAGCCGCTCACCAAGGCGCCGATCCTGACCCAGGTCGCGGGCTTCATCGCGCTGTACTCGATCATCAACTCCTTTGCCGGACTGACCTGGGACTTCACCATCAAGCAGTATCCGACACCGTTCGGATCGTCGCCGTTCCTGGGCAGCCAGCTGATCTCGACGCATCAGGCCGGCATGATCGGCATCACCTTGCTGCTGCTGATCGGCCTGTACTTCTTCTTCCAGTACACCAGGGTCGGGCTTGCGATGCGCGCGGCGGCGGCGGTGCCCGAGTCGGCGCGACTGGTCGGCATCAACACGTCCTGGATGATCGCGCTCGGCTGGGGCATGGCGGCGGCGATCGGCTCGATCGCCGGCATGCTGATCGCGCCGGTGGTCTTCCTCGAGCCCAACATGATGGGCGGCGTCCTGATCTACGGGTTCGCCGCGGCCGTGCTCGGCGGCCTCACCAGCCCGTTCGGCGCGGTGCTCGGCGGCTTCCTGGTCGGCATCTTCGAGAATCTCGCCGGAACCTACATCCCGCATGTCGGCAACGAGATGAAGCTGCCGATCGCGCTGGCCCTCATCATCTCCGTCCTGGTCATCAAGCCCGCCGGCCTGTTCGGCCGCAGCATCGTGAAGCGAGTCTGATCATGAGCGCAATCGAGGACATCACATCCCAGGCGCCCGCGGTCGAGGCCGTTCCGAAGCGGGCCATGACCTTGAGCTCCGGTACGACCTTCGTGATCGTGCTGCTGCTCCTGGTGGTGCCGCTGTTCGTCAAGAACTTCATCATCTTCCAGATGACGATGCTGCTGATCTACGGGCTCGCCGTGCTGGCGCTGAACATCCTGACCGGCGGCTCCGGCCAGTTCTCGCTCGGCAACAGCGCGTTCTATGCCGTCGGCGCCTATACGTCGGCGATCCTGATGGAGCAGTACAATGTCAACTACGCGCTGACCCTGCCGGTCGCCGGCGTCATCTGCTTCGGCTTCGGCTTCCTGTTCGGCCAGCCGGCGCTGCGGCTGTCAGGTGTCTATCTCGCGCTCGCCACATTCGCGCTCGCCACGGCGATGCCGCAGATCCTCAAGCTCGGCTTCTTCGAGCAATGGACCGGCGGCGTGCAGGGCCTGGTGGTGACCAAGCCGGATGCGCCGTTCGGCCTGCCTATGTCCCAGGACATGTGGCTGTACTACTTCACCCTGGCGATCACGATCGCGATCTACGTGTTCTCGGTCAACCTGCTGCGCTCGCGTTCCGGCCGCGCCTTCATGGCGATCCGCGACAACGAGATCGCGGCCTCCGCCATGGGCATCGACGTCGCGACCTACAAGACGCTGGCATTCGGCGTCAGCGCCGGCATCACCGGCGTCGCCGGCGGTCTCGGCGCCATCGCGGTGCAGTTCGTGGCGCCCGACAGCTACACCATTACGCTCGCGATTTCGCTGTTCCTCGGCATGGTCGTCGGCGGCGTCGGCTGGCTGCCCGGCTCGTTCGTCGGCGCCGCCTTCATCATCTTCGTCCCCAATATCGCCGAAAGCATTTCGAAGGGCCTGTCCGGCGCGGTGTTCGGCGTGCTGCTGTTCCTCGTCATCTTCCTCGTGCCGCACGGCTCGCGGCAGGTGGCGATGGTAGCGCAGCAGCTGCTCGGCAAACTCAGAAAGAACTAAGGAGGAACTCTTGCAGCTCATTCAACAACTACGAATCGCCGCGCTCGCGACGGCGGTCATCGCCCTCACCTCCGGCGGAGCATTCGCCCAGAAGAAATACGACACCGGCGCCTCCGACACCGAGATCAAGATCGGCAACATCATGCCTTATAGCGGGCCGGCGTCCGCCTACGGCGTGATCGGAAAGACCGAGGAGGCGTATTTCAAGAAGATCAACGCCGAGGGCGGCATCAACGGCCGCAAGATCAACTTCGTCAGCTATGACGACGCGTACTCGCCGCCCAAGGCGGTCGAGCAGGTGCGCAAGCTGGTCGAGAGCGATGAGGTCCTGTTCGTCTTCAACCCGCTCGGCACGCCCTCGAACTCGGCGATCCAGAAATATCTCAACGGCAAGAAGATCCCGCAACTGTTCGTCGCCACCGGCGCCACCAAGTGGAACGACCCGAAGAACTTCCCCTGGACCATGGGCTGGCAGCCGAGCTACCAGAGCGAGGGCCGCATCTATGCGAAGTACCTGCTCAAGGACAAGCCCGGCGCCAAGATCGGGGTGCTGTTCCAGAACGACGATTTCGGCAAGGACTATCTCAAGGGCCTCAAGGACGGCCTGGGCGACAAGGCCGCGTCCATGATCGTCATGGAAGAGAGCTACGAGACCTCAGAGCCCTCGATCGACGGCCACATCGTCAAGCTCAAGGCCTCGGGCGCCGACGTGTTCTTTAGCGTCACGACGCCCAAATTCGCTGCACAGGCGATCAAGAAGCTCGCCGAGATCGACTGGCATCCGACCCATCTCGTCGTCAACGTGTCGGCCTCCGTCGGCAGCGTGATCAAGCCGGCCGGCTTCGAGAACTCGCAAGGGATTCTTTCGGCTGCCTATGCCAAGGATGCTGCGGATCCGCAGTGGAACGATGATCCCGGCATGAGGAAGTTCTTCGACTTTCTCGCGCAGCATTATCCCGACGCCAACAAGCTCGACAGCTCGACGGTCTATGGCTACGGCGCCGCGCAGACGCTGGTGAAGGTGCTGCAGATGTGCGGTGACGACCTGACCCGCGCCAATGTGATGAAGCAGGCCGCGAGCCTGAAGGACTTCGCGCCCGACACGCTGCTGCCGGGCGTCAAGATCAACACCTCGGCCACCGACTTCGCGCCGATCGAGCAATTGCAGATGATGCGGTTCAAAGGCGAGAAGTGGGAGCTGTTCGGCGAGGCGATCAGCGGCGCCATCGAGTAATCGCGCATCGCCGCAGAAAGCGGTGCCGATCTCCACTGGCCCTCCGCGCTATCGGCGCGGAGGGCTTTTTCATTTCTGGATCGGCATCGAGCCATTTATCTCAGGCTGTTCTTGCAGAGCACTCACCCGCCGAGATTGCGCCGATCTCTCGCAGTTGCACATGATATGGACCGCCCAGGCACCGCGAAAACACGGTCCGTGCCGTGATGTCGCAACCACCCCGGTGCAGCTCTGCTATAGTTCCGGGCATAACAAGAGCCTCCATCAAGGCGGCCGCGACACGTCAACCAAACCAACACGGGAGAAACGCACCATGATGATCACGCGAAGGGCCGCCCTCGCCTCGGCCGCCGCCATCGTCCTCGCCTCGAGCTCCGCAATCGCCGCCGACAAGAAGTACGACACCGGCGCCTCCGACACCGAGATCAAGATCGGCAACATCATGCCCTATAGCGGGCCGGCCTCTGCCTACGGCATCATCGGCAAGACGGAAGCGGCCTACTTCAAGAAGATCAACGCCGAGGGCGGCATCAACGGTCGCAAGATCAACTTCATCTCTTATGACGACGCCTATTCGCCGCCAAAGACGGTCGAACAGGCACGCAAGCTGGTCGAGAGCGATGAGGTGCTGTTCATCTTCAATTCGCTGGGCACGCCGCCGAACTCGGCAATCCACAAATACATGAACTCGAAGAAGGTCCCGCAACTGTTCGTCGCCACCGGCGCCACCAAGTGGAACGACCCGAAGGATTTCCCCTGGACCATGGGCTGGCAGCCCAACTACCAGAGCGAATCCCGAATCTACGCAAAATATCTGCTGAAGGAAAAGCCGGACGCCAAGATCGCTGTGCTGTATCAGAACGATGATTACGGCAAGGACTATCTGAAAGGGCTGAAGGACGGGCTTGGCGCCAAGGCCGCCTCAATGATCGTGATGGAGGAGAGCTACGAGACCGCCGAACCCTCGATCGACAATCACATTGTCAAACTCAAGTCCACCGGCGCCGACGTATTCGTGAACATCACCACGCCGAAATTTGCGGCACAGGCAATCAAGAAGGTCAAGGAGATCGACTGGAAGACGCTGCATATCCTCAACAACGTCTCCGCCTCCGTCGGCAGCGTCCTGAAGCCGGCTGGCTATGAGAATTCGCAGGACATCATCTCGGCGGCCTATCTGAAGGACGTCTCCGATCCGCAATGGAAGGACGATACCGGGATGAAGCAATTCCTCGACTTCATGTCCAAGGATTTTCCCGATGGCGACAAGCTCGACGGCGGAACGGTCGTCGGCTACAGCGTCGCGCAGACGCTGGTCCAAGTGCTGAAGCAGTGCGGCGACAACCTCACCCGCGAGAACGTCATGAAGCAGGCCGCATCCCTGCGCAACTTCCGCACCGAGATGCTGCTGCCTGGCATCACGATCAACACCTCGGCGACCGACTTCGCACCCGTCAGCCAGCTGCAACTGATGCGCTTCAAGGGCGAGAAGTGGGAGCTGTTCGGCGACGTGATCTCCGCCGACGTCGGCGGCTAACGACGGAACGCAGTTGAAACCGCCTCCTGCGGCCTCCCGCCGCAGGCGGCGCTCTCTCCAAGCATCTTTGCTGTCTTTGCCAATAATTTCTTAAGCTAGGAGTTGAAAGAGAGGCGGTCATGCAGCGGCGGCGGTTACGCCGAGCGCGCGGCTGCGCTATGGGGACTCGTCCGGAGTGAAACGAGTCGCCCATGCCATGGGCGGATCCAACAACAAGGCCAAGCTCGAAGGCCGAGAAGGAGTCCCACCGTCATGACCAGCCCCCTCACCCGCCGCACGGTTTCCGGCTTGCTCGGCCTCGTCCTTGTCGGCGCTGCCGCCGGCAACGCGTCCGCCGACAAGAAGTACGACACCGGCGCGAGCGACACCGAGATCAGGATCGGCAATATCGTGCCCTATAGCGGCCCGGCGTCGGCCTATGGCTCGGTCGGCAAGGCGATGACGGCCGTGTTCAAGAAGGTCAACGACGACGGCGGCATCAACGGCCGCAAGATCAACTTCATCTCCTACGACGACGCCTATTCGCCGCCGAAGACGGTGGAGCAGGCGCGCAAGCTGGTCGAGAGCGACGAGGTGCTGTTCCTGTTCGGCGTGCTCGGAACCGCGCCCAATACAGCGATCCAGAAATATCTCAACTCCAAGAAGGTGCCGCAGCTGTTCGTCGCGACCGGCGCCACCAAGTGGAACGAGCCCAAGACATTCCCATGGACCATGGGCTGGCTGCCGAGCTACCAGTCCGAGGCGCGCATCTACGCGAAGTATCTCACCGCGCAGCAGCCCGCCGGCAAGATCGCCGTGCTCTACCAGAACGACGACATGGGCAAGGACTACCTGAAGGGCCTCAAGGACGGCCTCGGTGATGCGTCGCGCCTGGTGCTCGAAGAGAGCTACGAGATCGCCGAGCCCACGGTTGAATCGCACATCGTCAAGATGAAGTCGGCCAACCCCGACATCGTCGTGCTGTTTACCACGCCGAAGTCCGGAGCCCAGGCGATCAAGAAGCTCGGCGAGATGAACTGGAAGCCGCTGACCATCATCTCAAACGTCAGTGCCTCCACCGCGGCCGTGATGCGCCCGGCCGGCGTCGAGAACTCGCAAGGGGTGATCTCGGCGGCCTATGCCAAGGACGCGTCCGATCCGCAATGGGCCAACGACCCGGGCCTCGGCGCGTTCAGGGAGCTGCTCGCCAAATATCTGCCGGAAATCAACCCCGTGGATTCGTCGGCGCTGACCGGCTACAACATCGCCACCACGATGGTCGAGGTGCTGAAGCGATGCGGCGACGAATTGACTCGCGCAAATGTCATGAAGCAGGCGGCGAGCCTGAAGCAGTTTGCGCAGGGCGGGCTGCTGCCCGGCATCACGCTGACCACGGGTCCCGACGATTTCCAGCCGATCGAGCAGCTGCAGCTGATGCAGTTCAAGGGCGAGCGCTGGCAGCTGTTCGGCGACGTGATGAGCGGCGAGCTCAAATAGGCTCTGCACGTCAGACGGGCGGCGCCGCATGACCGGCCGCCGTCCGCTGTTGCGCGCCGTTTTCGATGCCGCGGTCGCCGCGGCGCATCCCGACGTCGTGCTTCCGGCGCATCTGCCGGCGGCACCCCGGGGACGGATCATCTGCCTCGCCGCAGGCAAGGGCGCCGCGGCCATGGCGGTGGCCGCCGAGCGGCATTACCTGGACACGCTCGGGTTCGATCCGGCGAAGCTGACCGGCATTGCAACCACGCGGCACGGACACGGCGTACCGACCCGCCGCGTCCGGGTGATCGAAGCCGGCCATCCGATGCCGGACGAGGCCGGGCTGAAAGCGGCAGACGACACATTGCAGCTGGCGGCGACGGCCGAAGCCGACGACCTGATGCTGGTGCTGATCTCCGGCGGCGGCTCCGCCAACTGGATTGCGCCGGCCCATGGCGTGAGCTTCGCGCAGAAGCAGCAGCTGACCCGCGCACTGCTGCGCTCGGGCGCCCCGATCGGCGAAATGAACACGGTCCGCAAGCATCTGTCGCGCATCAAGGGCGGACGCCTGGCGCGGGCCGGGCAGAAGGCCGAGATCGTGACGCTGGCGATCTCCGACGTGCCGCATGACGATCCCTCGGCCATCGCATCGGGGCCGACGGTGCCGGATCCGACCACGCTGGCCGATGCCCGCGCGATCGTTGCGAAGTACAAGCTCGAGGTCGACCCGGCGATCGCCCGGGCGCTCGATGATGACGCCAACGAGAGCTGCAAGCCCGGCGATCCAGCCTTTGCCCGCGCCTCGTTCGAGCTGATCGCGCGCCCCGCCAGCTCGCTCGCGGCGGCCGTGGCCAGCGTCAAGGCCGCGGGCTACGACGTGCTCGATCTCGGCGCCGACCTCGAGGGTGAGGCGCGCGAGGTCGCGGCCGATCACGCCAAGCTGGCGCGGGAGGCCCGCGCGCTCGGCCGCCGCATGGCGATCATCTCCGGTGGCGAGCTCACCGTAACGGTGCGCGGCCAGGGCCGCGGCGGCCCGAACCAGGAATATGCGCTCGCGCTCGCCGACCTGCTCAAGGACATGGAGGGCGTCGCGGCGCTCGCCGGCGACACCGACGGCGCCGATGGCGGCGGCGGCAGCGCCTCCGATCCGGCCGGCGCGCTTGTCGATGCCGAGGTCATCGCCGCGATGCGGGCGCAGGGGCTGGATCCGCAGGCCTATCTCGCCAACAACGACGCCACCGCATTTTTCGCCGCGACCGGTGGCCTGCTGCAGACGGGACCGACGCTCACGAACGTCAACGACGTCAGGGTCATCCTGGTCGATTGAGGGGCGCGACTGCGTCCTTCAGAACTCCTCCGCGATCTTGGTCAGCATCGCCAGCAGCGCCTCGCGCCCATCCGGGCCGAGCAGCTCGTTGAGCCGCGCCTCGTGCTTCGACACCACCAGCTTCTTGGCGCGTGCCAGCACGGCGCGGCCCTTCTCGGTCAGCATCAGGATGTGCGAGCGCCGGTCGTTGGCCGAACGCACCCGCGCACACAGGTCGCGGCTCTCGAGGCTGTCCAGCAAGGACACGAAGTTGGGCCGCAGGATGCCCAGGGTGTTGGCGATCTCGGTCTGGTTCCGGCCCGGATTGGCGTCGAGCAGCAGCAGCACCGAGAACTGGGCCGGCGTCAGTTGCAGCGGCGCGACGCAGCGCAGGAAGTCCTCGAACACCTTCAACTGCGCCCGCTTCAGCACATAGCCAAGCAGATCCGACAGCTCGCCGAGCTGGACCGCTTGCGTCTCCTCGGCGGCTACGGCAGCTTCCTTCCGGCCTTCCCTCTTGCCGACGGGCTTGGCGCTATCGGCCATCACGATCCGCCGAATTCATCACAGTGGCTTCCATCCCCGGTCCCGAATGCCGCAGCCGGAACAGCGGCCTTGAGATTATAATCGATAATTGTTATCCACTATATCAAACACGGGCAGCCGAATTCAACTGCCCAAGACCGGTGGATGGCGCAGGGCGCCGGCCGCGCCCGGTCACCACAGAGGGGGAGCGTCCTGTCTTGAACACAACGATCTTGCTGTTCCTGTTGCAGGACGGCATTACCAATGGCGCGATCTACGCGCTGCTCGGGCTGGCGCTCGTGCTGGTGTTTGCCGTCACCCGGGTGATCCTGATCCCGCAGGGCGAATTCGTCACCTACGGCGCCCTCACCTATGCCTCGCTCGCGGCCGGCCGCACGCCGGGGACCGCGAAGCTTGCCGTCGTGATCGGCCTGGTGGCCTTTGCCTTCGACCTCTATGCGATGCGCAAGACGCTGCACATGCCGAAGATCCTTCGCACCTTCGGCCTCAACGTCGCCTTCCCGGTGGTCGTCATGCTCGCCACGATGTGGGCCGCCGATCAGCACATGCCGGCCGGCGTCAGCCTCGTACTGTCGCTGCTGATCGTCGCCAGCATCGGCCTGTCGTTGTATCGGATCGTGTTCCAGCCGCTCGCGCACACCTCGGTGCTGGTGCTGCTGATCGCCTCGGTCGGCGTTCACCTCGCACTGCAGGGCCTCGGCCTGCTGTTCTTCGGCGCCGAGGGCCAACGTGGCCCGACCCTGCTCAATGCCACGGCGACGCTCGGCTCGCTGCGCTTCACCGGCCAGGGCATGGCGGTCTACGGCATCACCGTCGCCTTCATCGTCGGCCTCTGGCTGTTCTTCGGCCTGACCCTTTACGGCAAGGCGCTGCGCGCCACCGCCGTGAACCGGCTCGGCGCCCGCCTCGTCGGCATCCGCACCACGCTCTCCGGCCAGATCGCGTTCCTCCTGGCCTCCACGATCGGCGCGCTCTCCGGCATCCTGATCGTCCCGATCACGACGCTCTATTACGACACCGGCTTCCTGATCGGCCTGAAGGGGTTCATCGCCGCGATCATCGGCGGACTGATCAGCTATCCCCTGACCGCGGTCGCCGCACTCGTCGTCGGCATCGTCGAGGCGTTCTCTTCGTTCTACGCCTCGAACTTCAAGGAAGTGATCGTCTTCACGCTGCTGATCCCGGTCCTGCTGCTGCGTTCGCTCGCCGCGCCCGCGGTCGAAGAAGAGAAGGATTGAGTCGTGCGCGAGCGTTGGCCTCTCATCGTCTTTGCCGTCATTGTCGCGGCGATCCCGTTCATCCCGGGCATGCCGCCGTTCTGGATCGTGCTGCTCGACAATATCGGCCTCTCCGCGCTGGTCGCGATGGGGCTGGTGCTGCTGACCGGCGTCGGCGGTCTGACCTCGTTCGGCCAGGCCGCCTTTGTCGGCTTCGGCGCCTACACGACTGCGGTGCTGTCGGCCAATTACGGCGTATCGCCGTGGCTGACCCTGCCGCTGTCGCTGCTGGTGTCCGGCCTCGCCGCCGTTCTGCTCGGCCTCGTCACCGTCAGGCTGTCCGGCCACTATCTGCCGCTCGGCACGCTCGCCTGGGGCCTCGGCCTGTTCTATCTGTTCAGCAAGCTCGCGTTCCTGGGCCGCAATGACGGCATTTCCGGCATCCCGCCGCTGTCGATCGGCAGCCTCAAGATGCTCGATCCCGGCACGATCTATTTCGCGATCTGGGCTGCCGTGCTGATCTCCGCGCTGCTGACGATGAACCTGCTGGACTCCCGCACCGGCCGCGCCATCCGCGCGCTGCGCCGGGGTCACATCGCAGCGGAAGCGTTCGGCGTCTACGCGCCTCGCGCCAAGCTCCTGGTGTTCATCTACGCGGCCGTCCTGGCCGGCCTCTCGGGCTGGCTCTATGCGCACTTCACCCGCGCGGTGAACCCGACGCCGTTCGGCGCCCAGGCCGGCATCGAATATCTGTTCGTCGCCGTCGTCGGCGGCGCCGGCTATGTCTGGGGCGGCGTGCTCGGCGCGGCGATCGTCGTGATCCTGAAGGAGGTGCTGCAGAGCTACCTCCCGCTGCTGCTGCATGGCGAGGGCCAGCTCGAAACCATCGTGTTCGGCATCCTCCTCGTCACGCTTCTCCAGCTCGCCCCGACCGGCCTGTGGCCGTGGCTGACGGCGCGGCTGCCGTTCAAGCCTGTTGCCAAGCAGCCGGACACGTCGGTCAAACTGCCGGCGCGGGAGCGATCTGCGACGACTCCAAACGTACTGCTGCAGGTCGACAACGCGCGCAAACAGTTCGGCGGCGTGGTCGCGGTCAACAACGTCTCGTTCGACGTCCAGGCCCGCGAGATCGTCGCGCTGATCGGCCCGAACGGCGCCGGCAAGAGCACGACCTTCAACCTGATCACCGGCGTGCTGCCGCCGACCTCCGGCAACATCGCGGTGCTCGGCAAGGCCGTCGGCAACGCCCCGCCGCAGGACGTCGTCAAGCTCGGCATTTCCCGCACCTTCCAGCACGTCAAGCTGGTGCCGGACATGACGGTGCTGGAGAACGTCGCGATCGGCGCGCATCTGCGCGGCCACTCCGGCGCGCTCTCCAGCATGTTCCGGCTCGACCGCGGCGACGAAGCCAAGCTGCTCGCCGAGGCTGCGCGCCAGATCGAACGCGTCGGGCTCGGCGACCAGATGCACCAGCTCGCCGGCTCGTTGTCGCTGGGCCAGCAGCGCATCGTCGAGATCGCTCGCGCGCTGTGCGTCGATCCGATGCTGCTCTTGCTCGACGAACCGGCCGCCGGCCTGCGCCACATGGAGAAGCAGCGCCTCGGCGCGCTGCTGCGCGACCTCCGCGCCGGCGGCATGTCGGTGCTGCTGGTCGAACACGACATGGGATTTGTCATGGACCTCGCCGACCGCATCGTGGTGCTCGATTTCGGCACCAAGATCGCCGAGGGCACACCAGCCGCGATCAAGACCAATCCCGAGGTCATCAAGGCGTATCTCGGAGCCACCGCATGAGCACGCTGCTGGAAGTCACCGACGCCCATGTCTCCTACGGCAAGGTCGAGGCGGTCCGCTCGGTCTCGCTCACCGTGGCCGAGAACGAGATCGTCACCATCATCGGCGCCAACGGCGCCGGCAAGACCACGCTTCTCAGTGCCATCATGGGCGTGTTTCCGCTGAAGGGCCGCGTCGCGTTCCTCGGCGAGGACATGGCCCGGCTGGAGATCGAGGATCGCGTCGCGCGCGGTCTCTGTCTGGTGCCGGAGCATCGCGAGCTGTTCGCCACCATGAACGTCGAAGATAATCTGCAGCTCGGCGCTTTCAGAATGTCGAAGGCGCACGCCGCACGCGGCTTCGAGCACGTCTACACGCTGTTTCCGAAGCTGAAGGAGCGGCGCAAGCAGCTCGCCGGCACGCTCTCCGGCGGCGAGCAGCAGATGCTGGCGATGGGCCGTGCCTTGATGGGCGCGCCGAAGATGTTGATGCTGGACGAGCCGAGCCTCGGTCTGGCGCCGATCATCGTCGCCGGCATCTTCGAGATCGTCGCCAAGCTGCGCCAGGAAGGCGTCTCGGTGCTGCTGGTCGAGCAGAACGCCAAGGCCGCGCTGCAGGTCGCCGACCGCGCCTATGTGATGGAGCTCGGCGAGTTCGTGCTCAACGGCAAGGCCAGCGAGATCGCCACCGACGAGCGGGTGGCGGCGAGCTATCTCGGCTTTGCCGAGACGGCCGCGAGCTGAGCCTGATGTCGATGGGGTGAGGCGCTGCTTCAGGAGGGCGCCTCCTTCGACAGCAGGAAATCGACCATCACGCGCTCCAGCGCCCGGTACATGTCGGTGCCGGTCGCCGTCAGGCAGCCGCGCTGGCGCGCAGCGGCGATGAAGGGCGAGACCTCGGGCCGGGTGATGACACAGCCGCAATAGGCTGACGAGTTGATCGTCGCGATATCGACGGGCAAGGGATCGCCGGGCTGCATGCCCGCGGGCGTCGCATTCGCGACCATGTCGAAGCCACCGGCATCGGTGCTGCCGACGAGCGCGCGGCCCCTACCCCGCTCGTTGAGGCGCGCGATCAGGGCATCGCGACGGCCGGAGTCGCTGTCGTGGATGGCGAGCTCGCGCACGCCGGAATCGATCAGTGCGAGCGCAATCGCCGAGCCGGCGCCACCCGCGCCGATTTGCAGGGCACGCGCACCATTGGGATCAAATCCCCCAGCTTTCGCCGCGCCGACAAAGCCGAGCCCATCGACCATGTCGCCATGCCAGTCGCCGTCGGGACCCCGGCGCATCAGGTTGACGGCGCCGATGAAACGCGCGCGCTCGGTTGCGGTTGCACAGGCGCGATAGCAGGCGAATTTGTGCGGAATGGTCGCGACGATGCCGTCGAGATTCTTCACGCGGGTCATCGTCGCCAGAAAGTCGGCGAGATCAGCCGGCGCGACTTGCACCGCGACCAAGATCGCATCGCTGCCGCGATCGGCAAAGGCCTGGCTGACGCCCGCCGGGGCGCGCACCTGAGCGATGGGATCGCCGATGATGATGTGGAGCCGGGTGGCTCCAGTGGGCGCAGGGATCATGGCGGGCTTTCCGGCAAAAACTCTAAAATTCATGGTCCTGATGGCCGAAAGGCCGGCTCACCGAGCCGGCCTTTCCTGATCGAAGCTATGGTCCCCGCAAGCTCACTTCGCCGGGACGTATTTTCCGTCCTTCACGGTCAGGATGATGCGGGCGCGGTCGTCGAGGCCGGAGCGGTCCTTTTCGGTGAAGTTGTAGACGCCCTGCGAGGCCGCCAGGTCCTTCTCGGTCAGCAGCGCCTGGCGGATGGCCTCGCGGAACTCCGGCGTGCCGGGCTTGGCGGTCTTCAGCGCCACCGGAATCACGCGCTTGAGGATCTCGAACGCGTCGAACGAGTGGCCGGCGAACTGGCTGCGGCTGTTCGGGCCATATTTGCCCTCATAGGCCTTGTTGAGCTCCATGCCCGGCTTCTTGGTGAGCGCGCTGTCGTCCTGCGTCTCCGGCGACATCACCGGACCGGACGCCATGATCACACCCTCCGCCGCCTTGCCGGCGATGCGGATGAAGTCCATGCTGGCGGCGCCATGGGTCTGATAGATCAGGCCGGTGTAGCCACGCTCGCGCAGCTCGGTCTGCGGCAGCGCCGCCGCGGTGCCGGAGGCGCCGACCAGGATGGCGTCCGGATTGGCGGCAACCAGCTTCAGCACCTGGCCGGTGACCGAAGTATCGGGACGCGCGAACCGCTCCTCATCGGCAATCGTGATGCCCATCGGCACCGCCTGGTTCTTCAGATCGTTGAACCAGAGATCGCCGTAGGAGTCGGAATAGCCGATGTAGCCGACGGTCTTGATGTTGTGCGCCTTCATGTGCTCGTACAGCACCTTGCCCATGATCGGCACCGGCTGCGGCATCACCACCGACCATTTGGTGCGCTCGGGCGTGACCGGGAACGGCGCCAGGCCGAAATGCGGAATGCCGGCTTCATTGGCGACGTTGGAGACCGCGATGGTCGGCGGCGTCAGCGCCGAGCCCATGATGATGTCGGCTTTCGACTCCGTCACGAAGCGTCGCGCATTCGTCGTCGCCGTGGTCGGATCGCCGCCGTCGTCGAGCACGATCACCTTGAGCGGCACGCCGCCGATCTCCTTCGGCACGAACTCGAGCGCATTGCGCTCGGGGATGCCGAGCGCCGCGCCCGGCCCCGTCGTGGTCGTGGTGATGCCGATAGTGATCTCGCTGGTCTGCGCCAGCGCCGGCGCTGATGCAAGCATCGCAATGACGCCAGCCGCCGCCAGATAGGCCTTCCTCATAAAATCCTCCCTCAATCTTTTCGGTTCAGCTCGTGATCCGCCGATCATGTTTGCAGTCCCGCCCCGACAGGGGCGTCTTCCATCTCGGCCGGCCGATGCGTGTCCAAACGTGATCATAGCATTGAACACGAGAAGATCACCTCTCACCAGTCGACCAAAGCACGACGACGATTCATCCTTAAGACGGCCGCATGTCGCACCCAATGCAGCGCGTCAGCCCTCGAGAAACTTGGCCCGCATCTCCTCTGGAAAAGGCGCCGATTTCAGCTTGTCCGGGTCAACCGGATCGCGCCCGACCAGCACCCGGGTCTCGAACCCCTCGAGCGCCAGCGCCTCGCCCTTGAACACCTTGTGGGTGACGTCGAACGAGGAGCGCTTGATGCTCTCGATTCGGCTCTCGATCGTGATCCAGTCGCCATAGGTGGAGGGGATGTAGAACTTGGCGCGGGTGTCGACCATGGGGATCCCGACCAGGCCGTAGCGGCGGACGATGTCCTGCTTGGAAAACCCGGCCGCCTCGAACATGACAGAGGTCGCATCGTCGAACATCGCGAAATAGCGCGGGTAGTAGACGATGTTGGCGGGATCGCAGTCGCCCCACTGGATCTGCACGTCGCGGCGGTGAACGAACATCGATTAAGCCTCGCTACGCCAACAACAACGGTCGGTAGGGTGGGCAAAGGCGCGACGCGCCGTGCCCACCATTTTCCGGGCCGGTGGGCACGCTGCGCTTTGCCCACCCTACGGCTCTCTCCATCATTGCGAGCGAAGCGAAGCAATCCAGGGCCGGGTCGGGACTCTGGATTGCTTCCGCCTTCGCCCGATGGGCTTCGGCGGACACGTCGTCGCTACGCTGCTCGCAATGACGGAAAATCACTTCGGCGCCATGCGCAGCGAGCCGTCGAGGCGGACGACCTCGCCGTTCAGATAGGCGTTCTCGACCATGTGCAGCGCAAGTGCTGCGAACTCATCGGCGTGACCGAGGCGGCGGGGGAACGGGATCGCGGCGGCGAGCGAGTCCTGCGCCTCCTGCGGCAGGTTGGCGAGCAGCGGCGTCAGGAACAGGCCGGGCGCAATGGTCAGCACGCGGATGCCGAACTGTGCGAGCTCGCGCGCGATCGGCAGGGTCATGCCGACAATGCCGCCCTTCGAGGCCGAATAGGCGGACTGTCCGATCTGGCCGTCATAGGCCGCGACCGAGGCGGTGTTGATGACGACACCACGCTCGCCGGTCGCCTGCGGCTCCAGCTTGGTCATACCGTTGGTGACCAGACGCAGCATGTTGAACGAGCCGATCAGGTTGACCTTGATGACCTTCTCGAAATCGGCCAGGGGCATCGGACCGTCGCGGCCGACGACGCGCTTGGCGACGCCGATGCCGGCGCAGTTCACCAGCACGCGCGGCTGCTGGCCGAGCGCCTCGACCGCCTTGGCGACGGCGGCTTCCGCGCCGGCGGCATCGGAAACGTCGCAGACCACGGCCACGCCCTTGATCTCGGCGGCGACCTCCTCGGCCAGCTTGGCATTGAGATCGAACACGGCGACCTTGGCGCCCTGCGACGCGAGCTTGCGGGCGGTCGCGGCCCCGAGGCCGGAAGCGCCGCCGGTAACGATGGCAGCCTGATCCTTCAACAACATGTCGTTTCTCCCTTGGATGCGTCGATCAGCCGGCGATGATGATGTCGTCGTCCGGCGTCGCGGCGTAGATGCGTTCGATCAGGTCCTTGCGGTGCTCCAGCACGGCGCGCTGGTTGATCGATCCCTTGTCGGTGACCTCGCCCTTGTCGATCGACAGCGGCACGCCGAGCAGGACGGCGCGCGTGATGCGCGTCGACGAGCCGGTCGCGGTCTGCAGGAATTTTGCGAAGCGCTCACGGAAGGCCTCGATGATCAGCGGATCGGCCGCCGTGGCGGCGAGATCGTCGAACGGCAAGGTCGCGTTGATCAGCCGGCAGCCGTCAGGATCGAGCACGACGATCGCAGCGATCTCGTCGCGGTTGATGCCAGCGATGATCACGTCGCGCGCCAGCGGCGCGCAGGCCGCGACGAAGCGCGCCCGCAACGGGCCGACCGAGACCCAGGTGCCGGACGCCAGCTTGAAGTCCTCGGCGACACGGCCGTCGAAGTCGAAGCCGGCATTGAAGTCGTTGGGATCGACGGGCTTCAGCGCATCGCCCATCTTGTAATAGCCTTCGTCATCGAAGGCCGCGGCCGAGACCTCAGGCAGGCGCCAATAGCCCGGCGTCACGTTCGGCCCCTTGGCCCGCACCTCCATCTTGCCATTGTTGGGCACGAGCTTCGCCTCGTTGCCCGACACCGGCAGGCCGACATGGCCGGAGCGGCTGGTGCGCGGATTGACCGACATGAAGAACGGTGCGGTCTCGGTCGAGCCGAGGCCCGTCAGCATCGGCACACGAGTGCCGGTCTCGGCCACCGAGAGCTCGTCGAGCTCGTTCCAGACATGCGGCGCCAGCGCGGCGCCGGAGAAGAACATCGCATGCAGCCGCTGGAAGAAGGACTTCCGCAACGCCGCGTCCTCGCGGAAATAGGGCAGCAGCGACTCGTAGCCCTTGGGGACGTTGAAATAGACCGTCGGCGAGATCTCGCGCAGGTTTCGCACGGTCTCCTCGATCCCGCCCGGCACCGGCTTGCCCTGGTCGAGATACATCGAGCCGCCATTGAACAGCGTCAGCCCGATGTTGTGGTTGCCGCCGAAGGTGTGATTCCACGGCAGCCAGTCGATGATGACGGGCGGCTCGTCCTTCAGGAACGCGAGCGTCTCGCGGATCATCACCTGGTTGGCGCAGATCATGCGCTGGGTGTTGATCACGGCCTTCGGGTTGCCGGTCGAGCCCGAGGTCAGCAGGAACTTCGCGATCGTGTCGGGGCCGATCTTGTCGTGGGCGGCGTCGAGGCCGGGGAACAGCGGCGATGCGATCAGATCGGCGAGCATCGTGATCTTGCGGCCCGGCACCGAGCCGAACGACGCCACGATCTCGGTGCCCTCGGGCACGTTGGCGACGAGCGCGTCGGCGAACTTGTCGGCGTCGTCGACGAAGACGAGGCCCGGCGTCAACAGCTTCATCAGATAAGCGAGCTTGCCATAGTCGCGCGACACCAGCGAATAGGCTGGCGACACCGGACAGAACGGCACGCCGGCATAGAGCGCGCCGAACGCGACCAGCGCATGATCGATCGAATTGCCCGACAGAATCATCACCGGCCGGTCCGGCGACAGCCCGCGCGCGAGCAGCCCCGACGCGATGTGCCGGCTCGCCGCCAACAGCGCGGCATAGGTCAGTTCACGCCAGCCCTCGGGCCCGACGCGCTCGGCCATGAACACGCGCTCCGGCGTGGTCTTGGCGAAGTGATGCAGCCGATCCGTGATCCGCGGTGGATAGTCGCCGAGCGGCTGCTTCGGCCGGAGATAGATGGTGCCGTCGTCGCGGCGGTCCACCGTGACGGCCGGATCGTTGAACGAGATCGCGCGCAACGGATGAACACTGGCGGTGCGCGCCGTGTTGTCCGTTCCTCCCTGTGTGCTTGTTATTGTTTGTGCGGTCATGTCACGTCGGCTTCACTTTTGCGGTCTTGTGATCAAGGAAGGCGCGGATGCGATTTTTGGCCTCCTTGTCGCTCTGCGCGACGGTGGCCATCAGCGATTCCATCAGCAGGCCGGTCTGCGGATTGGCCTCCGCGATCATCGGCAGCGCCTGCAGCACCGCGAAATTCGTCAGCGGCGCGTTGTTCGCGATCTTCGCCGCCAGCTCCGTCGCCTTGGTCATCGAGGCGCCCGCCTCAACGAGATATTGCGCGAAGCCGTAGGACGAGCCTTCGGTCGCCGAATAGACCCGTCCGGTCAGCATCATGTCCATCATGCGGGCGACGCCGATCAGGCGCGGCAGCCGCACCGAGCCGCCGCCGCCGACGAAGATGCCGCGCTGGCCTTCGGGCAGCGCGAAGTAAGCTGACGGCTCGGCGACACGGATATGCGCGGCGCAGGCGAGCTCGAGGCCGCCGCCGATGACGGCGCCCTTCAGCGCGGCGATCACCGGCACGCGGCAGTACTGGATGCGGTCGAACACGCGATGCCACATCTGCGAATGCACCAGGCCCTCGGTCGCGTCGCGCTCGCGCAATTCGGAGAGATCGAGGCCGGAGGAGAAATTGTCGCCGATGCCGTGGATCACGACGCAGCGGACGTCTTCAGGCAGGCTGGTGAAGCAATCGCCGATGGCGAGGATGATGCCGTCATTCAGCGCATTGCGCTTGGCCGGGCGGTTGAGCCCGATCGTCAGGACGGCG
The DNA here is from genome assembly GCF_032484535.1 of Bradyrhizobium sp. SZCCHNS3016. Taxonomy (NCBI): domain Bacteria; kingdom Pseudomonadati; phylum Pseudomonadota; class Alphaproteobacteria; order Hyphomicrobiales; family Nitrobacteraceae; genus Bradyrhizobium; species Bradyrhizobium sp. SZCCHNS3016. The sequence continues at coordinate 232,713 of NZ_JAUETE010000010.1, forward strand.
CCCTGCTGCTCGATCTGCAGCAGAGACGGATCGCCCGCTGGCGTGGCGGTGTCGGCGTTTCCCATCGCTTGATTGTGTCCTGTTCAGAATAGTTATGTTTTATAACGATCTTCGCGGGAGTCAACAAGCGGCGCCCGACATCATGTTGTGCGATGCAAAAGAACAAGCCGCCGAGGGGCTCGGTCACGCGCAGCATCGTAAGACCCGCCTGCGCGCAAAGGCAAATGACATGATCCGGCGTTCCCGCGGCGAAATCACGCCCGGGGCTTGCCGATATGGATCGCCCTCTCATGCGGAGGGCGCAGGGAAGGCCAGGCGTCGGCTGACGCCTGCGGCCCGCCTGCGAGAAAAAATGCAGGCGGCAGGTACCACAGGTGCAGCCGAGAACGCCCGGCCTTCCCTGCGCGATGGTCTTCACGCTTATACGCAGTCTCCCTGGTGCACCGGCTTGTTGGCCACCATGATCCGCGCGGCGCGTTAGCGCCGTCGCGAACGTAACACCGGCAACGGGGTGTCAGGACGCTGCGACTTCACGTCCGCGACACATCGTTCGTCCGCGCGCCCGTAGACACGCTGCGACATGATCGCGGCCACCGCTCCCCGCCCCGCGTGTCGTGACGATCGCGCGCTACGCCCCTCGGCTTGGGACGGGATGCCGGTAAAGAACCATAGTTTCCGATAAATCGCAAGTTATTTATTTTTATCAGAATATGCTGGAAGGATGCCGCTTAGGCCGAAGCCCCCCCCGGGGCGACTTCCGAGATGAACGGCCAACAACATTGCATTCAGGGTGGCTTCAAAGCCCGCGATGTAGAACGTCCCTACACTTCCCAATGGAGGGGACCATGGTTTCGCTGAAGACATCTCTCGCAGGCGGCGTCGCCGCGCTCGCTGTGACCGCAACCCTGTTCGCCGCGCCGGCGCCCGCTCAGGCCCATGACGGACGCAATGCGGCGTTGATCGGCGGCCTGGTGGCGGGAGCCCTCATCGGCGGCGCGCTGGCGTCGGAAGCGCAAGCGTATGAGGCGGCGCCGGTCTACCGCACCCACTACCGCGACGCCACGTATGACGGCTACGGCTACGAGCGCTACCGTTACGTGCCGGCTCACCGCTATCGCGATTGCGACCACGGCGGCTACGGCCGGGTTTCGGATTGGAACGACGAGGATTAGTCGTACGTCTGCCCGGGATACGGGCGTCCCGATTTTCTTGCTCGACGCCATGGCTTCCGGACGGCGACACCACTAGCTGCGCTGTCGTCCCGGGTCGGCGGCTCGACCGCGCTGCGCGCCGCCGAGGCTTACCCGGGACGACAATGGTGTGTGAGGCGAGAGCCCGCGGCCACAGATTCCGGTGTCGTCCCTGCGAACGCAGGGACCCATAACCACCGGCTTCGATGGGACGATGACTGGCAGTCATGCCTCACCGATCGATTCCGCGGTATGGGTCCCTGCGTTCGCAGGGACGACAGCGGAGGTTGCAACAACAGCTGGCGCCGCACCGTCATTGCGAGCGACGCGAAGCAATCCAGACTGCCTGCGAGGAGATACTCTGGATTGCTTCGTCGCTCTGCTCCTCACTATGACGAAGCGTGACGCAAGCCGCCCGGCCTACAGCACCACGTGCACGTCGATGACGACGCGATCTGCATGGCGGGCGGCGGAGCCGACGAGGACGTGCTCCATCAGCCAGCGATACTTCTCGTGGCCGGTCTCGAAGCGCGGGTGGGTGCGGAAGTAGATCAGCCTGGGGTCCACGGGCTCGCCGCGCTTGAGCTTCTTCAGGAGGTCGACCGGCCCGAAGCGGATGCCGCGGTTCTCGACGTAGATGGTGGCGCCGTCATCGGTCTCGAAGGCGTACTTCGCTTCGAGGTCGATCAGTTCGTTGGGGCGGATGATCTGGAAGTCGGCGCCGAAGTTGCAGATCTTGCCGCTGATGCCTTCGCCCCCGAGGCCCGGCCCCTTCACCTCGCCGCCATGGATCGGAATGATCCGGCGCACGCCGATGCCGGTCTCGCCGGCGGAGGTCACCTCGCCGATCATGACGGTGAGGGTGAAGACGTAGCGGGTGTCGAGGATGGGCGTCGTCATCAGCGGTTCATCATCTGTTGCGGCAGCCAGGTGGCGAGCAGCGGGAAGGCGATCAGGATCACCAGCCGGATCAGGTCGGTGGCCACGAACGGCAGCACGCCCTTGAAGATCGTGGAGAAGGATACGTCCTTCACCACGCTCTTGATGACGAAGACGTTCATGCCGACCGGCGGATGGATCAGGCCAAGCTCGACGGTCATCACGATGATGACGCCGAACCAGATCGGATCGAAGCCGAGATGGGAGATGACGGGAAAGATGATCGGCACGGTCAGGATGATCATCGCCATCGCGTCCATCAGGCAGCCGAGCACCAGATACATCACCATGATCAGCGCCAGCACCCCATAGGGCCCGAGGCCGAGACCGGTGAGGAACTCCGTCACCTTCTGCGGCGTCTGCGTCACCGTGAGGAAGTAGCCGAAGATCAAGGCGCCGATCAGCACGGTGAACACCGCGGCCGCGGTGCGCGTCGCCTGCAGCAGCGAGGCCAGGATCTTGTCCTTGTTCAGCCGTCCCGTGAACACGCCAATCAGGAACGCGCCGGTGGCGCCGACGCCGCCGGCCTCGGTCGGCGTGAAGCGCGGCAGGAACGGAAGACCATAAAGACCGCCGATCACGAACAGGAACAGCAGCATCGGCGCCCAGATGCCCTTGAGGCCCTTGATGCGCTCGCTCCAGGGCAGCGCCTCGCCCTTGGGCAGGAAATCCGGCCGGACGCGGCCGATCACCGTGATGGTGATCATGTACATGGTCATGGCGAGCAGGCCGGGGATGATGCCGGCGATGAACAGCTTGCCGATGTCCTGCTCGGTGATGATGCCGTAGACGGCGAGCACGGTGGAGGGCGGCAGCATGGCGCCGAGCGTGCCGCCGGCGGCGATGACGCCGGTGGCGAAGGATTGCGGATAGCCGAAGCGGCGCATCTCCGGATAGGCCACGGCCGAGAACGTCGCGGCGGTCGCCACCGACGAGCCGCAGATCGCGGCGAAGCCGCCGCAGGCCGCGACCGTGGCGATGCCGAGCCCGCCGCGCAGATGGCCGACGAAGCCGTTGGCGGCACGGAACAGCTCGCGGCTCATGCCGGAGTTGGACACGAACGTCCCCATCAGCAGGAACATCGGGATCACGCCGAACGTGTAGTCCGTGACCGTGCGCATCGAGGTCTGGCCGACCAGCTTCAACGCCGCCGTGCCGTTGACGAGATAGGCGAAGCCCGACACGCCGACGAGCCCCATCGCCATGCCCACCGGCACGCGCAGCAGCATCAGCGCAAACAGCGCAACGAAGCCGATGACGGCAACCGCATCCGTGCTCATGCGGCGCTACTCCGTGGGCTTGACTTGAGGGTCATGAATCTCCTCGGGATGGAAGATCAGACGATAGGTCCGGATGGCGATCAGGAGCACCGCCGAGACGTCGCCGATCCAGGCGATGGCGAAGAACGGCCAGGTCGGCATGTGCAGATCGAAGGTGAGGACGTTGTCCTCATAGGTGCCGCGCACCTTGTCGAACAGGGTCCAGGTCTGCACCGTGACGACGAACAGCAGCACCAGCGTTGCGAAGATGTCGATCCAGCGCTGGTAGCGCGGGCCGACATTGCCCCAGATCAGATCCACGGTGATGTGGGTGCCGCGGTACGATGTCGCGGCAATGCCCCAGAAGATCAGGATGCCGAGCAGCATCCGCCCGATGTCGAAGGAATCGGGGATCGAATAGTTCAGCGTGTTGCGGAGCAGCACCGACAAGAAGATGTCGAGCGCGACGATGCCGACGAAGAACGCGGCGATCCACTCGATCCCGTCGATGATCCGGTCCATGAAGGCGCGCTGCATGGCGTCCCCGTTTGATCTTAGTCGTAGACCTGAAGATTGAGCGCGAGCTGTTGCTCAGCAGGCGGTGGGCCCCCTCGCCCCGCTCTTGTCCGCCGTAGCTCGAAGAGCGAAGGCGGATGCGGGGAGAGGGTTGGGGTGAGGCAAGCGGGGCAAGGTGGATCGGAGCACGCGTCGAGGGCGCGCCTGTTGCCGCATCCATCGGAATGAGGCGGGAGGCGCGGCATCTGCGATGATCGCGACCGCTACTGCGCCAGCGCCTTGTACTTGGCGAGCGAGGCCTTCAGCTCGGTCATGGCGGCCTCGGCGTCGACGCCGGTCTTCTTGACGCCATCGGCCCAGGTCTTGAACAGCGGCTCGGAGGCCTTCTTCCACGAAGCGGTCTGCTCCGGCGTCAGCTTGTAGACCTCCTGGCCGGACTCGGCCTTGATCTTGTCGACGCCCGCGTCCTCGAACTTGCCCCAGGGCTCGCCGACCCGGCCGGCAGCTTCGGTGTTGCAATTGTCGTCGATCGCCTTCTTCTGCGTCGCCGACATCTGGTTGTACTTGTCCTTGTTCATGACGAAGACGAAGGTCGTCACGTAGAACGGCGCATCCATGTGGTACTTCGTGACCTTGTCGACGCCGAACAGCACCAGCGAGCCCGCCGGAAAGGTGACGCCATCAGCAACGCCGCGCTCGATGATGTCGCGCACTTCCGGCGCCGACGACTGCACGTTGGTGCCGCCGAGCAGGGTGACGAAATTGGCGATCGTCGCATCGGCCGGGCGGATCTTCATGCCCTTGACGTCCTCAGGCACGACGACCTTCTTGGTGCGGGTGTGGAAAGCCGACGGCGTGTGGACGAAGGCGAGGCAGTACTTGACGTCCTTCATCTCCTTCTCGGCATATTTGCGATACCACGCGTCCAAACCTTCCGAGCCACCCTTGGCGTCAGAGATCAGGAACGGCAACTCGCCGGCGCCGATGATCGGGAAACGGCCGGGCTGATAGCCGGGGTTCACATAAGTGACATCAGCGATGCCGTCGCGCGCCATGTCGTAATGATCGAAGGCCTTGCCGAGCTGCTGGGCCGGGAACACCTTGCCCTTGATGGTGCCGCCCGAGGCCTTTTCCACCGACGCGGCCCAATCCTCCAGCGCCTTCTGCAGCGGATGGCTCGCCGGCACCCAGTGCGAGATCTTCAATTCGAATGTCTTGTCCTGCGCGAGCGCGGGGGTCACACCGGCGGCCAGAGCCAACGCCAGAAGCGTCTTCCTCATCGGGATCGTCTCCTCCATCAGGGGGCCTTCAAGGGCCCTTTGCTTCATTGTTATAGCATATAAGCATCATTGCAAGCGCGGCGGCAGGTTGGCCACCAGTGCACGCGCCAAGCGGAGCCTATCGCGCCTGCCAGCGCAAGTCTGGCAGACGAAAGTTGCAGGCACATGGCCATTTCATTAACACGTTAAGGATCTCGCCTGCACCCGAAATTGCACGGCGGGAGCATCGCACCACGAAATTGCCGCAGGGCCGCACCGGACGCCCTGCGACATGGCGCGCGGCCCATCCCGTGCATCCGATGCGCAACGTGTCAAACGCCCGCGCAAAAGACGTTTGAAACTTTGTAGGCGGTGCAAAATCCGCGCTGATGTCGTTGACTGCGGACATCGCCAGCAACGATCGAGACACGCATGAGCAGCATCCCCGCCGGATTCGAACCGCATTTCCGCAAGAGCCCGTTCACCGATCCTTGGGAGCCGCTCTACGCCAAGAAAACCGACAAGGCCGTCATCCTCGGCCTGCGGCTTGCCACGCCGCACACCAATTCGCGCGGGCTGATCCATGGCGGGCTGATCGCATCGCTGGCCGACAATGCGATGGGCTATAGCTGCGCCCAGGCGCTTGGCTGGGAGGCGTCGCTGGTGACGATCAACCTCGCGGTGGACTACATCGGCAGCGCCGGGACCGGAGAGTGGCTCAGCGTCGAGAGCGACGTCATCAAGAGCGGACGCACCGTCTGCTTCGTGCAGAGCCTGGTGCTGGCCGATGACGCCGTGATCGCGCGTGCGAACGCGACCTTTCGCGTGGTGCCGAAGAAGGAGTGACCGAAACCGCCGGTCTTTCGCATCAAGATGAGTGTCGCACCAAGGTCGGCGCAATCCCATCCACTCGTCATTCCGGGGCAATCGGCAACGCGCATCTGCGCGTTGTCGATTGAACCCGGAATGACGGGGTGTGGCGTTGTAGTCGCTTTCAGCCGAAGCGCCAGTCGCAGGTCGTGGTCACTAGGTCGATGAAGGCGCGCACTTTGGCGGAGAGGAGGCGGGAGCTCGGGAACACGATGTGGATCGGGAGCGGCGGCGGCTCGTATTTCGCCAGCACCCGCTTGAGGCGGCCGCCGCGCAGCATGTCCGCTGCCTGATAGGCCATCACCCGTGTCACGCCGCCGCCCGCCTCGGCATATTGGATCGCGGCGTCGGCATTGTTGGTGACAAGCCGCGGGCCGACCGCAATCCGCAGCTCCCTGCCCTCCTTGACGAAGCGCCATTCGTCGGACGGGCCGAACTGGATGGTCTGGTGCTTCGTCAGCGCCTCGGGCGTCCGGGGCTCACCATGGACCTTGAAGTAGGCGGGAGCGCCGACCACGATCCGGCGCATGCTGCCGACCTGGCGGGCCACGAGCGAAGAATCGCCGAGATGGCCGATACGAACGGCACAATCGACGCCGTCCTCCACCAGATTGATCTGACGGTCCTCGAGGCGCAGCTCGGCCGCGACCTCGGCATAGCGGCTCAGATACGCGGCCATGACGGGAGCGACATGGAGCCGGCCGAAGCCGACGGGCGCCGAGACCACCAACCGCCCCACCGGCTGCAGGCGCTCGCTCTCCGCGGCGCGCTCCGCCTCTGCCAGATCGGCCAGAATGCGGCCAGCGCGCTCGAGATAGCGTCGTCCGGAATCGGTCAGCGTCACCGAGCGCGTCGTCCGCTGCAGCAGGCGGACGCCAAGATGCGATTCGAGCGCGGCGACCAAACGGGTGACCGCCGATGGCGACAGCTTGAGCCGGCGCGCCGCCGGCGCGAAGCCATTCAGCTCGGCGACGGTGACGAAAGCCTGCATGGCGTCGATGCGGTCCATGGGATTATTGCAGCATCTGCAACGATCCAATGTCAACTGGCCAGATTATTTCCCGGGGGATTCGGACCATATTGGCGTGATGGCGGCCGTCACTGCCGCAGCGACAAGGAGTCATTGCGATGACCCAGACGACCATCCAGGCCCCCGGCGACGTCATGTTCTCACCCGCCGTCAAGGCGATCCAGGCGCGCAAGGGGTCGCGCGAAAGCTACGCGCATGTGGAGCAGAGCCGCGGCTTTCGCCACGCGGTGGACGCCGATCTCGCCGGCCGCCTCGCCGAGGCCACGAGCTTCTATCTCGCGACCGCCTCGGCCGACGGCCAGCCCTACATCCAGCATCGCGGCGGACCGAAGGGCTTTCTCAAGGTGCTGGACAGCCACACGCTGGCCTTCGCCGACTTCAGCGGCAACCGGCAATATATCACCCAGGGCAATCTGTCGGAGAACCCGCACGCCTACATCTTCATCATGGACTACGCGCATCGCCGCCGGGTGAAGATCTGGGGGACGGCGCGGGTGGTGGAGGATGATGCCGCGCTGACGGCCTCGCTGATGCCGGGAGACTACAAGGCGCGGCCCGAGCACATCATCCTGTTCACGATCAGCGCGTGGGACACCAACTGCCCGCAGCACATCCCGCAGAAATTCGACGCGACCGACGTCGCCGAAGCGCTGGCCTTTCGCGATGCTCGCATCGCGGAGCTCGAGGCCGAGCTCGCGAAGTTGAAGGGCGCGGGTGCGTCCGCCGTCTCGTTCTGATGAACGCAAGACAATAGCGAGATTCCGGGTCCAAGGCCTGCGGCCTTGGCCCGGAATGACGGTGCTCTTGACGGACCAGTTCAGGCGGCCTCCGCCGCCCTGCCCCATTCGAACTCGGGGTAATACTGCGCCATCATCCGGTCGGCATAGGCGACGAGGTTGGCAAAGCCTTCGGTGCGCCGGCGCAGCTCGGATTCGAAGAACGGGGTGAGAATGCCGGCGATGACGGCGAACGCCGTCGCATCGGTGCCGCACGGACGGTCGCCCATCAGATAGGGCCGGTCGCCGAGCTGCACCGACAGCGCGCGCAGCGAGCGCGCTGCGAGATCGACGTCCTCATCCGGCGCATGGCGGCCGAGCCCGGAGATCAGATAGTTCTCGGCGACGCGAAACTGCGCGTCCTCGCGCAGCTTCTCGCGCTTGTCGGCCGGCACGCCGTCGAAGAAGTGCGCCGGCCCCTTGGCGAAGTTGACCGGATCGACCCAGCGCGCTCCGACCAGCGCGAAATACAGGTGATGCTCGATCATGCGCTCGAACCCCCAGGCCTGCGCCCGCGCGCGCACGTCGAGCCCATGATCGAAGTCGAAGCCATATTTGCGCTCGACATGGGCGCGGATGAAGGTCGAATCGGCGATCAGCTCGCCGCCGTCGTCGATGAAGGGCAGTTGCCCCTTCGGCGAGGCCGGCGGCATCGCCCGCTGCTTCCGAAAAGCGAGGCCCGCCATCTTCAATTGCACCTCCGTCTTGGTGACGAAGGGGCTGATCTCCGGCAGGCCGAAGCCCGCGCCCAAACCGAACAATGTGATCATGACAGCACTCCCGACTTCCTGAGCAGACGCCGGACGCTACGAACATGCTGCTGCCACCATGGTGTCAGCAGCGGCAGTAGCGTGGTGGCAAGGCCAAGGCCATAAAACATCATCATCGACATCACCCCTTCAATCTCGTTGTTGACCCGGTATAAAGGCGGGCTGCTGCCAGCATCCTGTCAGCATCGGCGGGGGTGCTCGCCCATGCAGGACACACCATGAGACGCGCCGACCGGCTGTTCCAGATCATCCAGGTGCTGAGACGCACGCGCCGCCCCTTGACGGCGGACGCGATCGCGGCCGAGCTCGAGACCTCGAAGCGCACGATCTATCGCGACATCGCCACGCTGATCGGCCAGCGCGTGCCGATTCGCGGCGAGGCCGGCATGGGCTACATCCTGGAGAAAGGTTTCGATCTGCCCCCCCTGATGCTGACGCCGGACGAGATCGAGGCGGCGGTGCTCGGGGCGCAATGGGTCGCGGTCAATGCCGACCCGGTGCTGGCGCGCGCGGCGGAGGACCTGATGGCCAAGATTGCCGACACCGTGCCGGAGCGGCTGCGGCCGTTCGTGCTGGAGCCGGCGAGTCGCGCCCCGCGGCCGTGGATGCGCGAGCCGGACCGCATCGACATGGCGCGCACACGCTCGCAGATCCACGAGGGCCGCAAGATCAGGCTGCGCTATCGCGACGAGCAGGGCCGCGACAGCGAGCGCGTGATCTGGCCGATCGCGATCGGCTATCACGACGCGGTCCGCATCCTCGCCGCCTGGTGCGAGCTGCGCCACGACTTCCGCAGCTTCAGGACCGACCGTGTCGTCGAGGCGGACTATCTCGACGACAAATATCCGGAAAGGCGCGAGGCGCTGCGCGCCAAATGGCGGCGCAGCCTGGTGTGGGAGGTTCCCAAGGATGTCTGAATCAATGCCCGATGACCTTGACGTCAGCCCCTGTCAGAGCTGCGGCGCGTGCTGCGCCTATTCGTCGAACTGGCCGCGCTTCACCATCGAGGAAGATGCCGCGCTCGACCTCATCCCGGCGGAGCTGGTCAACGAGCGGCTGTCGGGCATGCGCTGCGACGGCGACCGCTGCTGCGCGCTCGAGGGCGAAATCGCGCGTTCCGTCGCGTGCCGGATCTACGCGATCCGCCCCGAGGTGTGCCGGACCTGCATGCCCGGTGACGCCGAATGCGCGATGGCCCGACGCAAGTTCGGGCTGCAGGTGCTCGCCTGAGCCAAAGGCAAGGAAGACGGGGAGTCAGGCCATGACCGGCTCGGGGCTGTCGTCGAGATCGTCCTCGAACGGCTTCATCACCGAGAGCGGCTTGGTCGACAGCGAGATCGGCTTGCGGCTCGAGGTCGTGCTGGCCGGACCCGCCCGGCCCCCGCGGGATTGCGCATACAGCGCCGATCCGACCCGGCCGCCGAACTGCGACAGGTCCTGCTCGCTGCAGGTGGATGCAATCGCAAGCGCCAGCGGGTGAAGATGCGTGCGCCTGTAGCAGAACAGCGCCAGCATGGCCCTCACATCGGCGGACACGCTCTCGACCAGCGCGGGCAGCCCGTTGGCGTCGGCACGGTAGAGCTCGCCGAGAAGCTCGTCGCCGACCGGGCACGAATCGCTGTCGAACGCATCGCGACTTTGAAGCATCGGTTTGATTGCCATGCCGCAACGATGCAGCGCGAATCGCTAACGGTCGGTTAACCAAACCGAACGGTCGTCCCACCCCCGGCTTGACACGGGGGCTGCCGCGGTCGGTGCGCCGAGACGCGCCGTGGCCGGGGCTCAGCCGTTCGCGGCCATGAAGATCGAGAGCCCGAAGCCGGTGAGGTGATGCAGCGCCTGATCGACGCCGATCAGGGTCCAGAACCAGGGGTGCTCGGTGTTCATGCCGAACCGCGACGAGCAGATGCCCTTCAGGCGATCGATGGTGATGTGAATGGCGAAGTCGATCACGGCGACGAACCAGAATCTCGGCGCGACGATCAGGATCAGGACCATGGCGACGGCGAGATGGATCAGGCAGTGCACCAACAGCGGCAGCGCCCAGCCCTTCCGCTGGTCCTTGCCATAGGCCATCCAGGCGTTCTGCAGCACGAAGTCGCCAATGATGTGCTTGAAGGTCAGCAGCAGCATCCAGCCGACCAGCGCACCAACCGGAACCTGCGACGACAAAGAGGGAAAAGACAAAGCTGACGCTCTCGCTACGACTAACCCTTGGAACCCAACCTTGGACGCACGGGGAACTGGAGGCGTTCAGCGCAATCTGATGAGAATACCCGGCCAATTCGACGCGTATGCGACGCTTATGACATCTCCGGTAGCGAATTGCACGCGAAAGGGAACCTCAAATCGCACTCTGCTACCCTTCGCGGCGATCCCGCCGGGGGTAAGGTTACCCGCGCCGCGGCGCATCCGGCGACAACCGTCGCTGCGGCAGCTTCATTCCGCAGCGTTGGTCTTCGGCACTGACAGCGCCCTCGCCCGGATCTGCGCGATGGTCCGCTTCAGCGCCCCCTGTCCCGGCTCCGCTAGTGCAACGGCGCGCGCCTCCGCGATGGCGGAGGCGAGATCCGGGATCGGCAGAACACCGTCGAAGGTCGGCTTGGCCAGGCCATCGATGATGGCATGCCAATCGGCAAGGCCCTGCCGGTAGGCGTCGCCCTGGCCCTGGATCATGGTCGCCGTCGCGATCACGGCGGGCGCCGCCGCCGGCTGCTTGTCCAGCGCGCGCGCGATCATGTGCAGCCACCGCTCGGCCCAGACGCGCTCCTCGGCATAGCGCACCGACTGCAGCCGCCAGCGCCGCAGGCCGGCCATCAGCTTGAGGCGGCGAACGGCGAGCCGCGATCGGGCCGAAAAGCGGACCTTGACCCGGCGCCGGCCCAGCCAGCCGATCTGCTCGAAGGCCGCCAGCAACGATTCCGCCACGGCCTGCGGCAGCGCACCGATCAGCTCGTCGAGGCGAAACCTCCTGACGTCATCGCTCTCGCGTCCCCCCTGCCGCCGCCCCATGTCGAGGCTGATCAATCTGAGCTGGGCGATCCGGATCGGATCCTCGTAGGCCATGCGGACGGCCAGCAGCTGCGCGATCTCGGACAGCATGCCGGCATCGACGTTCGATCTCCGCACGAACCGCTTGATGCGATCGACATAGAGCTGCGCATAGCTCGCGCCCTGATACTCCATCAGCAGATGAATGCCCTCGCTCACCGCCGGGACGGCGGCGTCGGGCAGGCCCTGCGGCAGAAAAGGCGGCTCGCCATCGTCGTCGCCGATGAAGTCGGCGAACAGATATCGCAGCGAGGACCGGACGCTTTCCACTGGGCTTCAGGCTCCCGGATCACGCCGGCTTGGCGACGGGCGCCGGCGCGGTGGTCTGTTGCGCCAGCCGCCGCTCGAGCGTTTCGATGTTCTGGAACAGCCGGGCGCTGGCGAGGCGCAGGAAGTAGAAGGCGAAGGCGGGGTTCTGGACGTAGAGCTGCTCGACCTGGTCGTAGGACACCGACAGGATCAGCCCGCCCTCGACGCATTCCAGCGTCTGCGTGCGCGTATTGGACGGCGAGATCATGCCGAACTCGCCCACGATCGCGCCGACCGGCAGCTCGATACCGGATTCGACCAGGCGGAAGCGGCCGCTGACGATGTAGTACATGCTGTCGGCCTTCTCGTCCTTGTAGAACAGCACCTCGCCGGGACCGCATTTGCGCTCGGTCATGAACGGCTTCAGCCATTCCATGGAGAGGTCGCTGTTGACCGACTGCTTCACGTCGCGGACCAGTTGCAGCATCTGGTGGAGCCGGTAGCTGTTGAGCGGCAGCAGCACCCCGTGCAGGATCAGGACCGGATAGTTGTGCATCGGCACCGCAGTCGCGATCAGGACGATGTTGGTGAGGATGGCGAAAACCCGCAGCGGAATCATCGTCCGCATCGACAGCGTGGCGACCACGAAGATCGAGGCGAAGAGGCTGCCGGCGGCGCCCGCATGTTCGACCAGGTGTGAGGTATCCATCGGGATCAACCAGACTCTTGGGACGCAGGAGGGCGGACGCTCGGTTCCGGCCTCCTTTTGCCTAATTTAGCGTGTCCATGCCGACCTCTGATATACGGCGAACAGACGACGTTTGAACCGGTATTTGAGCCGGCACGGAAAAATTCCCCGCTCGAAGTAGAACGGCTGGACCTGCCGGATGACGCTGCCCAACCGACCGACCCGCATCGTTGACGGGATTTCCCCGATCGGGGCACCTTGACGCCGCCGCGATCTCCTGCGGCTCTGAGACCAGCGACTGACGCCCGCCGCCCATGACCAAACCGCAGCACCCTGCCCTGGCGGCATTCGTCACCGCGTTGGCCGGACGCAACATGACCAGAGCGGCCCATGTGGCCGTGGCGCTCGGCATGAGCGCCATGGTGCTGTTGACGATGGACCCGGCCTACGAGGCTGGGCGGCGCTGGATCATCGCCCTGCTGTGGGGATGCCTTGTCTTTTTCGTCGTCGAATGGGCCGTTCGGGTTCAGCAGGCGGCGCGGGCGCATCGCGCCGCCGCTTACCTCATGTCGGGCCGGGGACTGCTGGACACGCTCTCCACCCTTGCCGTGCCGGTCGCGCTGGTCTCGGGCATGGAGGTACGCACCGCGTGGCTGCTGGCGGTCATCTGGGTGCTCAAGGTGATCCCCGGCGTCCCGGGCCTACGCCAACTCCGCCGGGTGCTCGTGGTCGAAGCACGCCCGCTGCTGTCGGTGCTGGTGCTGTTCCTGCTGGTGCTGTTTCTCGGATCGGTCGCCGAATACGCGCTCGAGCACGACGAGCAGCCGGCCACCTTCGGCACCATCCCGTCCGCGCTATGGTGGGCCGTCGCGACCCTCACCACCACGGGCTATGGCGACGTGGTGCCGATCACGCCGCTCGGGCGGGTGGTCGCCGCCACGGTGATGATCTCCGGCCTCGGCGTGTTCGGCCTGTGGACCGGCATCCTGGCCACCGCCTTCGCCGCGGAAACCCGGCGCGACAACTTTCTGAAGACCTGGGAATCGGTCAGCAGGGTACCGTTCTTCGCCAGCCTCGGGCCCTCCACGATCGCCGACGTCGCGCAGATGCTGCGCACCATCGACCTGCCGCCGCGCGCCACCGTGATCCGCAAGGGCGAACCGGGCGACTGCATGTATTTCATCGCCTCCGGCGAGGTCGAGGTCGACCTTCCCGGCAAGAAGGTCCGGCTCGGCGAGGGCGCGTTCTTCGGCGAGATGGCGCTGCTCGGGAACAACCTGCGCTCGGCCGACATCAGCACGACCGGGCTGTCGAAGCTGCTGGTCCTCGACCTCGTCGATTTCCGCGTGCTGATGGCACGCCACCCCGATCTGGCGCAGAGCATCGATGCCGAGGCCAAGCGCCGAACCATGGAGAACAGGACATGACGACCGGACGGACCACCCAGGTCGATGACGCGCCGAGCAAGCCGCTCCTGACCATCGACGGCGCCCGCGCCACCATTCGGCTCAACCGTCCGCGCCATCTCAACCGGCTGCAGCCGGAGGATCTCGGCGCGCTGCTGGCGCTGTTCGACCAGGTCGAGGCCGACCCGGCCTTGCGCGTGTTGGTGTTGACCGGCACCGGACGCGCCTTCAGCGCCGGCTTCGACCTTGGCGCCATCGGCGCAACGCCGGCGGATACGGCCGAGGCTTCCAGCCCGGCATTCGAGGAGGTCGTCGACCGGCTGGAGGACCTCGCCCTGCCGACGATCTGCCGGCTGAACGGCGGGGTCTATGGCGGCTCGACCGATCTGGCGCTGGCCTGCGATTTCCGGATCGGGGTCGACACGAGCGAGATGTTCATGCCGGCGGCGCGGCTTGGGCTGCACTACTACCCCAACGGCATCAAGCGCTACGTGTCCCGCCTCGGCATCGACAATGCGAAGCGTCTGTTCCTGACGGCGGAGAAGATCAACGCGGCTGAGATGCTGCGCATCGGCTATCTCACCGGCTTGGTGGCGGCCGATGCGCTCGATGCGGAGGTCGACCGGCTGGCGGCCATTCTGGCCGGCAACGCTCCGTCGGCCATGCGCGGCATGAAGCGCGCCATCAACGAATTTGCCCGCGGAGCCCTCGACGATGCGGCCGCTCGCCGCAGGCATCAGGACAGCATGAGTGGAGCCGAGATCCGCGAAGGCATGAAATCGTTTGCAGAGAAGAGGATGCCAAGATTCTGAGCGCAGCTGCGCTCCGAACTGATAAATTTTGCATGCAAACGTCTGTATCCAGCCGGTGTTCTTACACACGCTCAACGAACTATCGACCTAAACCTCCAATTTGCGGTTGACAGCTTTTTGTCCGTGGCTAGCTTGAACCGCGGGCGGAGACTTTCACATGCAAGTGATGGACGCGTATTGGGGACGACGAGCTCTGGAGTACGTCGATGCGATCGAGGCGTCGAAGACCAGCGCAAGCGTGCTCTCCCAGTTCGAGAAGATGATCAGCGACCTGGGCTTTCACGCCTACATCATGGCCGGCGTGCCGACCTCGGGCCAATCGCTGCAGCAGACCATTCTCGCCAACGGCTGGCCGCGGGAATGGTTCGACATGTATGCGCGCGAGCAATTCCACCGCTGCGATCCGATTCCGCGGCATTGCATCTCGACATTGAATCCATTCGCGTGGACGGAGGCGCCCTACGACCGCGAGGACGAGCCCGGCGCGCATGAGGTGATGATGCGCGCGAAGGACTTCCGGTTGAACGAAGGCTTCTGCGTTCCCATCCACTACGACGATGCCGTGGGCGCCGTCAGCCTTGCAGGCGAAAATCCGAATCTCGCCCCCGACGCGCGGGGCGCGCTGCACCTGATCAGCATCTTCACGCACAGCAGGCTGCGCGCATTGGCGCGCTCCGCCGCGAGCAACCAGAGCCGACGCCTGTCGCGGATCGAGGCCGAGGTGCTGAGCTGGGCGGCGCGCGGCAAGACCGCGTGGGAGACGGCGCGCATCCTCGGCGTCTCCGAACGCAACGTCCGTTGGCATCTGGAGGAGGCGCAGCGCAAGCTTTCGACCAAGAACAAGACGGCGACGGTTGCGACCGCTCTTGTCAACGGCGAGATCTCGATCTGATCTGGCGTTTCTCCCACTGGATCAATTCGAGCGCATCGGCAATCTGCAAACCCCAATTTGATTCAGACGACCGGGGGTTTCGATGCCTGAGATTCATGTCGTTCGAAAAGATAATCGCGCTCTGTACGAGAAATATTTCGATCCGTATTACCGGCTGCGCCACGAGATCTACGTCAAGCAGCGCAAGTGGATGGCGCTCGATCGTCCCGACGGGCGCGAGATCGATCAGTTCGACACCGAGGATTCGGTCTACCTGTTCTGCATCGACAACGGCCAGTTGATCGGCTCGATGCGCGCGGTGCCAACGCTGATGCCGACGCTGATGAGCGACATCTTCCCGTATCTGAATCTGCGCGGCACGATCCAGCGCCCGGACGTCTACGAGCTGTCGCGCATCTTCGTGATCCCCGAGCGCCGCGGCGAGCATGCGGGCCCGCGGATCGACATGCTGCTGCTGACTGCGATCATGGAGTACGGCATCTCGATCGGGTTGACAGGCTTTTCGATCGTGCTCGAAACCTGGTGGCTGCCGCGGTTCGAGAAGTGCGGCTGGAAGGCGCGGCCGCTCGGCGTACCTCACATGATGGATGGGATGTCGGTAATGGCCGTGCTCGTCGACTGCGATGAAACGACGTGGAAGTCACTCTGCAAGCAGATCGGCCTGACGCGGCCGACGCTGACGTGGCAAGGACTCGAAGACGTCAGCCGCCAGGCCCTGCCGGATATCTTTCTTCATCTTCCACGAGCCGCTCAGCCAGCGCAATGAGCTGTTCCCGGTGCCGCTTCAGCCTTAGCTTATGGAAAGCCTTCAAGAGGCGGTGACCAAGGAGCGTCGCCTCATCCACCTCGAGGACGTAAAGGTTGGAGGGCGTATTCATGGAATCCATCGCTGACACTTCAGGTTTTGAGCCGTGACTGAACCTTCAATCGAGAAGATCATCGAGCTACTACAATTTTGCATCGTTGACGCTCGGG
This sequence comes from Bradyrhizobium sp. SZCCHNS3016, assembly GCF_032484535.1. Lineage (NCBI taxonomy): Bacteria > Pseudomonadati > Pseudomonadota > Alphaproteobacteria > Hyphomicrobiales > Nitrobacteraceae > Bradyrhizobium > Bradyrhizobium sp. SZCCHNS3016. Next base: position 249,395 of record NZ_JAUETE010000010.1, read on the forward strand.
CAATGCAACTCAAAATGTTGGAGAGGATTTTGTCAATATCATTGCTTGAAGCCCACGAGCTCAGGGAAAAATGCGCGCCCAAATCGGGCAACAGCAACCACTAGCGCTCCTGCACCGACCCTCGCCACCCCTCCGGTCCCTGCAGCAGTGAGCCTCGATTGGCAGATCGCGGACAAACTGTTGATTTCAGAGCGGCTTTCGATGTGAAGGTCGGGCAGGAGAGCGTGAGCATCGTTGCCGAAACGCGCTCGCCAAACGTGGACGACAGCTCGGCAAAATCATGGCACCGCCGCCCGAGCTGCTCCCTGTTCAGCAAACTCGGTTTACAAAAAGGGACTCGTGGGTCGTCTTGCCCCGTCCGGAGTCCCGCAAAACGGAACTCCACCGGCAACAAATACGCGCGCACGACTTACGGACGCGAAGTTATTCGTCGTGAAAACGGACCGTCTCGGCAACCGCGGCGCGGCTGGTGCGGTAGGAGTTCGCCTTGTGACCGAGATCGGGATAACCGAACGAGATGCCGCAGACCACCTTGCGGTCGTCACCTAATCCGAAATGCTGCCGCACCACGTCGGAATGAAATGCCAGCGCCGCCTGCGGCACGGTGGCGATGCCGAGCGCCTGCGCCGCCAGCATGAAGCTCGTGACGTAGCCACCGCAGTCGATCGCGCCGTAGGTGCCGAGCGCCTCGTCGCTGTGGATGATCGCCACATGCGGCGCGCCGAAGAAGTTGTAGTTCTGCAGCGCCTGCCGGGCATAGCCGGCCTTGTCGCCGCGCGGGATGTCGAGCGCGTTGTAGAGCTGGAAACCACTCTCGCGCCGCCGATCCAGATAGACGCCGGTGTATTCGCGCGGAAACGGGAAGTCGCCTGACGCCGGCTTGCCGCTGGAGGCCGCCGCATACATCACCTTCCGGAAAGCCTCAGTCGCCGGGCCCGACGTAATCTCGACCAGCCAGGGCTGGCTGTTGCACCAGGACGCGGTTTTCTGCGCCGCCGCCAGGATGCGCTCGATGGTGGCGCGCGGCACGGGCTCCGCGCGGAAGCTGCGGCAGGAGAAGCGCGCGGCCATCAGCTCTTCGAGAATGGTGATGGGATCTTGGTCTGACTTTGGCGCCGCTGATGACATGACAACCTTCCGTACAGTTCGATCGGAGGCGCTCGCGTTGTGCTCGCCCTCCACACCCCGTCATTCCGGGGCGGTCGCCGCGGCGGCCGCCCCCGGAATCTCGACATTGTTCAGAATAAACCCAAGCCGACATCGAGATTCCGGGTTCAAGGCCTGCGGCCTTGCCCCGGAATGACAGTCGTCGTGATGCCGTGGATTAGCTCCGCCCCTTGGTCGGCACCTTGTTGAACGGCACGTCCTTGTCGACACGGATATCGCCGGGCAGGCCGAGCACGCGCTCGGCGATGATGTTGCGCAGGATCTCGTCGGTGCCGCCGGCGATGCGCATCGAGGGCGAAGTCAGCAGCATCTGCTGAAACTGGCCCTGCGTCACCGCCTCGTCCGCGCCGGTCAGCACGCCGGCGCCGCCTTCGAGATCCATGGCATAGGTGGCGATGTCCTGCAGCATGACGCCGGCGACCAGCTTGCCGATGGAATTCTCAGGTCCCGGCCGCTCGCCCTTGGACAGCGCCGAGATCGCGCGATAGCTCGTGTATTTCAGCCCGCTGGCCTTGACCGCCCACGACGCCAGTTTCGAGCGCGTGGCGCGATCGTCGATCGCGAGTCCGCTCTCGGTCATCAGATTGGCGCAGAACTCGAACATCTCCGGGAAGCCGGTGGCGAGCCGCGCGCCGATCGACATGCGCTCGTTCATCAAGGTGGTCAGCGACACGTTCCAGCCGTCGCCGACCGCGCCGAGCCGCTGGCTGTCCGGGATCACCACGTCGGTGAAATAGACCTCGTTGAACTCCTGCATGCCGTTGGCCTGCTTGATCGGGCGGACCTCGACGCCTGGGCTCTTCATGTCCAGGAAGAACATCGTCAGGCCCTTGTGCTTGGGCACATTGGGATCGGTGCGCGTGATCAGCAGGCCATAGTCGGAATAGTGCGCGCCCGAGGTCCAGATCTTCTGACCATTGATGAGCCAGTCGTCGCCGCGCTTCTCGGCGCGGGTGCGCAGACCCGCGACGTCGGAGCCGCCCGCCGGCTCGGAGAACAGCTGGCACCAGATCTCCTCGCCGGAAGCGAGCTTGGGCAGATAGCGCCGCTTGTGCTCTTCGCTGCCATAGGCCATCACGGTCGGGCCGCACATGCCCTCGCCGATCTGGAACGGCTGCGTCAGCTTGCCGTAGACGCCCTCCTCCTGCTGCCAGATCACGCGCTCGATCGGGGTCGCGCCACGGCCGCCATACTCCTTCGGCCAGTGCAGGCATGCCCAGCCGGCAGCGGACTTCTTCTTCTGCCAGGCCTTGCCGACCTCGACGATGTCGGCGTGCTTGAGCCGGATGCGGCCGAGCGAGGAGCTCGCCAGTTCCTCCTCCAGCTCCTTCGGCGCGTTGGCGGCGACCCAGGCGCGCGCGGTCTCGCGAAAAGCAGCTTCCTGCGGGGTGTCGTCGAAGTTCATGGTCGCTCTCTTTCCGGTTCGTCATTCCGGGGCGCGCGCAGCGCGAACCCGGAATCTCGATCTGATGACTTCTAGATTCCGGGCTCGCCGCGTTCCGCGGCGCCCCGGAATGACAGCAACTATGCGCGTCCCTTGGTCGGCACCTGATTGAACGGCACGTCCTTGTCGACACGTATGTCACCCGGCAACCCGAGCACGCGCTCGGCGATGATGTTGCGCATGATCTCGTCGGTGCCGCCTTCGACGCGGGTGCCGGGCGCGCGCAGCAGCATCGCCTGGAATTTTCCGGCGAGCTCAGCCTCCGGGCCGCTCAGCACGCCGGCGGCGCCCTGCAGGTCCAGCGCGTAAGCCGCGACGTCCTGGATCATTGGTCCGGCGACGAGTTTGCCGATCGAGTTCTCAGGTCCCGGCCGCTCGCCCTTCGATAGCGCCGAGATGGCACGGATGCTGGTGTATTTCAGCCCGCTCGCCTTCACCGCCCAGTTCGCCAGCTTTGAGCGAACGTTGCGGTCCTCGATCGCGGGCCGATCATCGAGCATGACGTTCGAGCAGAAGTCGAACAGCTCCGGGAAACCGGTGGAGACACCGGCGCCGATCGACATGCGCTCGTTCATCAGCGTTGTCAGCGCGACGTTCCAGCCGTCATTGACGGCGCCGAGTCGCTGCGAGTCCGGGATCACGACGTCGGTGAAATAGACCTCATTGAAATCGGAGTGACCGCTGGCCTGCTTGATCGGCCTGATCTCGACGCCCGGACTCTTCATGTCCAGGAAGAACATGGTGAGCCCCTTGTGTTTCGGCACCGTGGGATCGGTGCGCGTCAGCAGGATGCCGTAGTCGGAGTAATGCGCGCCGGAGGTCCAGATCTTCTGGCCGTTGATCACCCAGTCGTCGCCACGCTTCTCGGCTCGGGTGCGCAAACCAGCGACGTCGGAGCCGCCAGCCGGCTCGGAGAACAGCTGGCACCAGACCTTCTCCCCCGACGCGAGCGGCGGCAGATATTCACGCTTATGCTGCTCGGAGGCGTAGGCCATCATGGTCGGGCCGCACATGCCGTGGCCGATGATGAACATGCCGGAGAGCTTGCCGAACGGCCCTTCCTCCTGCTGCCAGATCACGCGCTCGATCGGCGAGGCGCCGCGGCCGCCATAGTCTTTCGGCCAATGCAGGCAGGCCCAGCCGGCCTCCGCCTTCTTCTTCTGCCAAGCCTTGGCGACGTCGAGGATGTTGGCGTCCTTCAGCGCGACGCGGCCGAGCGAGGTCGCGCGCAGCTCGTCCTCATACTGCTTGGGCGCATTGGCGGCGATCCACGCGCGCGCCTCGGCGCGAAACGCGGCCTCCTGCGGGGTGTCATCGAAATTCATGGCGAATCCCTTTCAAATCGTCATTCCGGACGACCCGCAACGCGGGTCGATCCGGAATCCAGAGGTTGGTGATCTCGAGATTCCGGGTTCGCTCGCTCCGCGCAAAATGGCATGGCCATTTTGTCGCGCGCGAGCGCCCCGGAATGACGGGCTTGGGTCACGCCGCATTGCGCTTGCGCATGCGGTCGATCAGCTGGTCCTCCCAATAGGACAGACTGCCGAGACCGAGCGCGAGCGCGTTGGCGCGGCGGTAGTACATGTGACAGTCGAACTCCCAGGTGAAGCCCATGCCGCCATGGACCTGGATGTTGTTCTTGGCACAGTGCTGATAGGCCTGCGTCGCGCTGATGCGCGCCGAGGCCGCGGCCTCCGGCAATTCCGGCGCATTGGTCGAGAGCGCCCAGGCGCCATAATAGGAGTTGGAGCGCGCCAAGGTCGCGGACACATACATGTCCGCGAGCATGTGCTTGACCGCCTGGAACGAGCCGATCGGCCGGCCGAAGGCGATGCGGTCGAGCGCGTAGTCGCGGCCCATCTCCAGCGCGCGATCGGAGCCGCCGACCTGCTCGAAGGCGATCAGCACCGCGGCGCGATCGAGCACCTGGGTGATGATGCTCCAGCCCTCGCCGGCGGCGCCGAGCGGCTCCGCCTTGCAGTTCTTGAAGGTGAGCTCGGCCTGGCCGCGCGTCGGATCGAGATTGGTCAGCGCCTTGGCTTCGACGCCGCCCGCCTTGGTGTCGACCAGGAACAGCGAGATGTCGCTGTCGCGGCCGGTCGAGCCGGTACGCGCGGCAACGATGATGAGATCGGCGATGGCGCCGTCGGCGACCGGCTTCTTGGTGCCGTTGAGCACGCCGTTGGCGGCTTCACACTTGATCGCTTTGGGCGACGGATTGCCGGTGCCCTCGAACAGCGCCAGCGTGCCGATTGCCTCGCCGCTCGCTATTTTCGGCAGCCAGGTCTGCTTCTGCGCATCGCTGCCAGCCAGCATCAGCGCCTCGGCGGCGAGATAGACCGTGGACGAGAACGGCACCGGCGCCAGCGCGCGGCCGACCTCCTCGGCGATCACGCAGAGCTCGAGATGGCCGGCGCCCGCGCCGCCATATTCTTCCGGAATGGCCACGCCGAGGAAGCCCATCTCGGCAAAGCCCTTCCACAGCGCGCGGTCATACGGCTCCTTGCCGTCGAGCACGACACGCACCGCCTTGGACGGACACTTCTCGGCGAGGAATTTCCGCGCCTGGTCCCGCAGCTGCTTCTGGTCGTCGGAGAAATCGAAGTTCATGGCCTCACCTGCTTCCTGATCGTCATTCCGGGGCGGTGCGCAGCATCGAACCCGGAATCTCGATCTGATTTATCTCTGGATTCCGGGTTCACTCGCTTCGCGAGTGCCCCGGAATGACGGTTTCAAAATGCGTCATCACAGCACGATCACGTCGCTGTCTGGCTCGGCCGCATAGAGCCGCTCGACCAGCGCGGCGCGACGCTCGAGGCCGGCGCGCTGGTTGATGTAGCCCTTGTCGGTCAGCTCATGGCCGTCGATCGAGGGCGGCTCGACCATCAGCATGGCGCGGGCGATGCGCCGGCTGGTCGCGCCCTCGCACTCGCGGTTATGAGCTTCGATACCGCGGCGGACGCAGTCGATGACGGCCGGATGCTTCACCACGTCCTCGAACGTCGCGTTGGGATCGCCGACCAACTGGCGGCAGGCGTGCAGATTGGGCCAGGCCAGGAGACCGACATATTCGCGGTCCTGCCCCGTCACCAGCGCATCGTGGATCGCCGGCGTTGCGGCTGCGATCGCATCGGTGCGCAGCGAGCCGACATGGACGAAGGTGCCGGTCGTGAGCTTGAAATCCTCGACCACGCGGCCGGCGAAGATGATGCCTTGCGTCGGATCATTGGGATCGACGAACACGCCGGCATCGCCGATGCAGTAGAACCCTTCCTCATCGAACGCCTTCTTCGTCAACTCGGGCTGACCGAAATAGCCGGGCATGACGTTGATGCCGCGCAGGCGCAGCTCGTACTTGTCGCCGGTCGGCACCATCTTCAGCTCGACGCCGGGGAACGGCAGGCCGATGAGGCCGACCCGCTCGGTGTTCCAATAGGTGCCGGTCGAGGTCGGCGCCGTCTCAGTCGAGCCCCAGCCGGTGTAGAACACGATGCGCTCGCCCGTGGTCTTCACCGCCAGCGCCTGCATCCGCTCATAGAGATCGTCAGGCAGCCGCGCGCCGCCATAGGCCATGATGCCCAGATCCTTGAAGAAGGAGCGGCACAGCGCGTCGTCCTTTTCCATCGCCGCCGCGAGCGCCGCATAGCCGGCGGGGACGTTGGCGTAATAGGTCGGCGAGACCTCGCGCAGGTTCCGGATGGTTTCGTCGAACATGCCGGGCATCGGCCGGCCGTCATCGATGTAAAGCGTGCCGCCCTCGATCAAGAGCGGATTGAACAGCGCGTTGCCGCCCATGGTGTGATTCCACGGCATCCAGTCGAGCACGGTGGAGATCGGCGCCTCCGGTCCGCGCGGGCGCGTCTGCATCATCATCGCCGCATTGGCGCACATCATGCGCTGGGTGTTGATGACCGCCTTGGGCATGCCGGTCGAGCCGGAGGTGAACAAGAGCTTGCCGACGGTATCCGGCGTGATCTGCGCGATCGAGGCATCGACCTCGCCGGTGACCGGCGTCGCGGCGAGATCGGCGAAGCTGACGCTGGGGATGCCCTCGCACGGACGCACGACATGAATGACGGTGACGCCGTCGAGATCGAGCGCCTTCAGCGCCTTCTCGAAGGTCGGGCCGTCCTGCACCATGACAACGCCCGGCTTCACCAGCCCGAACAGATATTTGAGCTTGAGATGATCATGGCTCATCAGTGAATAGGCCGGCGACACCGGAGCGGCCGGCGAACGGGCTTGCATCGCGGCCATGGTGATGAGCGCATGCTCGATCGAATTGCCGGAGAGGATCGCGACCGGGCGGCCGTCGAGTTTCAGATTGAGCAGACCCTGCGTCAGCCCATCGACGGTGCGCTTGGCCTCGGCATAGGACAGCTTGCGCCACCGACGATCGGGGCCGCTGCGTTGCGCGAGCCAGGTCCGCGTCGGCGCCTCCTTGGCCCAGCGGGCGAGCGGCGCCGCCAAATGCGGCTCATAGGCCTGCAGCGGAATGCGCGACTTGATGACGATGACGCCGTCACCGCGCCTGATGACATCGATGTCGCGCGCCAGCCAATTGACATTGCGGAATGCCGGCTTCTCCAGCACCTTCGCTGCCGTCCCGTCCATTTTGCGTCTCCCGAAATATCGTCCTTTGCGGATCTTGATATCTAGCGGTTGGTATAGACCGGCTTTCGCTTCTCGAGGAAGGCTTGAATGCCTTCCTTGAAATCCTCCGAGCGGCTGCACAGCACCTGGTTGCGGTCCTCCATGGCGATGACGGCTTCGATCGACGAGGCGTCGACGCTCATGTTGAGACATTCCTTCGAGAGTCGAAGTCCGACCGGCGAGGCCATCATCATTGCGTCGATGAACGGCGCGGCCGCGCTATCGAGCATGTCGTCCTCGACGATCTCCGACACCAGTCCGACCATCAGCGCGCGCTCGGCTCCGATAAAGCGGCCGGTGAGGATCAGCTCGGATGCGACGGAGACGCCGACGAGGCGCGGCAGGAAGTAGCTGGTGCCGATGTCGCAGCCCCCTAAGCCAAGCTTGATGAAGGCACAGTTCATCCGCGCCGAGCGGCTGGCGATGCGGATATCGGCCGCGAGCGCCAGCGCAAAGCCGCCGCCGGCGGCCGCGCCCTGCACCAGCGCGATGATCGGCTGCGGACAACGCCGCATCAGCATCACGATATCGGCGATGCGCCGCTGCGAATCCAAGGACTCGGTGACGCCAGGGGGCTCATTGACACCGCCGCGCCGCTGCATCGCGGCTTTCAGATCGAGCCCGGCGCAGAAGTTCTTGCCGGCGCCCTTCAGCACGACGACCCGCGTGGTACGATTGCGCTGCAGGCTTTCGAAATAAGCATTGAGCGCGTCGATCAGCGCCGGATCGAGCGCGTTGAGGCTGTCCGGACGATTGAGCGTCACCCGGTCGACGCCATTGTCGTGCTCGATCAGCAGCGGTTGGGACATCGCGCGCTCCACCCTTAGTATCATCCCGGCGAACGCCGGGATCCATAGCCACCGGCTTGTGTTGTACCTACGGCGTCTGTCAGATTGCCTGTTTCAAACGCCGCGGAGTATGGGTCCCGGCGCAAGGCCGGGACGACAGCGGAGCTTGCCGCTAGCGCGGCGCCATGCGGATGGCACCGTCGAGGCGAATGGTCTCGCCGTTCAGCATCGGGTTCTCGACGATGTGGACGGCGAGGTTACCGTATTCCGAGGCGTCGCCAAGACGGGCCGGATGCGGCACCTGGGCGCCGAGGCTCTTGCGCGCCTCCTCGTTCAGGCCCATCAGCAGCGGCGTCAGGAACAGGCCGGGCGCGATGGTGTTGACGCGGATCTTCTGGCTGGCGAGATCGCGCGCCGCCGGCAAGGTCAGACCGACGACACCGCCCTTCGAGGCCGAATACGCGATCTGTCCGATCTGGCCTTCATAGGCCGCGACGCTGGCCGTGTTGATGATGACGCCACGCTCCTCGCCGACCGGCTCGGCGGTGACGAGGCGCTCAGCAAACAGCCGCAGCACGTTGAAGGTGCCGATCAGGTTGACGTTGATGATGCGGGCGAACTTCGCGAGCGGATAGACGCCGTCCTTGCCGACGATGCGCTGCGAGCCGCCGATGCCGGCGCAGTTGACCAGCACGCGGGCGACGCCATGCGCCGCCTCGGCCTTGGCGAGGCCGGCCTTGACCTGCTCCTCGTCGGTGACGTCGGCATGAATGGCGACGCCCTTCAACTCGGCGGCAACCTTCTCCGCATTCTCCTTGCTCTGGTCGAGCACGGCGATCTTGGCGCCCTTGGCAGCCATGGCGCGCGCCGTGGCGGCGCCCAGGCCCGAGCCACCGCCGGTGATGAGAACGGCAACGTTGTTCAACTGCATAATACGCTTCCTCCTTGGACGTCTTTTTGTTTGCGAATAGCGAATGGTGAGTAGCGAATAGGGCGAATCTCTATTCGCTACTCCCTATTCGCCATTCGCCCTCTTCAATATTCCGCCGCAGATCAGCGCCTCCATGTGGGCGATGTACTGACGGCAGACATCATCGGTGACCGGGCCGACGCCGATCGCGCGCGACATCGCGTGGCGGCCGAAGAACAGATGATCGCAGGCGCCGATCAGGCTGGTATAGAACAGCACCGGATCAACGGCGCGGAACTCGCCCTTGGCGACGCCCTCCTCGATCAGTCGGCGATGGAAATCCAACAGCGGCGCGACGAAGAACTTCGACACTTCATCCGCGGCTTCGGCGCTGCTCTCGTGCAGCAGATAGTGGATCAGCCGGTTCATGTAGGGAAACCGGTGATAGGCGCGGATGATGCCGCTGATGTGCAGCTTGAGCTTGGCCGTCGGCGCAAGCGGCTGCGCCAGCAGATAATCGAGATTGGCGACCTCGGTCGCAGCATCGCGGGCGAGCAGCGCCAGCAGCAGCCCGTCCTTGTTGCCGAAATGATATTTGACCAGGGCGGCGTTGGCGCCGGACTTCTGGGCGATGTCGCTGAGCGAAATTTCGATCGAGGACCTCTGAATCATCAGCTCGCTCGCTGCGTCCAGCAGCTTCTCCGCGGTGGCATTCCGTCCCGCGGGAAGCTTTTCCGGCACGCTGTTCTGAAGCTGAGGTCCCAAGACGCATCTCGCAATTGATTGCGGCAGATAAGCCGAAGCCGGAGTTGATCTCAAGAGTTAATTGATCGATTGACTAACCGACATTGGAGCATTTAAATCGCGCGCAATCACGAACACCAAGTCTAGGGAGGACACGTCATGGCGGAAGCCTACATCGTCGCAGCCGCACGCACGGCCGGCGGCCGCAAGGGTGGCCGTCTGGCCGGCTGGCATCCGGCCGATCTCGCCGCGAAGGTGCTGGATACGCTGGTCGAGCGCTCCGGCGCCGCGCCGGACCAGGTCGAGGACGTGATCATGGGCTGCGTGATGCAGACCGGCGAGCAGTCCACCAACATCGCGCGCAATGCGGTGCTGGCGTCGAAGCTGCCGGAGAGCGTGCCCGGCACCTCGATCGACCGGCAGTGCGGCTCGTCGCAGCAGGCGCTGCATTTCGCCGCGCAGGCAGTGATGTCGGGCGCGATGGATGTCGTGATCGCCGCCGGCGTGGAATCCATGACACGGGTGCCGATGGGCCTGTCATCGACCCTGCCGGCGAAGAACGGCTTCGGGCACTACAAGAGCCCTGGCATCGAGAGCCGCTATCCGAACATCCAGTTCAGCCAGTTCACCGGCGCGGAAATGATGGCGGAGAAGTACGGTCTCTCCAAGGATGAGCTCGACGAATACGCCTATAACAGCCATCAGCGCGCGATTGCCGCCACGCAAGCAGGCCACTTCAAGGACGAGATCATCCCGCTCGAGATCACCCGTGCCGACGGCTCGACCGACACCCACCACATCGACGAGGGCATCCGCTTCGACGTCAGCCTCGACGGCATCAGAAACGTCAAGCTGATCGCCGAGAACGGCAAGCTGACGGCGGCCACGGCCAGCCAGATCTGCGACGGCGCGTCCGGCGTCATGGTCGTCAACGAGCGCGGCCTGAAGTCGCTCGGCGTCAAGCCGCTGGCCCGCGTCCATCACATGACCATGATGGGCGGCGATCCCGTCATCATGCTGGAGGCGCCGTTGCCGGCGACACAGCGCGCGCTGCAGAAGGCCGGCATGTCGATCGACGACATCGATCTTTACGAGGTCAACGAGGCCTTCGCCTCGGTGCCGACCGCGTGGCTGAAGACCACCGGCGCCGATCCGAACCGCCTCAACGTCAATGGCGGCGCGATCGCGCTCGGCCATCCGCTCGGCGGCTCCGGCACCAAGCTGATGACGACGCTGCTGCATGCGCTGAAAGCCCGCAACAAGCGCTATGGGTTGCAGACGATGTGCGAAGGCGGCGGCATGGCGAACGTGACGATCGTGGAGCGGCTGTAGTCCTCGCTACAGCAATGGTGTCGTCCCGGCCTTGCGCCGGGACCCATACTCCCACGTGTTCGTGGTCGAGCTGAGCTGGACCTCCAGCTCGCTTCCCAATTTCATTCGGTGGTTATGGGTCCCCGCTTTCGCGAGGACGACAGCCATCCTGATCAAGCGGTGTGCCCTCATGACCCACCCCTCCATCCACGCCCGCAGCCATCCGGACAAGATCGCCTATCAGATGGCCGGCAGCGGCAAGGCCATCACCTATCGCGAGCTCGACGAGCTCTCGAATCAGGGCGCGCAGCTGTTTCGTGCGCTGGGCCTGAAAGCCGGCGACCATATCGCCTTCCTGATGGAGAACCGGCTGGCATTCATGGAGATCGCCTGGGCCGCGCAGCGCTCCGGTCTCTACTATACCGCGATCAGCCGCTATCTTACCAAGGACGAGATCGCCTACATCATCAAGGATTGCGGCGCCAAGGTCTTCATCACCTCGCCGAAATGCGCCGAGCAGGTCCGCGATCTCGTGAGCGGCACGGACGGCCCGCTGTTCTTCATGGTCGATGAGCCCGAGCCCGGCTTCCGCTCCTGGGATAAGGAGGCTGGTGCCCAGCCGACGACGCCGATTGCCGACCAGGTCGCCGGCTATGACATGCTGTACTCGTCGGGCACGACGGGACGGCCGAAGGGCATCAAGAAGGACTTCGAAGGCAATCCGATCGATCAGCCGAACCAGTTCCTGCGCGTGCTCTGCGCCGACATGTGCGGCATGAACGCCGACAGCATCTATCTGTCGCCGGCACCGCTCTATCACGCTGCGCCGCTGCGCTTCAACATGATGGTATCCGTGCTCGGCGGCACCTCGATCATCATGGAGCATTTCGACGCCGAGGAGTTCCTGAAGCTCGTCGAGACATACAAGGTCACGCAGTCGCAGCTTGTGCCGACCATGTTCGTGCGCATGCTCAAGCTGCCGGAGGACGTCCGCAAGCGCTACGACGTCTCGACCTTGAAGGGTGCGATCCACGCCGCAGCGCCCTGCCCGGTCGACGTCAAGGCCAGGATGATCGAATGGTGGGGTCCGATCCTGATTGAATATTATGCCGGCTCCGAAGGCAACGGCGTCACCGTCTGCACCTCGAAACAGTGGCTGGAGCACCGCGGCAGCGTCGGCCGTGCCGTCGTCGGCAAGATCAAGATCCTCGGCGAGGACGACCAGGAGCTGCCCATCGGGGAGATCGGCTCGGTCTACTTTGCCGACGCACCTGTGTTCTCCTATCACAACGATCCGGAGAAGACGAAGCGCGCTTATAACGACAAGGGCTGGTCGACCCTCGGCGATGTCGGCTATCTCGATGCCGACGGCTTCCTCTATCTCACCGACCGCAAGTCCTACATGATCATCTCCGGCGGCGTGAACATCTACCCGCAGGAGACCGAGGACGTCCTCATCACCCACCCGGAGGTGGCCGACGTCGCGGTGTTCGGCGTTCCCAACGAGGAGATGGGCGAGGAGGTCAAGGCGGTGGTGCAGCCGCACGACATGGCGCGGGCCGGCAAGGCGCTCGAAGAGCAATTGATCCTGTTCTGCCGCAAGCACCTGTCACCGATCAAATGCCCGCGCTCGATCGACTTCGAGCCGGAACTGCCGCGCACGCCGACCGGCAAGCTGGTCAAGCGCCACCTGCGCGAGCGCTACTGGCCGAAGAAGGGCGCGGCGTAGCTCCAATAACGGTAGCTGTCGTCCCGGCCTTGCGCCGGGACCCATAGCCACCGCAGCCGATGATGCGAAGGGTATAAGCTCCAGCTTGGCGCCACATGAGCGCCTGTGGTTATGGATCCCGGCTCGCGCTCGCTTCGCTCGCTTGGCCGGGACGACGCGAGGAGAGTGCACGCCATGTCCCAGTCCCTCCCCCCGCTTCCCCTCCCACCCACGATCCGCTCGCGCTTCGTCGACGGCATCAACGGCCTGCGCATGCACGTGCTGGAAGCCGGCTTCGAAACGCCCGGCCGCCCCTGTGTGCTGCTGCTACACGGCTTTCCCGAGCTGGCCTATAGCTGGCGCAAGGTGATGCCGGCGCTGGCCGCCGCCGGATATCACGTGCTGGCGCCAGACCAGCGCGGCTATGGCCGCACCACGGGGTGGAGCGCCGACTATGACGGTGATCTCGCGCCGTTTCGATTCACCAATCTGGTGCGGGATGCGCTCGGCGTGGTCTATGCATTCGGCCATCGCCATGTCGCGTCTGTCATCGGCCACGACTTCGGCAGCCCCGTCGCGGCGTGGTGCGCGGTGATCCGCCCCGATGTCTTTCGATCGGTCGTGATGATGAGCGCACCGTTCCCGGGGCCACCGGCAGCACCGTTCGACATCGCCGGTCATCCCCTCGCGCCGCAGGAGGATCCCGTGCATCGCGAACTGGCCGCGCTGCCGCGGCCGCGCAAGCACTATCAATGGTACTACGCGACGCGGCAGGCCAATACGGACATGCATCGGGCGCCGCAGGGACTGCATGACTTCCTGCGCGCCTATTACCATCACAAGAGCGCGGACTGGGCGGGCAACGCCCCTTACCCTCTGCAGGCCTGGAGCGCGACCGAGCTCGCGAAGCTGCCGACCTACTACGTGATGGACCTCGGCAAGACCATGGCCGGGACCGTCGCCGAGGAGATGCCAGATGCGGCGGCGATCGCGGCGAGTCGCTGGCTGCCGGACCATGAGCTCGCCGTCTACACCGCCGAATATGAACGAAACGGCTTCCAGGGCGGACTGCAGTGGTACCGCTGCGGCACGTCCGGCCTGTTCGACGCTGAATTGCAGACGTGGTCGGATCTCACCATCGACGTTCCGTCTGCATTCATCTCCGGCCTGCAAGACTGGGGCATCTACCAACGGCCCGGCGTGTTTGAGGCGATGCAATCCCGAGTGTGCACCAACATGATGCTGTGCGAGCTGATCGATCGCGCCGGTCATTGGGTGCAGCAGGAGCAACATGAACGAGTCAATGAGCTCCTGTTAACGTTCCTGAACAGACTGACAGCCTGATTTCGGACGCCGTTTCGAACTATCAGGCGAATCGAGGAACGAACATTCGGGGTTGACGTTTCTGCATCCGGGCGATGCGCATCAGGAGATGATTTATGGATAAGAAGATCGCAGGCTTGTTGGGCGCGGTCGCCGCTGTCGGCGCGCTCGGCACGGCGCAGGCGTCGGCGGCGCCCGCCCCGACCAATGTCCTGAAGGCCAATTCCTACGCCGACCTGCTCGAGCCGATTCCGAACGCCGCCAAGGTGCTTCAAGCACTCGACGAGCAGGGACCGCCGACGGCCGAGCCGAAGGTTCAGCTCGCGCAATGGTACCATCACCACCATCATCATCACCATCACCACCATGGCTACTGGCGCGGCTATGGCTATGGCTACGGCTATGGTCCGCGCGTCTACGTGGTGCCGCCGCGGCGCTGGTATCACCACCATCACCATCATCATCACCATCACTGGTACTACGATCGCTACTGATCGCATCGCGATGATGGTTTGACGGGGCGCCGGCCGCGAGGTCGGCGCCTCTTTCATGTCAGCAGGGCGTCCTCACGATTTGCGCGCCTTCTCCTTCGCGGCGCGATGCAGGTGGCGGTAGGTGCCGTCGAACACCGTATCGGTGCTCGACACCCATTCGGTGTCCTTGGCGAGGACCGGCCGGCTGGCATGGATCCGGCGTGACTGCAGCTCGCGTTCCGCCGCCTCGTCGGGGCTCATCGGCTCGACGGTGAAGTTCGCCTCCTCGGGAATCACGATCACCTGCGCGAACGGCTCGCCGGGGCGGAAGATGTGGGTCCGGCCCTCGGCAGGCGCCTTGAACACGCAGAAGAACAGCATCGGCCAGAAACTGCGCACCAGCGCCGGCACGGCGATCGGGCAGGTATCTGTGCGGTCGGTATAGAATCGCGGATGCGGCTCGGTCCGGATCGCAAAGCCGTTGGGCACCTTGAGATCGAGCAGGATCTGGTAGGTGTAGAAGGCATCGCCGAAATTGCGGAATGGCGGCCATTGCAGGCTCGGGCTCGGCGGCTCGCCCCAGTCGCCGGACAGCTCCAGCTTGCCGTCGCGCGTGGTGACCTGCAGCTCGAAGTCGTAGGGATAAAACAGCTCGATGCCATATTGCGCACCTTCCGAGAATGGTACGCAATGCCAGACCTGCTCATGCGAGCCATTCGCGCGTGGCTGGCGTTCGCCCGCCCAGCCCGGGATGTCCATCCGGGTGCGGCGCGGCGCCAACCCTGGATCGTTGAGCCGATATTTGACGCTGTCCATTGGAACTCCTTAGGTGGCTGAGCGGAACGCGACGACGGACTATCCTCGCAGTTCCATGACTGGAGCTTGAATGCGACGTCACGAAAGGGTTTGGCGACCAATCAGCGGCCGGAGTTTGACCGCAGTGCAGCAAATCCATATAGACTTTAGAAACGTTCTAAACACTCGAATGTTGAGAGCGAAAGATCCGGGGACCTTGGAATGAAGAACTTCGCCGACCTCACCGAGCGCGAGATCCTGGCAATCGCGATCTCGGCCGAAGAGGAAGACGGCCGCATCTATATGAGCTTCGCGGAGGATCTGGCGGAACGCTATCCGGATTCGGCCAAGCTGTTCGAGCAGATGGCCGAGGAGGAGAAGGGCCACCGCCACATGCTGCTCGAGCTCTATGAGGAGCGCTTCGGCAAGAACCTGCCGCCGATCCGGCGCGAGAACGTCAAGGGCTTCATGCAGCGCCGGCCGATCTGGCTGACCAAGAACCTGTCGCTCGACGCCATCCGCCGCGAGGTCGGCACGATGGAGTTCGAGGCCGAGCGCTTCTACGCCAAGGCCGCCGAGCAGGCCAAGGACGTCGGCGTGCGCCGGCTGCTCGGCGATCTCGCCGAGGCCGAGAAGGGCCACGAGAAGGTCGCGGCGAAACTGACCGACAAGATCCTCAGCCCGGACGTCCGGCACAAGGAGGACGAGACGCGGCGGCGCGTGTTCGTGCTGCAATATGTCCAGCCCGGTCTCGCCGGCCTGATGGACGGCTCGGTCTCGACGCTGGCGCCGCTGTTCGCCGCCGCCTTCGCCACACATCAGAACTTCCAGACCTTCCTGGTCGGTCTCGCCGCCTCGATCGGTGCCGGCATCAGCATGGGCTTTGCCGAGGCGCTGTCCGATGACGGCTCGCTGACGGGCCGCGGCTCGCCGTGGCTGCGCGGCGCCGTGTGCGGCGCGATGACGACGCTCGGCGGATTGGGGCACACGATGCCCTATCTCGTCCCGGACTCCTGGACCAACGCGTTCTGGATTGCGACCGCGATCGCCAGTCTCGTCGTGTTCTTCGAGCTGTGGGCGATCGCCTACATCCGCGCGCGCTACATGGACACGCCGTTCCTGCAGGCGGTGTTCCAGATCGTGCTCGGCGGCATCATCGTGCTCGGCGTCGGAATTCTCATAGGAGCGGCCTAGCATCCGCACCCCGGCGTCTTGCGAAACGTCCAGCCGCGAGGCTGATGGCGCCAGACCGATCACAACGGAAAACTCGTCATGACGCCACGCTTGCATTACGGCACGCCCGCGAAGATTCTGCACTGGCTGGCGGTGGCGCTGCTCGCCATCCAGTATCCGATCGGCTGGCTGATGCCGGACCTGCACGCGAACACCCCCCCCGGCGCGCCGATGATCCTGCACATCTCGTTCGGTCTCACCATCCTCGCGCTGATCCTGGTGCGCTTCTTCTGGCGGCTCACCCACCCCGTCGCACCGGAACGGTCACTGCCGCCCTGGCAGCGGCTGAGTTCGGAGGTCGTGCACTGGATGCTCTATGTGATGGTGCTGGCGAGCACCATCACCGGCTGGCTGTTCGCCTCCTTCCGCGGCTGGAGCGTGTCGTTCTTCTTCCTGCTTCCGGTGCCCATGCTGGCCGCGCGCAACCCTGCCGGTAACCGCGCCATCGACGGGCTGCACCAGGCCTCCGAATGGCTGCTGCTGATCCTGATCGTCGTTCACGTCGCCGCCGCGATCGCGCACGTCTCCATCTATCGCGACCGCGTCATGCAGCGGATGCTGCCGGGCTAGAGGATAGTCCGCAATTTTGGTCAAGCGATCGCCATCCGCATCGGATAAGACTCCCGGCAAACATCGCACCGGGAGGATCGACCTTGGCCGCACCGCAATGGACGTTCGCAACCGCCGTCGACACGGCGAAGGCATTGGCAGATCGTCAGACCTCGTCGGTGGAGCTGACCAAGCTCGCCATCGACCGCATCGAACGTCATGACTCCGAGATCAACGCCGTCTGCGTGCGCGATTTCGAGCGCGCGCTCGCTGCCGCTGACGTCGCCGACGCGGCGCTGGCACGCGGCGAACGGCGGCCCCTGCTCGGCCTTCCGCTCACGGTGAAGGAATCGTACAACGTCGCCGGCCTGCCGACGACCTGGGGTTTTCCGCAGCATAGGGATTTCATCGCGGCCGAGGATGCGCTGACGGTGAAGCGCGTGAAGGATGCCGGCGGCATCGTGCTCGGCAAGACCAACGTGCCGCTCGGGCTCGGCGACTGGCAGAGCTACAACGACATCTACGGCACCACCAACAATCCCTACGATCTCGGCCGCACGCCAGGCGGTTCGTCCGGCGGATCGGCCGCGGCACTGGCGGCCGGCTACGGCTCGCTGTCGCTCGGCTCCGATATTGGCGGCTCGCTCCGGGTCCCCGCGTTTCATTGCGGCGTCACCGCGCACAAGCCGACCTACGGCCTCGCGGCCTCGCGCGGCCACACGCCACCGCCGTTTCAGCCGCTGCCGGGCGAGGCGGACCTCGCCGTCGTCGGCCCGATGGCCCGCTCGGCCGCTGATCTGTCGCTGCTGCTCGATGTGATCGCAGGCCCCGACCCGCTCGAAGCCGGCAAGGCGTTTCGCCTCGACCTGCCGCCGCCGCGCCACGGTCGCCTGCAGGATTTCCGCGTGCTGGTGGTCGCGAGCGATCCGCTGCTGCCGACCAACAGCGCCGTGCGCGGCGCGATCGAGCGGCTGGCGGCCGACCTCGCACGGGCCGGCGTCAGCGTCACGACGGAGAGCCCGCTGCTGCCGGACTTCGCCGCATCGAGCCGGCTCTACATGCGCATGCTGCTCGGCTTCATCGGCGCCACCATGCCGGCGGAGGTCCACGCCGGCGCCAGCCACGCGGCCGCGCAATTGCCGAAGGAGGCTGCGAGCCTCGCGGCCGAGCGGCTGCGCGGCATCGCGCTCAGCCATCGCGACTGGGTGCAGGCCGGCGGGGCGCGGGCGCGGCTGCGCGCGCAATGGCGAACGCTGTTCGAGCACTTCGATGCCGTGATTTGCCCGATCATGCCGACGCCGGCCTATCCGCACGACCATTCGCCCGACCAGGAGCAGCGCCGCATCAGCATCGACGGCGTCGAGCACTGCTACACCGATCAGCTCGCCTGGCCGGGCATCGCCACCTTGCCCGGACTGCCCGCCACCGCGATTCCGCTTGGGCTTGCCGACGGCCTGCCGGTCGGGGTGCAGATCGTCGGCCCGTTCTTCGAGGACCGCACGCCGCTCAAGCTCGCCGAGCTGATCGAGCGCGAGTTCGGCGGCTTCGTTCCGCCGCCGCTGTTTGCGGACTAGTTCGCGATCGGGCTTCTTCAACAACGCCTCGCCAAATTCCGCCGTCGTCCTACATCGTCATGGCCGGGCTTGACCCGGCCATCCATCTTCCAGAGAGGATGGATGCCCGGGTCAAGCCCGGGCATGACGGGTAACTAATAGGCAGACCCGCCGAACCTCATCACCTGCCTCACACCCGACCACCCACCTCACGCATCGAAGATGATCACGCTGCGCAGCGTCTTGCCGGCTTTCATGTTGGCAAAGCCCTCGTTGATCTCGGACAGCTTCAGCTTGGCGGAGATCCAGTCCTCCAGGTGCAGCTTGCCGCGCAGGTAGAACTCGATGAGGCGGGGCATGTCGACGCGGAAGTGGTTGGAGCCCATCGACGAGCCCTGGATGCGGCGCTCGCGCAGGAAGTCGAAGCCGTGCAGCTCGATCTTCTGGCCGAACGGGATCATGCCGACGATGGTCGCGGTGCCGCCGGGCGCCAGCATCGCGAAGGCCTGCTCGGCGGTCTCCTTGCGCCCGAGCACCTCGAAGGCGTGATGCACGCCGCCCTTGGTGAGCTCGCGCACCTGCGCCACGACGTCGCCCTCAGTGGGATTGATGATGTCGGTCGCGCCCAGTTTCGTCGCAAGCTGCAGCTTGGCCGGATTGGTGTCGATGGCGATGATGCGGCCCGCGCCCGCGATCTCGGCGCCGTTGATCGCAGCCATGCCGACGCCGCCGCAGCCGATCACGGCCACCGTCTCGCCGGCCTGCACCCGCGCCGTGTTGACGACGGCGCCATAGCCGGTGATGACGCCGCAGCCGATCAGCGCCGCGAGGTCGAGCGGCATGTCCGGGCGGATCTTCACGATCGCATTCTCGTGCACCAGCATCTGCTCGGCAAAGGACGAGAGGTTGAGGAACTGGTGCAGCTTCTCGCTTCGGCCCCATGACAGCCGGTTGGAGGCGCCGGGCGGCATCTTCACCGTCGTATCGGTGCACAACACCGGGCGGCCCGTCGTGCAGTTGTCGCAGGTGCCGCAGAACACGGACAAGCACGTGACGACGTGATCGCCCGGCTTCACGTAGGTCACGTCGGCGCCGACCTGCTCGACGATCCCAGCCGATTCATGGCCGAGCACGGCGGGCAGCGGATGCGGATACAGGCCTTCGATGAAATGCAGGTCGGAATGGCAGAGACCGGCCACCGCCGTGCGGATGAGCACTTCCCGCGGCCCCGGCTTGGGCACACTGATGTCCTCGATCACCAGCGGCTTGTTGACCTCCATCAGCACGGCGGCTTTCATTGGCGTTCTCCCGATCTTGTTTGTTGTTGGTCGCGGCAAGCCTACGCCGCTGATAGCAGTTCGCCAACCTCCTCCATGTCAGCGGTACGTTCGCCGAGCAGCAGTGTCGCGATCGCATCATCCACCCTATTTTCCGCAAGCCGGAACGGATCGGACGGCGTCAGCCGGTGCGCGACGATGAGCTTCGCCAGCAACAGCCTGCGCGCGTCGCCGCGCATCGCGTGGATGCGCGCGCTTTCCCAGGTCGTCGAGACGGCGCTCGCCACGTGATACAGCAGGCTGGTGGCGCGGCGCGCTTCGGACTCATTGTCGGCGCGTCCCGCGACCTCGCGCGCAAAGCCCACGGCACGACCCACGAGTCGATGCAACTGATCCCGCCAGGCCTGCGGCACGGCGGCGCTGTCGTCGAGCCGCGCATGCAGGTCGGCTGCCAGCGCGGCCTCCGCACCGTGCCGGCCCACGGCGCGCTTCAGCGCATCGAGCGCGACGATGTTGCCGGTGCCCTCCCAGATCGAGCCGAGATGGGCGTCGCGCAGCAGCCGCGCGGTGACGAACTCCTCGACATAGCCGATCCCGCCGCGCATCTCCAACGCATCGCCGCAGACCTTGCGCGCGTCGCGCGTGGCACGGAATTTCAATGTCGGCGTCAGGATGCGCAGCAGCGCCGCGGCCTCCTGGCTGCCGGCCTCGGCACGGTCGAGCGCGTCGGCGGTGAGGAAGCTCAGCGACAGCGCCTGCTCGGTCGCGAGCAGGATCTTCAGCAGTTGCCGCCGCCCGAGCGGCAGGTCGACGATGCGTTTTCCGAACACCACGCGGTTGCGCGCCACCGTGATCGCATCGTGCCAGGCCCGCCGCATCAGCGCCGTCGACTTGACGCCGTTGGAGAGACGCGACGAGTTGACCATCTCGGCCATCTGCACGAAGCCGCGATCGAGCCGCCCGACCGCATAGGCGATCGCGCCCTCCAGCTTGATCTCGCCCGAGGCCATCGAGCGGGTGCCGAGCTTGTCCTTGAGGCGCACGATCCGATAGTGGTTCTGGCTGCCGTCATCGAGGAAGCGCGGCATCAAGAACAGGCCGACGCCGCGCGTTCCCGCTTCGGCACCTTGCGGCCGCGCCAGCAGCATCACCACTTTCGCATCGGCATTGGAGCAGAACCATTTCTCGCCATGCAGGCGCCAATGGTCGCCCTCCGGGACGGCGACCGTCGTCAAAGTGCCGACATCGGAGCCGCCCTCCTTCTCGGTCATGAACTGGCCACCCTGGGTCAGCTTTCTCATGTCGGTCTGCGTCAGGCCATCGAGGTACTTGGCCTTGAGCCCGTCGCTGCCGAAGCTCGCCAGCAGCTTGGCGCAGCCATCGGTGACATTGATCGGACAGCCCAGACCGAACTCCGCCTGGTTGAACAGGAAGGTGAAGGCGTGCTTTGCCGCGACGGGATATTTGCTCGGCCAGCCGAGAATGCCCTTGCGGATCGACATCGCATGAATGCCGAACTCGCCAAAGGCGGCGCGCTCCAGCTCGCGATACGCGGGATGATACTCGATCCATTGCACGTCGCGGCCGAAGCGGTCGCGCTGGTGCAGCACGGGGCCATGACGGTTAGCCAGGCGGGCGCATTCGTCGAGATAGGAGCCGGCGAGCTCGCCGAGACGGTCGAGATGCGGCACGAGGTGCCGAAACAGCGCCTCGGGCAGATGGATGCGCAGGAGATCGGTGAGCGCCGGATCGGCGCGATAGAAGTTCAGCCCCGTGGTATCGGGCGCCAGCAACTCCGGCCTCGCGCCGCCGGTCATCACGTCATCGCGTTTCAGGAACTGATGCATGATCGTTAAGCCCTCGTTCGTTTCCGCAAGTCTCTGATGGACTCTTCGACAGGTTGCGCCTGATGGGATACACAACAAGCAGCGGCGTGCGCCGAACCGGGAGCAGATCCATGACCAATCAGCCGACGGAGGTTTATCGCATCTTCGGGGCGGAGATGTCGCCCTATTCGGTCAAGGTGCGATCGTATCTGCGTTACAAGGGCATTCCGCATCAATGGATATTGCGCAATGCGGAAAGCGAGGCGGAGTTCGCGCGGCACGCCAAGCTGCCGATCATTCCGCTGGTGGTCGCCCCCGACGAGGTGCCGATGCAGGATTCGACGCCGATCATCGACGCGCTGGAGCTCGACTTTCCGCAACCCACGATTCATCCCGGCGACGCGCTGACGAGCTTCATCTCGGCCTTGATCGAGGAGTTCGGCGACGAGTGGGGCAACAAGTGGATGTTCCATTATCGCTGGGCCCGCGATATCGACCAACGCGCCTCGGCCGGACGCATCGCCCGCATCCGCGCCCCCAGGGCGGACGAGGCCGAGTGCGGCAAAGTGGCGGATAAAGTCCGCGCCCGCATGGTCGAGCGGCTCTGGTATGTCGGCTCGAACGAGATCAACGCGC
Source organism: Bradyrhizobium sp. SZCCHNS3016 (assembly GCF_032484535.1). Lineage (NCBI taxonomy): Bacteria > Pseudomonadati > Pseudomonadota > Alphaproteobacteria > Hyphomicrobiales > Nitrobacteraceae > Bradyrhizobium > Bradyrhizobium sp. SZCCHNS3016. Next base: position 271,785 of record NZ_JAUETE010000010.1, read on the forward strand.
CGCAGATCGAGCAGGGCTTTGCCGAGATGCTCGACCTGCTCGAACGGCATCTCTCGGTCAGGCCGTATCTGTTCGGCCACCGTCCGGCCTACGGCGATTTCGGACTGTGGGGCCAGCTCTACGAGCTGTGGACCGATCCGACCGCCGGCGCCCTGATCGAAGGCCGCGCGCCGCATGTGCTGGCCTGGATCCACCGCATGCTATGGCCGCGCGCCGAAGGCGAGTTCGAGCTGTGGCCGGAACTGTCACTGACCTTGATGCCGATCCTGACCCGCCAGGTCGGCGCGCTGTTCATGCCGTGGACGCTCGCCAACGAGCAGGCACTGGCGGAACAGCGCGACGTCTTCAGCGTGCAGCTGGGTGACTTCACGTGGACGCAGAAGCCGCAGAAATATCATGCGCGCTCGTTGGCCATGCTCCGCGGCAAATACGCGTTCCTGCACGATCGCAGCCGACTCGACGTCGTGCTGGAGGAGATTGGTTGCCTCGCCGGATTGCAGCCGCGCCCCACCTGAGGGCGCGCGGCAAAAATGTGGGGACGAGCCGTAGGAAGTCGGCCGCCGGTGCATTAGCTTGATTGCTGCGGACGCTTTGGCCCAAGGACCTGCCCATGGACATCCCAGCCTACAAGATCGCCCTCATCGTCGGTGCCGGCGAAGGGCTCTCGGCCTCGCTGGCGCGGCTGTTCGCGCGCGAGAAGATCCGCGTGGCGCTGGCCGCGCGCAAGATCGAGAAGCTCGGCGCGCTCTGCAACGAGACCGGCGGCCGCGCCTACCCCTGCGATGCGACCAATCCGGAGGAGGTCGAGCGGCTGTTCGGCATCGTCGAGCGCGAGATCGGCGCGCCTGATCTCGTGGTCTACAATGCCAGCGCGCGGGCGCGCGGAGCGCTCACCGATCTCGTGCCGGCCGACGTGCAGGAGTCGATTGCCGTCAGTGCCTTCGGCGGCTTCCTGGTGGCGCAGCAGGCGGCGCAGCGCATGCTGCCGAACAAGCACGGCGCGATCCTGTTCACCGGCGCCTCCGCCAGCGTGAAGGGCTACGCCCAGTCGGCGCCGTTCGCGATGGGCAAGTTCGCGCTGCGTGGCCTCGCCCAGAGCATGGCGCGCGAACTGTCGCCGCAGGGCATCCACGTCGCGCATTTCGTCATCGACGGCGGGATCAGGAGTGCGGCAAGGCAGGAGCCCGCCGAGCGCCCGGACTCGATGCTCGACCCGGACGCCATCGCTGCCAGCTATTGGAGCGTGCTGCAGCAGCCGCGCAGCGCCTGGAGCTGGGAGATCGAGCTCAGGCCGTGGGTGGAGATGTTTTGAGGCGCGGCGTAGTCATTCGATTGCCGATGCTCGCCTCAGAATGACTGTCTTCGCCCGGCTTGACCGGGCGATCCAGTACGCGCAACTCGCGGAGAGGAACGTGGACAGACCGCAGCGTATGGGATACCCCGCCTGCGCGTGGCATGACAGACGTCATATCATGAATGTGCTATGATGCGCGGCTCACGGTCCACTACTCTCAGGCCGCCGCTTGGCGATTCCGTAGACCGGTGCCTCAGCTCCTTCTCGAACCGCACCAAGGTCCAGTCATCGGGATACTGGCGAAGATCGAAGCCGGACTTCCTGGCGAGCGCAATCATCACGTCGTTGGTACGCAGCGCGTCACCCGACAGCGTGACGCCGCCGAGCGCAACCGCACGGCGCTCGAGATTCGCGATCAGCGCCGGGCCGATGCCGTGGCCCTGCCAGCGGTCCTGCACCGACAGGCCGAACTCGACGCGGCCGGTATCGCGGTCGAGCGCGTAGCGCGCCTCGGCCACAATGCTCTCGACGCCGTCGTGATCCATCACGCCGATCAGGCTGTAACGGTCGTTGCGGCCGAGCGCGACGAAATCGTCGAGCACAGCCGGAGGCAGTTCGCTCAGCGCGCCGAGGAAACGCTTGTGACGCGAGCGCGGGCTCAAGGAGCGCACATAGGTCTGCAGCGCCTCGGCATCAGCCGATGTCACGAAGCGCAGCCGCACCTCCTCGCCACGCCGGGTGAGAATGGCGTTGGACGCGACGGCGAAATCGGCAACGGCGGACGTCGGCATGACGGACTCCGGCGGAGATCAAATTGCCGGCGCCCTCCTTTGCGGAGCGGCGCCGGCGCGGCGGGACGAGTGAGGGGCTCAACCCCGCCAGAACGGCTTGTCGATCTCGGCGGCGATATCGCTACGGGACAGGCCGAGGTCGTGCAGGTCGCGCTCCGACCATTGCGCCAGCTCGTGCCGTGTGCGGTAGCGGAAGCGCCAGGCGGCGAGCAGCTCGGCCACCCCCGACCAGAAGCCGGGAGTATGATGTTTCGTCATTGACGAGGAGACGTAGAAAGACATGAAAGCCTCCTGTATTGCACTGAGCCTGCACTATCGGAGGCTTGCCTTTCATCTACAAACGACATTTACTACCGCTTCGGATGATATAACGTCATGCAAACGGGAGACCCTGAGTGACCCGGCTGCCGTCGCTGAATGGATTGCGGGCGTTCGAGGCCGCGGCGCGGCATCTGAGCTTCACCCGCGCGGCCTCCGAGCTGAACGTGACGCAGACCGCGATCAGCCATCAGATCAAGCGCCTGGAGGATGAGCTCGGGCTGCGCCTTTTCGTCCGCCAGAACCGTAGCTTGGCGCTGACGCCGCAGGCCCGCGACTATCTCCCGCTGGTGCGGGCGGCGTTCGACGATCTCCGGCTGGCGACCGAGCGGCTGGTGCGCAAGGACAACGCCAAGGTGCTGACGGTCTCCACCATCGCCTCGCTGGCCGCCAAATGGCTGCTGCCGCGGCTGACGGCCTTTCAGGAGGCCCATCCCGGCATCGACGTGCGGATCACGACCTCGACCGGCCTGGTCGATTTTCGCAAGGACGACGTCGACGCCGCGATCCGCTATGGCCGTGGCCATTGGCCGGGCGTGCGGGCGGAGTGGCTGATGGCCGACGAGCTGTTTCCGGTGTGCAGTCCGGCGCTGCTGCAGGGCGACAAGCCACTACGCTGTCCGGAGGACCTCGCACATCACACGCTGCTGCAGGTCAGCGGCGGCTATGACGACGACTGGCGGCTATGGCTGACCGCGGCGGGTCTGCCGGTGGAGATGTCGAGGCAGGGTCGGCTGAGCTTCGACCTGTCGCTGATGACCGTTCAGGCCGCGATCGACGGGCTCGGCGTCGCGATCGGGCGTACGGCCTACGTCCAGGACGACATCGCCAAGGGCCGGCTGGTGGTGCCGTTCAAGATGACGCTGCCGAGCGATGCCGGGTTCTATCTGGTGACGCCGGAGGGCCGGACCGATCCGCCGAAGCTGAAGGCGTTCCGGCAATGGCTGAAGGGTGCAATGCAGCAGAAGTCGGCCACCGCCAATTCTGTTCAGGCCTAGGGCGCCTTGAGCGCAAGGCTATTGGCCGCCAGGGCTGGGCGTGGCAGATTGTCGCACCTTTCCCCTCGGCCGGCGTAGAAATCCTCCGCACGAGCCTCTCGACGGTAGGAGTTTCCCCGCGTGCCCTCAACGTCAATCCCGCAGCCGGCTACGATCCATTCGCGCATCGGCGCGATCCTGCGCGCCACCAGCGGCAATTTCCTCGAGCAGTTCGACTTCTTCCTGTTCGGCTTCTACGCGCCGATCATCGCCAAGGCGTTCTTCCCATCAGAGAACGAGACTGCATCTCTGCTCAATGCGTATGGCGTGTTCTGGCTCGGCGCCCTGATGCGACCGGTCGGCGCCATCGTGCTCGGCGCCTATGTCGACAAGATCGGCCGGCGCCAGGGCCTGATCGTGACGCTCGGCATCATGGCGGTCGGCACCGTTGTCATCGCGTTCTGCCCGACCTATGCGACGATCGGCATCGCGGCCCCGATCATCGTGCTGCTCGGGCGGCTGTTGCAGGGCTTCTCGGCCGGCGTCGAACTCGGCGGCGTGTCGGTCTATCTGTCCGAGATCTCCACGCCCGGCAATCGCGGCCTCTACACCTCGTTCCAGTCGTCCAGCCAGCAGGTCGCGATCTTCGTCGCGTCGGTCATCGGCTATGTGCTCAACCAGGCCATGCCGGCGGACATGGTGGCGGCCTGGGGCTGGCGCATCCCGTTCTTCATCGGCTGCCTGATCATTCCGCTGATCTTCTTCCTGCGCCGCACGCTGGAGGAGACGCCGGCCTTCCTCGCGATGAAGAAGCACCCGACCGCGCGCGAAGTATTCGCCTCGGCGCTGGAGAACTGGCGCATCGTGATCCTCGGCATGATGATCGCGGTGCTGACCACGACGACGTTCTACTTCATCACCGTCTACGGTCCCGGCTTCGGCAAGCAGCTGAAGCTGTCGGCGTCGGATTCACTGCTCGTCACTTTGCTGGTCGCCGTGACCAACTTCTTATGGAATCCGGTCGGCGGCGCGGTGTCGGATCGGATCGGACGCAAGCCGGTGCTGGTGACCATCGCGGCTCTGGCGTTGCTGACCGCCTATCCCGCCTTGCACTGGCTCGCGGCGGCGCCGAGCTTCGGCAAGCTGCTCGCGGTCGAAATGCTGTTCTCGTTCTATTTCGGCGTCTACAGCGGCACCATGCTGGGCTGCCTGGTCGAGATCGTGCCTGCGCATGTCCGCACCACCTGCTTCTCGATCGCCTTTGCGCTGGCGGCCGGCCTGTTCGGCACCGCGACGCCGGCGGTCTCGACCTGGCTCATCAACAAGACCGGCGACAAGGCCTCGCCCGGCTACTGGCTGATGTGCGCCGCCGTGCTCGGTATCACCGCAGCGATGACCGTCTATCGCGGCGGCCGCCAGGCCGTCGCGGCGCGCGAGCCGGTCATTGCGTGATCGCTGCGAGGGGCAGCGCCCTTCCTTGGCGCGCGCTTTCGGCGCATGATGATGGGGATGAACAGCAGCCGGCGGCAGCGGGTGTCGACGCTGCCGAAGGATGACCGCCATGCAGCACCTCATCGCTGTCGCCGAGAAGGTCGCGGCGCGGCTGATCGCCAACAAGCAGACCATTGCCGTTGCGGAGTCCTCCGCCGGCGGCCTGATCGCGGCGGCGCTGCTCGCGGTGCCCGGCGCCTCCGCCTATTTCCTCGGCGGCGCCGTGGTCTATACGCGCGACGCCCGCCGCGTGCTGATGGACATTCCGGACGAGGCGATGAAGGGCATCCGCTCGGCGTCGGAGCCTTATGCGGAGCTGCTGGCGCGGCAGATCAGGACACGCTTTGCGACCGATTGGGGCTTGTCGGAGACCGGCGCGGCCGGCCCGACCGGTAACCGCTATGGCGACGCGGCTGGCCATGCCTGTTTCGCGGTGGCCGGCCCCGCGACCGCTGTGGTCACCCTGGAGAGCGGCCGCAGCGACCGCTTTGCCAACATGCAGCTGTTCGCGCAGAGCGCGCTGGAGCTGCTCTTGCAGAAGCTCGACGAGTAGCCCCGGTGTCGTCCCGGGCAAGCCCGGGCGCCGACCCGGGACCCATACCGCGTGATCTCGCTTGAGGCAGGCCACACGTTGAGCCTTCGGGCAAGCCAATGTCCGCCGGTGGTTATGGATCCCCGCGTTCGCGGGGATGACACTGAGTTTGGGGCAGCGCCAATGGTCTCGAAACAGCGGCGTGATCGCCTTGCCTCACTTCTCCCGGAACGCACGCATCAGCTGGTCGTGCAGCGGCTTCATCAGGTAGGAGATCACGGTGCGGTCGCCGGTCTGGACGAAGGCTTCGACCGGCATGCCCGGAATCAGCTTGACGTCGCCGAGCCGGGCGATCTCCTCCGGCGGCATCGAGACGCGGATGGTGTAATAGCTCTGGCCGGTGCGCTGGTCGGTGGTGACGTCGGGCGAGACGCGGCTGACGACGCCGTTCAATTCGGGCGTGGTGCGCTGGTTAAAGGCGGAGAGCCGCAGCAGCGTCTTCTGGCCGACCTGCAGCTTGTCGATGTCCTGCGGATTGACCTTGGCCTCGACCTGGAGGTCGTCGCTCTGCGGCACGATCAGCATGATGGTGTCGCCGGCGGTGATAACGCCGCCGACGGTGTGGACGCTCGACTGCAGCACCATGCCGTCCTGCGGCGCGCGGATGTCGACGCGGCGAAGCTGGTCCTCGGCGGTGACCTTGCGCTCGACGAACTCGCCGATCTTGTCGGTGGTCTCGCGCAGATCCTTGGACACCTCGCTGACCATGTCCTTGTCGACCTGGATGATCTGCAGCTCGGTCTCGCTGATCTTGCCCTTGGCCTGGGCGCGCGCGGCGATGAATTGCGCGCGCTCGCCGTTGAGGCGGGCGGCGTCGCGCTCCAAGGTGGTCAGGCGCGACAGCTGCACCAGATGCTGCTCATAGAGCTGGCGCACGCCGTCGAGCTCCTTCTGGACCAGCGCGATCTCCTGGTCCTTGGCGCTGACCTGCGCCGAGAGGCCCTCGATCTCCTCGTTCAGCTGAGTGACGCGCTCGCGCAGCTGCGCCTTCTGGCCGATGCGGCCGTTGACGCGGACCTCGAACAGCTTGGTCTCGCTCGCCGTCAGGCTCTTGACCTCGGGATCGCTCATGCGCTGCAGCAACTGCGGCGGAAACAGGATCTTGGCCCAGCCACGCTGCTCCGCCTCGAGCCTGGCGGCGCGCGCCTGCAACGCATCGAGATTCTTGGTGACGATGGCGAGACTCGCCTTGGTCACGGTGTCGTCGAGCCGCACCACGATGTCGCCGGACTTGACGACGTCGCCGTCACGCGCCCGGAGCTCGCCGACCACGCCGCCGGTCGGATGCTGCACCTTCTTGACATTGGATTCGACCACGATCTGGCCCGGCGCGATCAACGCGCCGGAGATCTGCTGCGTCGCGGCCCAGCCGCCGAGCCCGCCGGCGACTGCAACGACGACGCCCATGCCGACCAGCAGGTGGCGCCGGATCGACTCGCGCACGCTCTCCGGCTTGCGCGCCCTCGGAAGAGGACCAGCGACGACCTGACTGCTCATGACTTCGTCACTCCGGCCTCCGAGACGATCTTGATCGGTGCCGGCGGGCGCGGCTGAAGCACCTGCGCCAGCACCGTCTCCTTCGGACCGAAGGCCTGCGCGCGGCCGTCCTTCATCACCAGGACCTGATCGACCGCCTCGATGCCGATCGGCCGGTGTGCGACGATGACCACGATCGCGCCGCGCGCCCGCGCCGAGCGCACCGCGCGCGACAACGCCTCGTCGCCTTCGGTGTCGAGATTGGAGTTGGGCTCGTCGAGCACGATCAGGAACGGGTTGCCATAGAGCGCGCGCGCCAACGCCACGCGCTGCGCCTGCCCCGCCGACAGCGCGGCGCCCTGCTCGCCGATCTCTGTATCGTAGCCGTCGCGCATCTTGATGATCATGTCGTGCACGCCGGCCTCCTTGGCGGCGGCGATGATGCCGTCGGCGGCGGCTTTCGGATCGAAGCGGCAGATGTTCTGCGCCACGGTGCCGCCGAACAGCTCGACATCCTGCGGCAGATAGCCGATGTGTCGGCCGAGCTCGTCCGTCGACCATTGGTCGAGCGCCGCGCCGTCGAGCCGGACATGGCCGCGCACCGGACGCCAGACGCCGACCAGCGCGCGGACCAGCGACGACTTGCCCGACGCGCTCGGGCCGATGATGCCAAGGCCATTGCCGGCGGACAGCGCGAAGCTCACGTCCTGCACGATCGCCTTCTGGTCCCCCGGCGCGACGATCGAGATGGCCTCGACCGAGAGCTTTCCGACCGGCGGCTGCAGCAGGGTCGGCGCCGGTCGCTGCGGCATCGTCTGCAACAGATGGCTGAGACGGCGCCAGCTCTGGCGCGCGGCAACGAAGCTCTTCCAATGCGCGATCGCGAGATCGACCGGCGCCAGCGCCCGCGCGCTCAGGATCGAGCCGGCGATGATGATGCCCGCGGTCGCCTCCTGATGGATCACGAGATAGGCGCCGACCGCGAGCACCGCGGACTGCAGCATCATGCGCAGCACCTTGGCGATGGCGCCGAGGCCGCCGGCGACGTCGCTGGCGCGCTGGTTGCCGGCGAGATACTTCTCGTTGGTCTCGCTCCAGCGAGACAGCATGCGCCCGGTCATGCCCATCGCGACCAGCACCTCCGCGTTGCGCCGGCTTGCGGTGGCGAGATCATTGCGGCGGGCGGCGAGCCCCATCGCCTCCTTGGCGGGAGTGCGGGTGAGGAATTCGGTGATCAGCGTCAGGGTGACGAGGATGATGGCGCCGGCCAGCGCGGTGACGCCGAGCATCACGTGAAAGGCGAAGCAGATTGCCAGATACAGCGGCAGCCACGGCAGATCGAAGAACGCGCCCGGCCCCTGGCTGCCGAGAAAGCTCCTGATGTTGTCGAGGTCGCGCAACGGCTGCAGCCCTTCGTTGCGACCGCCGGCCGCCAGCGGCAACCGCACCACGGTGTCGAACACCCGCGCGTTCAGGCTCTCATCCAGGGCGGTGCCGATGCGGCCGAGAATACGGCTACGGATCATGTCGAGCGCGCCCTGGGCGGCGTAAAGCCCGGCGGCGATGATGATCAGGCCGATCAGGGTCGGCACGGACCGGCTGGGCAGCACCCGGTCGTAGACCTCGAGCATGAAGATCGAGCCGGTGAGGTAGAGCAGGTTGATGATGCAGCTCATCGCCCCAACGCCGATGAAGGCGCTGCGGCAACCGCGCAAGGCATCGCTGAGCTCGGATTGCCTCACGTGCGGTGCGGCCGCCATCACCACCATCTCTTCAATTGATCAAATGAGCTGCATGACCGCCGATCAAAAGCACAAACTGGCGGCAAACAAGGCGAAATATACTGATTCCTGCGGTGAGCGTCCAACGATGCTCACTTTAGCGTAAATTAGCTATGTGCTTGGGTATGTCGCGTGGCGCAGTGCAAACGTTCAGCCGCGCCGGATCGCAAGCCCTAGAGCCGCCCGCCGGTCCGCACGAGCCGCACCACCAGCAGAAGAATGATGGCGCCGAGCGCGGAATAGACGATTTCCGACACGAGGCCGGTCCCGATCCGGACGCCAAGCCGCGGGAAGATCAGGCTCGCGACCAAAGCGCCGAGCACGCCGATCACGATGTCGCCGACCAGCCCGAAGCCGGTGCCGCGCACGATCTTGCCCGCGAGCCAGCCTGCAACCAGGCCAACGAACAGAATGACCAGGATACCTTCGTTCGATACGTGCATGGCGTGTCCTCATCCGGCGCGGACGATCGGTCCACGCGTGACGGCACCTTAACGAGGCCGCTGCGACGCTTCGACACGCGATGCGCGGTTTCGGCCGGTGAGTAGCTCGTTTCGGGCGAACCGTTACGTCGCCGCCACACTTGCCGGCGCCTCGGCCAGGATACAGCGCGCCAGCCGCTGCGGCCCGAGCGCAATGTTCGGCGGCATTGCCTCCGAGCAGCGCGGCTGCGCCAAGCTGCAGCGCGGTGCGAATGAGCAGCTCCGCGGCGCCCGGTCGAGCGAGGGTGGCGTGCCGGGAATGGTCTGCAGCCGCTCGCCGCGCCTGGCACCGTGGATCGTCGAAGCCAGCAGGCCGCGCGCATAGGGGTGCACGGGTTGGCGCACGATCTCGCGCAAGCTGCCTTGCTCCACGATCTCTCCGGCATACATCACGGCGAGGCGGTCGCAGATCTCGATCGCGACGCCGATGTCGTGGGTGACGAAGATGACGGACATGCCGAACTCGCGCTGCAGTTCGCGCAGCAGCAGCAGGATCTGGATCTGCACGGTGGCGTCGAGCGCCGTGGTCGGCTCGTCGGCGAGCAACACTTTCGGCCGGCACGCCAGCGCCAGCGCGATCATCGCCCGCTGGCGCATGCCGCCGGACATCTCGTGCGGATAGGACTCCAGGCGACGCTTCGCCGAGGGAATCCTGACGACGTCGAGCATCTCCAGCGCCCGCGCCTGCGCTTCTGCAAAACTCTTGCCCTCGTGCCGCATGACGGTCTCGGCGATCTGCCGGCCGATGGTATAGACCGGATCGAGTGCAAGCCCCGGCTCCTGGAAGATCATCGACACGGAGCGGCCGCGAAACTGCGACAGCTCCTCGTCGTTCATCGCCAGCACGTCGCGGCCCAGCACCTTGACACTGCCAGAGATCTGCGTCCGCTTGTTCGGCAACAGCCGCATCAGCGCCCGCATGGTCACGCTCTTGCCCGAACCGGACTCGCCGAGCAGGCCGAGCACCTCGCCGTCGCCGAGCGACAGGCTGACGTCGTTCACCGCATGCACGGTGCGCTCGCCGGTGAAGCGGATGGTGAGATTGTCGATCTCGACGAGGTTGGTCATGGGGAGGCTATCTCACCTTGTCGTCAGGAATGCCGTGGCCAATTGCGAAGTGAGCTGCCACCCTCCCCTGGAGGGGAGGGTCGGCTCGCACGAAGCGCAGCGGAATGCGAGACGGGGTGGGGTGACAGCCCCTCCATGGACTCGCTTCCAAGGGGAGAGACCGTCACCCCATCCCGATTGCGCATGCCATGCGCAATCGACCCTCCCCCTCCAGGGGAGGGTGAAACCATCGAGCGGGAAACACAGGTCTCCCTCATGGCAGCGTCGGCACCCTGGCGTGGAAATCAGTCGCGCGCTGGAAGGCGGCGCCGATGGTCAGGATCGTAGCCTCATCGAACGAGCGGCCGATCAGTTGCATGCCGACCGGAAGACCCGTCGACGTGAAGCCGGTCGGGATCGCCAGCGATGGCAGGCCGAGATAGTTCACCGGGCGGGTGAAGCGGGTGATGCGCTGGATCACGGCCTCCGCACCCGGCGCGCCGCCAACGTCGCTCTCGACGATCGAAGGTGTCACCAGCGGCGACACCGGTGCGACCACCGCATCGACGCCTGACGTCGCTGCGACATGCGCCGCCAGGGCCGCACCGCGCCAGCGCAGCGCCTCGAGATAGGTCACACCGGAGACCGCCAGCGCGTTCTGCAGCCGCATCAGCACCTGCGGGCCATAGTCCTGCGGACGCTCGATCATCCAGCGCTTGTGGAAGGCGGCCGCCTCGACCGCGAGCACAAGCTGGCAGGCTGCGGTGAGCTGGCGCTGGTCCGGCAGCTCGACCTGAACCACATCGGCGCCCTCGGTCTTCAGGACCGCGATCGTCGCATCGAGACAGCGCGCCACCTCAGGATCGAGGTCGTCGACATAGAACGCCTTGGGCACGCCGATCCTGAGACCCTTGATCGAGGCCTGGGTGGCCGCGACATAGTCCGGCACGGGCGCGGCGCTGGCGGTCGGATCCTCGGGATCAGGACCAGCCATCAGCCCAAGGAGCAGCGCGCAATCCTCGGCGGTCTGAGCGAGAGGTCCGACCGTGTCGAGCGACTGCGACAGCGGCATCGCGCCGGCGCGGCTGACGCGGCCCCAGGTCACCTTCAGGCCGGTCACGCCGCAGAAATTCGCGGGCATGCGGATCGAGCCGCCGGTGTCGGAGCCGAGCGCCGCAAAGGTGAGACGCGCGCCGACCGCCGAGCCGGAGCCGGACGACGAGCCGCCGGTGACGTAGCCGAGCTTCCAGGGATTGTGCACCGGACCGTAATGCGCGTTGTGTCCGGTCGGGCCATAGGCGAACTCGGCCATCTGCAAGGTGCCGAGCCGGATCGATCCGGCATCCTTCAGCCGCTGCAGCGCGGTCGACGTCGTCGTCGCCACGAAGTCGCGCCGGATCAGCGAGCCGCAGGTCGAGACATGACCGGCCTCGTAGTACATGTCCTTGTGGGCGAGCGGCACCCCGTGCAGCGAGCCCTTGGGGCCGTGCTTGGCGAGCGCCGCGTCGGCTTCGCTTGCCGCCTTCAGTGCCGGCTCGGACTCGATCGCCATGAAGGCGTTCAGCTTCGGCTGCCACTGCGCGATGCGGTGCAGGCAGGCGCGCGTCACCTCGACCGAAGAGAGCTTCCTGTCCGCGATCGCCTTCGCGACGTCGGTCAGGGTCATCAAGGCAGGTTCGGTGCTCATCGGCCCACCTTCAGCGTCTGCGCCACGACGTAGCTCGCAGGCTCCAGGTCGAACGGCAGGGTGCCGGCGACCGCGGCGAAGTTGTCGAAGGCCGGTCCGATCGAGTCGGCGATGCGGGTCGCAACCTCCTTGTCGACGGGCAGCCCGGAGGCCTCCGCGATGGCACTGACTTGCTGGGGCGTGGGTCTGGTCATTCCGCTTCTCGCTGCTGGTGTCTGCCCTTCAGGCGGCCGGCGCACGGCTGTGTCCCGAACCTGATATCGCCATGTGGCAGGCGGCCTGATGGCCCATTGTATCCAGCTCCGTCAATCTTGGCGCGACATTCGAGCAGAGCACCTCCGCGAACGGACAGCGGGTATGAAACCGGCAGCCGGCCGGCGGATCGATCGGGTTCGGCGGATCGCCCGAGAGCGGCGGCGTCTCGGTGCGCCGGTCCGGATCGGATGACGGCATCGCCGCCAGCAGCGCCCGCGTATAGGGGTGCGCCGGCCTGGCCCAGACCTGCTCGACCGGGCCGAGCTCGACGACCTCGCCGAGATACATCACCAATACGCGATCGGAGATGTAATTGATGACGTTGAGGTCGTGGCTGATGAACAGATAGGTCAGGCCGAACTCGCGCTTCAGGTCCATCAGTAGGTTCAGCACCTGCGCCTCGACCGACTTGTCGAGCGCCGACACCGCCTCGTCGAGGATCACCAGGCGCGGCGACAGCGCGAGCGCGCGGGCGATGTTGACGCGCTGGCGCTGACCACCGGAGATCTCGTGCGGATAACGGTTGGCGAAGGTTTCGGGCCTCAGGCCGACCTTGCCGAGCAGTTCGCGGGCGAGCGCGCGTGCCGCGATGTCGGTCATGCCGTGCACCTTCGGCCCGAACGCGATCGACTCCTCGATCGTCAGCCGCGGATTGAGCGAGGCATAGGAATCCTGGAACACCATCTGCATGCCGCGACGCAGCTCGCGCAGTGACATCTCATGCCCGACCTGGCGGCCGTCGAAGATGATCTGGCCGGCATCCCGCTCCATCAGGTGCATCAAAAGCCGCGCCGTCGTCGACTTGCCGCAGCCGGATTCGCCGACGATGCCGACGGTCTCGCCCTTGCCAATGACAAACGAGACATCGTCGACCGCGCGCACCGTCTTGCGTGCGCCGAACAGGCCGCCGCGCACCGGGAAATGCTTGGTGAGACCATCGACCCGCAGCAGCGGCTGCGCCTTGCCGCCGAGGTCCTCGATCGGCTCCAGGCCGGTGACTGCCGTTGCTTCACTCATGATCATCAGCTCCGGATGTCCATGGCGCTGCGCAGGCCGTCGCTGAGCAGGTTGAAGCAGATGGAGACAGCAAAAATCATCGCGCCCGGCAGCGCCGCCACCCACGGATTGACGTAGATCGCGGTGCGGAGCGTGTTCAGCATCAGGCCCCATTCCGGCTCCGGCGGCTTGGTGCCAAGACCAAGGAACGAGAGGCCCGCAGCGAGGATCATCGATACCGAGATCAGGCCGGTGGCGTAGACGAAGATCGGCCCGAGCACGTTGCCGAGCATGTGCGCGCGCATGATCGTGAACGATGAGGCACCGGAGGCCCGCGCCGCCTCGACGAAATCGCGGTTGCGCACACCCGTGGTGACGCTCTCGGCGACGCGGGTGATCTGCGGCACGAACACGATGGTCAAGGAGACGATGGAGTTGGTGATGCCGGCGCCGAGCGCGCCGGAGATCGCGATCGCCAGCAGCACCGAGGGGAAGGCGTAGAACACGTCGATCGTGCGCATGATCGCGGTGTTGACCCAGCCGCCGACATAGCCGGCGACGAGGCCCAGCAGGGTGCCGATGCCGAAGGCGAGGATCACCGGCGAGATGCCGATCAGCAGCGACAGCCGGCCGCCATAGATCAGCCGCGCCAGCATGTCGCGTCCGAGCTCGTCAGTGCCGAGCGGATAGCTCGGCGTGCCGATGTGGCGCAGTCGGCGGATCATCGAGCCCTGATAGGGGTCGGCCAAATGCAGATAGGGCGCGAGCAGCGCCGACAGAAAGATCAGCAGCAGGATCGCGACGCAGGCCATGCTGACCTTGTCCCTGACGATGCGGCGGCCAACGGTCGCCCAATAGCCGCGTGCGTTCGCGACCGGTGCGGCCTGCAGCGAGGCGTCGTTGATGGCGCTGGGGGTACTGACGCTCACCGCACTAGCCTCGCTTGATGCGCGGATCGATCGCGGCCTGCGCGATGTCGACCACGAGGTTGAGGATGACGAAGAACATCGCGAGCACCAGGATCGTGCCCTGCAAGAGCGGCAGATCGCGCTGGAAGATCGCCGAGTTCAACAACAGCCCAGAGCCGGGCCAGGAGAACACGGTCTCGATCAGGATCGAGCCGCCGAGCATGTAGCCGAGCTGCAGCCCCATGATCGCCAGCGCCGTCGGTGCGGCATTCTTCAGCACATGGCGGAACACATGGGTCTCGCGCAGCCCCTTGGCGCGCAGCGCCTCGACGAAATCCTGGCTCAGGATGTCGCCCGTCAGCGCGCGCACGGTGCGGGTGATGATGCCCATTGGAATCACCGACGTGGTGATCGCCGGCAATATGAGGAAGCGGATATGCGCCCAGTCCCATGACCACGCGCCCGAGCCGGACGGACCCGCGCCCACCGCGGGCAGCCAGTTCAGCTCGACCGAGAAGATGATCACCAGGACCATGCCGAGCCAGTAATGCGGCACCGAGACGCCGGCGATCGCGATCGAGGTCGCGACCTTGTCGATCCAGCTATCGCGGAAATAACCGGCGACGAGGCCGAAGAACAGGCCGAGCGAGAAGCCGATGATGGCGGCCGCGATCGCGAGCGTCACGGTGTTGGACACCGCGCGCAGCACTTCCGCGAGCACGGGACGACCGGTCGCGATCGAGCTGCCGAGATCACCATTGACCGCGCGCCACAGCCACAGCCCGAACTGCACCGGCAGCGGCTTGTCGAAGCCATAGGCGACGCGGAGCTGCTGCGCCAGCTCCTGCGACGCGTCGGCCGGCAGCACCGCGACCAGGGGATCACCGGGCGTGATGTGAACGAGCATGAAGCAGACGAGCGCGACGCCGATGATGATCGGGATCGCATAGACCATCCGCCGGGCAGCGTAAGAGAGCACGAGTCACCTTGTTCTGACCTTCTCCTTGGTGAAAGAAGGTGCCAATGGAACTCCCCTCCCCCTTTCGGGGAGGGGTCGGGGGTGGGGGTCCACACGAAGACTGCCGCCGGAATACCCCCTCCCCGACCCTCCCCCACAAGGGGGGAGGGAGCGCAGCGGAGCAAGCGGCGAGATCAGCCTGCCAACGCGATCACGGCTCCACCGAGATTGGTGAGAAGTCGATGAACCAGCTCTTCGGCTGCACCACCCCCTTGACCTTCGGGCTCATCGCGCGCGGACCGACGTCGTGGGCGACGTAGAGGAACGCCGCGTCGTCGACCGAGGCCGCATGCAGCTCGGCCAGCGCCTTGTCGCGCTCGGCGGGGTCGAAGGTCTGGCGCGCCTTCTTCACCAGCTCGTCGAACTTCGGATTGTTGATGAAGCCCCAGTTGTTGGAGACCGGCGGCGCCATCGACGACTGCAGGAAGCGCACCAGCGCGAAGAAGGGGTCCATCGCTGCGTAGGTCACGTTGGTGGCGTTGGCGCCGTTGGCGGACGGATCCTTGGCGCCGCGGCGCCAGTTGGTGAACAGCGTGTTCCACTCGATGACGTCGAGTTTGACGTCGAAGTAGCACTCGGCCAGCGCCTGCTGCAGGTATTCGTTCATCGGCAGCGGCTGCATCTGGCCCGAGCCCGACGCCGAGGTCTGCGTCTTGACCTCGAGCTTTTTGTTCGGTCCGTAGCCGGCCTCCTGCATCAGCTTCTGCGCGGCCGCCTTGTCGTACTTGATCTCGAAGGTGACGTTGCCGCGCCAGGGATGGCCCTTCTCGAAGGTGCCGGTCGCGGGCACCATCAGGCCAGCGAGCAGTCCGTCGCGCAGGCCCTCGCGATCGACGCAGAGATTGGCGGCCTTGCGAACGCGGATGTCGTTCCACGGCGAGCCTTCGACACGTGAGAACTGCCAGGGCCAGACATGCGGCTGCTCATTGGCGTAGAGCTTGAAGCCGCGCTGCTTGATCTCGGGCAGCGCATCCGGCGCCGGCGCCTCGACCCAGTCGACCTGACCCGACAGCAGCGCCGCGGTGCGCGCATTGGCTTCCGGCATCGGCAGCAGGATCATCTTGTCGGACTTCGGCACGCGCGCCTTGTCCCAATAGGCCTCGTTCTTCGACAACTCCAGCCGCTCGCGCGGCGTGAACTTGGTCAACTTCCACGGGCCGGTGCCCGACGCGTCCTTGGCAAAGGCGGCCCAGGCGGCTTGCGACTTCGCCTTGTCGTCGGCGCCGGTCGCGGCCTCATAGAGCTTCTGCCACTTGGTCGGGCTCGCCATGAACAGGTTGGTGAGGTTGATCGGCAGGAAGCTGTCCGGCTCCTTGGTCGTCAGCTCCACCGTGAGATCGTCGATCTTGCGCGCCGACGACAGCGTCGGCATGCGCGAGGCGGTGACGCCGACCTGGCTCGGATCGAATTGCGGCGCGTCCTGCTTCAGCACCTTCTCGACGTTCCACACCACGGTGTCCGCATTGAACGGCGCGCCGTCATGGAAGGTGACGCCGGGACGCAGCTTGAACGTCCATTTGGTCTTGTCGGCCTCGTCGACCTTCCACTCGGTGGCGAGGCCGGGAATGACGACGCTCGGCTTGTCCGCCGACGACAGGTCCCACATCGTCAGCGCGTCATACATCGTGAGGCCGGTGAAGCGATTGCCCTCGAAGCCCTGGTCGGGCTGGCCGAGCGTGCGCGGGATGTCGGCGGCGGTCATGCCGATGCGCAGCACGGATTCCGCGCCAGCCGTCGCCGGCAGCATGACGAGCGATGCCGTCGTCATCATTGCAGCCGCAACAGCCGCACGTTCCTTCATTGAGGTCGCAATACGCGAAAGCACGATCAACATCTCCGATCAAGCTGGCTAAATTCTGTGCATCGTTATGCAACGGCTATGCCAGCGGTGCCTTCGCGCACGGCCCTGCGACGCGAGGTCACAACCGTTTGTACTCAAATGATCACGCCCGGGGCTTGGCACCCGGATTGCAGGTTTCGCGGATCGAATTGATCCGATTGCCACGGAGCTTCACCCGCATGCGTATCCTCAACTCACTGCTTGCCACCGCGCTTGCGCTCGGCCTCTCTGCCGGCGCGGCGCGTGCCGAAACCGTTCTGCGCTACGGCATCTCGATGGCCGACATCCCGCTGACGACCGGCCAGCCCGATCGCGGCGCCGGCGCCTATCAGTTTACCGGCTATACGATCTATGATCCGCTGGTCGCGTGGGACATGAGCGTCGCCGACAGACCGGGCAAGCTGATCCCGGGTCTCGCCAGCGAGTGGAAGGTCGACGACGCCGACAAGACCAGGTGGCGCTTCACCCTGCGTAAGGGCGTCAAGTTCCACGACGGCAGCGACTTCAATGCCGATGCGGTGATCTGGAATCTGGACAAGGTGCTCAACGATAAGGCACCGCAGTTCGACAAGCGGCAGAGCGCGCAGGTGAAGACGCGCCTTCCCTCAGTCGCGAGCTACGCCAAGATCGACGACTCCACGATCGAGATCACGACCAAGACCGTCGATTCCTTCTTCCCGTATCAGATGCTGTGGTTCCTGATTTCGAGCCCGGCGCAATATGAGAAGCTCGGCAAGGACTGGGACAAGTTCGCGAGCCAGCCCTCCGGCACCGGCCCGTTCAAGCTGACCAAGCTGGTGCCGCGCGAGCTCGCCGAGCTCACGAAGAATTCCGAATATTGGAACAAGGACCGGCTGCCGAAGACGGACAAGCTGGTGCTCGTGCCGATGCCGGAAGCACTGACCCGCACCAACGCGCTGCTCGCCGGCCAGGTCGATCTGATCGAGACGCCGGCGCCGGACGCCGTGCCGCAACTCAAGGCGGCCGGCATGAAGCTCGTCGACAACGTCACGCCGCATGTCTGGAACTACCACCTCAGCGTGCTGCCGGGATCGCCCTGGACCGACATCCGGCTGCGCAGGGCGCTCAACCTCGCCATCAACCGCGACGAGGTCGTCGGGCTGATGAACGGCCTGGCCAAGCCGGCCAAGGGCCAGGTCGACCCGTCGAGCCCGTGGTTCGGCAAGCCGAGCTTCGAGCTGAAATATGATGTCGCCGCCGCCAAGAAGCTGGTCGAGGAGGCCGGCTACTCCAAGGACAAGCCGCTGAAGACGACCTTCATCATCGCGCAGGGCGGCACCGGCCAGATGCTGTCGCTGCCGATGAACGAATATCTGCAGCAGAGCTTCAAGGAGATCGGCATCGACATCGACTTCAAGGTGGTCGAGCTGGAGACGCTGTACACGCATTGGCGCAAGGGCGCGGCGGACGAGATGAACGCTGGCATCACCGCCAACAACATCGCCTATGTCACCTCCGACCCGCTCTACGCCATCGTCCGTTTCTTCGCCTCCGACCAGATCGCGCCCACCGGCGTCAACTGGGGCGGCTACAAGAATCCCAAGGTCGATGCGCTGATTGCTGAAGCCAAGCAGACGTTCGATCCGGCCAAGCAGGACGAGTTGATCGCGCAGGCGCATGCGGCTGTGGTCGACGATGCGGTGCTGGTCTGGGTCGTGCACGACACCAATCCGCACGCGCTATCGCCGAAGGTCAAGAAGTTCGTGCAGGCGCAACACTGGTTCCAGGACCTGACGACGATCGGGGCGGAATAACGGACCGGGCCGGCTGCTGTCGTGCTCGCAAAGAAGGAAGCCCGGCGTTTTGCCGGGCTTTCTCTTCAGCACGATAGCCAATATTTCATTTCCCGAAGGCGCCCGAGTCAAATTTGTAGGAGGCCTGGAGAAAGCCGCCGTACCGCTCGTAGCTGAAGGTCGTGGGCGACCCCGGGACTCCAGGAAATTGGGTGGTCCCACTGGTCGTCCGGGCGTACCAATAGCGGCCACCGACGCCGACGCTGAAATTTCTCGTCACGTCGTATGACACAATGCCCTCGAGCTGGTAGCCCCAGCCATTTCCAGATTGCGGAAGCGGATTGATGTCGGGCCGCAGCCAGTGATTGTCGAATCCGCTCAGCCGGACATAGGGCAGAACGGCGCCATCGAGGGTGACGTTCCAGTTCTGGCCGAGCTTGAAGACGCCGTTCAACCCGACACGGAGCGAATCCCAATTCTCGGTCTTGCTGAGCACCAGCACGCCCCCCGCAACAGGATCGAGACCACAGATAAACGGATTGGTCGCGACCTGGATACATCCGTATGCGTTGACGGTTTCGTAGAAATGGTTGTAGCCGATGAAGCCGCCGACCTTGAACGCCGGCCCCCTCCAGAAATTGTAGCCGGCGTCGATCGTGCCGTACCAAAGCCTGCCGCTGTTCACGCTGCTGTCCGTATTCGAGTACGGAATGACGGCTGGCGGGAAGTCTTCGTCGTTGAGCCTGCCGCTGAAGATGTTGCCACCGCCCGCAAAGCCCTTGGCGAAGAAACCCAGACTGTGATCGGCCCTGGCGAACCCCTCGCCGGCATGGCTGTTGAGATTCTTGTAGGTCAGCAGAGAATTGGTTTGGCCAGCGACGAAAGGATCGCCCAACGTGTAGCGGGTACGGCCCGAACTGTAGAAATAGCGGGCGCCGACCTCGAACTCCCACAGCGAGACCAGCGGAGGCGGCGCCTTGACCGGGAGATCCGCGGCCGACACCGCGCCGGCCCCGAGCACACAAGCCACAGCAGCGATGAGGCTGCCCGCAACTGGTAGAGTGAAACGCTTGATCGCACCCCGCGCCGGCCTGCCCTGCGTCAAACCAGCCGCACTCCTGTCATCAGAAGACTGCATCGATGCCCCCCATCTGCAGCTCTTTCTATCTTGAGTAGAGACATGCTACAAGTTCGCGCAGATTCGTGCAATCGACGTCACATGACACAAATTGCTTCTTATCCCGCTGTTGCAACCTCGCAACAAACGCGATGCGCTCGACGCCTGCTCGATTGCGCTATCCTTGTACCCGTCCCGCAGACTGGAGCGCGCTATCGTTCGGTCAAGCTCGTCATCCTGTCGCTCGCACTCATCGGCAAGCTCGCGGCGGTGGACGCCCAGGCATCATCCAATGGGCCTGGAAACCCCTTCGTCACATCGTCATCGAAGCACGATGCGGGCAAGCTGCCGCGTGCCAAGCGAAGCCTCCCGCCACGGCATTCCCCCCGCCCCGTCCCCGGCACGGAAGAGCGCAGCAAGCGTTGCCCGCCCTATTCGGCTTATGTGGTCTGCAAGTGATGAGCATACTCATCGCGCCGACACCGGACCTGGCCAACGAGGCCGCCGCGACATGATGCGAACTCGGGAACGGAGCACCTGCTACTTCGTCAGCAGCGCGTACGCCCCGTTCCAATCCTCGGGCGGCGGATTGACCTGGTAGTTGCGGATGCGTGCGTCATAGAGATCATAAAGCTTGGCCAAGTCTTGTCCCTGGTCGCTCTTGCGGCCGCGCTCGATCGCGGCCAGCGCCCCTTCCCAATCGCGGCTGCGATAGCTCGCCAGCATCTCGATGGTGAGGTTGCGGAGCAACTGGAAGCGCTCGGAATACATCACGTCATCGCGGCCCGTGATGGCGTAGATGACTTCCGGCTCGCTCTTGCCCTTGACCATGATGAAATCGAGCTCGAGGATCGCGAGCTTGTCCTTCACCGCCATCGCAGTCGCCGAGCCGACGATGATCGGAAAGCCGTACTCCTTGGTCTGGCCCTCCAGGCGCGAGGCGAGGTTTACGCTGTCGCCAAGCGCCGAATAGTTGAACTTCAGGTCGGAGCCCATGTTGCCGACCACGCCGATGCCGGTGTTGAGGCCGATGCCGACCTTGAGCGGAATGTAGACGTGGCCGCCATGCTCGGCCTCCTGCTCGCGTTCGCCATTCACCTGATCGATCCGCTCGAGCATGTCGAGCGCCGCTTCGCAGGCATTTATCTGATGATCCTTGTCGGCGAGCGGCGCGTTCCAGAACGCCATGATGGCGTCGCCCATGTATTTGTCGACATAGCCCTTGCGAGCGATGATCGCGTTGGTCAGCGGCGTGAGGAAGCGGTTCATCAGCTGTGTCAAGCCCTGCGGATCGTGCTTGTAGCTCTCCGAGATCGTGGTGAAGCCGCGCACGTCCGAGAACATCACCGTGATCTCGCGCTCCTCGCCGCCCAGCGTCGGCGGCGATTGGGCAAGCTGCTCGACCAGCACCGGCGACAGATATTGCCCGAACACCGAGCGCATCTGCCGACGCTGGTTCTGCTCGCGGACGAAGTTCGCGAAGATCAGCGTCAGATAGATCGCCGTCGTCGACAGCATCGGATAGGTGAAGTCGATCAGAAGCCGGTGCTGGGTGTAGAAGTACCAGGAAATCCCGAGCAGTGCGGCCGCGAACAGCGCCCCGACCACCACTAGAGCGACGGCACCGAGTTGCGGCGCAAAGACGATCACGAGCAGGCCGAGAAGGAGCGCACCGAAGAACTCGGCCGGGAGTCCCCAATAGGGCGGCGTCAGAATCGCGCCGGTCAGAGCACTCTCGAGCACCTGAGCATGCACCTCGACGCCCGGCATGGCCGGAGAAATCGGCGTGGTCTTGATGTCGTTCAGGCCGGTGGCCGATGGCCCGATCAGCACCAGTTTGCCGGCGATCTTCTCCGGCGGCACCCGACCCTCCAGAACGTCAATGGCCGACACGTAGATCGATGGGTCACTCTCGGCATAATGCAGCCAGAGCTGCCCATTCGCGTCGGTCGGAATCTGTACAGCACCCAGACCAAGACCGATGATGCCACTCTTGTCAGTCCTGATCCGAATCGTATCCGTGCGGGTCGCGACCCGCAGCATCTCGAAGCTCAGGGAAGGCATGATATCCCCCTGAGCCAGCATGATCATCGGCACCCGGCGAATGATGCCATCGCGCTCCGGTTTGATGGTGAACAGGCCGCGACCAGCGGCCGCATGCTCGATCACGGGGACGTTGCGCAGCAGCCCGGGAAAATTCCACATGAATGGCGTTGCATCCTGGCTGTGGCCCAGCGTCGCGATGCCTGTCACAGGCAAAGTCTTGTCGAGGCCTGCACGAGGCTCAGGACCACCGGATTCGCCGAGCACTACGCGCGACCGCTTCAGCGCGTCGGCGAGCACCTGATCATTGGATGGCAATATCCTCAGCTTCTCGCGCGTCGGCTCGTCGAGATTTGAAAACGTCTCGGCCGCGAGCCCGGGATTGAGCCGGTCCGGCTCGGCAAACACGACGTCGAAGGCAATTACCACGGCGCCGAGTCGGGTCAGAGTGTCGATGATCTCGGCGATCCGCGTGCGCGGCCAGGGCCACTGACCGAGCTTGGGATTCGCGAGACTCTTCTCGTCGATATCGACGATGGTCACCGGCCGCAGCGTCTTGATCCGCGGACTCAGCACCTGGAAATTATCGAAGGTCCGGACGCGCAGCTCCTGCACAAGAGCAGGGTCTGCCACACGCAACGCCGCGAAGCCGATCAGCAGCAGCAGGCAGATCACGCGCGCATAGCCGAACTTGCGTGCGAACCACCGAGGAACTGCTCTCAATCGTTTCATGCAGCATCCGATATCACGCCGAAGCCGGCGATCCGAGTCGTCCGGTTATCCCGGACTGCGTTCCGCTCGGCGACGCCGCCGTCCGCATCGCGCGGCGGACACGCGGGCTCAGACGAGGTGAAAACCGTCGTGATGCGCCTTGAACTGCTCAAGCGTCACCCCCTTGAGGGTGAGCGTATCGTGGGCTGCATCGGTGATGATCGTGTCGTGGCCGCCATTGGCGGACTGCGCCGAGGCCACGAGCGCAGCGACGCTGGCGAACAGCGAGTGATCGATCTCGACGATGTCCTTGTTGACGTCGAAATCGCCGATCGTGGCGCTGCCGAAATGCGGGTTGAAGACGAAGGTGTCGTTGCCGTCCTTGCCGAAGATCGTCACGCCACCGCCGACATTGACGAAATTGTCGCTCTGGTCCGTGCCGTTGACCGTCGATGCACCATTGCCCGCCAACGTGACGGTCAGTGCCTTGGTCGCCGTGCCGCCGTGGCCGTCGCTGACCTTCGCCTGATAGGTGATGGTCAGCGTGTCGCCGGAATTGAGGAAATCCAGGTTCACGTCGGCCGGATGATATGTCCAGTGCAGGACATCGGAGCCGCCATCGGATCTCGTGCTGCCGAAGGTGATCGCGTGGGCATCGGCCAGCGCCTGGACGTGGGCATTCGAAGGCAGGCTCAGAGAGCCATTGTATTTGATCACGCCATTTTCGACTACCGAAGCGGTCAGCGTGTCGCCGACATCCCTGTCGAGCACCGTCAAGGTGCCGGACATGCCGCTCGCCAATTTCACCGGCTGATCCGGGATGTAGCCCGCCGAGACGTTGTCGAGCTCGAACGCATTCTGGCTGCTGGCAAGCACCACCTTGTTGAACGGCGACAGGCCGAGGAACTCGACATAGCCGTTCGAGGCCAGCGACGCCTGCCCGCCATTGGCGAGCAGCGGCGCGACGTCGCTGCCCGAGTAGGAGGCGACCAGCTTGTTGCCGTTGTAGAAGGAGATGCTGTTGTAGCTGTCGACCGAGCCCCAATACAGCCCGAAGCTGTTCTTGACGCTGTCGAAGGTGATGGTCTCCTGGGCGTGGCTGCCGATGCTGAGATAGTTGGTCTTGTCCACACCGTCGACCATGTAGGGCGCCGCCGACACCGGCGAGGAGCCGTGCACGATCCCCGCATTGCCGCTGGCCGTGAACGTCGCGTGCAGCGCCTGGCTGTAGAAGCTACCATGGCCGCGCCCGTTATCGGAGATGTTGCCGGCCGACACGCGATCGAACGTTTCGGTCGGCAGGCCCTCGGCATTGGTGCTGGCGGTGCTCGCGAGCACCCTCGCCTGCTCGGCCAGGATGACGGTCTGGACCGTCGGGTTCGTTTCACCTGTGATGACGGGCGCATCCTCTGCGCCGTTGACCGTGATGGTGACGGGCACATCGACCACGACGCCGTGACCGTCGTCGATCGCGACCGTGTAGGTCAGCGTGACATGCTCGTCGACGCCGAGATAGTCGAACACCTTGTCATTGGCAGCGAAGGTCCAGGCCTGCGATCCCGCACCACTGCCGGATTCTGTGAGCGAGCCGAGCGACAGCCAGCTCTTGAGCACGGAGAGATCCGACGGCAGCCCGTGGTCGTTGCCGGAGGTCGCGACGCCGGTCACCTTCAAGACATGCGCATCGGTGATGTCCGCATCCTCGAAAGCGATCGTGCCGCTTACAGTGTCGAGCAGATCCGAGCCGGACATCGTCGCGCGCTCGGCGATTTCGGCCGACTGCACCTCGCTCGTCACGACCGGCAGGTCGTTGGTCCCGGTGATGTTGACGACGATCGTCGAGGTCGCGCTCTTGCCCTGATGGTCGTCGAGCGTCACCGTGGTAGTGACCGTGACGGTCTGGCCGGCGCCGAGGAAATCGAGCGAGCCGTCGGTGATGGCATAAGTCCAGTCGACCTTGCCATTGTTGGCGTTGCCGCCCTGGCTCAAGTGCAGCGCCTGTTCCAGCGCTGCGATCTGGTCCGGCGTCAGCTGACCCGACAAATCTTTCTGCTGATCAGCCGCAGTCCAAGTCACGCTCTGCGCCCCGATCGACGCGGTTGGCCGATCGGTCAGGTCGACATCGGTGAACTTGACGCTGCCGGCGACGCTGTGCTGATCGGACGACCCTGTTTGCGCGGCCGCTTCGGTGATTGTACCGGGCCGGCCGGAATCCGCGATCACAGGCGCCGTGTCTTCGGCCGTCAGCGTGATCAGCGTTCCGTCATGCCCATCATTGCTGCCCGCGAAATGCAAGTCGCTGAAGTCGCCTTCGAGCGTCAGGGCAATGCTGTGCCCTTGGCCGTCGATGACGGTAAGCACGCCCGTCTCGGCATCGTAAGACGCCGTTGTCGCCTCGCTCCACTTGATCGTCTGCAGATCGATCTTGTCGTCGACGCCGAGGCCGGCGATCTTGGCGGAGAAGCCGGCATCATCGATGACGAGTTCGCTGCTCCCCTCGCTGCCGAAGTCGATCGTCTGGTCCACGTGACCATCGACCGTCAGCGTTGCGCCGGCATCGACCTTGATTATCCCGGAGCCTTCGACGTCGCCGGCGATCTCGAACTTACCCGCCGTGATCTCGATCGTGCCATAGTTGAAGATCGTTCCGCCGATGCCGCTCAGCCCGCTCGCGGAGATCGTGCCGTAGATGTAGAGCGTGCCGTCATGACTCACCTTGGTATCGGCAAGGTCGAGGATCGCACCGAGGTCGACGGTGCAGACGCCGAAATTCCAGACGTCCATTCCGGACAGGGTCACATCGTTGCCGGCGATCTCCAGCGTGCCGACGCTCCGAATTTCCAACGTGCCGCCGGTGAGCGTCGTGCTCCCGTCGAGCACCAGGGTCGATTCCACCGGCATCTCACCATCCTCATCGATGATGATCTGACCGTCCGTGTTATCGATAGTAACGTTGTCGAAGGTGGTCGCAGCCGCGGTCTCGACATGCACGATGCCGTGGTTGACGAGATCGCCGCCGGTGATCGTGCTGTCCTCGATCAGCAGCAGCGCGCCGTCGTCTACCTGGACAGTGCCGCCGTTGTCGACGCTGACGCCGATCAGTGTTGCGCTCTCCTCTGCAGCGACCTGAAGCATCGAGCCGTCGCCGATGGCGACATCGACGTCGGTCAATGACGCGCTGCCCTTGACCGTCAGGATGGCCGTGATCTCCGCGAACGCGCCGGTCTCGCCGATCAGCAGCGTACCGCCCGCGACGGCGCTGCCCTCGATCGTGCTGTCGCCGTCGACGGAGATCGTCCCTTCGTTGCTGATAGCGCCGCCTGCGATACTCGTGCCGCTCAGCGAGAGTGCACCGCTCAGCGCAATGGTGATCGCGGCGGCGTTCGCATTCGTGATCGTCTCGTCTTCGAACGCATTGCCGCTGCCGGACACGGCGATCGTCTCGAAATTGTCGAGCGTGCCGCCGCTCAGCGTGGCGTGGCCGGTCAGGGCTATCGTTCCGCCGGACTCGTTGGTCAGCGTGCCGCCAGTGATATCCGCATGCGACAGCGTCAGGGTCGCGGAGCCCTCGACCGTGATATTGCCACCCGCATTATCGATGCTGGTGCCGCCGTTTAGCGTAAGCTCACCATCGGCCTCGACATCGATCAGGCCGGCATTCGTGACGGCTTCGTCCGAGAGGGTGTTGCCGCTGCCGGAGACCTCGATCGAGCCGAAATTTTTCAGCTCGCCATCACTGATCGCGGCTCCGCCCTTCAGAACGAGCAGGCCGTTGGCAGGTTGTGGTGTCTCCCCGCCGCTCTCCAACGTTCCGAAGTTCTGAACGATCGGCGCGCCCTGGATGACGATGGTGCCACCATCGATACTGCCACCATCCAGAGTCAGCGTCGCGCCGAGGTCGACCTCGATGAGACCGGAGCTGTCCTCATCGGCGTTCGCAACGTCACCATGCACGGTCAGCGTGCCGCCGAACAGCTCGATCGTTCCGGTATTGACGATGCCGGCGTTCGCCCCGAAGACGCCGCCGCCAGCCAGCAGCACGGTGCCGGCATTGTGCAACTCGCTTTGCTCGAGGATCTGCGCCGAGCCGCCGACGGTGATCGTCGCACCCGAGAAGTTGTAGATGAGCGAGTCGGCCTTGGCCGTCAGTGCGCCGCTGATCGTCAGCGTGCCGTTATTGTCGAGCTCCGGAACGGCGCCTCCGCCGAAATCATTCAGCGTGACCGATTTGGCGTAGGCGTAGGCGTTGTCATCGATCGTCACCGGAAAGGCCGGCGTCAGGCCGTGCAGCTGATCGGTGATGATGATGACGTCATCATCGGCGGTCGGAGCCAGGCCGGTTGCCCAGTTCGCGCCGTCGCTCCACAGATGAACCTGGCCGCCGCTGCTTTCGCCGGGCTGGGTCGTGGCGATCCAGACCACGGCCGGATCGTCGGTGCCGGTGATCGTCACCGTGATCGTCTGGGTCGACGTCGCGCCATGCGAGTCCGTCACGGTCACCGTGTAGGTGAGCGTCACCTTCTGACCCGCGGGAATGAAATCGGCGACATAGACCGGTAGGTTGGCGAAGCTCCAGTTGATCTTGCCGGTGCCGCTGCCGGTGCTGTCGGAGGCCAGGGACGCCGTCAGCGCCTGCTCGAACAGCGCCAGTGGCGCCGGCGGAATGCTGCCGCCTTCAAGAACCGCGCCGGTCAGCTTGGCCGACACGCTATGGGTGTCGGTGAGGTCGACATCCTTGAACGTCAGCGTGCCGGAGGTCGGGTCCTCGGAGGTGAGCGGCCCGCCGGGCACGCTGGTGCCGCCCTCGAACGCGATGGTCGGGACGTTCGCCGTGATCTCGGGCTTGTCGTTGGTGCCGGTCACCGTGATCGTGATCGGCACCTCGGTAAACTCGTTCGACGGCGCGAAATTGTTGTCGACGCGCACGACGTAGGTCAGCGTCAGCGTCTCGCCCGCGGCCAGAAAGTCGAAGTAGTTGTCGGGAACACTGTAGCTCAGCATTGCCGAGCCGAAATTCTTGTTGGTCGGATCCGGCACCACCGTGATCTTCACGGCCGTCGCCATGACATCCTGCAACTGCAGGGCGTTCAGCGATGCCGTAACGTCAGCCTGCTGCGCGCTCTTGAACGCATAGGACTTGAAGCTCACCGAGACCGTCGGCCGGTCGATGTTATTGACGTCGAGGAAATTGACGCGGGTGAGGACGGTGTCCAGGTCGGCGCCGTTGCCCGTCTGACCGGCCCGCTCGGCCAGACCGAAGGTCGTGGTCAGCCGGCCGCCGGCGTCGAGAATCCTGACCTCCGGCGCACCCGGAATGTGCGACGGCTGCTCGGACGTCGAGCTCGTCGTGGGTGTCGAGCCCGTATTGTCGGTCACCTGATAGGTCGGCGTCGCGCTGGTGCCATTGGGCAAGGTCAACGGCGTCAGCGTCTGCGGCACCCCGATGTCGGTGAAATGGGTTGTCGACTTCGGATTGGTGTTGTCGGTGAACTTCAGCGTGAAGACGTCGTTGATGAGCTTCTGGATGTCCGGCGTGAGCGGGACAGCGCTCTGATTCACGATTCCGTTGCTGATCTGGATCTGCTGTCCAGCCTGATTCACCACAGCGATCGGCTGCAGCGTCGTCTTGTCGAACAGCACGTAGGAGCCGGTGCGGCCATCGGGCTCGACCAGCACCTGGAACTTGGCATCGGGCAGACCGCCCTGCCCCGGCACCGTGAAGTCGATCTCGACCAGCACGGCGGTGCCGCGAATGCCCATGGTCGCCACGGGCGTGTCGACCTTCATGTCGCCGTGCTTGGCGGTCTCGCCGGCCACGAACGAGATCGTGCCGGCAACGAGGCTGATCAGCGAGGAATTGTTCGACCCGTTGGGGTCGTACACCATTTCATTCAGCACCATCCGCGCATTGGACGACAGGCCGAACACGGTGCCGTCGATGAAGGTGATGCCGAGCGTCGAATCCGAGCCGGACTGGACTACGTCGCCCTTCTCGACGTTGTCGCCGTTGTGAAGGAGGATCGAAACGCCGTTGCGGATGACGGTCGCGGTGCCCTGCAGCTTGGTCACATGGCCGATGACCTTGCTCACGTTCGCAGCCGCCCCGGCTTGGCTGACCTGCACCGCGCCGGAGAGCGCATTGACGAGGTCGCCGGTCAGATGCGCGCCATCGGGCGACGCCAGCGGCGCCCGTTTCTCGCCCTTAAAATAGTCCGGCAGCACCATCTCGCGCCCATCGGACGACAGGATCAGGTCGAGGCCAGACCGCTTGAAATCTGCATTGAACAGAAAATGCGCGTCCGGAACGACGATGGCGTCCGTCGGCGCATGGGCATGCGGTGCCTCCAGCCGCACGTGGCCATGCGAGGAGGCGGCGCGGCCTTCGGAGAAAAGCGCGGCGTCAGAATTGCCAGCGTAATTCACGGGGCCACCGACTATGGTTAATGAATACATAAGAATGGGTGTTCAAGGCGTGCATATCACTGGCAAGTGTCTGGCGGAACCACCTTCAGCTTGTGCTTCAGGTGGCCAAAAACGGCGACTTCCGCGGGATCGCTACGATGTTGTCGAGTTTTCGCCCTCTTTAAAGCTGGCGCCGGCCGAGACCTGCCAAGTCAAAATTCGCATCGCTTCAGAAGACCAGAGTAATTCCAAGTATTCATAGACCATCCAATACCTTTGCCGACATCAACATCCGCACCGGCTTACCCCTGACAACGGATTTCAAGTGGAGGACTGCCGGTGGGAGAACAAGAATCGACGAATTGCATCAATTTGGCAGGAGCTGCAGCTGAGTTCGAAGCACAACTTCACCGCGAACCCTCCTGACATTCGCGACCCTCGCTCAGCTTTCGCTAGGATTTGTCGCATCGGAGCAACACAACGTTCAGCGTAAATCCTGCGATTTGGTCGCCGGATTGCCGGTTTTAAGCAGAGGCCAAGCCTCCGCACCCATGCTGACCCCCAACAAGCATCCGGTTCCGCCAGGCGCTGCGTCGCGCCGGCCGAGATCCGGGCACGGGGCGTCACATGAATTTTCTCGCGCTGATGCGCGCCTCGCTGGCGGCCGCGGCCGCCAGCGCCGCCATATGGATCGGCAGCCCAGCGAGCGCCGGTCCTGTCGCGCAGCCATTGGGGTTCGCAACCGCCATCGAGGATACGGCCGAGCCATTCGGCCTGCCGCGGGTCGGCCTGGAGGCGGGCCCGTTGCGCGACAAGTGGTTGGCGCTCGCGCGCAAGCTCGAAGACGAGCGCGTGCAGCTTGCACTGTGCGATGGCGACCGCGAGCGCTGCGTCTCCCCTGCCGCCCTCAGCCTGCTGGCGATCATCGATCAGGGCCGTCTCCGCGCGGGACGGGCAAGGTTCGGCGAGATCAATCGCGGGGTCAATCTGGCCATCCGGCCGGCCAGTGATCTCGCTCAATATGGCCAGGTGGACGTGTGGGCCTCCCCTCTCGCTACCTTCGAACGCCGTGCCGGCGACTGCGAGGACTACGCGATCGCCAAGTTCGTCGCACTTCGGATGGCTGGCATTGCCTCCGACGATCTGCGGATCGTGATCCTGCACGATGTCGTCCGGGGCGAGGATCATGCCGTCGCGGCGGCGCGCCTCGACGGGCATTGGCTCATGCTCGACAATCAGCGCATGGCGATGATCCAGGACAGCGATGCGCGGCAGGTGCGGCCGTTGTTCGTGATCGACGAGACAGGAATCTCCCGGTATCAGGCCTTGCCCCTGATGGCGGAGGTCCGGGCGCTGTCGCCTGAGGGGACGGCTTCCGTGAACCATTGACGATCGCGCATCGTTGCCGCGCGCCCACAACTTGACACGTGGCCGGGAGTTCGCGGGACGAGCACGGCAGGAATGCGGACAGTGCGCCGACGGAACCAGCCGGCACCGATGGACACGATGCGGCGGCTCGTTCACCGCGCCGCAACGAGTTGCATCCACATTGCAGACGCGAACCGATCGAGGCGATAGTGCCGTCATGACCCCAGGCAGCCCCGCCCTCGCCGTGCGAGGATTGACGAAGTGTTTCGAACGGCCAGCGGTCGATGCGCTCGACCTCGTGGTGCGCTCGGGTGAATTCTATGCACTGGTCGGCCCGAACGGCGCCGGCAAGACGACGACGCTGCGCATGGTCGCGAGCCTGCTGCGCCCGGATGCCGGGCGGATCGAGATCTTCGGCATCGATGCGCTGCGCGACCCGATCGCGGCCAAGCAGGTGATGGCCTGGGTCTCCGACGAGCCCATGATCTACGACAAGCTCACGCCGCTCGAATATCTCGAGTTCGTCGCCGGACTGTGGGGCATCGATCCCTCGACCTCGAGTAACGCGGCAACCGAACTTCTGGCCTCGCTCGGGCTGGAGCCGCATCTGCACGAGCGCTGCGAAGGCTTTTCCAAGGGCATGCGCCAGAAGGTGGCGCTCGCCGGCGCGCTGATCCACGACCCGCGGCTGATCATCCTGGACGAGCCGCTGACGGGCCTGGACGCGGTGTCGGCGCGGCACGTCAAGGGCCTGCTCGCCGAGCGCGTCCGCCGCGGCGGCACGGTGATCATGACCACGCACATTCTCGAAGTCGCCGAGCGCATGGCCGACCGGATCGGGGTCATCGCCGCCGGGCGCGTCGTCGCCGAGGGCACTCTGGCCGAGCTGCGCCAGCAGAACGGTCGCACCGACACCAGCCTGGAGGAGCTGTTCATCGCGCTAGTCGACGTCGAGTCCGCGGCATGACGCGGGCGGCGACGCTCGCCTGGTTCGCCCGTCACGAGCTCAGGCTCGCCTGGCGGGAATGGCTCGGCATGATCACGGCCGGCAGGCGCCGCCGCACGCGGGCCGCCGTCATCGGTCTCGTGCTGTTCGGCGCCCTCATGCATCTGCCCGCCTGGGTCGTGGTCGGTCGCTACGCCGATCTCGAGCTGCCGCTCGACAAGACCGCGCTGATCGTCATCACCGCGACCATCATGCTGTCCTGGGCGCTGATGCTGTCGCAGGCGATCGAATCCGTCACCCGCGTGTTCTACGCGCGCGCCGACCTCGATCTCATCATGTCGTCGCCGGTGCGGTTGGCCGAGATCTTCTCCGTTCGGATCGCGGCGATCGCGCTCTCCGTGACCAGCATGGCGCTGCTGCTCGCGACGCCCTTCGTCGACGTGCTGCTGATCGAGGGCGGCGCACGCTGGCTCGCGGCGTTCGTCGTGGTCGCGGCCGTCGGCCTGTCGGCGGCGGCGATCGCCATTGCGATCACGATCGTCCTGTTCCGCCTGATTGGCCCGGCGCGAACGCGGCTGGTCGCCCAGATCCTGGCTGCCGTGATCGGCGCCGGCTTCGTCATCGTGCTGCAGATCGCGGCAATCGTGTCCTACGGCACGCTGTCGCGCTTCGCCGTGCTCACCTCGGATGCCGCAGCCGCCATCGCGCCCGATCCCGACAGCATCCTTTGGCTGCCGGCCCGCGCGGCGCTCGGCGACGGCCAGGCGCTGCTGATCCTGCTGGCTGCGGGCCTGCTGTTGCTCGGCGTCGTCATGGCGGTGTTCTCGCCGCGCTTCGCCGACACCGCGATCAGCGCCGCGGCCCAGGGCATCTCCAGCCGCGCCGGCGCACGCGTCAGGTCGTTTCGGGGCGGCTCGCAGCAGCAGGCGCTGCGGCGCAAGGAGTTCATGCTGCTGCGGCGCGATCCCTGGCTGATCTCGCAGACGCTGATGCAACTGCTCTATCTGCTGCCTCCGGCGCTGCTGCTGTGGCGCAGCTACTCCGACAGCTCGCAGGCGGTGTTCCTGATCACGCCGGTCGTCGTGATGGCGGCAGGCCAGCTCGCAGGCGGCCTCGCCTGGCTCACCATCTCCGGCGAGGACGCGCCCGAACTGGTGGCGACGGCGCCGCTGCCGGCGACGCGCATCGTGCGCGCCAAGGTCGAGGTCGTGCTTATCACGATCGCGGTGATCTTCGCGCCTCTCGTGCTCGCGCTCGGCTGGGTCGCGCCGGCGCAGGCGGTGGTCACGGCCGTTGCCGTTCTGGTTGCGACTGTCTCCTCCACGGCCATCCAGCTCTGGTTCCGGATCCAGGCGCGGCGCAGCCAGTTCCGCCGCCGCCAGACCTCGTCGCGGCTGGCGACCTTTGCCGAGGCGTTCTCCTCGATCGGCTGGGCGGCGACCGCGGCACTGGCGCTCGCGCTGCCCGAGGCTGCCATCGTCTGCGGCCTGATGACCGCGGGCCTCTTGCTCGCAGCCTGGAAGCTGAGGCCGGCACGAACCTGAAGCGTTCAGCGCAGCACCTCCATCACAGCGGCGGCGAACGCCGCCGGCTCTTCCTGCGGCAAATTGTGGCCGGCCCGCGGGATCACGCGATGGCCGATCCGGTTGCTGAACTTCGCAGCATGCGCCTGGCCGTCCGTTGCCGGGATCACGCCGTCGGCGTCGCCGTCGAGCGTGATCGTGGGCACGGTGATGACGGGCAGGGTCGCCAGTCGCCGCTCCAGCCCCTGATAGCGCGGATCCCCATCGGCCAGCCCGTAGCGATGGCGATAGCTGTGGATCACGACGTCGACGTGATCGGGATTGTCGAACGCCTCCGCCGCGCGCGCGAAGGTCGCGTCGTCGAAGCGCCAGTGCGGCGACCATTGCTGCCACAGCAGCCTGGCGATCTCGGCGCGGTTGGCGGCAAGCCCGGCGCGGCCGCGCTCGGTCTGGAAGTACCATTGATACCAGAACGCGAACTCGCGCGGCACCGGCGCCGGCTCCAATGCCCGCGCAATGTCCTGGATCAGATAGCCGTTCACGGAGACCAGGCCCGTGCAGCGCTCGGGCCACAGCGCCGCGCCGACGCAAGCCGCGCGGCCCCCCCAATCATAGCCGGCGAACACCGCGCGCGGGATCGCCAGCGCATCCATCAGCGCGATCAGGTCGGCGCCAATCGCAGCCTGCTGCCCCGAGCGCGGCGTCGATGCGTCGCGGAACCGCGTCGGGCCATAGCCGCGCACATAGGGGACGATGACGCGGCAGCCATAAGCTGCAAGGCGCGGCGCGACCTCGACGTAGGAGTGGATGTCGTAGGGATAGCCGTGCAGCAGGATGACGACGGGGCCGTCGGCCGGCCCGCTCTCGAAATAGGCGATGCGGACCACGCCTGCATCGATCTCCCGCAGCGGCCGCAACACCCGATCCGTCATGCCATGCTCCCGCATCGTTGCGCCGCCCTGTCCAGCCGGACGTCGCGCCGAGGATAGTTCTGATCCGGATTCCTCGCTACACTCACACGCGCTGTTGAAGAGGAACCGCCATGCTGCGCCCGCTGGTCTCGCTGCTTGCCGTCCTGGTCTCGTTCGCATCGCCCGCTGTGGCGCAATCGGGGCCGCGCACCAGCGAGTGCCTGGCGATGGCCGGCGCCCCGCCGCGCGCCACGCCTGTCAGCCTGCGCCGGGCGGCGGCGGCCGGCAACGAGGTGACGATCACCTATGCCGGCCACTCGACCTACTTCATCGACACGCCGATGGGCATCCGCATCGCCACCGACTACAGCGGCGCCTATCAGGTCGGACGGCTGCCCGACGTGATCACCATGAACCGGGCGCACTCGACGCATTACACGCTGGCGCCCGATCCGCGCATCCCGCACGCGCTGCGCGGCTGGGGCGACGACGGCAAGCCGGCCCAGATCTTCGAGCGGATCGGCGACGTGCTGATCCGCAACATCACCACCGACATCCGCCGCTACTTCAGCGATTCCATCGGCGCCGACATGATCAAGGACGGCAACTCGATCTTCATCTTCGAGGTTGCCGGCCTGTGCATCGGCCATCTCGGCCATTTGCACGTCAAGCTGGACGAGACGCATTTCGCCGCCATCGGCCGGCTCGACGTGGTGATGGTGCCGATCGACGGCACCTACACGATGTCGCTCGACGGCATCTCGGAGATCACCAAGCGGCTGCGCGCCTCCGTGGTGCTGCCGATGCACCGCTTCGCGACGCCGCTCGACGAGTTCATGCGCAAGATCGGCCAGCAGTTCGAGATCGACCGCCGCGCCGAGCGCAGCTTGAAGATGTCGCGCGAGCTGCTGCCACAGGTCCCGACCGTGATCATCCTCGACGGGGTCTAAGCGCCCGCGAGGCTGGTGCCGCGGCGGCCTTCCGGCGTCAGGAACATGCGCTTGAGCTTGTTGATCACGCGCACCGCGAGGCCGAGCAGGTAGGGCTGCGTCTTCAGGCAGAAGGCGAGCTTCTTGACGTGGCCCTGGACATGCCATTTGGCATGGGCGCCGTCGCGGAAGAAGATCACGTCGCCCGGCCCATAGCGCTTCGCCGGCATGCCCTCGCTCTCCAGCACGATCGCGCCTTCGAGGATCAGGATCGTCTCGTCGAAATCGTAGTACCAGTTGAACTTGCCCTCGGTGCAATGCCAGACGATGGTCGAGCCCAGCCCGTCGCTGCTGCGCGCGATGGTGCAGGAGGTCGCGGTCGGACTGCCCTCGATGATCCAGGACGGCTCGATCGGAGCGGGCGCCAGGTCGACGGCGAGATTGGCGGTTTCGATCAAGGACGGGGACATCTTGGACCTCAAATGCATCGGATTGAAATGACCGGCTGAACGGCGGCGTGAGCCCGCGACCGTAGCCGATTGCACCTAATGGCTGCTTTCCGAAGTCGTTAAGATTTGAACCGATCGCCGCGACCAGCCGTCGCATCACAAACACGCAAGCGCTATAAACTCCACGCGAACGCCGCAATTTGTTCGCGGCCTCGCCAAACCTGCTGATCTACTGTTTGACCGCACTGCAAGATGCGGACAGGCTTCCCTCTGGTCGCCCTGCCCATCCTGAGTTGTGCCGTCGCCTTTAAAGATTTGCCGCCTTCGCAGAGATAAGGATTTCCCAGGATGCGCCGACTGAGCCTCGCACTCGCCCTCACGCTGTCCGCCGCCACCCTTGCAACCAGCAGCCTCGTCTTGGCGGGCGAAACGCCCGCCCCCGACAACGCCAAGGCCTACTTCATCAACCTGAAGGACGGCGACACCGTCTCCTCGCCGGTCCTGATCCGCTTCGGCCTGTCCGGCATGGGCGTTGCCCCGTCCGGCACCGAGGCCCCCAACACCGGCCACCACCACCTGCTGATCGACGCGCCCGCGCTCGAGGGCGACACGCTCAACGAGGCGATCCCGGTCGATGCCGGCCACGTGCATTTCGGCAAGGGCCAGACCGAAGCCTCGGTCAATCTCACGCCGGGCAAGCACACCTTGCAGCTCGTGCTCGGCGACTGGAGCCACATCCCGCACAACAAGCCGGTCATGTCGGAGCGGATCACGATCGACGTGCAGGCCACCACCGGCAGCGCCAAGCAGTAGGCACGTTCGACCGACGACGACACCGCCGCGAGCATCGCTCGCGGCTCGTTTCGGGCCGGTGCACGCGTGACGCCGGCCCGTCATGCGTCAGGCCCACTCGCCCTTGCGGAACACCGGCACGCGACGGCCATCTTCATGGAGGCCGTCGATGTCGGTGTCGGCCGCGCCGATCATCCAGTCGATGTGGATCAGGCTCCGGTTGCCGCCCTGGGCGGCGATCTGCTCCGGCGACAGCGAGGTGCCGTTGATGAAGCACTTCGAGTAGCACTGGCCGAGCGCGATGTGCGAGGCGGCGTTCTCGTCGAACAGCGTGTTGTAGAACAACAGGCCGCTCTTGGAGATCGGCGAGGAGTGCGGCACCAGCGCGACCTCGCCGAGCCGGCGCGCGCCCTCGTCGGTGTCGAGCACCTTGTTCAGGACCTCCTCGCCCTTCGAGGCCCTGGCCTCGACGATGCGGCCCTCCTCGAACCTGACCTGGATGTTGTCGATCAGCGTGCCCTGATAGGACAGCGGCTTGGAGCTGACGACGTGACCCGACACACGGCGGCAATGCGGCGTCGTAAACACTTCCTCGGTCGGAATGTTGGCATTGCAGGTGATGCCGTTCTTGGCGGTCGAGGCGCCGCCCTCCCATTCGTGGTCGTCGGCGAGACCGATCGTCAGGTCCATGCCGGGTCCGGTGTAATGCAGCGCGCTGAAGCGCTGGCCGTTGAGCCACCCGGTGCGCTCGCGCAGCACCGCGTTGTGGCGCTCCCAGGCGGACACGGCATCCTCGCGGTCGACACGCGACGCGGCGAAGATCGCGTCCGCGAGCTTCGCCACCGCCACCTCCTCCGGCACGTCCGGGAAAACCAGCTTGGCCCAGGACGGGCTCGGATAGGCAATGATGTTCCAGTTGGTCTCGAAATTGGTGATCTTCTCCAGCGCCGGCTGGTAGGCCTTGGAGTTCGCCTTGCTGGCACGTGCCACCTTGGCCGGATCCTGTCCCGACAGCAGCATCGGATTGTCGCCGACGATGGCGAGCCGCGCGGTGTTCTCCGAGAATGCCTTGGCCATGCCCTGGTAGAGCCAGTCGGCGGCGCGATCGAAGCTGTTGTCATGACCGAAACGGTAGCGCGCCAAGGTCAGCTCCTCGTCGGAGAAGAAGGAGGTCACGATTCCCGCACCGGCCTTGTAGGCGTGCTCGGCGACCTTGCGCACCAGCGGCAGCGCCACCGACGGCGCGGTCAGCAGCAGATCCTGACCCGGCTGCAATTGCAGGCCAACCTTCACCGCCACCTCGGCCAGGCGGTCGAGCTTGACGGGATCGATGGCGGCATCGAAGTTGCGCGGATGTGCGGTCATCAGGGTATCCAGTTCCGTTTCTTTGCGGTGTTGAAGAGATAGGCCAATCGAGAAGGGGGTCAATGGGAAAGGGGCTTCCGTGCCGCGTTGTCATCGCTCGCCGTATCCTCCGCTGTCGTCCCGGCGAACGCCGGGATCCATACTCCGCGGCGTCTGCGATGATACGCGGCTGTGGCTCCGGCTCGGTCCAGCGCAGGCTTCGGTGTTTATGGGTCCCCGCTTTCGCGGGGACGACACGGGAGTGTTCGGTGGGCCCGTCACCTTATCACTGCGTCATCACTGCGCGGGATGGCCACGAAGTTTGCCGGCGTGGCAGCTCATCCTCGCACCCGCTTTCGCGTCCGAGTATTGCTCTTGCAGTCACCCTCTCCAAAGCGAGGGTGCAGGGAAGGCCGGACCTCGACTGAGGCCCGTGGCCCGCCTGCTCAAAAAATGCAGGCGGCAGGTACCACAGGTCCAGCCGGACGATCCGGCGGGCTCAAGCGGTGGTCGCAACACCAAGTGTTTTCATTCGTGACAGCAGCTCGTCAAGCGCCTCTGCTGG
>NZ_JAUETE010000011.1:0-272456 GCF_032484535.1 Bradyrhizobium sp. SZCCHNS3016
CCCTCTTGCTGCCACAGGTCATCCTCGAAATGCCTGTCACAGAAATTATCGTGTCTCACTTAAGGGGTGCAGTCCACTGTCCAGTCCCGCCACGAAAAATATTCTTGTTTCTTTTTTTCAGAATTCATGGTTGTATCACCCCATCCCGCCCGATCGAGAGGGGCGCTTCGCGAACGTCACGAAACGTTGGTGCGGGATGCGATGGCCGGTTCTCGTCGCAGCGTGCGTCAAGCGCGCGGACGAACGATGGGAGCCGGACGGCGAAATCGCGTGGTCCTGATACTCCGACGCTAGTATCAAGTTCGCGAAGATGCTTGCGTGTCTCGCGGATGACGGTGGCCAGAAAGCCCGGCGCACCGGG
Source organism: Bradyrhizobium sp. SZCCHNS3016 (assembly GCF_032484535.1). Classification (NCBI taxonomy): domain Bacteria; kingdom Pseudomonadati; phylum Pseudomonadota; class Alphaproteobacteria; order Hyphomicrobiales; family Nitrobacteraceae; genus Bradyrhizobium; species Bradyrhizobium sp. SZCCHNS3016. Next base: position 362 of record NZ_JAUETE010000011.1, read on the forward strand.
GAGATCGCGTATAAGCCGTAAGCCCGTTGCGCAGGGAAGGCCGGATGTCCGGCTGATCCTGTGGTAACCGCCGCGTGCTTCCTTTTTTGCACGCGGGCCATGGGTGTCAGTCGACGCCCGGCCTTCCCTGTGCCCTCTCTCGATGGAGGGACGAACGGCAGACACATCTCGGACGCCCTGCGCGTCGCGAGGATGCGAGCGGCTGTCCCGTCAGATCTCGCGCGCCAAAAAAACAAAACCTCTCGCGGCACGGGCACATGAGAAACTTTCATCTCCATATGAACAGATCTGCAAAATTGCGCAGGGCTCACGATCCTGCGAATGATCCTGGACAATTGCATGCAACTGCCTGTTTGGGAGATTGCCGAATGACACCATCCTTCAGCGGCCTGCGCCGCGCGCGGCCCTTGCATCTCGCCCGTCGCGGCGTCCTGATGATGGCCGCGGCCCTGCTCGGCGCACTCGCCACGTCGCAAGCCGACGCAGCCGAGACGCTGCGCATCGGCTATCAGAGATCCTCGACCCTGATCGCCCTCCTCAAAACCAATGGCGAGTTGGAGAAGGCGCTGGCGCCGCTCGGCATCAAGGTATCGTGGCACGAATTCTCCAGCGGCCTGCCGCTGCTGGAAGCGATCAACATCGGCAGCATCGATGTCGGCGCCGATGTCGCCGATACCGTCCCGGTGTTCGCGCAGGCCGCGGGCGCGAGGCTCGCTTATGTCGCCGAGGAGGCCGCCTCGCCGTCGGCGCAGGCGATCCTCGTGGCAACGGCTTCGCCGGCCAAGACGCTCGCTGAGCTGAAAGGCAGGAAGATCGCGGTGACCAAGGGCGCCGGCAGCCACTATCTGCTGCTCGCCGCGCTCGCCAAAGCGGGTCTCACCTTCAAGGACATCACCCCCGCCTATTTGCCGCCCGCCGACGGCAGGACCGCTTTCGTCAGCAACAATGTCGATGCCTGGGTCGCGTGGGATCCGTTCCTGACCAGCACCATCCGCCAGTCAGGGGCGCGCGTGCTCGCGGACGGCAGCGACGGGCTTGCCAGCTACAAGCGCTACTATCTCGCATCCGCCGACTACGCCGCCGGGCATGGCGACGCCCTCAACGTCATCTACGGCAAGCTCGTCGAAACCGGCAAATGGGTGAAGGCCAATCCGGCCGCCGCGGCGAGCCAACTCGCTGCCCTGTGGGGCATCGATGCCGCCACCGTCGAGGAGGCCAACAGCCACCGCTCCTACCAGGTCGGCGCGGTCACCGCGGCCGGCCTGTCGGAGCAGCAGAAGATCGCGGATGCTTTCCTGGCGGAGCGCGTGCTGCCGGCGAAGGTGGACACATCTGCGTTGGCGATCTGGACTCCCAAAGCACCGTGAGCCACACAGGAGCCGAGATTGTGCCCCGCAGCGAAGCGCGGCACGAGGCCCGGCGACGAGCCTGAACGAAGGAGACCACCCGTGACTGCCCATCTTCCCCCGCCGACCGACCGCATCACCGAGCATCCGGCGCATCGCATCTTCGTCGATCGCTGGTCGCCGCGCGGCTTCAGCGACGAGGCGCTTCCCGAGACGGAGCTCCTGACCTTCATCGAGGCGGCACGCTGGGCGCCCTCCTCCTACAATTCGCAGCCCTGGCGCTTCCTCTACGCGCTGCGCGGCTCGGCCGAGTTCGACACCTTCCTGGCGCCGCTGGTCGAGTTCAACCGCGGCTGGGCGCAGCATGCCGCGGCGATCGTCTACGTGCTGTCGAAGAAGACCTTCATCCCGGCGGGCAAGACCGAGCCGGCACCGACGCGCACGCATTCCTTCGATGCCGGCGCGGCCTGGGCCAATTTCGCCAACCAGGCGGCGGTGTCCGGCTGGATCACCCACGGCATGAGCGGCTTCGACGTCGCCGCCGCGCAGGCAGCGCTCGGGGTGCCCGACGGTTTCGCCGTGGAGATCGCGATCGCGGTCGGCCGCAAGGGCGATGGCGAGAAGCTGCCGGCCATGCTCAAGGAGCGCGAGAAGCCGAGCGCACGCCTGTCCATCGCCGAGATCGCCTCGGCCGGCCTGTTCCCGCAGCGCTTCGGCGGCTGATCGATGTCTCAGGGGCGGCGCACCGCGCCGCTCCTGACTGACGGCGAAATCTGTGGCAGAAGATGCGATCTGCTTGAGGAGAGTTGATCCGCATGCCGCCGCCGAAACCGCCCGCCTTCGAAACCCTGAGCCTGCACGCGGGCCAGCACCCGGATCCTGCGACCGGCGCCCGCGCGGTACCGATCTATCAGACCACGTCCTACGTGTTCGACGACACCGAGCACGCCGCGGCGCTGTTCAATCTCGAACGTACCGGCCACATCTATACCCGCATCTCCAACCCGACCACGGCCGTGCTCGAAGAGCGGCTCGCCGCGCTCGAAGGCGGCGTCGGTGCCGTCTGCACCGCGAGCGGCCAGGCGGCGCTGCATCTGGCCATCGCCACGCTCCTGAATGCGGGCGATCACATCGTGGCCTCCTCCTCGCTCTATGGCGGCACCATCAACCTGCTCGCGCACACGCTGCCGCGCTTCGGCATCACCACGAGCTTCGTCAAGCCTCGGGATCACGACGGTTTCCGCGCCGCGATCAAGCCGAACACGCGGCTCCTGATCGGCGAGACCCTCGGCAATCCCGGCCTTGAGGTGCTGGACATCCCCAAGGTCTCGGCGATCGCGCATGCGGCCGGCGTACCGCTCCTGATCGATAACACCTTCGCGACGCCCTATCTGAGCCAGCCGATTTCCCAAGGCGCCGACATCGTGATGCACTCCGCGACCAAGTGGCTCGGCGGCCATGGCATCGCGATCGGCGGCGCGATCATCGATGGCGGCCGGTTCGACTGGCGCGCGTCCGGCAAATTCCCGCAGCTCACCGAGCCCTATGCCGGCTATCATGGCATCGTCTTCGACGAGCAGTTCGGCGCGGCCGCCTTCATCATGCGCGCGCGGACCGAAGGCCTGCGCGATTTCGGCGCCTGCCTGTCGCCGACCAACGCGTTCCATCTGCTGCAGGGCGTCGAGACGCTGCATCTGCGCATGGAGCGGCACGTCACCAACACCCGCGCGGTGCTGGAGGCGCTGACGGCCAACAAGGCCGTCGACTGGGTGCTGCATCCATCGCTCGAGACCCATCCGGACCATGCGCTCGCCAAGGAGCTGTTGCCGCGCGGCGCCGGCTCGATCATCTCGTTCGGCATCAAGGGCGGACGTCCCGCGGGGCGCAAGTTCATCGAGAGCCTGAAGCTGATCAGCCATCTCGCCAATGTCGGCGATGCCAAGACGCTGGTGATCCACCCCGCCTCGACCACGCATCAGCAGATGGACGCAGCCCAGCTCGCCGCGGCCGGAATCGGCGAGGAGCTGATCCGGCTCTCGGTGGGCATCGAGGCGGCCAGCGACATCATCGACGATCTCGGACAGGCGCTGCGCGCCTCGCAGAAGGTGTGAGCCATGCAGCTGTCGATCGGAGATCATGAGGTCTTCGCCGCCACGGGCGGCCGCGACTTCGATTCGTCCCTGCCCGCCGTCGTCTTCATCCATGGCGCCGGCTTCGACCATTCGGTCTGGGCACTGCACAGCCGCTGGTTCGCCCATCATGGCTTTGCCGTGCTGGCGCCCGATCTGCCGGGCCATGGCCGCTCGGCGGGACCGGCGCTACCGACCATCGCTGCGATGGCCGATTGGATCGTCGCGCTGTTGCAGGCGTTGAACGCGAAACCCGCTCACCTGATCGGCCATTCGATGGGCTCGCTGATCGCGCTGGATGCCGCGGCACGCCATCCCGATCGCGTGTCGGCGCTGAGCCTGATCGGCACCGCGGCGACGATGACGGTAGGGCCTGACCTCCTGAAGGCCGCCGAAGCCAACGATCACGCCGCTATCGACATGGTCTCGATCTGGGGCCTCGGTTTTGCCGCCGAGCTCGGCGGCAGCCGCGCGCCGGGCTTGTGGATGCATGGCGGCGCGCAGGCGACCTTGGAACGCTGCGCGCCCGACGTGCTGTTCAACGATCTCTCGGCCTGCAATGAGTACCAGGATGCGCTGGCATCGGCGGCCAGGATCAAGGTGCCGACGCGGCTGATCCTCGGCGAGAAGGACATGATGACGCCGCTGAAGGCCGGCAAGGCGCTGGCGGCTGCGATCGCGCAATCGCGCACGACCGTCCTGCCCGGCGCGGGACATACGATGATGACGGAGTGTCCGGATGCGCTGCTCGATGCGCTGATCGATTAGCTTGCGGTCACGGTTCCGGTCCTGGATGCGACCTCGTGCCGCCGACATGCTCCTTCGCGGCGCGGAACGGAGGGCGACGGCGAGCCGTTGCCCCTGCATGGCCAACGAAACGGAAAAGAGCACCCAGATGGATCTGCGCAAGCTTTTGACGGTCGCCACCATCGGAACGATGGCGCTCGCGGCCGCATCGCCGCTCGCCGCAGCGCCGTTGCTGCCGAACCACCCGGCGCCGACCCCAGCGACGCAGAACGCGACCGAGCTGCAGCAGGTGCAATATCGCCACTGCGCGGCGGTTACGGTCATCGCCACGGCTATTACGGCCATCGCTCTTACGGGCATCGCCACGGCTATGGTGCGGGTGCCGCCGCCCTCGGCGGCCTCGCGGCCGGCGCGATCATCGGGGGCGCCATCGCCAACAGCCGCGCCGAGGCCGCCAACGCCCAGGCCTATTGCGCCCAGCGGTTCCGGTCCTACGACCCGGGCTCAGGCACCTATCTCGGCAATGACGGCCTGCGCCGTTCCTGCCCGTAACGACACCAAGGTCGATGCCCCCCGGCATCGACCGCCGCCTGGACCAATGGCGCGTGACAAAACGTCCGCTGCGACAAATGCAACGAAGTTCGTCTCGTCCGGTTGAGCATAGCGCTGAATCAACGGGAGACATCAGGATGGTCACCTTCAAAGCCGCCGCGACGCTCGCCATCGCCGGCGCACTTTCTGTATCCACGCTGCACTCGGTCTCGGCTGCGCCGCTGACGTCGCTGTCAGCAGCCGCCAAACCGAGCGCCGAAAGCTCGAATGCCGTGCAGGTCCGCTACGGCGGCTGGCATGGCGGCTGGGGCGGCGGTGCCGCAATCGGCGCGGGGCTGTTGGCGGGTGCCCTGATCGGATCGGCGATCGCCGCACCCTCCTACTATGGCGGCTACGCGCCCTATCCCTACTACGGCGGGTATCGCTACGCCGCCTATCCCTACGGCTATGGCGGCTACTACCCGGCCTACCGGCCCTATTACGGCGGCTATGGCTACAGCTACGTGCCGCGCCCGATCTATCGCAGCTACGGCTATTCCTATGGCCCGCGGCTGTGGCGGCACAGCTACGGCTACTACCGCGGTCCGGGTTGGGGCCATCATGGCTGGCACGGCGGCCGTCATTTCGGACACCGCTACGGTCATGGCGTGATCCGCGCCCATCATCGCTGGTGATGTGAATTCGCTGGTGCGTGGGGCTCGCCCGACGCACCGGCACGTCGATGCGCAACCTCCGCCGCGCGGATGACGTACTCGTCATGATCGCGCCAGACGAACACGACAGATGTCGCCAACGCCTCATTGCGCCGGGCGCGATTACCCACCAGATCTGCTTGAGAGCCATGAACGTGGCGACGAAGGCGCAGACGACTCCAGTGCGGAATTCCTTGGCAGCTCGACGTCCTGATCATCCTCTTCCCGCAGATGGAGCTGCTGGACTTTCGCGTTTTCCTTGACCCGCCCATACCCACCCCACCGATCCCGCGCAGCGCCGCTGTCGAACGTCGCAATCGCAAGCCAGGCAAGTGAGAGGTCCGCCGACGAGATGCCCGCCAGCGAGCCGCATGGTCTGAATCGGCAGTCCGGCTCTGCTGGGCCCGCACGATGTCCCGAAACTCACCGCAGGTAACTGGCCAGGTTCAGGCTCTGGATCTTGGAGATGGCGGTATAGCTCGCCGTGAGCTGGGCTTGATAAGTCGAGAGCTGGGCGGTGACCGCAGCGACGTCCACGCTGGTCAGGTCGGTCGCCAGACTCTCGGCATAGCTCTTGTAGTCGGTCTGCTGAGACTTCGCGCTCTCGATCCGGGACGCTGCATCGGAGACCTTGGCCTGCACCGTGGCGACATCGTCCACTGCTTGATCGGCAAGCGTCAGCGCGGAGGTGATGTCGGTTCCGGACAGGGTCGAGCTATTCGCAACGAACTTCAGAACACGCATGACCTCCTCGAAAGCAGGGTTGTCGGCGGTCACGCCATACGTCACGGACTGCCCATCGGAAACCCGGACCGAGGAAAGCTCGCTGTCGCCCTGATAATAGCTGGTATCCATCGTGGTCAGCGATCCCGAGCCGGACGCGAAGGTCGAGGTATCGACAGCCGGAGTCGAGGTGCGCCCCCCGCCGAACAGATATTGCCCATCATACTGGGTGTTCAGAATGCCTGTCATCTGCTGCAGCAACTGCTGCGCGGTACTGATCGCCGACGTGGTTCCCGTGCTGCTGCCGGAGCTCGCGGAGCTCAGGGCCGTGCGCAGCTGACTGACGATGTCGGACACCTGCCCCACCGCGGAATACATAACTTGCACCTTGCTGTCGGCCAGGGTCGCAGCATCGATATAGGATTGCGCCCGCGTGACCGAGACCTGAAGATTGACGACGTGCTGGGTGTCGGCGCCGTAGCCGGCGAGATACTCCGATTTCAGCCCCGAGGCTTCCTGCACCTGGAGATTGGCCATGGTCGCCTGCGTCCGCAGCGCGCTCGTGATCATCTGGTCGGAGTTCGAGAATGTCGCAATCCGCATCGTCATGATCTGCGCTCCGGACTAGGTCGATTGCACGGCAGTGAGCAACGAAGAGAACATGCTGTTGATCACGGAGATCAGCTGCGAGGCGGCAGCGTATTTGTTCTGCAGCGAGCTCAGCCGCGCGGTCTCCTCGTCGAGATTGACGCCCGATTGCGAGGACAGCGAGCTGGCATAGCTCGACTGGGCCGTCGACTTCGCGGTGTAGGCAGTGGAGGCCTGCGAAGCCTTGCTGGCGACATTGGCGACGATCGCCGCGGCATAGTCGGCAAACGAGCCGGTCGTTGCGCTCAGGCCTCCGGCCGACGCAAAGCTGGTCGAGCCGGTGAGCTTGTCGATGAGCGCATTGATAACCGTCGCCGAGCCGGCCGTCAGCACCTGGCTGCCGGTCGTCAAGGTCGCAGAACCGTCGAGCGTGCCGGTCGGCAGACCAGAAGCGCCGCTCAAGATGCTGCTGTTGACGGCAAAATTGGCGGCGCTCGTGCCGGTGACGAGATCATTCATGCCGAAATAGTTGGAGAAGCCGCTGCCGCCGACCGCACTAGTCATATCGTTGATCGCGATGCCGTTCGACGACGACGTGGCGCTGATCGACAGGTGTCCGCTGGAGTCGATCGAGGCAGAGACCCCGGAGATGCCGTTGAGTGCCGTGACCAGATCGCCCACCGTCGCGTAGGACGACAGATCGAGATCCTGGTACGAAACGAGATTGCCGCTCTGGTCAGCCACGGCGATGCGGACCGTTCCGGACGCCGACAGGGCGGTCGTGCTGCTGACGCTCGCCGACCCGGTCAGAGTGGCCGGAGGTGGCACGGCCGACGCGCCATTGCTGATCTCATTCAGCGCCGATTTCAGCTGCGAAGCCAACTGATCGAGCTGGGTCTGCGCGGCCGGCAAGGTTTCGTCCCGCAACGTGACCAGCGAGCCGATCTTGCCCGACGTGATCTGGGACGTGACGTCGACGTCGTCGACCATGATGCCGCTGAAGCCGCCGGACGCATAGCTCGAAGCCGCCGAGACATTCGCCGAGGCCGTGTAGCTCAGCGCGTGCGCCGAGCTGTCGACGAGGGCTCGCCCCGACGAGGTATAGACTTGAAGATCGCCATTCGACGCCGTGTAGTAGCTGACGTTCATATAGGACGACAGGTCCTGCAGCGCGGCATTGCGTTCATCCTCGAGATCCGCGGTCGATTGGCCGGACGCTGCCATTCTGCGGATCTCGACATTGAGATCGGCGATCTGCTGCAGGTCGTCGTTGACGCTCTGAACCGACGACGCGATGTCCTTGTCGGCGTTGGCGCGCAACGTCTGCACGCCACCAGAGGTGCTGCGCAGCTGGCTGGCGAAATCGTCCAGAGCGCTGACGACGGCCGATTGCAGCGAAACACTGCTGGGCGAGCTCGCCAGCGACGACAAGGCGGACTCCAGTGATGCAAGAGAGTTTGCCAGCGACGTTCCCGTCGTCGAGGTGCCGGATGTGGACGCGCTGCCGAACAGCTGCTGCAGTTGCGTCAGGTAGTTGTTGGTGGTGTCGGCCGCGCCGAGCTCGGAATTGGATCCGATCAGGGATTTCAGCAGCAGCTTGTCGACATTGCTCGAAATGCCGGTAATCGAAACACCGGTCCCAACTCCTCCGGTCACATTCGTGACCTGGTTGGCCGTCTTCTGCGTATACCCCTTCGTGTCGGCGTTCGAGATGTTCGACGACGCCACGCTGATCTGCAGCTCCGTGGCCGAGATGCCGCTGAACGCGACCAGCCGTGCTATATCGAGCGACATCACCCTACTCCCGCTGCTGGGCGGCCATCATGCCCTGACATTGGTTCCACAGGACGTCGCACGCGCGGTGCGACGTCCGCCTGCGCCATAGGGCGAGGCATTCGCGATCTGCTCGCGGATTGCCTGCATGACTGCCTCGATGCGACGATTGCTGGCTTCGATCGCAGCCCGCAGCCGAACGAGGTTCTCGTCCATCGCGCCACGCAGGTTAAAGATGTGCTCCATGAGCTGTTCGCGCAGGACACGGTCGCGGACGTCGAGACTCGCCGTTCGCCTGGCGCATTCGGCAACCCGCTGCTCAAACAGCCCGGCGAGCCGATTCTTGTCGTCAAGCTGCTTGGAGCGCGAGGCCGGGAGCCCTTTGGCAAGCTCCGCATTCTCCTCCGACACCACCGCGATGAGTTCGTCGATCAGCGCGATCAAGGTCCGCACTTCATCTTCGCTGGCCGGCCGCTGATCGGCCTGAACTGCGTGTTTCATCCTGTCGCTCCCATCCTACTGTTCACGCTGCGGTCGGCGGCTGATCTGCGCGACACGGGCGTAGGTGTTCAGCGCCGTCACCCTCACGGTGGCGACCTTGAGCTCTTCGTCGAGCAGCGCGCATTCACGCAGAAGCTTTCGTCGGACCGTTTCGATATCGTCGATCAAGGCCAACAGTTGCGCGCGGTCATCCTTGCCTGCCGTCGCAGCGCACAATCTCAGCCGCCGCAGCCTCTTCAGCAGAGCCTCGCCCTCGCCGAGCCGCGCCCTCTTCAGGTCGGCCATGATCTACCTCATCGACGAAATCAGTGTGTCGTACATCTTGTTGACGGCCGAGATCACCTGCGATGCGGCCGAATAGGCCTGCTGAGCCGAAATCATGTTGCTGAACTGGCCCGTGGTGTCGGTTGTGCTCGACTCCAATTCACTGCCGTAGATGGTTCCTGCACCATTCTCGCCGGATGCCTGCAGGGTCGCATTGCCCGATGTCGCGGTCGACGTGTACATGCCGCTGCTATGCGCCACGAGGCCATTGGGATCGGCGAAGGTCGCCACCGCGATCTTGTAGATCGGAACCGTCTGGCCGTTGGAATACGTCGCCTCGACGAGGCCGTTCTTGCCGACCGAAATGCTGCTCAGCGTACCGAAAGAGATGCCATCGGAATTGGCACTGAAATTGGAGACGCTCGGCGTCGTGCTGCCGGATGACAGCTGGGTCAGGCCATCGGTGCCGCCGCCCGTCGTGCCGAAGCTGAGCGCGATCGAGCTGGCCGCCGCGCCGTTATTCCAGGTGATGCCGAGATTGGTCGAAGAGACCGTGCTCAGCGAGCCATCTGAGTTGAAATCGATTGTATAGGTGCCGTTCGTCACGGTGCCGTCCGACGCCGTGGCCGGCGCGAAATCGGCGGTCCATTCGTTCGCCGTCGCCCCCTTGGTCCAGGTGACGTTGAGCGTGTGCGATTGCCCCAGCGAATCGTACACCGTCATCGAGCTGCTGAAGGTATCGCCGCTCGCGGCATCGGCCGGCAGGTTGGCGGCGAGCGACGTCTTGGTGGTCGCTCCACCATTCGTCAGCGCAACCTTGGTGTTGATCGATTCGAGCCCATTGCCGACCACGTTGCCGCTCGCATCGGTGCGCCAGCCTTCGAGATAATAGCCGTTGTTCTCAAGGTAGCCGGCATTGTCCGTCGTGAACGCGCCGTTGCGGGTGTAGAAGGTCTCGCCTCCGGCCGAAGTCGAGTTGGTCGCGACGAAGAAACCCGAGCCTTGGATTGCGACATCGGTCGCGTTGGTGGTGGCGGCCAACAGCCCCTGCTGCGTGATATTGGCACGGCCGGAGACCGAGACGCCACCCGAGGAATAGGCTTTCGAGCTACTCGATGCCGTCACCAGCTGCTCGAACAGGCCGGACGTGGTCTTGTATCCGGTCGTATCGGCGTTGGAGATATTGTCGCTGATCATGGCGAGCGATGAACTCTGCGCGTTGAGCGCCGAGATCGCCGATGACAGGGCTCCAGAAAGACTCATGATTGTACTCCGGGTAATGCCGTCAGGAGGTGACGCCGATAATGTTGCTGGCGCTGACAGGAATGCCGCCGACGGTGAGCGACGGCGTGCTGGTCGAGGTGTCGATGCCGGTTACGGTCCCGGTGATCGTCGTGTAGTTGAGAACCGAGGTGCCCGCGGAGTCCGTCGCCGTCACGGAGATCGTGTACTGGCCGCCGTCGCTGAGCTGATTGCCGCTGGAATCGGTGCCGTCCCAGGTGATCGAATTGGCGCCCTTGTTGCCGGTCCCGGTGCCGGTCCAGACCGTGCTCCCGGAGGAATCCTGGATCGATATCGAAACGTTCGATGCCGCCGACGAGAGCGAATAGCCGAAGGTCGCCGAGCCGTTCGAGAGAACGGCGGTGTCACTCTTGGCCTCGACGGTGTGACCGATGTAGTTCACCGAATTCAGCGTCACCAGGCTCGAGAACGAGCCGGCCAGCGAGGTCATGCTGCTGTTGAGCGACTGCTGCGAGGTGTAGTTGGCGTAGGACGTCATCTGGTTGATGAAGTCGGTCACGCTGGTCGCATTGAGCGGATCCTGGTTCTGGAGTTCGCTCACCAGGAGCTGAAGAAAGTCGGTCGAGCTGAGTGTCGTACGAGATGTGTCGCTGGATGATGAGGTCGATGAGGTGGTCGCAGTCGACGAACTCGCGGCAGAAACGGTCATGACAGAACTCCGGCTCGCGCCGCGAACGGCGGCGGGACACAGCACGACCACGCGGTCGTGAAGGCGTTTGCTGATCAAACGGCCGGAGCGCCGATTCCAGGCGCACAATTAGTCGGTCGAATTAGTTGATCCGACGGCAGAATTTGCCGCCGCGCGGTTGCGCTGAGTGGGCGAAAATCGCCTGGTGCGAGGCCCCGCTCTGCATCGGCATCGCGGCGCACTCGGCCGGTGGGCAGGACGAGACCAGCAGAGAGTATGGACGGCGCGACCAGGAGATCGGCTGCAACCGTCGCGTCATCTCTGCGCCACGGCTCGCGTCGTCGCACTCGGGCGCCCCCGACTCATGCGCAAACGAGCTCGACAAATTGAGGGAGATGGCAGCGGTGATGGTGTTGCGGTTCCGGCGCCCACGGCCCAACCGGCCGAAGCGCAGTCGCCCAAGCTCGACCCTGGCGGAGGCTCAGCCGGGCTGGTGGGCGTCAGCCGGGGCGGTTGACGCTTCCTCTTGGGTCAGGCGATGGGCCGCAGCAAGGATGCGCGACGTCAAGCCCGCGGGTGCACGAACCGGCGGCGACGACAGCGCCTCACGAACAAGACGTGCCTCGGACAGCAATCGATCGGCTTCGGGAGAGGATGCAAGCAGATCAGCAGCCGATTGACGCTGCTCGGCTGGCCAGCGCGAGATGTCCTCACCCAGCCTGCCGATCAGATCCTCGAATTCCCTGACGTCCATCGTCCGCCCAATCCAGCGCTTCCGGCTTGGTCATAAAGCATTCAGCCCGCGAACGAAATTGATATCGGCAATTGTGACGATCGACCGCAACCGGACGCAGGAAACTCCGTATTTTTCGGGAGCCGTCTGCACGCGACGCCGCACTGGATACCGAAACGGGAGACAATGCAGCCCGTTTCTGATCGGTTTCCCAAGATTTCCGCGGTGCGCGCAGGTGCCTGATTCGGCCAGAGCTACCGACGGTTGGCCGAATCACCGGCTGCTCGCTTTCCCCGGGCTGCCGCATCGACAGCCTCCCACGCCTCCCGCAGCTCCAGCACACTTTGAGTGATCCGCTGGAAATTCTCGCGCATGTGAGGTCGACCGTAGGCCCGCAGCGCGGCCACGATCAGGGCGTTGTAGGTTCCGAACAGCTGGTCGGCGACCGGCCCGCCGCGCGTCGGATCGAGGTGAAGGCTCAATCCGCGCAGGATGGCGGTCGCCCGGGTCACATGGATGTGCCCCTCCTCGAAGCGGCGAGCCTCCTGCGCCTGCAGCGACTTCTGCAAGCTCATCATCGCTCCGTTGAGCAGCATGATGACGGCCCGCAGCGGCGGAACGGCCACTGCAGCGCCGCGATAGGCCTGACTTGCGAATTGCGCCATCGAATTCTGGGTCATCAGTTACTCGAACTCGCGTTGAGAAGGGCTTTCAGATAAGTGAGCGTGTTGTTGGCGCTCTCGATCGCAGCCTGATATTTGGCGTACTGCGCCGTAAGCTGCGTCTGGAACGTGGCGGCCGAGCTCTTGATGTCATCGACCTTGGCCTGCATCGTGTCGTCCTGCGAGGTCAGATTGTCGATCAGCGTCTGCAGCGATCCCGTGCTGGATGATGCGGTCTTGGCGATCTGGTAGATCTGGGTCGCGAGCCCCTGTGTGGAGGTCACGGTGATCGATTGCGACGTCGAGCCGGCATAGGTGAAGGCCATCCCGGCATAGATCGTCCCGGAATTGCCCACGATCGTGTTGCCGCTGACCGTGAACAGCGAGCTGTCGCCGCCGACCGACGCGGTCGTGAGCGTCCCCGACGAGTCCACGGTCAGATCCAGGGTGAACGACTGCGGCGACGACCCGGTATTGACCACGCTGAGCTGGCTCGACGAGGTCTTGGTCTGCGCCGACAACAACGTCGTCACGCCGCTCAGATTGGTGCTGAGGATCGTCGACAACGTGCCGGTATCGAGCTCGAGCTCGTTCTTCTCGTTGAACGACAGGCCAAGGTCGGCCATCGTCAGCCCGCCGACCGAGGTTCCGAGCACGGCCTGAAGCGAGTTCATGATGTCGCGCATGGTGCCGTCGCCGAACAGGACGGAGCTCGAGGACGCCGTCCCGTCCGAATTGGTGGTCTGCTGCGCGATGACGGCATCGCGGAATGCATTGTAGTCGGTGACGAATGTCTGCAATGCCGACGAGATCTGGCTCGTGTCCGTCCCGATCGTGACGGTCAGCGTCGTTCCGGACGGAGTCGCCTGCAGCAGATCGAAGGTGACGCCGCTGAGAACGTCGGTGATGTCGTTGGTGTTGCGCGTCAGGCTGATCCCATCGAGCGTGAATTCCGCCTCCTGCGCCGTCTGCAGCACGGTCGTGAAGGCACCCGAGCTGTCGGTCACGCCAAGCTTGTTGAGCACGTCGTCGCCGGACGAGCTGGCATAGGTGATGTCAGCGGAATCCTGGGTTCCCGTCAGCACCAGCTGATACGATCCGCTCGATACCTGGACGATCGACGCCTCGACATTGGTCGTGGAGGTCTGGGCATTGATCGCGTCGACGACATCCTGCAGCGACATGCCGCTGGTGATGGTGATGTCGGCCGTGCTGCCGCCGGATAGGCCGAGCGAGAACGTGCCGGAATAGCCGAGCGCCGCGGTCTGGCTCGACTGCGTCGTGCCCGTCACCTTGTGTGCGGTGGCGATCTGGCCGATCGTCAGCGTGTGGCTGCCGGTCGCGGCTCCGTTGCTCACCGACATCGACAGAGCCGATGAGGCGCTGACGTCGCCGGTCGCGCTGATGGTGGCGGCCCGCGTGGCGAAGGCGTTGGTCGCAAGCGAGTTCACCGTCGACGTCGCCAGTGACGACAATCCCGAGGACAGCGTCTTCAGCGCGGTCTGCAGCGTCTGGTAGGCCGTGATCTTGGCCTCATTGGCCGTGATCTTGGTCGAGATCTGGGTCGCTTGGGTGAGCTTGGCATTGACCGCGGATTCGATCAGCGCAGTCCAGTCGATCGTGCTCGTCGTGCTCGTTCCCGACGTCGTGAGCGAGCTGCTCGAACTCGTCGATGATGAGGAAGAAGACGACGTCGTGCTGCTCGTGCTCGAGGTTGCGCTGCTCACCGTCATCTATCGTCGTCCTCCGAGGGAAGGGCCGGACCGGCGTGGCGCCGGCCCGGCAGATCACAACTCAGCCCAGCAGCTTCAGGAGGTACTGCGGGATCTGGTTGGCGGCGGCTTCCGCCGACACCGCGGCCTGGGTCTTCACCTGCGCCGACGACAGTTTCGCCTGCTCCGACGCGATGTCGACGTCCTTGATCGCGGAGTTGGCCGATTGCAGGTTCTGCGTCTGCGTGGAGATCGAGTCCGCCGAGAAGTTGAAACGCGATTCCTGCGCGCCGATGTCGGCGCGGGCCTTCGACACGGTGTCGATCGCGGTGTCGAGAGCGGTCAAGGCTGCGGTCGCGCCGGTCTGGGTGCTGACGTCGAGCGACGAGACGCCGAGCGTGCTCGCGGTGAGATCCGACAGCGTGATGTTGATGGTGTCGGACGCGGACGAGCCGACCAGGACCGAGACGCCCGACGAGAAGGTGCTGGTGCCGTCGAGCAGGCTCTGGCCGCTATAGCGCGTTCCGGTCGCGATCGACGAAATTTCGCTGATCAGCTGCGAGAATTCCGACTGGATGTAAGTGCGGCTGGTTCCGACCGTGGTGCCCGATGCGGACTCTGAGGCCAGCGACTTCATGCGCGCCAGGATGTCGCTGATGTTGGACGCGCCGCCATCCGCGGTCTGCAGGATCGACGTCGCCTGCGCTGCGTTGGTCGCGGCCTGCTGCAGCGTGGTGATGTCCGAAGAGATGCGCGTCGAAATGGCGAGACCGGCCGCGTCGTCCGAGGCTGACGTGATGCGTGAACCGCTCGACAGCTTGGAGAGCGAGCTCGTCTCCTGGTTGGAGTTGATGTTCAGGTAACGGACGGCGGAGTTAGCGGCGATGTTGGTGGAAATTGCGGGCATGGTGAGGACTCCTGAGTGATCGGCAAAGCACGCCGCATCGTGGAAGGACTGACGGTGCGGATCGGCCCCGTCTGACCGATCAAACGGAAGCGCCTGCGGGATTCAGGCGGGAATTCTCCTGCGCCGAGAATTCTATGGTTAGCAATCCGTGAAGGCCCCGCGAATGTCGCGCTCGTGACGCCGCAGCATGTCGCGCAGTTGCTGGCGTCCCCGCTTCAACAGCGACTCCACGGCGGCCACCGTCGTATCCATCACCTCGGCGATCTCGCCGTTGCTCATGTTCTCGTGATACGACAGGATCACGGCGATCCGTTGCTGCTCCGGAAGTCGCTGCATCGCCCCCTCCAGGAGGACGCTGAGCTCCGCACGCTCGATGACGCTCACTGCATCCGGCTTGCCGTCCGCAACCTCGGGTACCACGTCGACATTCTCGGTCCGCGGCTTGCGGCGGATGTCGATGCAGCGGTTGCTGACGACGCGATAGAGCCAGGTCGAGAATTTGGCGCGACCGTGCTGCCACCGCCCCCGGTGAGTCCAGACCTTCAACATCGTGTCCTGCACGACGTCCTCGGCGTCGGCGGCATTGCCGACGATGCGCAACGCAATCGCATAGGCGCGATCGATGTGGCGCTCGACGAGAAGACGAAATGCGAGCTCCTCTCCGGTGGCGAGCCGGTCGAGCAGGTCCTTGTCCTCGTCGAAGACCGCGGTCTCGCCTGGCGGCGCGGAGTCGGGAACGGTGCTGGCCGACTCGCTCGACGACAGCGCCGCGACGTCCGGGGACCCCGGCTCTTTCGAAGATATGCCATCGGCCGGGGCCCAGACGTCCAGCGCGTAGCTCATTTCCGAATCTCCAACCCGCAATGCCGAATGCGGCATTCGCAGACGGCTTCCGATCGTTGAACGCGGCGACCGAAAGAAGCAGGCGAAGATTTTTTGTGACTTTTCAGGTAGTTAGATGGAATGTTTTGCCTAGGGACAGGCAAATTCTGCCGCACGCGGATCGAGCGCCCGACGATCGTTGAGAAAGAGAGGCCGATGTTCGGCATGGCGGGGGATTCATTCCAGAAGACGAATTCAGCAGAAAACGCGAGCTGCAACGCTTACTAACAGCATCCGTGGATGCATACCGCGCACACAAAGTCCGCGGTTGAGCAAGGTTCGGAATTCCTGCGAAACGATCATCTCGCCCGGCAATTTTTTCCGAATCACCTCGACGAAATTATCGCATTTTTCCACTCTGTCAGTTGCCGCGGACGCGATTTTTGAATCGCGTGACGATTTTTTCGACATTGCGCGCCTGATCCATCGCGTTCGTACGTTGTAGTTGCTGATAGCACGATAGATGAAGCGATCGACGCGCCGCGTCGCGCGTCGCCGACGCGCGCGTAGACGGCCATCATGTCTATAGCGTCAACAAATATTGCTGAATGTTTCGATCTGCATCGAGGCTCCAGAGCGTCACCGCACTCGATATATCCGGTGTGAAGCTCGTGATCCGCACTGCGACTTCGTTTGCGAGATCAATCGCCCGCTTCGGTCTTGAAAAGGCGCATCAGATCGAAGTGATTGCGAATACTTCTGCTCGCGCAGCCACGGTGTTGGTCAATCTGTCGCGGCTTCGAGCAGCGCGCCCGGCAACATTGCGAAACGAAGTTCGCGTTTTCCGCGTCGAAAGCCAGGTCTTACTCGCATCATCGCAAGACACCGACGCAAGCGCATGCGCGATCGACGCGCCTGATTGGCCGACGTGGTCCGTTCTATTGTGCGGGAGGGCCCGGCATGACGCGACAAGATCTGAAGACCAACGACCACGACCCGGTGCAAAGCCTGCGCGCTCACGGCGTCAGGCTCGGTCAGCGGCAAGGTGATCGTCTGCAATGGCTGTCGCGAACATTCGGGCCGGTGGTTCACTGCGATGACCTTCCACCGCCTGGCCGTGGTCGCACTATCGTCCTGATCGACCCGCCAACGGGCGCCGGGGCGGAGCTGCTGTACGGCGCGCTGACCTCGCATGACGCCGTGGTGATCCCCTTCGGCGAAAACCCCGCGTTCGATTTCCTGAAATCCAAGTTGACCGAGTTCGGCACCGTCGGCACCTCAGCCGACGGCCCGCACGAATTATGGTGGGGCGGCCGCGACTGGCCTGCGCCGGACGCAGCACCGGCAACTGCGATGCGTGTCGTGTCCTGCCATCCAACGACGGTCGGCGACTTGCACGTCTATCATCTCAGACGCTCGTTGCAGCGGCTCGGGCTCCCATTCGACATCGAGGCGATCGATCGCCGCCCCGGCGAACGCCTGAGCGCTGCGGACAAGGCCGACTTCATCGCGCGGATGTGGCAGCGGAATCGCGAACCGCTGTTGTACGTCGAGGCCGACGTGATGTTCCAAGCACCTCCGGACCTTCCTCATCTGGCAGGCTGCGACTTTGCCGTCCATAAGTGGAACGGCTGGGAGATGTCGCCGCGCACCCTCTATTTCGGCCGGTCCAAGGCGGCCGGGACAATGCTGACGACCTGGCGTGAGATCGCCTCTTCATATCCCGATATATGGGACGGCTATCAGATCGATCAGGCCTGGAGTGCGGTGAGCTCCCAGATCGCGCTCGACACGGTCTGGCTTCCCCGCAGCTACCATGCCGTCGCAGGGGAAGCCGGAGTCCGCAACGCGACGATCGTCCACAATCTGAAGCCGACAAAGGCTGATCTTGGTCCCGACCCGGACTTTGCCGAGGTGGCGCGGTCGCCCCGGCGGGCCGGGCGCGTCGGCGCGTTGGAGTCGCTGCTTGTGGTGCGCTCGAAAGTAAAATCCGGCAGAGGTGTCACGGTCATCCTGCGCGACGTCGGAAGCAGCAGCGCGCGCGCCGCCGCTGACAGCATCGAGAAGCTGACCAGCGCCTTCGTCGCTGATTGCGGCGGCTTTGGCCGCCTCGAGCTCTCACTGTGCTCGTGGCAGCCGGAGGTTCGCATCGCGCGGGAGGCCGCTGTGCTGGCCGACAACATGGTGCTCGAGATCATCCCCGGTCAGGAGCTGCCGGCCAATTTGTTCGCCGCGACGGCCACCTCGGGAGCTGCGCACCGGACCGCCACCTTCAACGCCCATCGCCGCTGACGCCAACCAGGACAAATCATGTTCGACACCATCATTCTTCTCACCGGCAGCCGCGACCAGCAACTCGCGCTGTCGGAGCTGCTACGGGCGCACAACCGTGCACTCGCATTCCGCTGCGCGGTGAGCCTGCAGGACCTCGAAGCCATCGAACGCGATGTGCTCGGCAGATCCCGCCTGCTTGCCTTCACGACCGGCGTCATCGTGCCTGCCGACATCCTTCAGGCGCTCGGCCACGGCGCCTACAATTTTCATCCGGCCCCGCCGGATTATCCGGGCTGGGCGCCGGCTCATTTCGCGATGTACGACGGTGCGACGCGCTTCGGCGCAACGGCCCATGTGATGGAGACCCGTGTCGACTGCGGCCCGATCGTCGGTGTCGAGACGTTCGACATCCCGCGCGGCGTGGATGTCCGTGGTTTAGAGCAGATGACGTTCGTGCGGCTCGCCTATTTGTTCTGGCGCATGTCGCGCGACCTCGCCTGCGACGCCGGCCCGCTGCCGGCGCTCGGCGTCGGTTGGAGCGGAGCGAAGAGCACCAGACAGATGTACGCCGCCATGTGCGACATGTCCGCCGACATCGATCCGGCCGAAATGGCGCGCCGCATCCGCGCCTTTCACGACGACTTCCGCGGCATTCCACTGACCATCAACCTGCACGGCACACGGTTTCAGCTCATGAGCGCCGCGGGCGCTGTTGGCGAGCCAAGGACGGTTGACGCACCGGCGTTGGCGCTCGCATCGTGACCTAGCGCTTGAGCGGCTTGATCACTGTCTGGTCGAGCCGCGTTTCCCAGCCGTGACGCTCCAGTTCGGGATCGTCATGTTCCTCCTGCGGCCAGCCGACGCAGAGATACGCAATCAGGCTCCAGTCGGACGGCAACGCGAGTTCGCGACAGATAGCCGCTGGGTCCAGGATCGACACCCAGCCCACGCCGAGACCTTCGGCACGCGCCGCCAGCCAGAACGTCTGGATCGCCGCCACCACCGAGTAGCGGAGCGTTTCCGGCATCGTGGCGCGGCCGAGCCGATGACCGGTGGCAGCGCCCTCGTCGGCACAGACGGCGAGATGGATCGGCGCCTGCGTCAAGCCTTCCAGTTTGAGGCTCGCATAGAGCGCGCGTCGCTCTCCATCATAACCGGCGAGCGCGGCCTGGTTCGCGCGCTCGAAGTTCTCGATGACCGTCGCGCGGCGTTCGGGACTCTCGACGAGCACGAACCGCCAGGGCTGGCAGAAACCGACGGATGGCGCATGGGACGCGAGCGCGAGCAACTGTTCGATCAGCTCTGGGGAGACCGGATCCGAGCGGAAACGGCGGACATCGCGACGCCAGCGCACCAGCTCGGCAAAGCGCTGCCTGAAGGTCGCGTCGAACTGCGGAGGGCTTCGGCCTGGCTCGCTCATGCGCCCTCCCCGCTCAGGACGTGCAGGAACGATCCGGTCACCGACCCGCGCCGGGCGCCGCGCTCGGCTACGACGCCGCCCGACGCATCGCGGCACGCGATCAGCGGATCGTCGGCCTCGCTCAGGATGGTTGCATAGTGGAATTCGTGACCGTGAACGACGGCGCCCCTTCGGCCGAGGCTGCAATCGGCCAATAGGGTCGCTTGACGGTAGCCGAGATGCAAGCGGCGTCGTGCGAACGAGGTTTCCAGCGACAGCAGCCCCGCCATCGCATGCCGGACACCGTGGGCATCTTCGAGTCCCGCCCCTAGCGTCATGTAGCCACCGCACTCGCCGTGGATCGGCACGCCGCGCAAGGCCATCGCGCGCAGCGCATCGAGGAACGACTGCGCCGAGGCCAACCGTCCAGCATATGATTCGGGGTAGCCGCCTGGCAGCCACACCGCGTCGGCTGCGGGATCGGGAGCCTCGTCGTTCAACGGCGAAAACGGGACGGCCTCCGCGCCCTGAGCGCGCCAGTGCCGCAGGAGATGCGGATAACTGAACGAGAAGGCCGCATCTGCGGCGAGCGCAATGCGCTGTCCGGGCGGTTTGATGCCAAGGCCAGATGTCTGCGCAGCGAGATCGGTAGAGCGGATCGGATTCGCGAGACCCAGCAGCGCCTCGAGATCGACGGCTCCGGAGACGCTTGCCGCGAGACGCTCGAGATGGGCTTCGAGGGCCGTGATCTCCTGGGCCTGGACCAGTCCGAGATGACGTTCGGGAAATGTCAATTGCGCGTCCCGCGCCAGCGCGCCGAGCACCCTGATTCCGATGGTCGCAAACGCCGGCTCGATGAGCGCCCTATGCCGCTCGCTCGCGACCCGATTGAGGATCACGCCGGCCACGTGAACATCGTCGCGAAAACGCGCGCAGCCGAGCGCGACGGCAGCGGCCGTCTCGGTCTGCCCACTCACATCGAGAACGAGCACCACCGGCCAGCCGGTCAGGGCTGCGAGATCCGCGGCCGAGCCGCTGCCCGCGCGTCCGGGATTCGACGCGCCATCGAACAGGCCCATGACGCCCTCGACGATAGCGATATCGGCGTCGGCGGCAACGTCGCGGACAAGCCCCAGCAGTTGCGGCGCCGACATCGCCCAACTGTCGAGATTGTAGCTCGTCCGTCTTGCCGCAGCCGTGTGAAAGGCGAGATCGATATAGTCGGGACCGCATTTGAACGGTTGCACGCACGCGCCGCGCCGACTGAGCGCACGCAATAGCCCGAGCGTGACCGTCGTCTTGCCGGCGCCCGAACGCGGCGCGGCGATGATGATCCCGCTGGGTGTCACCATGGTCATGGCCGCAACGCCGCCGAGGCATGGCAAAATGTGCTATGCGAACGGACATGATGGAAACCGCGGATCCGCCGAACCGACCGCTGAAGCGTGGCTGGACCACCGGCAGCTGCGCCACGGCCGCGGCCCGCGCCGCCTACGAGCTGCTGATCACGGGCAACTGTCCTGCCATGGTCGAGATCGCCCTGCCGGGCGGACGTCGCGTCGGCTTTGCAGTCGCGATGCACGAGGCCGCCGGCGCGAAGGCAACCGCCGGCGTGATCAAGGATGCCGGTGATGATCCTGACGTCACGCATGGTGCGCTGGTCAAGGCGACTCTGCGGCGCGGTGCAGACGACTCCGGCGTGACGTTCCGCGCAGGTCCGGGCGTCGGCACCGTGACGCGCCCGGGGTTGCCGCTGCCGCCGGGAGAACCTGCGATCAATCCGGTGCCGCGGGAGATGATCGCGGCGGCGATCGGCGAAGCTGCCGCAGCGCTCGGCGCGACGGGCGACGTCATCATCGAGATCTCCATTCCTGGCGGCGAGGAGCTCGCCAGGAAGACGCTGAACCCGCGCCTCGGCATCGTTGGCGGCCTGTCGATCCTCGGCACCACGGGAGTCGTCGTGCCGTTCAGCTGTGCCGCCTGGATCCACTCCATTTATCGCGGCATCGACGTCGCGCGCGCCGCCGGCCTGCCGCACATCGCCGGCGCGACGGGAAGCACGTCGGAGAAGGCCGTGCAGCAGCTCCACGGCCTGCCGGAGACGGCGCTGATCGACATGGGCGATTTCGCCGGCGGCATGCTGAAATATCTGCGCCGGCATCCGGTGGCCCGCATCACCGTGGCCGGCGGCTTCGCCAAGATGACCAAGCTCGGCCAGGGCCTGCTCGACCTGCATTCGCGCGCCGGCGAAGTCGATCTCGGCTGGCTCGCGAACACGTTGCATGACGCCGGCGCGCCGGACGCGTTGGTCACGACCGCGCGCACCGCCAACACCGCGCTGCAGGTGCTTCAGGAGGCCGAGCGGCTCGGATTTCCGGCAGGCGAGGTCGTCGCGCACGCCGCCTGGCAGACGGCGCGGCGTGCGCTGGGCGACAACGACATTGCGCTCGATGTCGCCGTGTTCGACCGCGATGGCCGGCTGGTCGGACAGAGTTACGGGCCGGCTCATTCGCCCCTCCCGCGGAAGCGTCGCTGATAATCGGCATCGTACAGCGCGCTATTGCGAAAATCCTCAGCTGCGAGCGCGCGGCCCACCAGGATCAGCGCGGTCCGCTCCACGGCGGAAGTCGTGATCTGCCCGACGATCGTCGCCAGCGTGCCGGTCAGGATCAACTGATCCGGCCAGCTCGCGCGATAGACGATCGCCACCGGACAGTCGTCGCCGTAGTGCGGCCGCAGCTCCTCGACGACTTTGTCGAGAACATGGATGGAGAGATGGATGGCGAGCGTGGCGCGCGACTGCGCGAACAGCGAAAGCTGTTCCGTCTCGGGCATGGCCGAAGCGCGGCCGGAGGTACGCGTGAGCACCACCGATTGTGCGAGTCCCGGTAAGGTCAGCTCGCGACCGAGCGCCGCCGCCGCCGCCGCGAACGACGGCACGCCGGGTGTGATCGTGTAGGGTATCCTCAACGCGTCGAGGCGCCGCAGCTGTTCGCCGAGCGCGCTCCAGATCGAGAGATCGCCGGAATGCAGCCGCGCCACATCTTCGCCCGCGAGCGTGGCACGCTCGATCTCGGCCACGATCTCGTCGAGCGACATCGGTGCCGTATCGACGATACGCGCACCGGGCGGACAATGATCGAGCAGCGCCTGAGGAACCAGCGAGCCCGCATAGAGACACACCGGGCAGCGCCCGATCAGGTCGCGACCACGCAAGGTGATCAGGTCGGCGGCGCCGGGACCGGCGCCGATGAAGTGCACCGTCATGGCGCAGGCTCCGCATCGGTGACAGCCTCGCCCTCCGCCAGCGCGCAGGTCGCCGCGGCGTTTGCGACACGCGCGAGGATCAACCGGGCATTCGCGCCGGCGGCAGCAAGCGCGGCCGTCTCGGCCACCGAAGGTACACCCTTCAAGCGCCTGACGCGATCGCTTCGCGTGATCGCGCGATCGGCGACAGCCGTCATCGCTGCAGAGGCAATTCCGAGCAGCGGACGGCCAAGCCGCTGCGCGGCGCAGATCACGCCAGGCTCGCTGACCTTGTCGGCCGCAGTGGCGAGCACCGCCACGTCCGCGGGTGCGAGGCGCGCAAGCGAGAGCGCATGTGCAATCACCGCCTCGATGTCTGCGACGCTGGCGGCACGGCGGCAGCCAATCCCGAGCGCGATCATGGCTTCGTCACCCGCCACTGCGTGATCGGCATGGCCTGCCGCCAGCCATGCATGCGACCGACCGGTTCGATCCGCGAAACGGCGATGCGGACCAGTTCACCGCCATGCTTGCCGAACAACTCGATCAGCCGCGCCTCGCCTTCGAGCGACACCACGTTGGCGACCAGGCGGCCACCGGACCTCAGCCGTGACCAGACGGCTTCGAACACCCCCGCTTCCGAAATGCCGCCGCCGATGAAGGCCGCATCCGGCGTCTCAAGATCCGCCAGCACCGCCGGCGCGCGCCCCGTCACCAGTTTCAGCTCGGGAGCGCCGAGCGCCAGCGCGTTGCGCATCGCCCGGTCGGCCCGGTCCTGGCGCGCCTCGATGCCGATCGCGCGCAACGAGCCATGACGCAGCAGCCACTCGATTGCCACCGAACCCGAGCCCAGCCCGACGTCCCACAGCAGTTCGCCTGGACGTGGCGCCAGGGCCGACAACGTCACGGCGCGGACCTCGCGCTTGGTCAACTGGCCGTCATGCTCGAACAGATCATCGGCAAGACCGGTGGTCAGCGGGATCACGGGCGCATCAACCTCGGCATCAACGTCGATCGCGATCGTGGTCAACGGATGGATATCGGAAAGATCGAACGCATCCGCCAGCGCGCTTCGCACCCGTTCGTGCGCGCCGCCGATCGCTTCCAGCACCGTCAGGCGCGAGCGTCCCATGCGGCGTGAGGTCAGCAGCGCGGCGAGCCTTGGGGCGGTGGATCCATCCCAGGCCAGCGCCAGAATGCGCGCTCCCGGCGCAAGATGGCGGATGATCCCTTCGAGCGCGCGGCCGTGCAACGTCACCTGCGCCACGTCCTGTAGCGGCCAGCCGAGCCGCGCCGCCGCAAGGCTGAAGGCCGAGGGCTGCGGGACACACAGCATCTCGGCGGACGCGAAACGCTGCATGAGCTGCTTGCCGACGCCGTAGTTGAAAGGATCCCCGCTTGCGAGAACCACGACGGGCTCTCCTCGTCGCGCCGCGATCTGATCGAACGCGAGCTTCAGCGGGCTGGGCCAGGCCAGCCGTTCCCCCGCAATCAACGACGCTGCAAGCTCGATATGACGGGCGCCGCCGACCACGAGGGCCGCCTGCGCAATGAGACGTCGCGCAGGCGCCGAGAGGCCGTCGACGCCGTCCTCGCCGATCCCGACGATGGACAGCCAGCGCTGCGCGTTGCAGGTTGCGGCCGAGTTCACCATGGACGCTTCCCCGCATGCGTATCCTCATTCTCGGCGGGACGACCGAGGCTTCGGAGCTGGCGAAGCTGCTCGCCGGCGACGACCGGTTCGCAGCGACGCTCTCGCTCGCCGGCCGCACCGCTTCGCCCAAACCGCAGCCGCTGCCGACGCGCATCGGCGGCTTTGGCGGCATCGCCGGACTGGAAGCCTGGCTGCGGGATCATGCGATCGACGCCGTCATCGATGCCACGCATCCCTACGCCGACCAGATCTCGCGCCATGCCGTCGCAGCCTGTCATGCGCTGTCGGTGCCGCTGGCGTCGATCCGGCGCGCGGCATGGCAACGCCAGGCCGGCGATCGCTGGATCGAGGTCGACAGTGCCGACGACGCGGCTCCGGCGCTCGGAGCCGATCCGGTGCGTGTGTTCCTCAGCCTTGGTCGCCTGGAGCTCGCAGCCTTCGGGGCAGCCCCGCAGCATCACTATGTCGCCCGAACCATCGATCCGCCTGGCGACGTCCTGCTGCCCCCCGACATTCGCTTCGTCCATGATCGGGGGCCGTTCGACGAGCCGACAGAGGAAGCCTTTCTGATCCAGGAGCGCATCGCCTTCGTGGTGTCGAAAAACTCCGGCGGAGCCGCGACCTATCCGAAGATCGCAGCCGCGCGACGGCTCGCGATTCCGGTGGTGATGATCACCCGCCCCGAGAAGCCGCATGGCGTCGCGCTGGACGGCGCGCGGGCCGCGTTGCTGTGGCTGGAGGCGCAGCTCGCTCATGCGCCGCCCTCGACTTCACGACGCAGCGTATAGGCGAAGGGCGGCTTGCCCCCGCGCGCGATCAGGCGCGTGGCCGTCGATCCGATCAGCACGAGCGTGCGCATGTCCGCCCTGTCGGGATCCACCTCGCCCAGCGTGGTGATGATCTGTCTGACATCACCACTGCCCGCGGCCCGCACCAGGATGACGATGGTCGAAGCCGGCTTGATCTGCCGTAGCAGCGCGAACGCCTCCCCCAGCTGATGCGGGCGCGCCTTGGACAGCGGATTATAGAGCGCGATGACGAAATCGGCTGCAGCGGCCGCCTCCAGGCGGCGGCGGATGGTCGTCCAGCTCTTGAGATTGTCAGACAGCGAGATCGCACAGAAGTCGCCACCGAGCGGCGCCCCGACCTCAGCCGCGGCTGCCAGCATAGCCGTGACACCAGGCTCGACGCGGATGTCGAGGTCGCGCCAGGCTGCCGGTCCCGCCTCGACCGCTTCGAACACCGCTGCGGCCATCGCGAACACGCCGGGATCACCGCCCGACACCACCGCGACCTGCTTGCCGTCGCAGGCGAGCCCGAGTGCGTGGCGGGCGCGGTCGAGCTCGACGCGATTGTCGCTGGCGTGCCGGATCTGGCCCGGACTCGTCGTGGTCACTCTGTCGAGATACGGTCCATAACCGATCAGATCGGTCGCGCGAGCGATGGCGGCCGAGGCGGCCGGCGTGATCAGTTCGGCTCGCCCCGGGCCGACGCCGACAATGGTCAGCGTGCCCGTCATAGCCGCCGCCCCTGTCCGGGGATCAGGATCATCGAGAAATAGGGGCCGCGCTCCAGCTCCACCTCGGCCAGGGGCGCGACACGCTGCGCTTCCATCGTGCCGCGCTCGACATAGAGCGCACGATCGAGCAAGCCGGCGCTGATGATCGCACGCTTCACCTTGGTGAGGTTGCGCCCGACCTTCATGATGACGGCGGCCTCACAACGCGTCAGCCGGTCATGCAGGACGTCCTCGCCCAGCGTGCCCGGCAAAACGGAGAGGACGTCGTCGCCCCAGGTGATCGGAACATTGGCCTTGGTCCAGCAGCCGGACATGCCGGTGACGCCCGGGACGACCTCGACCGGATGATCGCGCTCGAGCCGCCGCCACATATGCATGAACGAGCCGTAGAAGAACGGGTCGCCTTCGGACAGCAGACCGACCGATCGCCCCGCCGCCAGATGCACGGTGATGCTGTCCGACGCACGTCGGTAGAAGTCGGCGATCTGGGACTGATAGGACAGGTCGGCAACGGGCAATTCTTCCGTGACCGGATATTCGAGCCGCAGCTCGTGGCGGCCCGATTCCATCAACGGGGCGACGATCCGCCGCGCATTGCCTTCCATGCCGCGCTTGGCAAAGAACGCCACCACGTCGACGGATCGAACCAGACCAGCGGCGCGCAAGGTCAGATAGCGAACGTCGCCCGGACCGACGCCGATGCCGTACAGCGTACCCGGATCGGCCGAGCCCGCGATGGTGTCGAGCAGGCTCATTCGACGTCGCTCGCGATCGCATTCACCGCCGCAACCGCCATGGCGCTGCCGCCCTTGCGGCCCTTGACGACCAGATACGGTACCCGACCATCGGCCGCGAGCGCCTCCTTGGACTCGCGGGCTCCCACGAACCCCACAGCCGTTCCGATCACCGCCGCCGGTCGCGGCGCGCCCTGATCGAGCATGTCGAGCAGATGAAACAACGACGTCGGCGCATTGCCGATCGCCACCAGGGCGCCGCTGAGATGCGGCCGCCACAGCTCCAGCGCTGCCGCGGATCGGGTCGTGCCGAGCTGCGCGGCGAGCGCCGGCACCTCCGGAGCATCGAGCGTGCAGATGATCTCGTTTTTCGCCGGCAACCGCGCCCGCGTGATCCCCTGCGCCACCATCTTGGCATCGCACAGGATTGGCGCGCCACGATCGAGCGCCGCCCGCGCTTCGGCGGCGAAGTGTTCGGACATGGCGATGTCGGAGGTGATCTCGACCATGCCGCAGGCATGGATGATGCGCACGGCGATCTTCTCTTCCAGTCCGTGGAAGCGCGACAGATCGGCCTCGGCGCGGATGGTCGCGAACGAACGGCGATAGATCTCCGCCCCGTCCTTGATGTAGTCGCGCAGCTCAGACATCGGCCTTTTCTTTCGTTTCGAACAGCCCGTCGACGTCGGTCTCAGTGGGATCGAGCATGCCGCAGGATTCGCTCTTCACCGTGCCGTTGCGGACGATGTGATAACCTTCACCCTCGCCGACCAGCACGACGTCCGCGGCTGCCGAGCGTGCGCAGCCCTTGGCGCAGCCGGAGACGTGCAACGTGCCATTGAATCCGGTCCGGGCCATCGCATCCGCGAGCACGCGGGCATGCTGTCGCGTCGCCAGTCCGGTCGATGGACAGCAGCCGGCGCCCGAGCAGGCGTCGATGCGCATCAATGGATCGGCATCGTCGACGACCAGGCCGAGCCGGGCTGTATCCGCCACCAGTTGCTCCGCGGTCACGGCGCCCGCGGCGACATACAGCGCGCGCCATGGCGACAAGCGGACCTCGGCGACATCGTGTGCCGCAAGCATGGCCGCGAGCCGCGCCAGCGTGCCGCTATCAATGCGGCCGAACGGCACGCCGAGACCGACGGCGCAGGTTTGATCCGTCAGAGCGATGACGCCGCAACGTCGCTGCGAAATGGTTGCTGACGCCGTCGCGATGGCGTTTGAAACATCGAGGCCCAGTTCGGCGCGGATGGCAGCGCTCGCTTGCGGCTGCAACGTCGCGGAACGTCGCGTCGGGCTGTGTTGCAACACCAGCCGCGCGAGGTGAACGGCCGTCGACGCCGCGTCGGTCACGGCTGCCGTTCCCAGCCACACATAGTCGTTCGAACCGGCAATGCCGACGGCGATCCGCCTTGCCTCAGTACCACCACAGCCGACGAGACGAACATCCGCGGCGAGCCCGGTCAGCGGCAGCCTGCCGCCGCCATCCAGCGCAAAGCCGAACTTGGGCGGCAGAGCATGGAGCGCCTGATCCGAGGCCAGCAGCGTCTCCAACTCGGCGGCGACGGGACGCATGTCGACCCATTCGGCCGGGTCGAGTCCTGCCAGCGGATTGACGACGATGTTGCGGATGGCCTCGAGCTCGGCGCTGTCATCGAGCAGTCCGAGCGATGCCATCAGCTCCCACAGCGGCACAAGCGTCTCGGACGATACGCCGCGAATCTGCAGATTGGCACGGCGCGTGAGGTCGATCTGGCCATTGCCGTAGCGCTGAGCGGCCTCGGCAAGCTCACGCAGCGCCGACACCGGCAACGCGCCCCCATGCGGCCGGACACGAACGATAAGCCCGTCGCCGCTCGGCATCGGACGCCGCGCGCCCGGGCACCAGCCCTTGATCTCGACCAAGGCGGTCATGACGCGCTCTCCGCTTGCGTCAGGCGCGTGCGGGCATGCGCAAGCTCATCGGCGACCGCATTCCGGCGCGGCACCCATAGCTGCCGGCGTAGCGCATCCTCAAATCGCGAGACGATCGCGGCGACCGCCGCCGGATTGCGCGCGACCATGTTGTCCAACACAGCCTCGTCACGCAGCAGCGCCCCGTGCGCCAGATCGAACAGGTGCTCGGCGACGGCGTCAGAGGTGGCGGCAAAGGCATAGAGCGCGTCGACGCCCTGCGCGATCTCGGCGACGCCGCGATAGCCATGCGCGAGCATTCCCGCAATCCAGCGCGGATTGGTGAGACGGCCGCGCACCACGCGGGCAATCTCCTCGCTGAAGCTCCGCGCCGCCGGCGCCTCCGGACGGCTGGTGTCGAGATGCAGCAGTACGGGCGACGCGCCGAGCGACGCTGCAGCGGCTGCGAAGCCTCCGGCAAAGTCGGCGACCTCCTCGCCATCGAGCAGGTCGCGCTCACGATCGTCCTGCGGATGCACGAGGGCGTCGGCGCTGCGGACGCGGGCGCGGAACGTGTCGGAAGCAGACGCGCCGTCATGCGTCCCGCCAAAGCTATAAGCGGCGCTCTCGAGATACGCCTCGCCGAGCTGCGACCGGCTCGTCCAGTCCATTCCGAGCGCAAGGTCGGCGGCAACGGCACCGTAGCTGCCAGGCGCCCCGCCGAACACGCGCGCGAGGCTCTCGCCGCGCCGCCGCGCCGCGGCCAGCGGATTGTCGGCATCATCCTCGTCGAGAGACGCCACTTTCTGCACGGCGAGATCGAACAGCGCGATCTGCGCTTCGAACAGGTCGCGAAACAGCCCCGAGATCCGCAGCGTCGCATCGATGCGCGGGCGGTCGAGCATCGCCAACGGCAGTACGTCGACGCCGGTGACACGATTGGAGTTCAGGTCCCAGCGCGGCCGCACGCCCAGATAAGCCAAGGCCTGGGCCAGATCGTCACCGCCGGTGCGCAGCGATGCGGACGCCCAGAGATCAAGCATGAGCGCGCGCGGGTAGTCGCCATGATCCTGCAAATAGCGCCGGATCACCTCGTCAGCCGCGCGTACGCCGACCACAGCGGCGGTCCGGGTCGGGATCGCACGCGGGTCGATCGCGGTGAGATTGCGCCCCGTGGGCAACACGTCGAGCCGGCCGCGGCTCGGCGCGCCGGCGGGACCGGCAGCGACGCGGCGACCGTCGAGTGCCGCGAGCAACGCGCTGCGTTCGGCTGCAGCGCTCGCGGCGATCCGTGCGGCGATGTCGGCGCGATCGACCGTCGCGGCCGCCGGCCCCATGGCCGCCGTGATCGCATCCGCAAGCAGGCCGGTCGCCGCCGTGTCGGGCGCTTCCCCGAACACATGCAGGCGGTCGCGCACCGCGAGCTCCTTGATGTCGCAGAGCTGCGCATCGAGCTGTGCGATCGCCTCGCGTCCGGTCATTGCGCGGTCGAGCCCGCAATCGGCGGCCAGGCCGCTCTGCCAGGCCCGCGCGACAATCTCGTCCTCCAGGAGTCCGAGCCGGCGCTTGTCGAGGCCATCCGCCTCGGCATATTCCTCGACCAGCGCCTCCAGCTCCAGCAAGGGTCCGTGCAGACCGGCCTGCGACAGCGGCGGCGTCAGATGCCCGAGCGTCAGCGCCGACAATCGCCGCTTGGCCTGCATCGCTTCGCCGGGATTGTTGACGATGAAGGGATAGATCACCGGCAGCGGGCCCAGCACGGCCTCCGGCCAGCACGCATTTGAGAGCGCCAGCGCCTTGCCAGGCAGCCATTCCAGCGTGCCATGCGCACCGAGATGAATCAGCGCATCGATCCGCTCGGCCTCACGCAGATGCGCATAGAGCGCGACATAGGCGTGCCGCGGAGGCACGCTCGTGTCATGGTAGCCGGACTTGCGATCGGCGCGATTGCCACGATCCGGCTGTAGCAGGATCGAGAGTTTTCCGGCGTGCAGCACCGAAAAACGAAAGGCGCCATCTCGAACCGCCGGGTCGGCTTCCGCCTCTCCCCAATTGTCATGCAAGGCACGCTGCAGATCGTCCGGCAACAGCGCCAGAGCACACCGATAGGCCGCGAGCGGCACCACGAGCTCATCTGCCTCGTCCCGCAGCAGCGCGTCGACATCTTCGGCGGTCGGAGCTGCGCGGCCGATATCGTACCCCGCCTCCGCCAACTGCCGCGCAATGGCGGCAGCGCTTCCGCTGGTGTCGAGACCGACAGCGTAGCCGCGGCGCCCGCCGCGCGCCGGATA
This sequence comes from Bradyrhizobium sp. SZCCHNS3016, assembly GCF_032484535.1. NCBI lineage: Bacteria > Pseudomonadati > Pseudomonadota > Alphaproteobacteria > Hyphomicrobiales > Nitrobacteraceae > Bradyrhizobium > Bradyrhizobium sp. SZCCHNS3016. Next base: position 31,456 of record NZ_JAUETE010000011.1, read on the forward strand.
GTCGGAGAGCAGCAGCGCCACGCGCCGCTCGCTTGCCGGCAGCGCCCGCAGCCGCGCCCATCGCGCCGCGAGCCGAGCGACGTAAGCGATGCGGTCGTGTCGGGGCACATAGCGCATCGTGCCGAACTGCAGACGCTCATCCGCGGGCGTTTCGCCCTTGAACGCAATCGGGCGTGCCAACAGCCGGCCGTCGAGCTCCGGCAGAACGACATTCATGGCCAGATCCGTCGGCGACAGTCCGCGCGCCGACGAGGCCCAGGCCTCTTCCGTGCTCTGCGCCTGGATGATTTGCAGAACTGGTGCATCGGCCACGTCGAGCACCGTGGCGCCGTCGTCGCGCAGCGCCGAGAACGCGGTGGCGTTCAAAATGATCGCAGGACGCCGGCGCTGGACGAGTCGCGCCAGTGCATCCCCGATGTTGGGATCCTTCAGGCTGGTCACCGCGACCGCGACTGCCGCCAGCCCTTCACCTTCGAGCGCCCGCATCAGCTCCGCGATCCCCGCCGTATCGGCGGCGAGCAGGCCCGCACGGTAGAACACGATCAACGCGGTGGGCCGCGCATCATTGTGGCCGCAGAGATCATCGATGCCGACGGCTCCGCGATCGGGCATGAAGCCGACGATCGAACCGATCGCGACCGGCTCCGCAAAATGCGCGTCGCGCCCGAGCAGCGTCGCGAGATAGCGCAGGGCCTCGCGCGCATTGCCGACGCCGCCCTCGTGCAGATAGCCGTAGAGACGCGAGGTCGCGTCCTTCGGCAGGGTCGAGAGCGCATCGAGCCTCTCGTCGGCGCGATCGTCACCCGGCAGTGCCGCAAACGGGATGTTGCGGCTGCGGCAGACCGATGCGATGCGCTCCAGCCCGTAGCGCCAATAGTCGAGCCCGCCGAGACAGCGCACGACGACGGCGCGCGCGCCCAGCACGACGCGGTCGACATAGAGATCGACCGACATCGGATGCTTCAGCCGTTTCAAGCTGGCGAGGCGCAGGCTCAGCAGCTCATCCGACGACGCGGTCCAGGCCTCGGCCAGCGCCGAGAGGTCGGTGTCCGAGAACGACAGCACGACGATCTCGGCCGGCGACTGTGCAAGATCCACGGCCTGTTCGAGGTCGTCGAGATCCGCGCCCGTTGTCGCCAGCAGGTGCATCGGTGACGCCTATCCTGTGATCAGGCTCTGGATGGCAGCGGCATCGAGGCCGCGCTCGCCGATGATCACCAGCCGCCCCTGCCGCGATTCGCCCGAGCGCCACGGGCGCTCGAACTGATGCTGGATGCGGCTGCCAACGGCCTGCACCAGGAGGCGCAGCGGCTTGCCGGCGACTTCCACGAACCCTTTCACCCGCAACACATCATGCGCGTCGACGGCGGCCGCGATGCGGTCGACGAGCGCATCGGGCGAAGCCTGCGCCGGAACGTCGAGCACGAAACTCTCGAAATCGTCGTGATCGTGCTCGGCCTCGTTGTCGTGATGTGACGGTCGGGCCGCGAGATCGTCCTCCGCTGCGGCACCGAGCCCGAGCAGAATTGAAGCCGACAGCCTGCCGTGCTCCGTCGCGATCACCTTGACGGCACGCTGCACCTTCGCCGCGATCTCGGCCGCGACATCCTTGCGCTGCTCCTCGCTCATCAGGTCGCTCTTGTTCATCACGACGAGATCGGCGCACAGCAGCTGATCCTCGTAGACCTCCTCCAGCGGGTTGTCGTGATCGAGCGAAGCATCACTGGCGCGCTGCGCGGCGAGCGCCTCGGGATCATCGGCGAAGCGTCCCGCGACCACCGCCGGACCATCGACGACCGCAACGACGCCGTCGACGGTGACGCGCGTCGCGATCTCGGGCCAATTGAAGGCCTGCACCAGCGGCTTCGGCAGCGCCAGCCCCGAGGTCTCGATCACGATATGCTCCGGCGGCTCCTTCTGATCCAGCAGGCTCCTGAGCGCGGGCACGAAATCATCGGCAACGGTGCAGCACAGGCAGCCGTTCGACAGCTCGACGATGCGATCCTCCGGACAATCCGGCACGCCGCAACCCTTCAGGATGTCGCCGTCGATGCCGACATCGCCGAACTCGTTGACGATGATGGCGAGCCGGCGACCGTTCGCGGTCTCGATCAGGTTGCGCACCAGCGTGGTCTTGCCGGCGCCGAGGAAACCGGTGACGATGGTGCAAGGCGTCTTGGCGAACGACTTCGTCATGGCGATACGATCTCTCGTTTCAGCGTGGTGCTGACAGCGCGGGAACGCGCGCAACGGTGTTCTTGCGGATGTATTCGGGACGCTCGCGCCAGGCCGGCAGGCCGGCGTCATGGCGCTGATGCAGCTGGGCGAATGTCAGCACATCCTGAACATGCAGATCCGGATCGAGCGCGCCGAGCACATAGGTCCATTTGCCCGGCGCCGTCACTGCAACCGTGCACGCACGATTGCAGTTGGACAGGCACTCGACGCCGACCACGGCGACACCGGCGCGCTGCGCGGTCGGCAACGTCTCGATCGCGGCGAGCAAACGGGCTCCGGCCCGCGGCTGATCAGGCGGCGTAGGTTCCGTCCCCTGCGAACGGCAGGTGACGCAGACGAACAGCGTCGTCTCACCAGTCTCTGATGCGGTCATCAATCAGCCGATCACGCCGGCCGCCGTCGCCGCGGCGACGCCCCCCACCAGCACGATGGCAGCGCCCGCGAGCCGCAGCGCCAGCGGCGCAGCCGCTTTGGCCTTCGCCGACAGCAGCCTGGTGCCGAGGAACGCGCCGGCGGCGATGAGGGTCTGGATCACGAGCAGGCCGGCGAGATAGGCCCCGAGCGGGGTGTTCTCTGCCCCGACGATCGATTCACCCAGCGCATAGCCGTGGACGAGGCCGGTCACAGCGAACAGGCCGGCGACGGGCAGCACGCCGAAACCGCCACGCATCACCACCACCAGACCGACCACGGCGGTGGTCAGGCCGACCAGCAGCTCGGCAGCCGGGATGTTGGCCTTGGCCACATGAAGACCGACGCCCGCGATCATCGCGGTGGTGAAGGCGAGCACCGGCGCGAAGCCGCGGCCCAGAAATGCTGCGACGATGCCCGCACCGACGATGGCGGCCAGATGGTCGATTCCGATCACAGGATGGCCGAGGCCGGACAGCAGGCCCTGCGCAAACGTCTGCGGCAGCTTGCCCCCCATCATGTGATGCGCGAAGGCGGGATCGGCGGCGAGCAGCACCAGGCTCGCGGCTGCAAAGGTCGTGGTACGGGTCAACTTCATGGCCGTCTCCGTCGCTTGCCGGCTCCCCAGAGGACCGGACGATGCGCTGCATCCGACGGCATCCCACCCATCCCGGCGGGATCAGAACCAGCATCGCGACTCCCCGCGCGACGGGTCGGCCAACAGCAATGTCGACGGCAGGTCTCCTGGCTCTCGGGTCACCGCGTGAAGCCACCTTCCCGGTTTCCCAGTGGTGTCTTGGCCTCACACTCGCCGATTACAGTTGCGGGGGCAGCCACGGCCTTGGGTCAAGAACCCGCACCGTGTTCCCTAAATCTCTCCTTTCGGAGAACCGTCATCTGTTAGATACGGGTCGCGCCAAAGCCCGTCAATCGGAATCGTCCCCCATGGTCCCCGCCCGCCCGCATCCCGCCCTGCCGCGCCTGACCCTGGTGCTCGGCGGCGCGCGTTCCGGCAAGAGCCGTCATGCCGAGGCGCTCGTGACCGCCTTTCCCGCACCTTGGACCTATGTTGCGACCGCGCAGGCGTTCGACGATGAGATGAAGGACCGAATCGCGCAGCACAAGGCGCGCCGCACCGAGGGATGGCAGACGTTGGAGACCACACATGATCTTGCAGGCCTGGTCCGTGCACGGGCAAATTCGAGCGTGCCGATGCTGATCGATTGCCTGACGCTGTGGCTCAGCAATGTGATGTTCGCCGACATGGACGTGGCGGCAAGATCAGCCGAGTTGATCGACGCGCTCAGGAACGCGCATGGCCCGATCGTGGCCGTGTCCAACGAAGTTGGACTTGGCATCGTGCCGGACAACGCGCTCGCGCGCGCCTTTCGCGATGCCCAGGGGCGACTGAACCAGGACGTCGCGGCCGTGGCCGATCGCGTGATCCTGATGGCGGCGGGACTGCCGCTGACGTTGAAGTGACTAGGAGAAAATGTCGATGACCGGAAGCGCCGACGATTCACGCCACAAAGCGAAGATGGAGAACCGCAAAGCGGTGCAGGATGCTGAGGTCGCCTCCAAGACCGTGGAGAAGGGCCTGCTGATCGTTCACACCGGCAAGGGCAAGGGCAAATCGACGGCGGCGTGGGGCTTGATGCTGCGCGCACTCGGTCGCGGTTTTCGCATCGGCGTCGTGCAGTTCGGCAAGGGCGCGTGGGAAACCGGCGAGCGCAAGGCGATCGAGAAGTTCGGCGATCAGGTGTCGTGGCACACGCTCGGGGAAGGCTTTACGTGGGAGACGCAGGATCGGGCGCGCGACGTCGCCGCGGCGGAGCGCGCCTGGGCGAAGGCAAAGGAGCTGATGGCGGATCCGTCGATCCGGTTGCTCGTCCTCGATGAGCTCAACATCGCGCTGCGCTATGATCACCTTGATATCGCAGACGTCGTCGCCACGCTGGCAGGGCGCCGTCCCGATCTGCACGTCGTCGTCACCGGGCGCAACGCCAAGCCGGAGCTGATCGAGGCCGCCGATCTCGTCACCGAGATGAACCTCGTGAAGCATCACTTCGCAGCCGGCGTGAAGGCGCAGGAAGGCATCGAGTACTAGGCTCATGAGCGCGCGCGCCATCATGTTCCAGGGCACCGGTTCCGACGTCGGCAAATCGCTGATCGTCGCGGGGCTCGCGCGCGCGCTGACATTGCGCGGCCTCAAGGTGGCGCCGTTCAAGCCGCAGAACATGTCGAACAACGCCGCCGTCACCGCTGATGGCGGCGAGATCGGCCGTGCCCAGGCGCTGCAGGCGCGCGCGGCGCGGCGGCCGATGACGGTGCACATGAACCCGGTGCTGCTGAAACCGCAGAGCGAGATCGGCTCGCAGGTCGTGGTCCAGGGTCGCGTCATCGGCAACGCCAAGGCATCCGCCTATCAGGCGATGAAGCCGCAACTGATGGCGGCCGTGCTCGACAGCTTCCATCACCTCGCAGCGGATGCCGACATCGTGCTGGTCGAAGGCGCAGGCTCCGCCTCCGAGATCAACCTGCGCGCGGGCGACATCGCCAACATGGGCTTTGCGCAAGCGACGCAGATTCCGGTGGTGCTGATCGGCGATATCGATCGGGGCGGCGTGATTGCAAGCGTGGTCGGCACCAAGACTGTGATCCCGCCGGACGATGCCGCGCGCGTGGCAGGTTTCCTCGTCAACAAGTTTCGCGGCGATCCGGCCTTGTTTGCGTCGGGCATGAACGAGATTGCGCAGCGGACGGGCTGGACATCGCTCGGGCTCATTCCGCATTTTCCGGATGCGCGCCGCCTGCCAGCGGAGGACGCGCTTGGCCTGGCTGAACGCGGATCATCGGGAGGACAACGGCCGAAGGTCGTCATCCTCGCCTACCCGCGCATTTCCAATTTCGACGAGTTCGATCCGTTGCGGCTGGAAGATGGAATCGATCTGCAGTTTTTGCGGCCAGGCACGCCGATCCCCGGCGACGCATCGATGGTGATCCTGCCGGGCTCGAAGGCGACGATCGCCGATCTCGCCGCCCTGCGTGGCGCCGGCTGGGACATCGATCTTATCGCGCATCTGCGCCGCGGCGGTCGCGTGCTCGGCATCTGCGGCGGATATCAGATGCTGGGGCACGTGATCAGCGATCCCGACGGACACGAGGGAGCACCTGGTTCCGTCGCGGGACTTGGCCTGCTCGACGTCGAAACGACATTGACCGATGACAAGGCGTTGCGCGAGGTCCAGGGCACGCTGACGGAAGATCAGCTGTCGTTCCGCGGTTACGAGATGCATATCGGCCGCACTGACGGACCGGCGACACAGAGCCCCTTCCTGACCTTCTCCGACGGCCGTCGCGATGGCGCCATCGCAGCGAATGGCCTGGTTACCGGCTGCTACGTGCATGGCCTGTTCGCCGATGATGGCCTGCGCGCCCATTGGCTGCGCGGCCTCGGCGCGACGACGAGCGGCTTATCCTATGAGACCGATGTGGACACGACGTTGGATGCACTCGCGGCGCATCTCGAGCGCTACGTCGACGTGGACCGAATCCTCGCATTGGCGAGCAAGCCCGCGCCGGCCGTGGCGGCTACAGGATCCTGACCAGGACGAATCCTGCGACGACCAGGACCTGAACCAGACAGGCCAGCCGATAAAGCCGCAAGGCGCTCCGGATGTCGGAGGCGTTGAGATCGGCGCGCCCGTCGCCCATCCAGGCATCGGTGACGAGATGACCGTGATAGACGCGCGGCCCCGCCAGGCGCAGTCCGAGCGCACCGGCCATCGCCGCTTCCGGCCAGCCGGCGTTGGGCGAACGGTGCTTCGACGCATCACGTGCAACAGCTCGCACCGCGGCCGAAGCCGAGGCGCTCGGGATGCAGGCCGCAGCGGCTGCGATCCACAGCGCGGACAGGCGCGAGGCCGGCAAGTTGACGAGATCGTCGAGCCGCGCCGCCGCCCAGCCGAACGCGCGGTGCCGGTCCGAGAGATGACCGATCATGCTGTCCGCGGTGTTGAGAGCCTTGTAGATCAGGATACCTGGAAGACCACCGACGACGAGCCAGAACACAGGTGCGACGACGCCATCGGAGAAGTTTTCTGCCAGGCTCTCGATCGCGGCCCGCGCAACGCCGGCTTCATCCAGCCGATCGGGATCGCGGCCGACGATCATCGAGACGGCTCTGCGGCCGCCCTCGAGCCCCTCCTGCTCCAGTCCCTCTGCAACCGCGGCGACATGCGTGTCGAGACTGCGCTGGGCCAGCAGGCTGCTTGCCGCCACACCAAGGATGATGGTTGCGGCCGGCTCGCCGACGAGCGCCTGCATCACCCATGCTGCGGCGAGGCCGATGGTCATCATGCCGGCCACGAGCAGACAGACGAGCCCGACGCCGCGCGCTCGTCGCGCGGCAAAGCCGTCTGCTGCCCCGTTCCAGCGGCGGTCCGCCCATGCTATCAGCGCACCCATCCACATCACGGGATGGCCGATCCGCCGCACCAGGACCTGGGGATAACCGACCGCCGCCTCGACGAGCAGCGCCGTGAGCGCGAGAGAGACGAACATCGATCTCCGCTGAAGGAAAGACATGTAAAGGAAAGAGATGGACGACAGAGCGACTAGCATGCGCGCGGACCAGCCGGAAGCGATCCTTCACGGCGGCGATCTCGCTGCGATCAGCCGTCGCTATCCGGATGCGCCACAGCCGTGGATCGATCTGTCGACCGGCATCAATCCCGTAGCCTACCCGGTGCCGACCATCCCGCCCGCAAGTTGGGCGCGCTTGCCGGCCCAAGCCGAAGACGACGCGCTGTGTGCAGCGGCTGCTGCGCGCTATGGCGTGGCGGGGCCCGAAATGATCGTTGCCGCGCCCGGCACGCAGGCGCTGTTGCAGATCCTGCCGCAGCTGCGCCCACGCTCGAGGGTTGCCGTGCTCGCCCCGACCTACGAGGAGCATGCGCTGTGCTGGCGCCGCTGTGGGCATCGCGTCGGTCTGGTCGATGATGTCGATGCGCTCGCCGATGCTGATGTTGCCATCGTCGTGAATCCCAACAATCCCACCGGCCGCCTGCTGCCCCGCGATGTGCTGGTCGGATTGGCCGCGACCTTGCGCCGGCGCGACGGCCTGCTGATCGTCGACGAAGCATTCGTAGATCTCCATGCCGCCGATGCCAGCCTCGCAGCCGACCTGCCGCCGGCGACGATCGTGCTGCGCTCGTTCGGCAAGGCCTACGGCCTTGCCGGCGTCCGCCTCGGTTTCGCGATCGGCTCCGCAGACGTCGTCCGCCGACTCCGCGACGAGCTCGGGCCTTGGGCCGTATCCGGACCTGCGCTCGCGATCGGAACGACGGCCTTGGCCGACGCTGCGTGGCTGGAGCAGACACGTGCGCGGCTGGCGAACGACTGTCAGCGCATCGACGATCTTCTGAGCAAGGCCGGCTGCGCGGTCATCGGCGGCACGCCGCTGTTCAGGCTGATCACATCGCCGAACGCGCCTGACATCGCCGAGCGGCTCGCCCGGCACGGCATCCACGTCCGACGCTTTCCGGCTCAGCCGAGCTGGCTGCGCTTCGGCCTGCCGGGCAATGCGTCCGAGTGGCACCGGCTGGCGCCGGCGCTCGGCGATGCCTTCTAACCGAGCACGCAGGCGGCAAGCAGCAGCGTTTCCGTGACCTCGATGCTGGCGCCATGGCAATCGCCGGTGATGCCGCCGAGCCGCCATTGCCAGTAGAACGCGACCGCCGGAACGAGACCAATCGCGATCAGCGTCGGCACCGCGCCGGCCAGCGCGCCGATCGCGAGTGCGCCGCCCCAGGCGACGATGACGTTCCAGCCGACGCTGTTCGAGATGCTCGCCCCCAGCCCCGGCTTCAACGACAGCAGGGTCTTATTGCAGATCAAAGTCCCCCAGCGTGCCCAGGCCGGGATCAGCACCAGCGCCCAGGCCGTCGGGCCCGTCGCCAGCTCGGCGATCAGCACCAGCTTGGCGGCGATCTGCAAGCTGATCGCGACGACGGCAAAGCTGCCGGCATGGGGATCGCCCAGCACGGCGATGAAGCGTTCCGGCTTGCCATGCGAGGCGCCGAACGCATCGGCGACGTCGCCGAGCCCGTCGAGATGCAGCGCGCCGGTGATCCAGATCCAGGCGACCAGCACGGCCAGCGCAACGATCCACGGATCAGCGCCGTGGAGCAGCCGGGCGACCACCGCCAGACAGGCTCCGACCGTCAGCCCGGCTGCCGGAAACCAGCCCGATGCCCGCGCCAGGTCGTCCGGTCGTGACTCCGCGACGTGCGGTGTCGGCAGCCGTGTCAGGAATTGCAATGCGATCCAGAATTCACGAAGCATCATGGCTGGATGATCTCGACGATTTCGCCCCAAGGTACACCATCATTGCCCTGCCCCGCTTCGAGCGTGATCCGCGTGCCGGGCCGGATGCGCAGGCTCCACAGCTGGCGCAGCGGCCATCCGAGTAGCTGCGAGAGCGCTGCGCGCATGGCGCCGCCATGGGTCACCACGAGAACCGGCACAGGCTCGGGCCGGACAAGGATACGACGTGTTGCGCGCGCCACTCGCGCCTGCAAATCGGTCCAGCTCTCACCGTCCGGCGCCCGGACCTCAGCATCGGCATGGAAGGTGTCGAGCAAGGCTTCGCCTCCGGGCTCGGCAGCGATGTCGCGATGCGTCCGCCCGTCCCACAGGCCGAAATCGACCTCGCTCCAATCCACGTCGATGTCCAGCGCGCAGCCGGTCAGCCGGGCATAATCCTCCGCTGCCGCACGTGCGCGCGCCAACGGCGAGCTGACGACGCTGTGCCAGATCCGGCTTTGCGTCTGCCGCCGGAATTGATCCCAGCCGGGTTCGCTGAGCGGTGGGTCGGTGCGGCCGTCGAGATAGCCGTCCCGTCCTGTCGTCCCGTGCCGCAGCAGATCGATCCGCATCAGGACTTGGCTCCCGAGACGGCGGCCTCCGCAAAGGTGGCCATGCCCCCGTGGAGCGCACAGGCCAGCCGGATGATCGGCAGCGCAGTGGCGGCGCCCGAGGCCTCGCCAAGCCGCAGATCGAGGTCGATCAGCGGACGGGCACCGAGCGCGTCGAGCACGATGGCGTGGCCGCGCTCGGCCGAGCGATGCGAGAACAGCAGCCACGGACGGCAGGAGGGATTGAGGCGGACGGCGACCAGCGCCGCGACAGAGACGATGAAGCCGTCGACCAGCACCGGCCAGCGCCGCTGCGCGGCGGCGACGATCGCGCCGGCCATCGCAATGATCTCGAAACCGCCGACGGCGGCCAGGACGTCCGCGACGGCCGCTCCCGTCGTGAGCCCGTGTCGCCCCAACGCATCGGCAATCACCGCAGCCTTCCTGGCCCGTCCGTCGGCGTCGAGCCCAGTGCCGCTGCCGACGATGTCCGCGGGCGCGCATAACAGCAGCGCGGCGGCAATCGCTGCCGCCGATGTCGTGTTGCCGATCCCCATCTCGCCGAAGATCACGAGTTGCGGCGCGTGATCGGCCTGCCGCACCACCGCGCGCCGTCCGGCTTCGGCCGCGAACGCAACCTCCTCCAGCGTCAGCGCCGCCTCGGTGCTGAAGTCGCGCGTGCCGCGCCGCGGCTTGTCGACGATCACGCCGGGCACCGGCTCGCTCGCCAGCGTGCCGACGTCGACCACCTCCAGCGGACAGCCGAGGCTGCGCGACAGCACCGAAATCGCCGCACCGCCGCCGGCGAAGTTGTGGAGCATCTGCACCGTCACTTCAGGCGGATACGCCGACACGCCCCGTGCCGCGATGCCGTGGTCCCCCGCGAACAGCACCACCGGCACCCGGTCGGCCCCTGGACGTTCCGACGCCTGCAGCGCGGCCAAATCGACCGCCACCTGCTCCAATCGCCCAAGGGCGCCAAACGGCTTGGTCAACTGGGCCTGGCGTTCCAGCGCGGCCTGCCGATGGAGCTCGGACGGGGCCACACAATCAAGGCTGATCCATTCGGGAAGCACCACGGATCCTTTCAGCGTCACTCGGGTTCGGGACGATTGCCACTGCGAGGCGGCCGAGACAAGCTCCGTGAGGCGCCCTATTGTCATCGAACCGTCATCGAACGTGACGACAGGTGGCTGCCCACCCAGCCCGAAAGACTCTCATGGAATACTTCCGCCGCTTCACCTTCCTGTTCGCCGCGCCGGTCTTCGATACCGACGATCTCGCCGGCGTCCGCTTCAACCAGATCATCGAAGAGATCCAGCGCTCGGGCTTCGAGGTGGTGCGCGCCCGCAAGCTGGAGGACGCCGAGATCGCCGTGCAGACGGATGCCGCGATCGGCTGCATGGTCGTCGATTGGGGCAAGAAGGGCCTGGAAGGCAAGACGGCGTCGCTGATCAACCTGATGCGCCGTCGCGGACTGGACTTCCCGATCATCCTCCTGATCCGCCGCAAGCGGTTCGAGGATCTGCCGGTCGAGGTGCTCGATTTCATCGACGGCTACGTGTTCCTGTCGGAAGAGACTCCAGCCTTCATCGCCAAGAACCTGGTCAGCCGGCTGAAGCAATATGCCGAGACACTGAAGACGCCATTCTTCGGCGCGCTGGTCGACTACGCCGAGGAAGGCAACCAGCTCTGGACCTGCCCCGGGCACAATGGCGGCGTGTTCTATAGCCGCAGCCCGATCGGCCGGGTCTTCGTCGAGCATCTCGGCGAGGCCGTGTTCCGCGACGATCTCGACAATTCCGTGCTCGATCTCGGCGATCTCCTGACCCATGAGGGGCCGGCGCTGCGCGCGCAGAAGGAAGCCGCGCAGATCTTCGGCGCCGAGAAGACCTATTTCGTCCTCAACGGTACCTCGACCTCCAACAAGGTCGTGCTCGGGGCCCTGGTCACCGACGGCGACCTCGTGCTGTTCGATCGCAACAACCACAAGGCCGCTCATCACGGCGCGCTGCTGATTTCGGGCGGCGTCCCGATCTACGTCCCAACGGTTCGCAACCCCTGGGGCCTGATCGGCCCGATGCGCTGGGATCTGCTGGACGAAGAGCATCTGCGACAGCAGATCCGCGACAACCCGCTGGTCAAGGACCCCGACGCCTGGCGCAAGGAGCGGCCGTTCCGCGTCGCGGTGGTCGAGGAGTGCACCTATGACGGCACGATCCACAGCGCCGAGATGATCCTGAAGCGGATCGGGCATCTCTGCGACTACATCATGTTCGACGAGGCCTGGGCGGGCTTCATGAAATTCCACCCGCTCTACACCGGCCGCTTCGCCATGGGCCTCGGCGACCTCGGACCCGACGCCCCCGGCATCATCGCCACGCAATCGACCCACAAGCAGCTCGCGAGCTTCTCCCAGGCCTCGCAGATCCACGTCAAGGACCGCCACATCAAGGGCCAGCGGCGGCGGGTCGAGCATCGCCGCTTCAACGAAAGCTTCATGCAGCACGCCTCGACATCGCCGTTCTATCCGCTGTTCGCGTCGCTGGACGTCGGCGCGCAGATGATGAAGGGCCGCTCCGGCGAGGTGCTGTGGGACGACACGATCCGGCTCGGAATCGAATTGCGCAAGAAGATCAGGGCGATGCGCCGGGAATTCGAGGAGAAGGAGAAGGATCCGGCGCGGCGCTGGTTCTTCGAGCCGTTCGTGCCGGACCGGGTGTCGATCCCCGATGCGGCCAATCCCGGGGCTAGCCATGACGTGGCCTGGGAGGCGATCTCGACCGACCAGCTCGCAACCGATACCGCGCTGTGGCAGCTCGCGCCGGGCGCGGCATGGCACGGCTTTCCGGATCTCACCCCCGGCTTCGCGATGACCGATCCGAACAAGCTGACCCTGCTGACCCCGGGCTTCGATCGCGCCACCGGCGGCTATGCCGATCACGGCATCCCGGCTCCGATCGTCGCGCAATATCTGCGCGAGAACCGCATCGTGGCGGAGAAGAACGATCTCAACTCGCTGCTGTTCCTGCTGACGCCGGGGGTCGAGGCGAGCAAGGCGGGAACCCTGATCAGTGGCCTGGTCGCCTTCAAGCGGCTCCACGATGACAACGTGCTGCTGGAGGACGCCATTCCGGAGTTCACCCGCAAGCGCTTTGCGCGTTACGGCAAGCTGCGGCTGCGCGACCTCTGCGCCGAGATGCACCGCTTCTACCGCGAAGCCGAGGTGAGCGCGCTGCAGGCAAAGCAGTTCCAGCCGCAGCACATGCCGGAGATCGCGATGTCACCACGCGAGGCGGCGCGTGCGCTGATGCGCAACGAGGTCGACTACCTGCCGATCGATCGGATCGCCGGGCGCATTGCGACGACGCCGTTCGTGGTCTATCCGCCAGGCATCGCCACCATCGTTCCGGGCGAGCGGCTATCCGACCGCGCCCAGCCGATGATCGATTACCTCAAGATGTTCGAGCGGGCATTCAACACCTATCCCGGCTTCGACGTCGAGATCCAGGGGCTGTACAAGGAGCTCGACGAAGCTGGCCGGATCCGGCTCCATACCTATGTCTGCGCAGAGTAATTCGAACGATGGACAGCGCGATCACGGCTCGCGACACCGAGCCGCCGGTCCTCGTCAGGCCGTCACGCGACGGCTATATCGACGCCGATAACGTCGCCTCGCTCGGCATTCATGAGCGCTTCGGGTTCGTCAGGGTGGGGCTGCTGCCGGGAGTAGCCTACCGTTACGGCCGCTGGTGCGACACCGTGATGGTGCAGCGCTCGCTTGGCCCCGGGGCCAGCGACGCACCGGCTGGGCTGGGCCGCTGAGCCGCAGGTCAGGACGGAAAGTCGGCCGCCTTCACCTCAATGCGGTCGGCATGCAGCGACCAGTCGCGCACCTCCTGCTGTTCGCAGAACCTGGACTTTGCGATTTCCGCGGCTTCGCCTTCGCTGTCGGCCTCAACCTCCAACGTGCTCTGGCAAATCTCGCACTGGCGGCCATTCTCGCCCAGCACGTCCTTCATGAAATGGATGACATAGCGCGACATGCAACCTCCTGCCTCTCACGCAGTGCTCGAAGGTGATGTTACCGCGCTTCTCCTCCCGCTGTTCACCGATATCAAGCGGCCGATGCAAATATTTGACGCAGCGGTGGAACCGGCGCTCAGGCGCCCACCGAAGGCAGGCTCGCGGCGGCGATCGCGACGAACTCCGAGACGGCGCGACGGACGCGGCCGTGGGTCGACTTCAGGATGGCGTTCAACCGGCGCATCGGACCAATTTCCCTTCCGCGCCGAGCGAAAAACGTGGCCTAAGCTCATGGCGCCCCTGGAAAAATGATCAGCCACCACTGGGCTGTCGAGACGGCTCCGAAAATAGCAATGTCCGCTTCGCCGAAGCCGCCCTGGAGAGAAGATTTATTGCTGCATCGCAGCTTGCGACGCATGAAATCTTCTCCCCGCAATCTCTTCTCTCCTGGCTACGAGGGCGTCACTCCGAACGCCTCGCGGAAACGAGCGCTGTAGCGCGGCCAGGCCTCGGGATTGATCAGGCGCGGCGGCCGGCCGCCGTCGAGCGCGACGAGCAGTTGCTCGGCCGCGATCCGGCCCATGTTCTGCCGCGCCTCCCGCGTCACGCCGGCGGTGTGCGGGCTCGCCAGCACGTTGTCGAGCTGCAGCAGCGGATGGTCCGGCGGCGGCGGCTCCTTGGCCCAGACGTCGAGCCCGGCGCCGGCGATGCGCTTTTCGCTGAGCGCGGCGAACAGCGCCTCCTCGTCATGGATGAAGCCGCGGGCGGTGGTGACGAAATAGGCGCTAGGCTGCATCAGCGCGAACTCGTGGGCACCGATCATGCCGCGGCTTTCCTTCGTCAGCGGGCAGTTGATCGAGACGAAATCTGAGCTCCGCATCAGGTCATGGAGTTCCACCTTCTCCGCGCCGCGTGCGGCGATCTCATCGGACGACAGATATGGGTCATAGGCCAGCACCGTCATGCCGAGGATGCCGCGGCACAGCTCGGCCACCCGGCGGCCGACATTGCCAAGCCCGACGATGCCGATCGTCCGCCCCTGCACCTCGTTGCCGATCAAATCGTTGCGGTTGACGTCACGCTCCCGGCGCAGCCGGCGGTCGGACTGGATGATGCGCTTCGACAGGGTCAGCATCATGCCGAGCGTGTGCTCCGCCACCGAATGGGCGTTGCCGCCGGACTGGTTCACGACGAGGACGCCGGCCTCGGTGCAGGCGTCGACGTCGACCGGGTCGTATCCGGCCCCGTTGCTGGACACGACGAGGAGGTTTGGGGCGCGGCGCAGCAGGTCTGCATCGACGTGGAAGCGCGGCGCGAGCTCGTCGCGGGCCGCCCCGATCTGGTAGGCGTGAGCCGCCGCGAGGATCGGCGCCGTCTCGGCCTCGGAGCTCTCGTTCTCCAGCCGGTCGAGCCGGACGTCGGGGCGCGCGGCGAGCAGCTCACTGAAGATCGGGTGGGCCAGGTATTTGACGTAGAAGACGCGCTTGGAATTCGCGACCATGAACAGCCGACCTCCTGGTTTCTTGGTTCTTGATTTCGGACTTGAAAGGCGGATGCCTGACCGGCCGGGCCGGCATGTTGACAATCGTTCCGGTGCCGTCAAGCTCAGCGCCAAGCCCCGTGCGCCGGGCCCCATCAGGAACGACCGGAGGAACAGCAATGGCCGCCGATGCCGATGCGGCGCGATCAGCAACCGCTGTGCCGAATTGGCACGAGATCGTGCTGCAGACGTTGAAGCACAACGCCGTCGACCTCATCCCCTACGTTCCCGACCGGGTGCTGACGCCGCTGATCCAGAACCTGCACGACGATCCGTTCTTCACGGCCTTTGCGACTGCGCGCGAGGAGGAAGCGGTCGGCATTCTCGCCGGCGCCTGGATGGGCGGCCGGCGCGGCGCGCTGTTGATGCAGACCTCGGGCTTCGCCACGCTCGCCAACGTGCTGGCCTCGCTGATCGTGCCCTGCCAGATCCCGCTGATCATGATCGTGTCCGAGCGCGGCACGCTGGGCGAGTTCAATGTCGGCCAGTCGCTGGTGTGCCGAACCATGCGGCCGGTGCTCGATGCGCTGGCCATGGAGCACCACACCATGACGCGGCTCGACGAGCTCGAATTCGTCGTCGACCGCTCGATCAAGCAGGCGGTGGCGACCCAGGCGCCGGTGGCGCTCATCCTGTCGCCTTTGCTCACCGGCGGAAAGGTGTTCGCATGAGCGCCCCTCACAGCAACACCAAGATCATGAACCGCTACGACCTCACCTGCCGTCTGGTCGCGAAGCTCAAGCACGAGGAAGCCGTCATCGGCGGCATCGGCAACACCAATTTCGACCTGTGGGCCGCCGACCAGCGGCCGCAGAATTTCTACATGCTCGGCAGCATGGGGCTTGCCTGCCCGATCGCGCTCGGCGTCGCCCTGGCGCAGCCGCAGCGCCGGGTGTTCGCGCTCGAGGGCGACGGCTCGCTGCTGATGCAGCTCGGCTGCCTCACCACGATTGCGACGCTGGCGCCGAAAAATTTGGCCATCATCGTCATGGACAACGGCATCTACCAGATCACCGGCAGCCAGCCGACCTCGGCCCGGCAGGCCGACATTGTCGCCATTGCCGCCGGCTGCGGCATCGGCGCCAGCCATTGGGCCGCAGACGAGGAAGATTTCGAACGCTTGATCGCTCTTGCGCTCGAGTCGCCCGGCCCGGTGCTGATTGCGGCGAAGATCGACGACAAGCCCGGTGTGGGCGCCACCAGGCGCGATCCGGCACAGATCCGCGAGCGCTTCATGCAGGGTCTGGGAGTCCGGCAGCCGATCTGAGGCGCCGGACGAAAGCTGTTCGCGGTACGATGAGAAGGCCATGTTCCGGCTTCCGAGCCACGTTAACTAAACCGGTGCCTCAAGCGACCGTGACCCCGGTTCGTGGCCCGGAACGTGCTAAGCAGCGTCCATGATGATCGTCATTCGCCTCTCGGCCTGGCTGCTCGCCGCAGCCGTTGCCTTCGCAACGCTGGGCCCGCCCAACTATAGGCCACATTCGCACCTGGGACAGGACGGCGAACACGCCCTCGCCTTCATCCTGATCGGCCTTGCCTTCGGCCTCGCCTATCGCAGTCATCGGCTGCTGACCACCGGGATTGCGGTGATCCTGATCGGTGCACTCGAACTCTCGCAGTTCCTGGCGCCGGGACGCCACGCGCGGCTGGAAGACTTCATCGTCGACGCCGCGGCCGCCTGCCTCGGATTCGGCCTGTCCGCGGCCATCGACTGGCTCATCCGACAGATCCGCACGCAGACCGCATGACGAGAGGCCCCGTCGCTGATGCGACGAGGCCCCTGTCCGTCAGAACGTCAGATCACTCGATGATCTTGATGACGCGGCGCGTGCGCGGATCGACGATCACGCGGCGATCGTTCACGACGGCGTAGCGATACTCGGTGTAGCGCGGCACCGGACGCAGCTCGACGGTGGCGGGCAGCGGCTCGCCGACCACGACGCGCTCATGGACGACCACCGACGGCGCGCGCTCGGCCTCGATCGAGTTGATCACCGCGTTCGGAATTTCCAGGCCCGCACCGACGGCGGCGCCGACCGTGCCACCCACCATGGCGCCGACCGGACCGGCAACGGCGCCGCCGGCCGCAGCGCCATTGGCAGCACCTTCGACGGTCGTGGACTGTGCGAACGCAGCGGTCGACGCCAGCAGCGAGGTGGCGATCAGCGAAACGGCAAGACGGGTTCTCATCATTGTCTCTCCTCCAGTGCTTTCGAGATGCCGATCAACACCAAGGGATCGCCTGCAGTTCCGGTTCCAAATGGCCGAAACTTCATCATGCCACCGGAACCAAACCTCGAACTCTTCACCATCGTCGGAGATGATGGAGAGATTGCTCAGTCGCTATCCACGTTTCAAACAACCACGCGCACGTTCGCACTCTCGCGGCGGATCACGCCCGAGTCCTGCGATCGACCGCCCTTCGATGAATCGAGAGGGCGCAGGGAATGCCGGGTGAAGGCCTCACCCATGGCCCGCCTGCGAAAAGAATGCAGGCGGCAGGAACCACAGGTTCAGCCGATCAACCGGCATTCCCTGCGCGGCGGTCTTAACGCTTCCTTCGAGCTCTCCTCGGGGACCGGCTGATTGACCCCGTCGCCCGCGCGAGGGCATGAGCCCTCGTCGCGCGCTTGACCTCGGCACCGGGAGGCCAGGACCACACGACTTCGCGTCCGTGCTGCGTCGTTCGTCCACATGCGCGTAAGCGCATGCTGCGACACCTCACGGCCACCGCATCCCTGCCTCACGTGTCGTGACGATCGCGCGCAACGCCCCTCTCGGCGAGACAGGATGGGTGCATCATGCATGATTTCTGTAAAAAAGAAACATCTATTCTCACTTCCTCAACGGCGATCGATGACATCTGATTGAGCAAGTTAGCGATTTTCGAATCGATTCAAGGACACACCTTCGGCGATCCGACCGCGAAATGGGACGGCGCATGCCAAGTCCCATCAGTGATTTGCCCGACGAGCACGAAAGAAGGCCGCGACACGAGCTCAACTCTGACGTTTCCAAAGACGTTGAAATCAATGACGACAGCAGACACAGCTACTGCTGCTTTGTCTTACGCACATCGTTCCTGATTTTTGTCACGATGGCAGACACTTTATCATGAAACTCCTTCTCCAAAGCCTTCATCTCCACTGGAGCAAAGGACTTTCCATGACTTGAATATGTATCGAAGACAACTTGTCTGTTTCTGCTGCATCCTACGAGTGCCCCTTGCTCAATCGTGTCGATAGGATCTTCGGACGTTTGAGCCAACCGCCGAGCAGTGCCCTCGAGACAGAAGGAATAGGCGCGCACAGCTTGCTCTTCGAACGCCTTATCTGGATCCGTCTTCAAGAGCTGCTCCGTCCGGTGCTGCAGTTCGACGATCCAGGGGATCTCCTTGAAGAATGATCCTACGGCCTCGTCAACGTAGGACCGCTCATCTGCGCGGTGCGCGCTATCCAATGCGCTCTGCCGACAGGCCTAAAACAGGTCATTAACAATGTCAGTTCTTGCACCGTCCTCCGCGCGGTTCAGTCTGTCTGGACCATTTGCGATGACGAAGCGGCGCAAAGTCGCGGGCAGTTCGTGCTTCACGCAGTCGTGGAAATATTGCAGCTCGTCAGCGGCCGTCGCCCGGTGCGGGTGGAGAAGCCCGAGACCCATGACCAAGATGCGTAGAATCATAAGGCACGGCTGAGATGATCGGCTGGGCTTCATTCCAACTCCTCTATCAAGCTCCAATCATATTGACCGCAGATTGATAAGCCATGAAATGATCGCTTCGAAAGACGCGCGATGGTCATGTCTGCTTGCGGCCCGAGGCGGCGGACCTTCCGACTGGACGCAAGAAACGTCTGTTCTCTGAGAGCACCGTTGCGGGGGCTTCATCCACAGCTTGCTGGTCCATGGCGCACCGGACATTTGCACATCGAAGAGGTCGACCCCAAGTTCCCTGTACCCGATCCAGCCGACGGAACATTCCGGGTTGACACCGGTTCGCCCAAGTTCCAGTGCGCTTGGAGCCGACACGCGTTTTCTCAAGGGGTCCGCTGATGTCATCGTCCGATGTGGTCAGGAGTGCTCACGGCCGCCGTCAACGAAGGCTGCTGATCGTGTTGGCCTTGGGATTTGTCGCCTTTGGCGCCGCTGCGGCCGGCCTGTTCTACGTCTTGCAACCCGAGACTCTCCGGATCGCCGTCGGACCGGCGGCGAGCGACGACCACAAGGTGGTCCAGGCGATGGCCGACGCCTTCGGTGAGGAAAGCAGGACCGTCCGGCTCTCCCCGATCACGACCGGCGGAGCGGCTGAATCCCTGGCCCTGCTGGCCGCCGACAGAACCGATCTGGCGGTCGGCCGCGGTGACCTCGGCATGCCGCCCGACGCGCAAACGCTGGCGGTCCTGCGCAAGAACTATGTCGTGCTGTGGTCGCCCTCCGGGCGACGCGGCAGCGAGCCCAAGCAGAAGGCCGGCGGCAAGATCGGAGATATCGCCCATCTGGCAGGTCACAAGGTCGGCATCATCGGGAGGACCGGAGCAAACGTCGCTGTGCTCCAGACCATTCTGGAGGGGTCCGGCGTGCAACCCGATAAGGTTGCCACGGCTCAATTCGGGACAGACGAGATCGAGAAGCTTGCGCAAGACCCCACCCTCGATGCGTATCTCGCCGTCGGTCCGCTCGACAGCAAGATCACGGTGGACGCCATCACCGCGACCTCCCGAGCCCGCGGAGCTCCGACGTTTCTTCCGATCGAAGCATCGGAGGCCATTGCCCTGAAGCATCCGCGCTACGAGGCCGAGGAAATTCCAGCCAGCGTCTTCAACGCGAAACCGGCCTGGCCGGAGGACAAGGTCGACACGATCAGCGTCAATCACCTGATCCTGGCCAAGAAGGAGCTTTCCGAAGCCAAGGCGGCGGCCTTCTACCGGCAGCTTTTCGCGGTCCGCGACACGATCACGCAAGGCCTCGCCGGCGCTTCGCACATCATGAAGCCCGATACCGAGAAGGAGACCGAGCCTTCCGTACATCGAGGCGCCGCGGCGGTGATCAACGGCACGGAGCGAACCTTTCTGGACAAGTACAGCGACTATTTCTGGTTCGCCTTGCTCGTACTTTCCGGCATCGGTTCGGCCGCCGAATGGCTGCGCCGCTATCTGAACCGGGATGAACTGGAGGACGACACCAGCGGCCGCAACCGCATTCTTGCGGTGGTTTCGGAGGTGCGCAATGCCGGCTCAGAACACGATCTGCTGACCTGGCAACGAGAGGTCGACGGGATCATCGCCGAGACACTCAAGGGCTATGACGATGGAGCCATAGAACCAGAGGACTTGGCGGCATTCGGCTTGGTCCTCGAACTCTTCAACCATGCCGTCGCCGAAAGGCGAGCGACGCTGCAGAGCGGCGCCCCCGATCAATCATGGACGACAGGTCCAACCCTCGCCTCTCGGCGATAGGCTCGGCTCATGAGGAGGAGATTTCGTGCGTCGACACCAGTTCGAACGGACCTTGCCACCAGACTTTCTCCATGTTCTGGACGGAGGAAGCCGGCGTGGCGAGCGCGTAGCCGCGTCCGCAAACAGCCATCGGGCGCGACAGATCGACGCCATTGCGATGCCGCCGCGCCGTTCAGTCGATGATGCCTGGCCCTTCGGTCATTGCGCGCGCAACGCCCTCCTTCATCTGCCTCACCACATCCGGCGCGTGCCCCTGCCAATGAACGACCTCGGCAATGACGCGCAGCGGCGCGCGGGATCGATGAGACCGCGTCGGATTTCCCGGGAACTTCTTGTCCGTCAGGTTCGGGTCGTCAACGAACGGACCTGTGGGCTCGACGACGTAGATCCGTCCCCGTCCGTCACCGGTAGCCAACTCGGCGCCCCAGATCGCGGCATCCAGCGTCGCCGTGAAGTAGACCCACGACAGCGGCTCCGCCTCGGTGAAATTGGAGGCATATCCGACCGCGATCATGTCGCCCGGCCGCAAATCGGCTCGCGTGCCGTGAAAGAAGGATTGTGCAAACACGGTCGCAACAGATGACATCGGTGACCTCGGATGGCGTCTTCAGCGGCCGTCATATGTCGCGGCGCGGCGTCGAATGCAAATGATCGTTTCGTCGGTTGAAGACTCTGTCGGCGAGCTACCCGCCTCTCTCGTCCCGCCACTTAGCTGGTCCACCAGCGCCGCGTGGCCTGGCACGTCTCCAGGGCCCGCTGGTAGCCGGCACGGGCGCGCAGCCGCGTCATGTAGGCTTGCACACGATCATCGAACACGACACCGACGTTCTTCCGCGCCATTTCGAGCGCGTAGCCCACGGAAATGTCCGCTGCGGTGAACGCGTCGCCAGCCATGTAGGGCGCGTGCGCCAGTTGCCGCGTCACCAGGCTCAACCGGGTCGTGAACACGTTCATCGCCTGACGCGCGCTCCAGTTGTTGCGCTCGCTTTCAGGCGCAAGGTGCCGGGCTCCCGAAACGAAATAAAGCGAGGCTGCGAGGCCGGCCTCACCGAGGTGGAGAAACTGCTGATAGGCAGGAGAAGCAACATCATGTGCCGCGGGCGCCAGCGCTGTCGGCCCATACCGCCCCAGGATGTACTCCATGATCGCAACGGACTCGACCATCGTGACATCGCCATCGCGGATCGCCGGAATGAATCCGGCGGGATTGATCGCCAGGAACTCGGCGTCGTTCTCGACCCCGGCCAGGAGGTCCACGTCCCGAAGCCGGTATGGGAGTTCCATCTCTTCCAGCAGCCATACGACACGGAAGCCTCTGCCCTCTCCGAACACCGTGATCATCGTTCGCAACCTCCTCCGTTGTCCGCTCCCAGGACGGCCCTCCGTTCGTCAACCCGACATGCGGCCGGAGATTTTCTCAGCGGCTCCTCGAACTCCGGCTTGGCGCAGCACATCGTGATCAGACTCGAAGATGAAAAGACGCACTAAAGATGTCGGCGGCTAGCCATCCCAAACCGTCCAAACAGGTGGGAGCACAGCCCGCTTTCAGGTCTGAAGCAGAAGCAGGCGACCAAGGCCCTCAATGGCTGCATTTGACCCGAAGCGGACCTCCGCACTCAGTCTGCCGCCGACACTTTCACTCTCTTCAGGACTGCACGCGCGAGCGTTTGACTTCATCGCAAGTCGCAGGCAAAGAGGGCTTAGCCGTGATCGTGCAAGCCCGTGTCTAAGACCGTGAAGGTTGCATTCTTGCCGAGCCGTTTACGCCGAAGCCTTGCCAGCCCGCGCTCCACGCAATAGCGGATGACCGGAGGTAGCTTTTTGCGATTGAGCACCAGCACCCCACTGTGAGGAGCCCGACGCTCGGCGTTGACGGTGCGCAAAAACTCCATTGCACGCATATATTTTTTTTGCTTGTCCTTGCTCATCCTGCTTTCTCGATTGGAAGTACCCAGGGGTTGGGAACCAACATCAATTAACGAGACTCTGGTACACCTCTCAGGTGGAGTAAACGACATCTCTTTCTTGTCTGATGTTGGCCCTCAGTAGGCGAACGAAGCCACCGTCGACACGCCGGCCGCACATGATATTCGCCACAGATCAACTTGGCGGCTGCTCCAGCCGCGACCGATGCTTGGCTAGAATAGTACGAACGAAGGGCGTAGCCCAAAACTGCTGCTCTGGGTCGTCAGGGTCCTCAGCATCGAGCACAGACCAATACCAGACAGAATGAGCATGGAGATCAATGTTCTGGTCGAGGATCTCGAGGACGCGTTGCCATCGTGAGTCAGGATCGGGGCGGTCCTCGAACAACTGAAGGTCCTCGAACGACTGAAGGATGGTCTCCATCAGCGTGAAGCGCTCGTCGTCGCTCAGGTCCCCACTCTCGTATGCAGAAAGGAATTCGTCTATCCGCGCCGCATCTGCCACTTCCCACTGCCAATCTTGCATAGAAGGATCGTTCGGGAAACCAAACCGTCGGCACAAGGCGTCAACAGCCTCACGCGTAGGGTATCGCCGGAGGTTCTGATACATGGAAAATCCATCTCGATCGGGCAGATCTCACTGAGGTTTCGCCGCCGACCATGTCCGGTCTACACCTAGGTGCTCGTCAGCGCGAGATGTAAGACGACTTCCGGTTATGGCCCATCGCGAACTGTGGGACAGGCAGCGAAGATGTCCGCTCTCGAGTAAGTGGCCGGAGCACTGAAAGGCGGCTCCTGACCCGGAGCCGACTTCACCACACCGCCTTCGATGCGCATCTATAGGTTGACGTGTCTCAGCGTGACTTAATAGGGTCGTGGTTCGGATGGCCGATAAGAGATGTCAATTTTCTAGATTTGTCCCGGAGATATGATGGGATGCATCGGGGCCGCCGTGAAGGGACGAGAATGACCCATGCCGACGACCTGTCCGCCTATGTGACCTTCGCCCGAAGCGATTGGGCAGCACTACGCTCCAACACATCGCCGACCCTCTCCGACGCCGACCTCTCGCTGCTCCGCGGTTTGAACGAGCCCATCACATCTGCCGAAGTCGCCGACTTCTACTTGCCGCTCACACGCCTGTTGAATCTGCATTTCTCGGCAGCGCGCAACCTCATGCACGTCAAGGCGGAGTTCCTCGGCCGGCCGGCGCGGGGGTCACCTTACATTATCGCGCTGGCAGGGAGTGTTGCGGTCGGCAAGAGCACCTTTGCCCGCGTGCTTTGTGCGCTTTTGGCCCGCTCGGCGGATCGGCCTCGCGTCGAGCTGGTCACGACTGACGGTTTCCTGCATTCCAACGGCGTTTTGGAGGAGCGTGGGCTCATGCGACGGAAGGGCTTTCCCGAGAGTTACAACCTCCCGCGGATGTTGCGCTTCCTCTCGGCTGCAAAGGCGGGCGAACATGAGCTAGAACTGCCCGTATATTCGCATCTGATTGGCGATATCGTGCCTTCGGAACGTCAGGTCGTCCAGCGAGCAGACATCCTGATTTTCGAGGGCCTCAACGTGCTGCATGCGCGCGGCACGGAGCCTGTGGTGGTCTCTGACTTCTTCGACTTTTCGATCTATCTTGACGCAGATGAGGTTGACATCCAATCGTGGTATGTCGAACGCTTTCTTGGCTTGCAGCGAACAGCTTCCGAAACCCCGCTTCATACTTTCACCACTACAGGGACCTTCCACCCAAAGACGCGCGCGAGGTTGCCGACAGGTTGTGGCGTGAGCATCATCGCGCCAATCTCCGAGAGAACATTCAACCCACGCGGATCCGGGCCGACGTTGTGCTGCGCAAGCGATCTGATCATTCGATTGGTGAAGTGTGGTTGCGGGAAACGTAGTTCCGCTTTTGGCCCAACGCGGACTTTTCAGCCGACGCTGGCGACGTCGGCTCGCAGACATTAACTGGAAAAGGCCGGTGAAGGGACCAAGGAATCAAGCTCAGCTCGCGGGAACGACCGCGCGGTCCGTCAGCCACCCTAAGCCCTCTCCCGTCGTCGTCCGCGGCTTGTACTCACAGCCGATCCAGCCGCGATAGCCGATCGCATCCAGATGCCGGAACAGGAACGCATAGTTGATCTCGCCGGTGCCGGGCTCGTGGCGGCCAGGATTGTCGGCGAGCTGGATGTGAGCGATGCGGGCGAGATGCTTCTGCATGGTGCGCGCGAGATCGCCCTCCATGATCTGCATGTGGTAGATGTCGTACTGGACGAACAGATTGTCGGACTCGACCTCCGAGATCAGCTGCAGCGCCTGGGCGGTGCGGTTGAGGACAAAGCCGGGAATGTCGAGCGTGTTGATCGGCTCGATCAGGAGCTTGATGCCCTGCGCCTTCAGTGCGGTCGCAGCGAAGCGCAGGTTGCGCACCAGCACCGCGTTGAGCTCGCGCGGGTCGGCATCATCGGGCGCGATGCCGACGAGGCAGTTGAGCTGACGGCAGTCGAGCGCCCGCGCGTATTCGATGGCGCGACGAACGCCATCGCGGAATTCGTCGACGCGATCCGGCAGGATCGCGATGCCGCGCTCGCCCGTGGCCCAATTGCCGGCGGGCAGATTGTGCAACACCTGCGTCAGCCCGTGGCGCGTCAGCTGCTCGCGCAGCTCCGCCTTGTCGAAATCGTACGGGAACAGATACTCGACGCCGCTGAAGCCAGCCGCCTTGGCGGCGGCAAAGCGGTCGACGAAAGGAAGCTCGTTGAAGAGCATCGTGAGATTCGCAGCAAAGCGCGGCATGTCATGGTCCTCGAATTGGTCCTCGAATGAGAGCGGTCGCTGCGATCAGGCCGGCTGCAAGGTGCGCGGCGGCTCGGCCGGGGTGTCGTCGACCGGCAGGTCGAGCACCTCCTCGAATTCGACGACGTTGTCGATCTCGGTCCCCATCGCAATGTTGGTGACGCGTTCGAGCACGAACTCGACCACGACAGGTACCTGGTACTCCGCCATCCATTCGCGCGCGGTCGCGAACGCCGCCTGCGCCTTGTCGGGATCGGTCACGCGGATGGCCTTGCAGCCGAGACCTTCGGCGACGGCTATGTGATCGACGCCATAGCCGCCGACCTCCGGCGCATTGATGTTCTCGAACGACAGCTGGACCTGGTAGTCCATCGAGAAGCCGCGCTGCGCCTGGCGGATCAGGCCGAGATAGGCGTTGTTCACGACGACATGGATGTAAGGCAGGTTGAACTGGGCGCCGACCGCGAGCTCCTCGATCAGGAACTGGAAGTCGTAGTCCCCCGAGAGCGCGACGATCTCGCGCTTCGGATCGGCAGCGCGCACACCGAGCGCGGCCGGCAAGGTCCAGCCCAGCGGGCCCGCCTGCCCCGCATTGATCCAGTTGCGCGGACGGTGGACGCTGAGGAACTGGGCGCCGCCGATCTGCGACAGGCCGATGACGCTGATGTAGCAGGTGTCGCGGCCGAAGGCCTTGTTCATCTCGTGATAGACGCGCTGCGGCTTGATCGGCACCTGGTCGAAATCGCTGCGCCGGAGCATGCTGCGCTTGCGGTCCTGGCACGCCGCGGGCCAGGCCTGCCGCTCGCGCAATTTGCCCGCCTTGCGCCATTCGCGCGCGACGCTGAGGAACATCTCCAGCGCCGCCTTTGCATCCGAGACGATGCCGAGGTCGGGGTTGAACACGCGGCCGATCTGGGTCGGCTCGATGTCGACATGCACGAAGCTGCGCCCTTTCGTGTAGGTCTCGATCGATCCGGTGTGCCGGTTGGCCCAGCGATTGCCGATGCCGAGGACGAAATCGGACTCCAGGAAATTGGCATTGCCGTAGCGATGGCTGGTCTGCAGGCCGACCATGCCGGCCATCAGCGCGTGATCGTCGGGAATGGCGCCCCACCCCATCAGGGTCGGCACGACCGGCACGTTGACGGTCTCGGCGAACGCGACCAGCAGATCGCTGGCATCGGCATTGATGACGCCGCCGCCGGCGACGATCAACGGGCGCTCGGCGGCGTTGAGCATCTCGAGCGCCTTTTCGATCTGCTTGCGGGTTGCGGCGGGCTTGTAGACCGGCAGCGGCGCATAGGTCTCGTCGTCGAACTCGATCTCGGCGAGCTGCACGTCGAGCGGCAGGTCGATCAGCACCGGCCCCGGCCGGCCCGAGCGCATGATGTGGAAGGCCTGGCTGAACACGCGCGACACGAGCCCTGGCTCGCGCACCGTCACCGCCCATTTGGTCACGGGCTTGGCGATCTGCTCGATGTCGACGGCCTGGAAATCCTCCTTGTAGAGTCGCGCGCGCGGCGCCTGCCCGGTGATGCAGAGGATCGGGATCGAATCCGCAATCGCCGCATAGAGCCCGGTGATCATGTCGGTGCCGGCCGGCCCCGAGGTGCCAATGCACACGCCGATATTGCCGGCCTTGGCGCGGGTGTAGCCCTCGGCCATATGAGAGGCGCCCTCGACGTGGCGGGCGAGAATGTGGCGGATCGATCCACGCCGCTGCAGCGCGGAATAGAGCGGATTGATTGCAGCTCCGGGAACGCCGAAGGCGCAGGTGACGCCTTCCTTCTCCAAGATACGCACCGCAGCATCGATCGCCCGCATCTTCGCCATCTCGCGCCTCCCTCTGGTTGATGCGCGAGCTTCGCTGCTGGCAGCTACGATCTCAATTCACTCGTCGATTTTTCCCACGATGCGGCACGCTCGGCAAAACAGCGGCGGCCTCAGTTAGTTAGGACAGAAGTCAGCTGACATGTCCTAACAGCATGACGGCTCGATCACGCTATTCGAACAGCGGCGCGAGCTCCATCTGCGGCACCAGCACGAGGCCCTTGTCGGTGATACGAATTTCCGGAATGACCGATAGGGGAATCAGATTGAAGCCCATGTAGGGAATGGTGCAGCCCGCCTCCACCCATTCGGTCTTCAAAAGCTTGACCTCATCGGCGACCTCGGTGACGCGCTTGTCCGACAGCAGGCCTGCGATCGGCAGCGGCACCATCGCCCTCACCTTGCCATCGGCAACGACGCAGACACCGCCCTGGTGCGCGCCGATCGCGGCGACGGCCGCCTGCATGTCCGCTTCGTTGGTGCCGGCGACGATGATGTTGTGGCTGTCATGGCCGACGCTGGACGCGACGGCGCCGCGCTTCAGGCCGAAATCCTTCAAGAGCCCATGCGCCACATTGCCAGCCGACTTGCCGTGGCGCTCGATCACCGCGACGAAACAGAGCCCATGGCGCGCGAACAGCGTTTCCCAATCGTTCGCCGGCTCGATCGCGACCTTGTCATGGATCAGCGTGATGCCCGGCAGCGCCGTCTTGATCGCATTCACGGTGCACGCCTTGGTCGGCAGCTCCGGCGTCAGTTTCATCTGCGCCGGCAGCTTCACCGTGGCATAGGCGGCCTTCGGATACTGATAGCGCTGCGACAGCGCCTGATCGAGACGCGGCGTGATCCTGCCCTTGTCGACGACGAGCTCGCCGCCATACCAGGTCGATTGCGGCTTCAGGCCGTCGTCGAGCAGCACAAGGTCGGCGCGGCGCCCGCCGCCGAGGCCGCCGATCTCTCCGTCCATCGCGAAGCGCGTCGCGCCATGCAGCGAGCCCATCGACCACGCCTGCTCCGGCGACATGCCGGCCTTCACGGCCTCGCGCACCACCCAGTCGAGGCCGAACAGCAGGAGATCATCGGCATCGCGATCGTCGGTGCACACGGCCGTGCGCTTGTGCGAGGCGCCGAGCTCGGTGACGGTACGGATCGCCTGCGGCAGGCTGTGCCACGGGGTCGTGGGCGGACCACCGCGCAGAAAAATCCAGACGCCGGCGTCGAGCAGATCATCGGCGATGTCGCGATCGATCGCCTCATGGGTGTCGGTGACGCCGCTCGCGGCATAGGCGGCGACGAATTCGCGGCCATAGACATGGCCTGACACCGGCCGTCCCCGCTGCAGGGCCGCCGCGAGAATGGCATGGCTGCGCTCGTCGCCCATGACAACCGGCACGAAATCCATTTTCTCGCCGAGCGCGACCGCCTCGGGCCAGCGGTCGAACAGGCCTGCGATCTTGTCCGGCGTGAGGTCGCCGCCGGCGGTCTCCAGAGCGGCCGATGTCGCCGGCACCGTCGAGGGCACGGTGAGGAAGATCGACAGCGGCGCCTGCCGCGCATCCTCCAGCATGGCCTCGACGCCGGCGACGTCCATCACGTTGCCGATCTCGTGGCTGTCGCAGAAGATCGTCGTGGTGCCGTTGAGCAGCGCGGCCTCGGCATAGGCGCAGGCCGTCACCATCGAGGATTCGATGTGGATGTGCGGATCGACCAGCCCCGGCGCGATGATGCCGCCGGCCGCGTCATGGATCGCGAACCCGCCGGGAAGCGCCTTGTGCGCCCCGGCAGGCTTGACCGCTGCGACGCGGCCGCCGGTGATCCAAAGCTCGCGGTTCGGGAGGATGCGCTCCGAATAGGTCGACAGCACGCGCGCGCCGGTGATCACGAGATCGGGCGCAACGCGGCCCGAAGCGACATCGGCGAGGCGCCGCGTCATCGTGTGCAGAGGGGCGACCGAGAAGCGGGTGAGTTTGGTCATGGCACGAACTCGCTGGACGTGTTGGGCGATGCACCGCGATGGTTGCGCGATGCACGCGTCCCGGCAAGCCCAAATAGATCGGCAGCCCTGACCACGGCTTGAGCAGCGGGTGAATAGCCCCCTCCTCCCTCCCCTCGAAATGCCCATTGTCGTCGGAGACGGACCGCAACATCGGATTGCCCAACGCTCGAGCCGACGACCAAGGGAGCTCGACAGCAACTCAGGCGGCGCCGAAGCGTCCTTACGGACGCTCCTTCACAACGCGGGAATGCTCACTGCTGCTACGGCGCGCAGTCGCAGGTGCAGCCGTTTGCCGTGAGCCTCATGTGCGGCTTGTTGGGTTTGATGCAATGGTCTTGCGTGAGGACGCAATGAGGTCCCTTCGGGTGCGCACGCTTGACGGCTGTGCAAGTCCCCGGGCCCGGGGCCTGGGCGAATGCCGATTCGGAAGCAAATAACAGGCCGAGGACCAAGGCACCGATGATCGGAATGCTCCCGCCCCTCCTTTGCCGATGCCACGCAGTCAAGTCGTCGTCGTGGTTGGCTGATCGCGATTTCGTCCGCACATGAGTGGCCATATCAAGCTCCCTTCGTTTGCAAGGCCTTCATAATCAGGCCGCGGCTTCAGAACGTTGGCCGGCTTCAGGGCGAACAACATTTGTCATCGCCCGACGCTCCAGCTTTGCGGGACGATCGGCGCACCGACTCCGCTTAGCCTAGTAAGTGTGACAGCAATTTTAAATTACATTTCTCAGCATAGTATCATAGAGATTGTATATCGGCAACGAGCAGAGGCGCGAAATCGCTCAACGGCACGCGAGGAAAGGGTTGAGCTGAATTTTGAACAGAAGGCGCCCCAAGCGACGAACGAGGGAATCATTCCGGTGATGGTGCACTCACCCCTCCGCCCGTGCGTTGGAGTCAGTTGCACTGTCATCGAAACGTTGCACCCTGCCGAAACGTCCTGTTACGGAAACGTTCCGGCCGGCGGCGTCACGCCGCCGAGCGCCGCCGTGAGCTCGGCCGCGACATCCCGCACCATTGCTCCGATCACAGCCACCCGCTCATCGGTCAGCCGGCTCGCCAGACCCGAGACCGAGATCGCCGCCAACGGCTCGCGGCAGGAATCGTGGACGACGGCGGCGATGCAGCGCAGGCCGATGCGCGCCTCCTCGTCATCGACGGCATAGCCCTGACGCCTGACGGTCTCCAGCTCGCGGAACAGGTCGCTGGCGCGGATGATGGACTTCTCGGTCAGGCGCGGCATGCCCTGGCGGTGGATGATGCCGTTGACGTCGTCATCGGAATAGGTCGCGAGCACCGCCTTGCCCATCCCGGAGGCGACCATCGCCAAGCGGCCACCGACCTTGGTCAGCGAGCGCATGATCTCGCGGCTGTCCAGCCGCATCAGCACCATCAGCGATTCGTCATCGACGACGGCGAGATTGGCGGTCTCGCGCGACTGGTCGCGCAGCCTTCGCAGATAGGGAATCGCCAGCGCCACGAAATTGCGCCGGCGCGTGAAGGTCGCGCCGACGGCGAAGCTCTGCGCGCCGACGTGCCATTTCGACTCCATGCGGTCGAACTGCACGAAGCGCCGCTTTTCCAGCGTCGTCAGCAATCGATGGACGGTGGAGGTCGACAAGCCCGCACGCACAGCGAGATCGCTGAGGCGATAGCCTTCATCGTCCTCGGCGAGAATTTCAAGGATCTGCAGGGCGCGTCCGACGGATTGCACGCCGCCGTCGCGGGGCTCGGCCGCGGCATCTGCGCGGGGCTCAATCGTCTTGCGACGGATCACGTGGCGCCTCTTTGCACCGTCATCGAAGGCGGCGCCGTTGCAGGACGGACGGATCTTGCTTGGGTATGCCTACAAAGAAAGTGCCGCTCCGGCGAGGGGCCGGAGCGGCATTCGCGTCAGATCGATCAGAGCAGGCCGGCGCCGCGCGCCCACTTGTACTTGGCGCCGAGCACCTCGACCGGCAGCTCGGTCGAGTAGGCATAGGCCGGGATGCCGTTCTGGTAGAGATATTCGGCGGCTTCCTCGACCTCGACGTCGCCGGCGAGCGAGGCGACGATCGGCTTGACGAAGCCCTTGGCCTCCATCTCCTTCTTCACCTCGACCATGTTGCGCGCGAACACCATCGGCGGGGTCACGATCGTGTGCCAGTAGCCGAGGATCAGCGCGTGGATGCGGTCGTCCGACAGGCCGAGCTTGACCGTGTTCACATAGGTGATCGGCGGCTCGCCACCGGTGATGTCGACCGGGTTGCCGGCGGCACCGAACGGCGGGATGAACTTGCGGAAGGCGGCATCGAGATCCGCCGGCATCGCCATCAGCGACATGCCGTTGTCGACGACGGCGTCGGAGAGCAGCACGCCCGATCCGCCGGCGCCGGTGATGATGACGACGTTCTCACCCTTCGGCGTCGGCAGCACCGGCACGCCGCGGGCGAATTCGAGCAGCTGGCGCAGCGAGCGGGCGCGGATGACGCCCGACTGCTTCAGCACGTCCTCGTAGATCTTGTCGTTGCCGGCAAGCGCGCCGGTGTGCGACGAGGCCGCCTTGGCGCCGGCCGAGGTGCGGCCGGCCTTGAGCACGATGACCGGCTTCTTCTTGGAGACGCGCTTGGCGGCTTCGGCGAAGGCACGGCCGTCCTTGAGGTCCTCGCAGTGCTGCGCGATCAAATTGGTGTTGGGGTCCTGCTCGAAGAAGGCGAGCAGATCGTCCTCGTCGATGTCGGACTTGTTGCCGAGGCCGACGATCGCCGAGACGCCCATCTTGGCCGAGCGCGAGAAGCCGATGATCGCCATGCCGATGCCGCCCGACTGCGACGACAGCGCCGCATGACCCTTGACGTCATAGGCGGTGCAGAAGGTCGCGCAGAGATTGGCCGGCGTGTAATAGAAGCCGTAGATGTTCGGGCCCATCAGGCGGACGTTGTACTTCTTGCCGATCTCGACGATCTCGGCCTGCAGCTCGGGCTCGTTGGCTTCGGCAAAGCCCGAGGGAATCAGCACCGCGCCGGGGATCTGCTTCTCGCCGCATTCGATCAGCGCGCCGGCGACGAACTTGGCGGGAATCGCGAACACCGCCGTGTCGATCACACCGGCCACGTCCTTGACGCTCTTATAGGCCTTGTAGCCGAGGATCTCGGAGGCCTTGGGATGGATCGGATAGATCTCGCCCTTGTAGCCGCCATTGATCAGGTTCTTCATCACCGAGTTGCCGATCTTGCCGTCCTCGGCGGAGGCGCCGATCACGGCGATCGCCTTCGGCATCATGATCCGCTTCATCGCGGTGACGATTTCCTCGTTCGAGCGCGGCGCCGGACGCGGCTTGTAGTCGAAATCGACGACGATGCGGACGTCGGCTGCGATCGCGCCGTTCTTGGTCGCGAACACCGGGTTGAGGTCGAGCTCGACGATCTCCGGGAAATCGCTGACCAGCTGCGACACCTTGACGATGACGTCGGACAGCGCCTCGCGGCTGACCGCGTCGCCGCCGCGCACGCCCTTCAGCATCTCATGCGCCTGGATGCCGTCGAGCATCGACAGGGCGTCTTCCTTGGTGGCGGGGGCGAGGCGGAATGTCACATCCTTCAGCACCTCGACCAGCACACCGCCGAGGCCGAAGGCCACCAGCTTGCCGAACGATCCGTCGGTGATCGAACCGACGATCACCTCGGTCCCGCCGGTCAGCATCTGCTGTACCTGGATGCCTTCGATCTTGGCGTCGGCCTTGTACTTCTTCGCATTCGCGAGAATGGTCTCATACGCCTTCTGCGCGTCGTCAGCGGTCTTGACGCCAACGATGACGCCGCCGGCTTCAGTCTTATGCAGAATGTCGGGCGATACGATCTTCATGACGACCGGGAAACCCATGTCGCCGGCCAGCTTGGCCGCCTCGGCGGCGGATTTGGCCAATCCCTCCTTCGGCACCGGAATGCCATAGGCGTCGCAGACCACCTTGCCTTCGGGGGCGGTGAGGCTGGTGCGCTTGTCGGCCTTCACCCGATCGAGCACTTCGCGGATCGTGGCCTTGGCGTTCGGGATGGCGTCAGACATTGGGGGCTTCCTCCTGGGGATTGGTCGTCGTTTATGGCATTTGGTATGCCAGAAGCAAACTTTGTCAAGCGCATCGAAGATGTGGAAACGCGGAAAAATCGGTCGCCTTGACAGTCTGGCATCTGGCATGCCAAAAATATTGGACGCAAAATGCTGTACACAGGCATCTCCCAAGGAGAGGAGATCGGTCTTGTCTACAGAGAAAACAAACAAGGCATTGCCCATCATGGCCGAGGCCGACATCGCGATCACTCGCATCGCCCCGGAGACGAGCTTCAAGAATAAGGCCTACGAGGCCTTGAAAGAAGCCATTCTCAAGATGGACATCTACGCGTCGCCCGAGCCGGTGATGCTCGACGAGCGCGCTCTGTCCGAGCGCCTCGGTGTCAGCCGCACGCCCATCCGCGAAGCGATCGCGATGCTGGAGCAGGACGGTTTCGTGAAGACCGTGCCGCGGCGTGGCATCGTCGTGGTGCGCCGGACCAAGACCGAAATCGTCGACATGATCCGCGCCTGGGCGGCGCTGGAGAGCATGGCGGCGCGCCTGATCACGACGATCGCGCGCAAGAAGGACATCAGCGCGCTGCGCGACTACTTCAAGGATTTCGGCAAGGACCGCCCGCCGCAGGAGCACATCGAGGAATATTCGAAGGCGAACATCGCGTTTCATCAGGCGCTGATCTCGCTGTCGGAATCGCCCGTACTCGTCGACATGACCAACGACATCCTCCTTCACGTGCGCGGCTATCGCCAGCTCACGATCGGACGCACCGATCGTATCGCGGCCTCCCTGCCCGAGCATCTCGCGATCATCGAGGCGCTGGAGGAACGCAACACCGAGCTCGCCGAGAAGCGCGCCCGTGATCACACGCTGGGCCTTGCGACCTATGTCGAGACGCACGGCCAGGAATTATTCAGCTGACAGGTTCAAACAGAAGAAGACGCCGCAAAGCGCCTTCACAGACGACCAGGGAGAGAGGCGCATGGCGCAGACTGCTGTTAAGACCGAGGCACCGGACACGCACGAGGAGCTCACGGACGGCTTCCATCTCGTCATCGACGCGATGAAGCTGAACGGGATCGACACGATCTACAACGTGCCGGGCATTCCGATCACCGATCTCGGTCGCATGGCGCAGGCTGAAGGCATCCGCGTGCTCTCCTTCCGTCACGAGCAGAACGCCGGCTACGCCGCCGCCATCGCCGGCTTCCTCACCAAGAAGCCGGGCGTCTGCCTCACCGTCTCCGCTCCCGGCTTCCTCAACGGCCTCACTGCGCTCGCGCATGCGACGACGAACTGCTTCCCGATGATCTTGGTCTCGGGCTCCTCGGAGCGCGAGATCGTCGACCTGCAGCAGGGCGACTATGAAGAAATGGATCAGCTCGCGATCGCCAAGCCGCTGTGCAAGGCGGCGTTCCGCGTGCTGCACGCGCAGGACATCGGCATCGGCTTCGCCCGCGCGATCCGCGCCGCCGTCTCCGGCCGTCCGGGCGGTGTCTATCTCGACCTGCCGGCAAAGCTGTTCGGCCAGGTGATGAACGCGCAAGCCGGCGCGGCCTCGCTGGTCAAGGTGATCGATCCGGCTCCGGCGCAGATCCCCTCCCCCGACTCGGTCAAGCGCGCGCTCGATCTGTTGAAGAACGCGAAGCGCCCGCTGATCATCCTCGGCAAGGGCGCTGCCTATGCCCAGGCCGACGAAGCGATCAAGACCTTCGTCGAGAAGAGCGGCGCGCCGTTCCTGCCGATGAGCATGGCCAAGGGCCTGCTGCCCGACCTGCATCCGCAATGCGGCGGCGCCGCACGTTCCACCGTGCTGAAGGACGCCGACGTCGTCATGCTGATCGGCGCCCGCCTCAACTGGCTCTTGTCGCACGGCAAGGGCAAGAGCTGGGGCGAGCTGCCTAAGAAGTTCATCCAGGTCGACATCGAGCCGAAGGAGATGGACTCCAACGTCGAGATCGCAGCCCCCGTGGTCGGCGACATCGGCTCGGTCGTCACGGCCTTCTCCGAGGCGATGGGCAGCAACTGGGCCAAGGCACCGGTCGAGTGGACCTCTTCGGTGCAAAAGAAGCGCGAGGACAACGTCGCCAAGATGGCGCCGCGGCTGATGAACAACAACTCGCCGATGGACTATCACGGCGCGCTCGGCGTGCTCCGCACCATCATCAAGGAGCGTCCGGACGCGATCCTGGTCAACGAGGGCGCCAACACGCTCGACCTCGCCCGCGGCGTGATCGACATGTACCAGCCGCGCAAGCGCCTCGACGTCGGCACCTGGGGCGTCATGGGCATCGGCATGGGCTCGGCCATCGCCGCCGCGGTCGAGACCGGTAAGCCGGTGCTGGCGATCGAGGGCGACAGCGCCTTCGGCTTCTCCGGCATGGAGGTCGAGACGATCTGTCGCTACAATCTTCCGATCTGCGTCGTTATCTTTAACAATGACGGCATCTATCGCGGCACCGATCAGAACGCGGCGAGCGACGACCCGGCGACCACCGTGTTCGTCAAGGGCGCGCGCTACGACAAGATGATGGAGGCGTTCGGCGGCGTCGGTGTCAACGCGACCTCGCCAGATGAGCTGAAGCGCGCCGTCAACGAAGCGATGGATTCCGGCAAGCCGACCTTGATCAATGCCGTGATCGATCCTGCAGCCGGATCCGAGAGCGGCCGTATCGGCAACCTCAATCCGCAGAGCGTGCTGACGAAGAAGAAGTAAGGCCACCCGCAAGACATCACCTGCCCGCGAGTTGCGGGATGACCATTCGTTACGGAGAGCAACACATGACCAAGGCGCTCGAGGGCGTTCGCATTCTCGACTTCACCCACGTCCAGTCCGGACCGACCTGCACCCAGCTGCTGGCCTGGTTCGGCGCCGACGTGATCAAGGTGGAGCGGCCGGGCGTGGGTGACATCACCCGCGGCCAGCTTCAGGACATTCCCAACGTGGACAGCCTCTATTTCACGATGCTGAACCACAACAAGCGGTCGATCACGCTCGACACCAAGAACCCCAAGGGCAAGGAGGTTCTGACCGAGCTGATCAAGAAGTGCGACGTGCTGGTCGAGAATTTCGGCCCCGGCGTGCTCGATCGCATGGGCTTCCCCTGGGAGAAGATCCAGGCGATCAACCCAAAGATGATCGTCGCCTCGATCAAGGGCTTCGGCCCCGGACCGTACGAGGACTGCAAGGTCTACGAGAACGTCGCGCAGTGCACCGGCGGCGCCGCCTCGACCACCGGCTTCCGTGACGGCCTGCCGCTGGTCACCGGCGCGCAGATCGGCGATTCCGGCACCGGCCTGCACCTCGCGCTCGGCATCGTCACCGCGCTCTATCAGCGCACCCACTCCGGCCGCGGCCAGCGCGTCACCGCCGCGATGCAGGACGGCGTGCTCAACCTCTGCCGCGTCAAGCTGCGCGACCAGCAACGCCTCGATCACGGCCCGCTCAAGGAATACAGCCAGTTCGGCGAGGGAGTTCCGTTCGGCGACGCCGTGCCGCGCGCCGGCAACGACTCGGGTGGTGGCCAGCCGGGCCGCATCCTGAAGTGCAAGGGCTGGGAGACCGATCCCAACGCCTACATATACTTCATCACCCAGGCCCCGGTCTGGGAGAAGATCTGCGACGTGATCGGCGAGCCGACCTGGAAGACCGATCCGAACTACGCCAAGCCCGCCACCCGCCTGCCGCGCCTGAACGAGATCTTCGGCCGCATCGAGCAGTGGACCATGACCAAGACCAAGTTCGAGGCCATGGACATCTTGAACGAGTTCGACATCCCCTGCGGCCCGATCCTGTCGATGAAGGAAATCGCCGAGGACGAGTCGCTGCGCAAGACCGGCACCCTGGTCGAGGTCGACCATCCGACCCGCGGCAAGTATCTCTCGGTCGGCAACCCGATCAAGCTGTCGGACAGCCCGGCCGACGTCACCCGCTCGCCGCTGCTCGGCGAGCACACCGACGAGATCCTGCGCCAGGTCCTCGGCTTCAGCGACCACCAGGTCGCCGAAATCCACGACTCCGGCGCGCTCGATCCGCCGCGCAAGGAAGCCGCGGAGTAAGGCGGCAGATCAACGCCTAAAGAAGCCAGGTGCGGCGAGATGGTCGCCCTTGGTCCTCCATCAAACATCAAGCCGCCGGCATCGTCCGGCGGCTTTCATATTGAGCCAAGTCTCTTGCTGGCCAAGACTTACGTGCAAAAACAACGGGGCCGAACTCGAATGTGCGGGTGGTGATTTGTCGGGATCTAGCACAGACGAACAACTGATGATGAAATTGGAAGCGGTCACAGACGCCAGTTCACTCCTGGCGTTCGTTCACGCTCTGGTGGCCGACCGAGAGTCTGCGGTGCAGCGCGAGAAGGCGGAGCCGAGCTCGCCCTGGGGGCCCGATGCAGGTGGTTGGGAGAATATCCGAATCGAAACCTACCTCGAAGCGGCTGCCGCGTGGGCAGAATCTACCGACTTCGGAGTTAACCAGGGGCTCGCCGCAAACAATCTCTGGCGCCGCTTCGCTGAATTCCTGAGCGCCGGAAAAAACTACGAGTAGTCGTATCTCAGCATTTGACCCGAGCCAGCATCACCAGATCCGTGAGCTTCCGTCGGAGACGAATGCGACGGAGCGAAGCCCAACATGGCTGAACGAAATATTCGGCAGCATCGAGACCCGAAGCGATCCGTTGTCGTTTGCCTCTATCGATGGCAGTTTGGCGGTATTGCGCTAGACGCTCCGGGATAGTCGCATGGCAGATCACCTTCGTATCGAAATGTCGCCTCCCGTCGACGGAGGAATGATGCTGCGCATCTCCTCGGGCCCGCAAGAATTTGCGGCGGACTTCACAACACAAGTCTGTCCCTTCTTCGAGGCTTTTTGCGATGCGATTCGCGTTTTGCATGACGGCTTCATCGATGATCGAATCCGACTCCTGATAGGTGCGCCAGAATGCGATCTCCTCCTGCAGGCTGCGGCGCACTCCTCGCAGGCTGTCCTGAAGATAAATCTTTGGCCCGACCACAAGCGCAGCACCTTGGTCCCGGAGCCGACTGTCTTCAGGTTCGAAGGTGCACGACAGGAGATCATATCACCGTTCGTCGCAGCCCTCACGAGCGTGCGAGCAGGCCTGAGCGATGCGGAATTTGCGCAGGCGTATCGAGCGCCGTTTCCAACTGCGGCGTACGCTGCGTTGATGCGGCGAGTGCAAATGACGGCTTCTGACTCGATCCGCACCTAGACATCATTGATTGTGACAGCCCTGCTGGGATCAGGGCTCCAGCGAAGCTTTGCGCATCTACTGGATCATCCCCTCCATTGAAAGGTGAAGAGCTACGTCCTATTGCATTGGCGCACGAAACGTGGCTTGGAAGCCGAGCCTCTCCTTCAAAACTAGGTCGAAGCTCGGGCGCGTCCGTCCGTCCTGGAACACAACGCCGTCCGGGCTGAAGGCGACCTTGCCGAAGCCGCCGTCAAGCGTCTGCCATTTGTATGACAGAGCGACGATGCCATAGGCCGAAACCGGCTCGACCTCGCCGGGGTCTGCGACACCATTGCCGTTGACGTCGCGCCACAGGGCGAGGCCGGCCAGTTCGTTGCCGGTCAAGACTCCGTCGCGGTCGTCGTCTAGTGCGGCCAGCGGCGCATATCCGTTGTTCCAGAACATCCAGAACGTCACGTTGCCGAACAACTGCCGTCCGCTGGTGATCTTGCCATCGCGCGTCGGGTCGCTCACCAGCCAGGCCGCTTTGGGGGTAATCCAGCTCCATTCGCGACCCAGCCCGCTGCCGTCCACGTCGAACGTCACCCCCGCGTCGGGGGCTTCGAGGTCGGCGGGAGTAAGCCCATCGGCCAGCGGCACGGCAACGGGAGTGAGCGCGTACGGCAGCTTCCCCAGGGTGGCGACGCGATCCTTTAATGTCTCGATCTCGCGCTTGTCCCACACGGCGCTGAGAAGCGGGATGAGGTAGGAGGCGACTTCGCCGGTCAGCGTCTGCCCGCTGAGACCAAGCATCGTGAGGCTCTTTTCCTTCTCCCAGGCGGCGGTTGCGATCTTTCGATATAGCTTCACCGCATCGTCCTTGTTGCCGGCCTGCTCGGTCAGCCAAGCGAGGCCGAGCTGGATGACGAGGTCGTCCTTGTCCAGCTCCAGTGCCTGCTTGTAGGCTTTCAACGCGGCTTGGAGATGAGCCCAGGAGGCCGCGTTCAACGCGGGGTCAGCGGCAGACCTGACCACGCCAAAAGGAACGACCGGCGGCGCCATGCCATGGTAGGCCTTCGGCACCGCCAGCGGGTCGGCCTTCTGGGCATAGGCCATGCCATGCGCACGACCAAGGTTCACCCATGCCTCGAGGCTGGCCGGATTGTCCCTGACGATCTTTTCCAGGTTTGCAATGAGCCGGGCGACCGGGACCTGCTCCACTTCCACGGCCACAAACCTGCCGAGCGCCGGCGACGTCGTGGCAAAAACAACCACAAGAAGCAATATACGCACGCAACAACTCCATTCTGCAGGAACCCGTTCACCGACGGCGCGAGCGGCTGGATCACGCCTGTGCCGCACACATGCCCAGCGCCGATTGGTCGTCGGTTGCCGTGGTTCGGGTTCAGAAGGGAACGAGATCTTTTACGAACCTCGCCACGAAGTACCGTGGCAGAAATACGGTGGAACACACGATGACAGTGTATAAAACTCCTTCGGGCCTCGAAGCACATGATCATTCGGCGCGTCGCGCCATCGCCGCCGGGCTGAGTTCAATGCACTGTCACCAAACCTTCGGCGTCCTCCTAAGCCTGCCCATGTGTGACGGAAAGCTGTCGTTGCTCAGCGAGGTTACAAGTCAAAAGGGATCGCGCCAAATGGCTGGAGCTTTCGGAGACAATGCTGACGAAGCGCGGATCGTGATCGCAAGGGTCGCCCGGCGCCTGATTTTACGCTTCGTCGTTGCCGCGATGACCCCGGCCGTGGGTCACGCCTTTGCGCAGGGCGCATTCCCAGCGCCGCTACCGGGGCAGGCCGCCGCCCCTCCACAGTTCGACAGCGCGCCGGCGACTGCTGGCGGCCCTTCGGACGTCTGCAAGGGATTTTTTCCCTTGCGCGAGGAGGCACAGCGGCGCGGGCAGCTGATCAAGGCTGCCGCAGAGCGCCGCGCAACGCCGGAAGACGCCTGTGAACTAATTCGCAGTTTCTCTCAGGCCGAACTCAAGATGATCGAATATGTCGAAGCTCATTCGACCGATTGCAGAATTCGGCCTGACGTCGTGGATATGCTCAAGGCCGGCCACAAGAAAACCGAGACCTTGCAGACGAGAGTCTGCACGATCGCGCAGTCGGGCAGCCTAGGTCAAAGCGACGTCCTGGGGCCGCCCAAAAGAGAACCGGCTGGACCAGTTGGCGATTTCTGGATGTTTCGATAGGCAACCGCACTGCCCCATCAAAGCCTGGTGTGGCGCGAGGGCGGACAGACTCTTCCGTCCAAGTCCGATCACTTCGGACTCTGTGAACCGGGCGGATCAAATCCAGCACGCTTTCGAAACCGCTTCTCGATCATTCGGTGGCGCATCACGCGATGGATGGCTGGGCCGTATTGTTGAGCGCCAAGCGTGTCGCACGTGCTCAGCGCACATACTCCACCAGGGTGTGATCCTCCTCCTCGAGCTCGGCGTCGATGATCTCTGCGATCAGTGTTCAATCACCCTTGGCCAAACCGGCGCCGATCTTCGGATAACCGATTCGGTGCTCGGGATATCTGAGTTTCACTTCCTTCATGACCGCTCTGACGGCAGCGGAATCAACGAGAACGCCGGGCCCGCGCCAGTGGAACTGGGTGACGGTCGCCGCCGATATGGCTCCCACTTTTCGCGGCTGCCCTTCGTCGTCGACAGATCGGCCGCACAGGCCTCGGGAAAGGATCCCTTGATGCGCTTCGCAAGCCCTGCCCCATGGCGCACTGGCAATTGCAACCATGCACGATCACGTCGAAATGCCCGTCCAGCGCGAGTTTCATCAGATCCCCCTTGATGATCTTAATCGAACGCAACTCATACGGTTGCTGTGTTCCGTCGACGCGTCAGGAGCGCTTGAGCTCGGTGAAGTCGGACAGGTCGCTGCAGGACTCCGTTCCGAGAAGAATGCTGCGCATCTCCCCGTCCCGGTAGGCAAAGACGAGATTGTCCCTCACCACGATTCCGAACGCGTTCGCGCGATACAGCGCGACGCACACGGCCGGCATCGTGCCGCCGCGCAGCAGCCCGCCATAGCGCTGGTAGGGCGGCGTGATCTTGGCATCGCGCAGCACGTGGCGATAGCGGTAGAACGCCCGGATCTGCTCGGCCACCAGCGACCGGTAGTTCCTGGGCATCTCGGCCGCAACGGCAGCTGTCTCTCTCGGGTCGGGCCTCTCAGGCGGGAAAAACGCGCGCCGCTCGGCGCTACTGCACGCCATGAGCGTCAACGCACAAACGACAATGCCGCTCAGGGACGCCAACCTCTTCCCCGGCCGCCACGTTCGCCCCATGAACGCCCCCTCGATCCCTGCCAGCCCGATAGCGGGCAACTATCACTACACCCCCTCCTTCACAGTCAACGGATTTCTGGAGCAGCAATGGTCGGCTTGGAGATTTGCCGGCATGTGAGTTGACCGCACCGCCGATCCGCTCGATTCTGCTCGCATGGACGAAAACGAACTGCTCGCCCGCTTCGGTCTCACGCCGGTTGCGGAGGATCTTCCTGAATTCCGCCGTCTCATCCAAGCCGAGACGGCCGACGCCGCTCGCGCCAGCAATGAGCCGTTGCTGCTGCTATGCATACAGCTGTTCTCGGCCGGCAACGCCAGTGATGCTCTTCTGATCTACGACGCCAAGATGTCGTCCTTCGACGCAGGATGCTATATCGACATTCAGTTCGTCTGCGGGGCTGGTCTCGAAGCCACTGAAGAATTCCTGCGTTCGAGCAGCGCCGCCGAAGCGAAAGAGCTTCTTGCCAGACTTCAGGATGATAAGCGCACCGGCGCTTTTGATGGTTTCATGCCGCGGCAACACCTTGCTTTCTACCGGCGCTGCTACGGGCTCGCTTCCTAAGCTGCCCGTGCCTGCTTGATCTAAGCCGTGATCAACGAATGGTGGCTGACGCTCCTGCGCAGCCATGCGGCCCGACGGGCCGTCCTCGAACAGACAAGCTTGCCTTAGACGTCTTCCAGCTCTTTCGAGGTTGAACGCTTACCTGCCGAATATTCCGCCCACCACCCGATGCATCGCGCCGCCGATCGCGCCGATCGGACCTCCCACATTCCGCTGATGTCGCGCGCGTCCCGTGCTGCGACGGGCCTGGCGGTCGGATTTGGCAGCCTCAGTGGCCGCGTCCATCAGCGCCTTGTGCTGGGCGGCGTTGAGGAAGCCGGTCGCGGGGTAGCCGCGCTCCTCCTGCCAATGGGCGAGGGCCGCGCGGGTCGAATCGTCGAACGTCCCGTTGATCTTGGTGCCGAACCCGAGCCGGGTCAGCCCACGTTGCACGGCGCGACGCTTCGCCTTGGTGAGGCCGATCTGATTCTCGGCCTGCTGATTGGCGTCCTGGGCAGCGATCACGGTATCGGCGGGTGCCGACGCTTCACGAGGTGTGCTGCTCAGACCAGCGTGAGCGACCTGCGCGCTTCCGGCGATCGCCAGGATGGACAGTGCCAGGATCAAGGCGCGCATGGCCTTTCCTTCGCCCTCAGGTCTGCTGATGATACGTTTCGAGGAATACAGCGCGACGGACTGAACGATCAACATCCGGCGGCGCCACTCCGCTTCATTGCAGAGTAACTGCGGCCCGGGCAGCACAGTTCCCTCACCTCGGGCCGATTGTTCCGTCGCGTTGCTCGCGGGGGGATAGACGAACGGGATGGCAGCTCTCAGCAGTCGCCGAGATACCCAGACTTTGCCGGCTCGGTCCGCCAAGCAGGATCGAGACGATCCGGTGCCCAGGTTGGGCGGCTCTTTCCATATGAAAATGCCGCCTTCGATAGGGAATTCAAATTGTGGCATTCCTGCTGCAGCGCAAAAT
Source organism: Bradyrhizobium sp. SZCCHNS3016 (assembly GCF_032484535.1). NCBI lineage: Bacteria > Pseudomonadati > Pseudomonadota > Alphaproteobacteria > Hyphomicrobiales > Nitrobacteraceae > Bradyrhizobium > Bradyrhizobium sp. SZCCHNS3016. The sequence goes on from NZ_JAUETE010000011.1 coordinate 74,664, forward strand.
CCTCATGCCGCTATGCAATATCACGCGTTGTATCTGGCATCTGGTATACGTAAATTCTCCTCAGTCGGAACGTCGTACCGCCCAACTGATGGAGACAAACCATGGCCAAGACCGCCGCCCTCCCCCTCGTTCAGCCCGTGTCCCTGTTCGGCCGCCTGCTGGCGACCCTCGATCGTGTTCTCATGACGAGCGCCCGCGCCGCCAACCGCAACGGCGACCTGCCATATTTCGGCCTCTGAGGCCGGCGCGCTTCGCGCGCGCAAGCAGCAGCGAAGCCCAATCAAGAGCCCCGGACCTCCGGGGCTTTTGCTTTTGCGCCCCCCCCCCCGCGGCCTGCGACAAATTGGCCCCGTGAGCATCCCAACCGATCTCCTCAATTGCGGTCGGTCACATCTTCATACCAAAATCAAATCGGTCGATTTGCTGCGGATGCACGTCTTGCTGCATGACCCAGGCCGCCACTACAACTTTTGGCTGCATGGGCCTTGCGAGAGAGTCCAAGGCCGGCGACGACCTGAAGCGCGTCACGGTGGAGGATGACACCAGCCGGACTCGACGGTCAGTGGTTCGATTGGGCATAGCGGCCGGAAGAAGCCGTGCGGTCCGGGAATGAAGGGGAGAAAGCGTCGATGAAGCGTTCCATGCGCGTGGCCGTTGTGGCCGGCCTCGCCCTGATGGTGGGGCATATCCCGGCTCTGGCGGGATGGGAGCCCGTCCGGCCCGTCGAGTTCATCGTTCCGGCCGGAACCGGCGGCGGTGCCGACCAGATGGCTCGGACGATTCAGGGCATCGTCACCAAGCACAATCTGATGAAGCAGCCGCTGGTCGTCATCAACAAGTCCGGCGGTGCCGGTGGCGAAGGCTTCCTCGACGTCAAGGCGTCAGCCGGCAACCCCCACAAGATCATCATCACCCTGTCGAACCTGTTCACGACGCCGCTCGCGACCGGCATTCCGTTCAGCTGGAAGGACCTCACACCGGTCGCCATGCTGGCGCTCGACGAATTCGTGCTCTGGGTCAACGCCGACAAGCCCTACACGACCGCCAAGGACTACATCGACGCGGTCAAGCAAGGCGCGGGCACCCTCAAGATGGGCGGCACCGGCTCGAAGCAGGAAGACCAGATCATCACGGTGGCCATGGAGAAGGCGACGGGCGCCAAGTTCACCTACATCCCCTACAAGGGCGGTGGCGAAGTGGCCGTGCAACTGGTCGGCAACCACATCGACTCCACCGTCAACAATCCCATCGAAGCGGTGGCGCAGTGGCGCGGCGGCAAGGTCAGGCCGCTCTGCGTGTTCGACGACAAGCCGATGGGCTACGGCGAGCCGATCACCGACGGCAAGGCCTGGAAGGACATTCCGACCTGCAAGTCGCAGGGCCTCGACATCGAATACCTGATGCTGCGCGGCATCTTCATGTCGCCGCGGGCCACCAAGGACCAGATCGAATACTACGTCGACCTGTTCAAGAAGGTGCGGGAAACCCCGGAGTGGCAGGATTTCATGAAGACCGGCGCCTTCAACACCACCTTCATGACCGGTGCGGACTACGCGAAGTGGGTTGAGACCGAAGAGAAGCGTCACGAGCTCCTGATGAAGGAAGCCGGCTTCCTCGCCTCGAACTGAGCGGCTCGCATGAGAAGCCAGGGAGGATCCGCCGGGCCCAGCCACAAGGCGGTCGAACTCGGCGTCACGCTCGCGATCGCGCTGTTCGGGATCATCGTGATCCTCGGCAGCGTGAAGGCGGGGATCAATTGGGGCGCCGAGGGGCCGCGCGCGGGATTCTTCCCGTTCTACGTCGGCCTGTTCATCATCGCAGCGAGCGCGATGAATGTCCGCAACACGCTGCGCGAGGCTGACGGCAGCGTCTTCGCCGAATGGCGTCAGCTCCGCCAGGTCATGAGCGTGGTGGTGCCGACGGCGATCTACGTCGGCGCCCTGCCCTTCACCGGCCTGTACGTCGCCTCCATGATCTTCATCGCCTGGTTCATGCGCTGGCTTGGCAAATATGGCTGGCTCACGGTGGCGGCGGTCGCGATCGGAATGCCGGTCGTGACCTATCTGATCTTCGAGCGCTGGTTCATGGTCCCCCTCCCCAAGGGGCCGGTCGAGGATTGGCTCGGACTCTGACACGAAAACTCATCCGCTGAGGGTTGCAGGACCAAGCTGGCATGGAAGAACTCGCCAATCTATTTCACGGCTTCGCCGTCGCGCTCCAACCCTTCAACATCATGGTGATGATCCTCGGGATCGTGCTCGGGGTGATCATCGGCGTGCTGCCGGGATTGGGCGGCGCCAACGGCGTCGCGATCCTGCTGCCGCTGACCTTCAGCATGCCGCCGACCTCGGCCATCATCATGCTGTCCTGCATTTATTGGGGTGCCTTGTTCGGCGGCGCCATCACCTCGATCCTGTTCAACATACCCGGCGAACCATGGTCGGTCGCGACCACGTTCGACGGCTACCCGATGGCGCAGCAGGGCAAGGCCGGCGAGGCGCTCACGGCAGCGTTCACCTCGTCCTTCGTCGGCGCGCTGTTCGCGGTCATCATGATCACGCTGATCGCGCCGCTGGTGGCCGGCTTCGCGCTTCAGTTCGGCCCGGCCGAGAAATTCGCCGTCTACTTCCTCGCGTTCTGCAGCTTCGTCGGCCTGAGCAAGGAGCCGCCGTTCAAGACGATCGCGGCGATGATGATCGGTTTCGCGCTCGCCGCAGTCGGCCTGGATTCCATCACCGGCCAGCTCCGGCTCACCTTCGGCATCACCGAGCTGCTCAACGGTTTCGACTTCCTGATCGCCGTGATCGGCCTGTTCGGCATCGGCGAGATCCTGCTGACGATGGAGGAAGGCCTGAGCTTCCGCGGCGGCAACGCGCAGATCAATCTGCGGGTGGTGCTGCACACCTGGAAGGAGATGCCGGCGTATTGGCTGACGTCGCTGCGCTCCTGCGTGATCGGCTGCTGGATGGGCATCACCCCCGCCGGCGCGACACCGGCGTCGTTCATGAGCTACGGCATCGCCAAGCGCCTCTCCAAGCGCGGCAAGAATTTCGGCCATGGCGAGATCGAGGGCGTCGTCGCGCCCGAGACGGCGGCCCATGCGGCGGGCACGGCGGCGCTGCTGCCGATGCTGTCGCTCGGCGTACCCGGCTCCCCCACGGCGGCGGTGCTGCTCGGTGGCCTCCTGATCTGGGGCCTCCAGCCCGGCCCGATGCTGTTCGTCGAGCAGAAGGAATTCGTCTGGGGTCTGATCGCCTCGATGTATCTCGGCAACCTCGCCGGCCTGCTCGTCGTGCTGACCTGCGTCCCGGTCTTCGCGGCGATCCTGCGCATTCCCTTCAGCATCATCGCCCCGCTCATCCTGGTGCTCTGTGCGATCGGCGCCTATTCGGTGCACAGCAGCACGTTCGACGTCGTGCTGATGCTGGTGTTCGGCGTGCTCGGCTATCTGTTCAAGAAGTGTGGCTATCCGCTCGCGCCGCTGGTGCTCGCCATCGTGCTCGGCGACAAGGCCGAGGAGGCCTTCCGGCAGTCGCTGCTGGGATCCCAGGGATCGCTCGCGATATTCTTCTCCAACGGACTGGTCGGCACCATCATGGCGCTCGGGTTGATCGCGCTGTTCTGGTCGGCGATCCAGCAGGGCTACAACCGGTTGCGGGCGGTCGCCGCATAAACTCGCCCCTACTCCGATAGTTGAGCTACAAATATCCTCTGCTGCGTCGTATTGTCGCTGCAGCGATTTGCCTTGCTTCTGCAGGCTTTTTTCGTCGATCGCTGGTCTACCAGACCGCACGGGGTCGATGAATCCGCTTGTCTATTGGCATATCATATACCAAACTCCGCATAGCTGTTAGGACAAAATAGACAGCCCTGGAGGAAACATGACGGACTTGGCTCACGCGGGGGCGCCCGCATCTGCAAGAGTAAGCGACGCCTATCGCTGGACGCAGCTCGCGGTTGGCGTCCTGGCGATGGTGATGATCGCCAACTATCAATATGGCTGGACCTTCTTCGTCCCGGATATCGCCAAGACGTTCGGCTGGGATCGCGCCTCGATCCAGTGGGCCTTCACCCTGTTCGTGCTGTTCGAAACCTGGCTCGTGCCGGTCGAGGGCTGGTTCGTCGACAAATACGGCCCGCGCATCGTCGTGCTCGTCGGCGGCGTGCTCTGCGCGATCGGCTGGATGATCAACGCCTACGCCACCTCGCTCAACGGCTACTATCTCGGCATGATCATCGCGGGCATCGGCGCCGGCGGCGTCTACGGCACCTGCGTCGGCAACGCGCTGAAGTGGTTTCCCGACAAGCGCGGCCTCGCGGCAGGCATCACGGCAGCCGGCTTCGGCGCCGGCTCGGCGCTGACAGTCGCGCCGATCCAGGCCATGATCCGCGACTCCGGCTTTCAGACCACCTTCCTGTATTTCGGTCTCGGCCAGGGCATCATCATCGTCATCCTCGCCTTCTTCCTGTTCGCGCCCAAGGAAGGCCAGGTGCCGGCCGTTGCTCAGAACACGAACCTGGTGCAGAGCCGTCGCAACTACAACCCGACCGAAGTGATCCGTCAGCCGATCTTCTGGCTGATGTACTTCATGTTCGTGATCGTCGGCGCCGGCGGCCTGATGGTGACGGCCAACCTCAAGCCGATCGCCGGCGACTGGAAGGTCGACAACATTCCGGTGACGCTGATCGGCATGACCATGACGGCGGTGACTTTCGCAGCCACCATCGACCGCGTGCTGAACGGCCTGACGCGTCCGTTCTTCGGCTGGATCTCGGACAACATCGGCCGCGAGAACACGATGTTCATCGCCTTCGGCATGGAAGGCATCGGCATCTGGGCGCTGTACATGCTGGGCCATGATCCCGTGTGGTTCGTGATCCTCTCCGGCTTCGTGTTCTTCGCCTGGGGTGAGATCTACTCGCTCTTCCCCTCGACCTGCACCGACACGTTCGGCACCAAGTTCGCCACCACCAATGCCGGCCTGCTCTACACCGCCAAGGGCACGGCCGCGCTGCTGGTGCCGATCGCGAACTACATGCAGCAATCGAGCGGCAACTGGGATCGCGTCTTCATCATCGCGGCCGGCGCCAACATCCTGGCATCGATCCTCGCGATCGCGGTGCTCAAGCCCTGGCGGAGGGTCGTGGTGCAGAAATCGACGCTCTGACGCATCCCTTCGCGCTGCAACAAAAATAAAAAAAACGCTTCCAGATTGACGACGCTCGGCATTTTGCCGAGCGTTTTCTTTTGCTTGGCGGAGATTTCGGTCTCGCTGCAAAGCAACATGTCGCGCCCTGTGTCGCAGGCCATATTGCGGACTGGAATATATTATACCAGAATGGTTCAGTGCGCAGATGAGGAGCGCGCTCGCAGCGGCATCCTCCAAGAGAGCGCGTTTGGGAGGACACATGGTTTCCAGCACAGAGGCAACACCGCCTGTCCAGGCACAGTCCAGCGGCTTCCGCTGGATCCAGCTCGCAATGGGCATCGTCTGCATGGCGATGATCGCCAACCTGCAATATGGCTGGACGCTGTTCGTCGATCCGATCGACGCGAAATATCATTGGGGTCGCACGGCGATCCAGCTCGCCTTCACGATCTTCGTCGTCACCGAAACCTGGCTCGTGCCGGTCGAGGCCTGGTTCGTCGACAAATACGGTCCGCGCGTCGTCATCATGTTCGGCGGCGTCATGATCTCGCTGGCCTGGATGCTGAACTCCTACGCCGACTCGCTCACCCTGCTCTACGCCGGCGCCGTCATCGGCGGCATCGGCGCGGGCGCGGTGTACGGCACCTGCGTCGGCAATGCGCTGAAATGGTTTCCCGACCGCCGCGGCCTCGCCGCGGGTGCCACCGCCGCGGGCTTCGGCGCCGGTGCCGCGCTGACCGTGGTGCCGATCGCCAGCATGATCGCCTCGAGCGGCTATCAGAGCGCCTTCTTCACCTTCGGCATCGGCCAGGGGCTGGTCGTGTTCGTGCTCGCGATCTTCCTGCGGCCGCCGACGGTCGCGGCGCCGGCCCGCAAGAAGCAGCTCAATTTGCCGCAGAGCAAGATCGACTACACCCCGCCGCAGGTGCTGCGCACGCCGATCTTCTGGATCATGTATCTGGTGTTCGTCATGGTGGCCTCGGGCGGCCTGATGACCGCCGCCCAGATCGCCCCGATCGCCCACGACTTCAAGATCGCCAACGAGCCGGTGACGCTCGCCGGCTTCCAGATGGCGGCGCTGACGTTTGCGATCTCGCTCGATCGAATCTTCGACGGCTTCGGCCGCCCTGTGTTCGGCTGGATCTCCGACACGATCGGTCGTGAGCACACCATGTTCATCGCCTTCGGCACGGCCGCTTTGATGCTGCTGACGCTGTCGAGCTACGGGCACAATCCGATCGTGTTCGTGCTCGCGACCGCCGTCTATTTCGGCGTCTTCGGCGAAATCTACAGCCTGTTTCCGGCGACCTCGGGCGATACGTTCGGCAGCAAATACGCCGCGACCAATAACGGCATGCTCTACACCGCGAAGGGCACCGCCTCGCTGCTGGTCCCGCTCGCAAGCCTCGTCTCCGCAAAATATGGCTGGCAGGCCGTGTTCGTGATCGGCGTCGGGCTGAACGCGACGGCCGCATTGATGGCGCTGTTCGTGATCAAGCCGCTGCGCCGCGCCTTCATCCTCGGCAAGGAGCCGGTTACCGAGCCGGTGACGCAGGACGCCCGGATGGCGTGACGCCACTGTTTCTTCCCGCGACTTCGGGAGGCGCACCACGGTGCGCCTCTTTTTTTGCGCAGGAGCAGGACGCTGGCGGTCATATCCGGCAGCTCCGGCAGTGTCGCTGACGTGTTTTTTCGGTGGCCGAGCGCGCGAAAAGCCGTCAAACCCGATTGACTTCTGGAATAACGTATACCAGACTTCCCTCCGTTCACTATCAACAAACGGGAGGGTGCCATGAAAGTCGGAGACATCCTGCGCAACAAGACGGCGCGCGTGATCACGGTGCGAATGAACGAGACCGTCGGCGTCGCGGCGCAGCTGATGCGCGCCAGCAATGTCAGCGCCCTCGTCGTCAAGGACGTCGTCCGCACCGAAGGCAACACCGCGGCCGGCATGTTCACCGAACGCGATGTCGTACGCGCCATCGCCGAGCATGGCGCCGCCGGCGTCAACCTGAAGGTCTCGCAGTTGATCTCGCCGCAGCGGCTGATCTCCTGCAGCACCGAGGATACGCTCGAGCACGTGCGGCACCTGATGAACGTGCACCACATCCGCCACCTTCCCGTCATCGTCGACTTCGCGCTCGCCGGCGTCATCAGCATGCGCGATGTCTCCAGCGCCTTCGACGAAGCGGAAGCTCCGGTCGCCGCCTGACGCGTCCAGCCCCGTCAGCGGAACCAGTTCATGACTGAGAGAGTCTTGTCGGAGCAGCGCGCCGCCTGTTAGGCGGTGCGCAGAGAGGAGCGGCACAGTAAGGTCGCCGCTCATGCCGACCCGACAGGATTCCTCGCGATGAAAGCCTATGTCTACGGCGCCCAGGGCGCCGCGATCACCGATATCGCCAAGCCCGCGCCGAAGGGCACGCAGGTCCTGGTGCGCGTGCGCGCCTGCGGCCTCAATCGCGCCGACCTCGGCATGACAAAGGGGCATGTGCATGGCGCCGCCGGCGGCGTCGGCACCGTGCTCGGCATGGAGTGGGCCGGCGAGGTCGCCGAGCTCGGTCCCGACGCCAGGGGCGTCAAGATCGGCGACAAGGTCATGGGCTCGGGCAGCGCGGCGTTCGCCGAATACACCCTTGCCGACCATGGCCGCCTGTTCCACGCGCCGTCGAACATGAACTTCGACGAGGCCGCCACGCTGCCGATCGCGCTGACCACGATGCACAACGCCGTCATCACCAACGGCGCTTTGCAGCCGGGCCAGCGCGTCCTGGTCCAGGGCGCGAGCTCCGGCGTCGGCCTGATGGCGATGCAGATCGCAAAGCTCAAGGGCGCCTCGCTGGTGATCGGCTCCTCGACCGATGCGATGCGCCGCCAACGGCTCAACGAGTTCGGCGCCGACCTCGCCATCGACTCCAGCGATCCCGCCTGGGTCGATCAGGTGCTGCAGGCGACCAACGGCGAGGGCGTCGATCTGATCATCGACCAGGTGTCGGGCAAGGTCGCCAATCAGAACCTCGCCGCGACCAAAGTCCTCGGCCGCATCGTCAATGTCGGCCGGCTCGGCGGCACCCATGGCGACTTCAACTTCGACCTCCACGCGGCGCGCCGCATCACCTATGTCGGCGTCACCTTCCGCACCCGTTCGATCGAGGAGATCCGTACGATCTTCGACGAGGTGAAAAAGGACATCTGGAGTGCGGTCGAGCAGCGCACGCTGCGGCTGCCGATCGACCGCGTCTTCGCCTTCGACGACATTGGCGCGGCGTTCGCGCACATGGAGGCGAACAAGCATCTCGGCAAGATCGTGGTGACCTTGTGAACGCAACCTTCTGAGATTTAGAAGCACTCGAAACAGCGCGCGGTCCACGCCCATGGACCGCGCGATCCCGGCTTTCATGGTGCGGCCTCGGCTGCTACATCCGCCGCCATGAGAGACGCCGCCTCCCATGTCGATTCCGGGAAAACCCGTGTCGCCGCGATCTCGATCGCGGCGAGCGCCAGCATGGCCGCGGCGAAGTTCATCGTCGGCATCCTGATCGGCAGCCTCGCGCTCGTCTCCGAGGCGCTGCACAGCGCCGTCGACGTCGTCGCCACCGTGATCACCTGGATGGTGGTTCGGGTATCGGACCGGCCGGCCGACGACGAGCATCATTACGGCCACGGCAAGCTGGAGAGCCTGTCGGCGCTGGGCGTCATCGCCCTGCTCTACGTGCTGGCCGGCGGCGTGCTGGTGGAATCCGTCAGCCGGCTGCGCGAGGCGGCACCGCCGCCGTCGCTGTCGGCGATTCCGTTCGTGGTGCTGCTGGTCGACATCGCCGTCAACTTCTGGCGCGCCCGCGCGCTGCACCGCGCCGCGCACGAGACCCACAGCCAGGCGCTCGCCGCCGACGCGCTGCATTTCGCCTCCGACGTGCTCGGCTCGATCGCCGTCATCGCCGGCCTCTTCCTCACCGCGTTCGGGTTCTGGTGGGGGGATTCCGCCGCCGCGGTCGCGGTCGCCCTGATGATCTCCGTGCTCGGCCTGCGGCTGGCGCGCTCCACCGTAGAAACACTGCTCGACCGCGCGCCAGAGGGTGCGGCCGAGAAGGCGCGCGCCGCGATCCGTTCGATCAATGGCGTCGTCGATGTCGAGCGGCTACGGGTCCGGCTCGTCGGCGCGACGCATTTCGTCGACGCCACGGTGCAGGTGCCGCGCACCTACCCGATCGACCGCGTGCACGAGATCAAGCGCGATGCGCAGGCCGCGGTCGATGCCAGCCTGTCCGGCGCCGACGTCACCTTCACGACGGTGCCGGTCGCGCTCAGCAACGAGAGCGTGCGCGAGCGCATCATGGTGATCGCGCGCAATTCCGGCCTCGCGATCCATCACGTCACCGTCCATGACGTCGGTGGCCGCCTGATCGTCGCGATCGACCTCGAGGTCGACGGCGACATGAGCCTGTTCGGAGCGCATGCGATCGCGCACGAGCTGGAACGCAGCATCCGCGACGAATTCGGCGCCGACGTCGAGGTCGACACCCATATCGAGCCGCTCGAGCCCGAGCTGCCATTCGGCGTCGATGCGCCGGCGCAGCGGATCGCCGAGATCGCCGAGGCCCTGCAGCGCCTCGCCGCCGAGACCGACATGTACGACGTGCACAATGTCCGCGTCCGCAACACCGAGGCCGGCGAGATCGTCAACTTCCACTGCCGCGCCGCACCGTCGATGAGCGTGCTGAAGGTGCACGACAATGTCGACCACATCGAGCGCGGGGTGCGTCGCGCCTTCCCGAGCGTCAAGCGCGTCATCAGTCACGCCGAGCCGCCGCACGGCTGAAGCATGAACGTCATGCTGCGTTCCCGCTTCGGACTCACTCTGCCGGCTTTTCGCCATGGCAATTCCGCATTGGATAAGATTTATTAGCTTTTGCCAAATCGTTGACTCTCGACAGCCCGACAAATCTGGATTCAAATCAACTTGATTCGGAAGCGGCTGGGGCTCTTTCGAAATTCGGGTATCCAAGAAGTTTCGGGGGTCTACAGCATGGCGCGTGCGCATGCCGCGAACGCGTGCGTCCAATCTTCTGATTCCATCAAAGGGTTGGCGCAATCGATCGCGAAACCGGCCTATCAAAGACTGCTGACTGCTGAGCCGGTATTGCGTCGTGCTGTCCCTACTTTGATCATCGCCTTTCTCGTCACCATCTGTCTCGGCGCCTTCGTCCAGGTGCTCGACCAGAGCCGTCAGAAGCGCGGCGCGACCAAGCGCGACCTAGCCGCGATCTCCGACCTGCTCGCCGACCGCATCGGTCATCTGGCGATGCGCCCGGACCGCATCGCCCACATCGAGCATCTGCAGAGCCTGCTGCCCGACCTGATCCCCGCCTGGGGAGCGGCGGCCGGACGCCACGTGATCGTCACCGGCGCCGACCACCGCATCCTGGCCCGGGTTCCGGTCGACGCAGCGCTCGGCGAGAACGACCGCATCCTCGATCTGATCTCGACCGCGCAGCTCTTGGCCACGCCCGGCCTGCAGGGCGCGGTCACCGAGATCACCTTGCCGAACGGCCGTCCGGCCTTCGCGGTGTCACAGTTGATCAAGGCGCTGCCCGGCCGCGTCGTCGTGATCCAGGAGAAGCTCGAGCCGATCTGGGGCTCGGACGCCGCGCTCTCCGTAACCTTGTCGGCGACGACGGGCTTCGTCGTGCTGATCCTGGGCTTCGCCTTCCACTGGCAGTCGACGCGCGCCCGCGAGGGCGACCTGATCAACGACGCGGTGCGTGGCCGCATCGACACCGCACTCAACCGCGGCCGCTGCGGGCTGTGGGACTGGGACCTGTCGCGCGGGCGCATCTTCTGGTCGAACTCGATGTTCGCGATGCTCGGCCTCGAAAACCGCACCGACCTCCTCACCTTCGGCGAGGTCAACGCGCTGGTGAACTCGGACGACATCGACCTGTTCGCGATCGCCGACCAGCTCGTCGCCGGCGGCATCCACCAGATCGACCAGAGCTTCCGGATGCGCCACACCGAGGGCCACTGGATCTGGCTCCGGGTCCGTTGCGAGCTCAGCCAGGGCACCTCCGACTCCGGCCTGCACCTGATCGGCATCGCGGTCGACGTCACCGAGCAGAAGAGCCTGGTCGAGAAGACCGTCGAGGCCGACCTCCGCCTGCGGGACGCGATCGAGACGATCTCGGAAGCCTTCGTGCTGTGGGACGCCAACAACCGGCTCGTGCTGTGCAACTCGCATTTCCAGAAGCTGCACAAGCTGCCGGACTCAGCCGTGATCCCCGGCACCTCCTACGAGACCGTCATCGAGGTCGGCAAGATGCCGGAGATCCGCACCCGGCTGCACGACCACAGCCAGCAGGCGCCGGGCGGGCGCACCTTCGAGGCCCAGCTCGACGACGGCAGTTGGCTGCACATCTCCGAGCGCCGCACCAAGGACGGCGGCTACGTCTCGGTCGGCACCGACATCACCCGCATCAAGGAGCACGAGCAGAAGCTCGTCGACAACGACCTGCGCCTGCGCGCCACCGTGATCGACCTGCAGCGCTCGCAGAGCGCGCTGGAGCGCCAGGCGATCGAGCTCGCCGACCTCGCCGAGAAGTACTCGCAGGAAAAGACCCGCGCCGAGGAAGCCAACCAGACCAAGTCGAAATTCCTCGCCAACATGAGCCACGAGCTGCGCACGCCGCTCAACGCCATCATCGGCTTCTCCGAGATCATGGGCAGCGGCATGTTCGGCTCGCTCGGCTCGGAGAAATATCAGGAGTATTGCCACGACATCCTGACCTCTGGTCAGTATCTGCTCGAAGTGATCAACGACATCCTCGACATGTCGAAGATCGAGGCCGGCCGCATGAAGCTCGACATGGAGCCGCTGGACCTCGCCAAGACGCTAGCCGAATCCCTGCGCGTCGTCTCCGGCCGCGCCCAGGACAAGAGCCTGGTGCTCGACGCCGACATCGGAGGCAGCATCCCCGTCGTCGCCGACCGCCGCGCCACCAAGCAGATCATGGTCAACCTGCTGTCCAACGCGGTGAAGTTCACTCCCGAAGGCGGCCGGGTCACGATGCGCAGCCGCGTGTTCGAGGACAAGGTCGTGCTCATCATCGCCGACACTGGCATCGGCATCCCCGCCCAGTCGCTGGCGCGGCTCGGCCGACCGTTCGAGCAGGTCGAGAGCCAGATGACCAAGACCTATCACGGCTCCGGCCTGGGGCTCGCGATCGCCCGCTCGCTGGCCCAGCTGCACGGCGGCTCGATGCGGCTGCGCTCGCGGCTGGAGTTCGGCACCGTGGTCCGCGTCACCCTGCCCCGCGACGCCCATAAGGCAACAGCGAGCATCTCCGTCGCGGCATGAGTTGCGTGCGTGGTGCCGTAGGGTGGGCAAAGGCGCGCCCGCGAGACGCGCGTTGAGCTGTGCTCTCTCGCGCGCCGTGGCCACCGATGTTCGCGACGCAGACGGTGGGCACGCGCCGCCCTGCGGGCGGCTCTTTGCCCACCCTACGCCAGCTACAAAAACGTCGTCGTGCACGGCTGCATCGACAAAGACCGCTGTCGTCCCAGCAACCTCTCGCGGTACATGACGCCCAAGGTCTGCAATCATCTGCCCTTTTCGCCGCGTGCGCTGACATCGGCCTCGCACTTAGTAAGCAACATTGGCAGAATGTGGTATTGACGCACCTGCGCATCGGCAACTAAGGCAATCGCTCCGAAATCTGGAGTGCCGAGCGTGATCATCGCCTTCATTGTCGCCGCCTTTGCCTATCGTTTTGCCATGCTCGCCGTCTCGATCCGCAACGAGAAGCGGCTGCGCGCCAACGGCGCGACCGAATACGGAGCGTCGGTTTCGCGCTGGCTTGCGATCGCCCATGTCGCCTTCTACCTGGCCGCGACGACCGAGGGCCTTGTCCGCGACGCCCCGGTCGACGCCGTCAGCATCACGGGGTTCGTGATCTATCTGTTCGGTGCGGTGATGCTGTTCGTGGTGTCACGGCTGCTCGGCCGGTTTTGGACCGTCAAGCTGATGATCGCGCGGGATCATGCGCTGGTGACGCATCCGCTGTTCCGGATGGTCCGCCATCCCAACTACTTCCTCAACATCCTGCCCGAGCTGATCGGCTACGCCCTGACGCTGCACGCCTATGTCACGCTCGTGGTCGGCATGACCATCTATGCCGTGCCGCTCGTCTTGCGCATCCGGCAAGAGGAGAAAGTGATGCGGGAGAGGTTTGCGGGCTATTAGTCCTGCCACGCCACGATCACCCTCAATTCGGGGGGCGTCAATGGGAGGGCGCGAAGCGGCCTCGCTGACGATGGAAGCTGGAATCTCCATATGGTTCGGGACGGCGGATTCCGAGTTCAAGACCTATAGGTCTTGCCCCGGAGCGATGGTGGCTGTCTGACACATCGGTCGCAGAAAGCGCAATTTTGACCAAGTGCACTGCCACCGGCCTGTGCGAGTTCTCGGGTGAACATCATCACGACGGAGGACGATCAGATGCTGAAGCGTATATGGCGCGGCTGGACCAGGGCGGCGGATGCCGATGCCTATGAGGAGCTGCTGCGGTCAACAATCTTTCCGGCCATTGTGGATCAGGCAATCGAAGGATTTCTAGGCATCGAGCTGCTGCGCAGACCGCTGGAGGCCGAGGTCGAATTCGTGACGATCATGACCTTCGTCGATCAGGCGGCGGTGGTTCGCTTTGCGGGTCCAGCGCATGACACGGCGGTGGTGCCGCCCGCGGCGCGGAAGCTGCTCAGCCGCTATGACGGCCATGCCGCGCATTATGAGCTGAAGACCACGCGCCACGCGCAAGGTCAGGGTTCCGCGACCGCATGAGAGCCCGAAGTCTGCCGATGACGCCAGCGAGGTCGGTGACGACGCCGACCGTCGCCACGGCAGCAACCTGGATTGCCTCGTTGCGCTCGCAATGACGGGAGGAGACAATTTGCGCCGTCATGGCGAGCGCAATCCAGGGGCATTGTTCACCGCCGGTGGTGAGACACGGCGTCAGCGGCAACTCAGCTGCCGGACATGCGCCTCACGCCTGCAGGCTCGGTGCGACCTCGCGCGCGACCTGCACCAGGGCTGCGATCAGCGGCGTCATCGGGTCACGCTGCGGGATGACGAGGCCGATCTGGTAGTTGATCACGGGATCGATGATCGGGATCGAGCGCACCTTGTCGGCGAGGCCGAGCGTCTCGGCAAGCTTGGCCGGCATGACACTGGCCCAGCGGCCGGTCTTCACATGGGTGTAGAGCACGAGCAGCGAGTTCGAGGTGAGCGTTGGCGTGACGTCGTTACCGGCGGCGCGCAGCGCGCGATCGATGATGCGGCGGTTCTGCATGTCCGGCGTCAGCAGGCACAGCGGCACCTGCCCGACCTCCTGCCAAGTCACCTGCTCGCGATCGCCGAACATCGCGTCGGGCGCGGTCAGCAGGCGGTAGCTTTCGTTGTAGAGCGGGATGGTTCTGACACGGCCAATCGGCTCGTTCTCGATGTAGGTCAGGCCGGCATCGACCTCGAGATTCTCCAAGAGGCCGAGCACGTCGGCCGACGTGCACGACATGATGCGGAACCGGACCTCCGGATGCTTGGCGCGGAACGGCGTCGTCAGCGAGGCCACCATGCCGAGCACGGTCGGCACCGCTGCGATGCGGATCTCGCCCGACAGCTTGTCCTTGAGGCCGTTGATCTCCTGGCGCATCGCCCGGAAGTCGCCGACGATCCGGCGCGCCCAATCCAGCGTTCGCTCGCCTTCGGGCGTGAACCCCTGGAACCGCGATCCCCGCTGCACCAGCATCACGCCAAGGATCTCCTCCAGCTGCTTGATGCTCGTCGACATGGTTGGCTGGGTGACGCCGCACGCCTCCGCCGCACGGCCAAAATGACGCTCCTTGGCCAACGCCAGCAGCAGTTCGAGCTTGTCGATCAAGAGGTCGGCCTTCCAGCGGTTGAACGGCCCGGTTCCGCACGTTTTCGGCGTTGCCAGCCATGGTGAAACCCTATCACGACGAGGGGGGCGCCGACATGGTAAAACACGCCGCAGCCCTGTCGCGCGAACGCCTGTTTTTCGTCAACTTCTAGCTATCTCTCGATTGCGTTTCGCTATCGCAGCACGGGACTGCTTTATTGATATCTTGAGCAATTCCAATTTGGATGTGCGAAACGCTTGCAACGCAGAATCGGGATCAGGATGACGCCGGTGTACGAAAGTTGGGACGCGGCGCGCGGCGCCGAGATCATCGCCGAACATAGCAGCATGGAGGGCGCAACCTTGCCCATCCTCCATGCGTTGCAGGAGACGTTCGGCTACGTGCCGGAGGATGCCATTCCGATGATCGCGTCCGCCCTGAACCTGTCGCGCGCCGAGGTTTACGGCGTGTTCACGTTCTACCATGATTTCCGCGCCAAGAAGGCCGGTCGTCACGTGCTGAAGCTGTGCCGCGCCGAAGCCTGCCAGGCCGCCGGCGGTGATGCGCTCGCGGCGCGCGCCGAGGCCAAGCTCGGCGTCGCCCTCGGCAACACCACGGCTGACGAGCGCGTCACGCTCGAGCCGATCTACTGTCTCGGCCTGTGCGCAACCGCGCCGTCGGCCATGCTCGATGGACGCCTGGTCGGCCGGCTCGACGAAGCCCGGATCGATGCTCTCGTCTCGGAGGCCCAGCGATGAGCGTGCGTCTTTTTGTCCCGTGTGATGCCGGCGCGCTCGCTGTCGGCGCCGATGAGGTCGCGCAGGCGCTGCACAAGGCGGCGCTGGAGCGCAATGTCGACATCGAGATCGTCCGCAACGGCTCGCGTGGGTTGTATTGGCTGGAGCCGCTGGTCGAACTGGAGACGGCGCAGGGCCGCTTCGGCTTCGGTCCGGTGACAGCCGACGACGTGCCGTCGCTGCTCGACGCCATCATCGCCGACAAGTCGCACAAGCTCTCGCTCGGCCTGACCGAGGAGATCCCGTGGCTGAAGCGGCAGACCCGCCTCACCTTCGCCCGCTGCGGCATCGTCGATCCGCTGTCACTCGAGGACTATCGCGCCCATGGCGGCTACAAGGGTCTGACGCGCGCGCTAACGCTGTCGCCGGATGCGGTCATTGCCGAGGTCACGACGTCGGGCCTGCGCGGCCGCGGCGGCGCCGGCTTCCCGACCGGCATCAAGTGGAAGACGGTGGCGCAGACGGCGGCCGACCGCAAATACGTCATCTGCAATGCCGACGAGGGCGACAGCGGCACCTTCGCCGACCGCATGCTGATGGAAGGCGATCCCTTCGTGCTGATCGAAGGCATGACCATCTGCGGGATCGCGGTGGGCGCCACCAAGGGCTACATCTACACGCGCTCCGAATATCCGCACGCGATCGCCACCATGACCAAGGCGATCGACATCGCCCGGAAGGCCGGCCTGCTCGGCGACAAGATCGCCGGCTCCAACCACACCTTTGATCTTGAGGTGCGCACCGGCGCCGGCGCCTATGTTTGCGGCGAAGAGACCGCGCTGATGGAAAGCCTCGAAGGCAAGCGCGGACTGGTTCGCGCCAAGCCGCCGCTGCCCGCCCATCATGGCCTGTTCGGCAAGCCGACCGTGGTCAACAACCTGCTATCGTTCGCCGCGATCCCCTTCATCCTCAATGAAGGCGCCAAGGCCTATGCCGATTTCGGCATGGGGCGCTCGCGCGGCACGATGCCGATCCAGATCGCCGGCAACGTCAAGTTCGGCGGGCTGTTCGAGACCGCGTTCGGCATCACGCTGGGCGAACTCGTCGACGACGTCGGCGGCGGCACCTTCACTGGCCGCCCTGTCCGCGCGGTGCAGGTCGGCGGGCCGCTCGGCGCCTACTTCCCGCGCGCGCTGTTCGACACGCCGTTCGACTACGAGGCGTTCGCGGCCAAGGACGGCCTGATCGGCCATGGCGGCATCGTCGTGTTCGACGACACCGTCGACATGTCGAAGCAGGCACGCTTCGCGATGGAGTTCTGCGCCATCGAATCCTGCGGCAAGTGCACGCCCTGCCGCATCGGCTCGACGCGCGGCGCCGAGACCATCGACAAGATCCGCCGCGGCGAGCGCGTCGCCGAGAACATCGCCCTGGTCGAAGACCTCTGCGGCACTATGAAGCTCGGATCGCTCTGTGCACTCGGCGGCTTCACGCCCTACCCTGTGCTCTCGGCGCTGAAGCACTTCCGCGAAGATTTCGGCCCCCAGCAGCCGCGCCTGCAGGCTGCGGAATAAGATATCGGGAACAAGGACACCGACCATGTCGCTCATCCACGAAACCGATTACGGCACACCGCTCTCCAAGTCCGAAAAGATGGTCACGCTCACCATCGACGGCCAGAGCATCACCGTTCCCGAGGGCACCTCGATCATGCGCGCGGCCATGGAGGCCGGGACGCAGATCCCGAAGCTGTGCGCGACCGACATGGTCGACGCGTTCGGCTCGTGTCGCCTCTGCCTCGTCGAGGTCGAAGGCCGCGCCGGCACCCCGGCCTCCTGCACCACGCCGGTGGCCGCGGGCCTCGTCGTCCACACCCAGACCGAGCGGCTGAAGAAGCTGCGCAAGGGCGTGATGGAGCTCTACATCTCCGACCATCCGCTCGACTGTCTGACCTGCGCCGCGAATGGCGATTGCGAGCTGCAGGACATGGCCGGCGCGGTCGGCCTGCGCGACGTCCGCTACGGCAACCAGGGTGAGAACCATGTGTTCGCCGACGCCTGCGGCGAGGCCAATCCGGCCTGGCTGCCGAAGGACGAGTCGAACCCCTATTTCACCTACGATCCCTCCAAGTGCATCGTCTGCTCGCGCTGCGTCCGCGCCTGCGAGGAAGTGCAAGGCACGTTCGCGCTGACCATCTCCGGCCGCGGCTTCGACAGCCGGGTGTCGCCGGGCATGAGCGAGAGCTTCCTCGGTTCGGAATGCGTGTCGTGCGGCGCCTGCGTACAGGCCTGCCCGACCGCGACCCTGACCGAGAAGAGCGTGATTGAGATCGGCCAGCCGGAGCATTCGGCGGTCACCACCTGCGCCTATTGCGGCGTCGGCTGCGCCTTCAAGGCGGAGATGCGCGGCGAGGAAGTCGTCCGCATGGTGCCGTACAAGGATGGCAAGGCCAATCGCGGCCACTCCTGCGTCAAGGGCCGCTTCGCCTATGGCTATGCGACCCACAAGGAGCGCATCCTCAAGCCGATGATCCGCGAGACCATCGACCAGCCCTGGCGCGAGGTCTCCTATGACGAGGCCTTCAAGTTCGCCGCCGACAAGCTGCGCGGCATCCAGGCCAAATACGGCCGCGACTCCATCGGCGGCATCACCTCGTCCCGCTGCACCAACGAAGAAACCTATCTGGTGCAGAAGCTGATCCGCGCCGGCTTCGGCAACAACAATGTCGACACCTGCGCCCGCGTCTGCCACTCGCCGACCGGCTATGGCCTCGCCACCACCTTCGGCACCTCGGCAGGCACGCAGGACTTCGACTCGGTCGAGGACAGCGACGTCATCATGGTGATCGGCGCCAACCCGACCGACGCGCATCCGGTGTTCGGCTCGCGCATGAAGAAGCGGCTGCGCGAGGGCGCCAAGCTGATCGTGGTCGATCCGCGCAAGATCGACCTCGTGAAGTCAGCGCACGTCAAGGCGGACTATCATCTGCCGCTGCTGCCCGGCACCAACGTCGCCATCCTGACCGCGCTGGCGCATGTCATCGTCACCGAAGGCCTCGTCAACGAGACCTTCGTGCGCGAGCGCTGCGACTGGAGCGAGTTCCAGGACTGGGCCGAGTTCGTCGCGCTCGAGAAGAACAGCCCCGAGGCGATCGCCAGCATTTCCGGCGTGGACCCGGAAGCGATCCGCGGCGCGGCCCGGCTCTACGCCAAGGGCGGCAACGGCGCGATCTACTACGGCCTCGGCGTGACCGAGCACAGCCAGGGCTCGACCACGGTGATCGCGATCGCCAACCTCGCGATGGCGACCGGCAATATCGGCCGCCGCGGCGTCGGCGTGAACCCGCTGCGCGGCCAGAACAACGTGCAGGGCTCCTGCGACATGGGCTCGTTCCCGCACGAGCTGCCGGGCTACCGGCACATCTCGGGCGACGCCGTGCGCGACCAGTTCGAGGCGATGTGGAACGTCAAGCTCAACCCTGAGCCGGGCCTGCGCATCCCGAACATGTTCGACTCCGCGATCGAAGGCACCTTCATGGGCCTCTACGTGCAGGGCGAGGACATCCTGCAGTCGGATCCCAACACCACGCATGTGGTGCAGGCGCTGTCGTCGATGGAGTGCGTCATCGTCCAGGACCTGTTCCTGAACGAGACCGCCAACTACGCCCACGTGTTCCTGCCCGGCTCGACCTTCCTGGAGAAGGACGGCACCTTCACCAACGCCGAGCGCCGCATCCAGCGCGTGCGCAAGGTGATGAGCCCGCGCAACGGCCTCGCCGATTGGGAGGTCACGATCGGTCTCGCCAAGGCGATGGGCTTCGAGATGAAGTACAACCATCCGTCCGAGATCATGGACGAGATCGCGGCGCTGACGCCGACCTTTACCGGCGTTTCCTACCAGAAGCTCGAGGAGATGGGCTCGGTGCAGTGGCCCTGCAACGAGAAGTTCCCCGAGGGCTCGCCGATCATGCATGTCGACGGCTTCGTCCGCGGCAAGGGCAAGTTCGTGGTCACCGAGTATGTCGCGACCGACGAGCGCACCGGCCCGCGCTTCCCGCTGCTGCTGACCACCGGCCGCATTCTGTCGCAGTACAATGTCGGCGCCCAGACAAGGCGCACCGACAACGTGGTGTGGCATGGCGAGGACGTGCTGGAGATCCATCCGCACGACGCCGAGCAGCGCGGCATCCGCGACGGCGACTGGGTGCGGCTGACGAGCCGCGCCGGCGAGACCACGCTGCATGCGCTGATCTCCGAGCGCGTGGCGCCGGGCGTGGTCTACACCACCTTCCACCACCCGCTGACCCAGGCCAACGTCATCACGACAGACTATTCGGACTGGGCGACCAATTGCCCGGAGTACAAGGTCACGGCGGTGCAGGTGTCGCAGTCCAACGGACCATCGGACTGGCAGAAGGCCTATGACGAGCAGGCCCGCAACTCGCGTCGCATCGCCCCGATCGTGGAGGCGGCGGAGTAGCATGACCGATGCAGTGCGCATCGCGGATCGTCTGGTCTGGCGCGACGGAGCCCTCACCGAGGGCCACCGCCGCGTGCCGGAGGAGACCGCGGTCGCGCTGACCTATAATGGCGGCACCCAGGCCGTCATGATGGCGACCCCGCAGGATCTCACCGACTTCGCCATCGGCTTCAGCCTCAACGAGGGCATCATCGCCAGCCGCGACGACATCATCTCGCTCGATGTCGTCGAGCTCACCGACGGCATCGAGCTCAGGATGTGGCTGCCGCCGGAGCTTGCTGTGCGCATGGCAGAGCGCCGGCGCAGCCTCGCCGGTCCCACCGGCTGCGGACTGTGCGGCATCGACTCCATCGCGGAAGCGGTGCGGCCGGTGGCGCGCGTGCCCGCGGGCCGGCGCTTCGCGCCGCGCGACGTCATGACCGCGCTCGCCGCGATCGAGCCGCTGCAGAAGCTCAATCGCGAGACCCGCGCCGTGCACGCCGCGGCGTTCTGGACGCCGGCGCGCGGCATCGTTGCGCTCCGCGAGGATGTCGGCCGCCACAATGCGCTCGACAAGCTCGCCGGCCACCTCGCGCAGGCGCGAAGCGTTGCGACCGAAGGCATCGTGCTCATGACGAGCCGCGTCTCCGTCGAGCTGGTGCAGAAGGCCGCGGCGATGGGCGCACCCGTTCTGGTCGCAGTGTCAGCACCGACCGCGCTCGCCATCCGCATGGCCGAGTCCGCCGGGATCACGCTGATTGCGGTGGCCCGCAACGACGGCTTCGAAATCTTCACCCATCCCGACCGGATCGTCGCGAGCGCCGAGACCGGCGCGCGATCAACACAGACGGACAACACCCATGTCGCATAACCCCTCCGAGCGCCTCGTCTACATGGCCAACCAGATCGGCAAGTTCTTCCAGAGCCAGGGGCAGGAGAAAGAGGTCGCCGGCGTCGCCGAGCACATCAAGAAGTTCTGGGACCCGCGGATGCTCAAGACGATCTATGCGCATCATGATGCCGGCGGCGCCGGCCTCGACCCGGCGGTCAAGGAAGCGATCGGCCGGCTGAAGCAGGCGGCGGTCACCAAGGAAAAGGCATAGGCGGCCGGCTGTCCTACCGCGCGCCTGGTCCGGTCATCCCTCCACGAGTGCGGTGAACACGCGCCGCACCTCGGTCTGCGTTTCGCGCAGCCTCGCCTCGAGCGCCGAGAAATCCGGCGCGTCGCCCGCCCGGGTCATCACCCGCAGCAGGTCCTCGCCGGCCTGATCCGGCTTGAACTTGTCGCTGACGCACAGCCGCACGATCTGCGTCAGATCGTGATACAGCCGCGCGGCCTGACGCAGGATCACGGCTTCAGCACGCGGTAGCACGCCGAGCCGCTCGGCATTGTCCAGCACCGCAAGCGTGCTGACATCGAGAATCTCCGGCTTCGTCGCAGCATGGACGAGCTGCAGATATTGGGCGACGAAGTCGATGTCGACCATGCCGCCGGCGGCGTGCTTGAGATCCCACAGATCGGCCTCGCCCTTCTCGGCCGCGATCGCGCGGCGCATGTCGGCGACGTCGCGCGCGATCGCGCTCCTGTCGCGCGGCCGGCGCAGCGCCGCCTGGATGATCTCCTCGATGCGCGCCCGAAACGCCGGCGACGCCGAGATCACCCGCGCGCGCGTCAGCGCCATGTGCTCCCAGGTCCACGCCTCGTGCTCCTGGTAGTGCGCAAAGGAGTCGATGTGCGAGGCCAGCGGACCGGCGCGACCCGACGGCCGCAGCCGCATGTCGATGTCGTAGAGCACGCCGTAATTGGTGCGCGACGTGAAGGCCGAAATCAGCCGCTGGGTGAAGCGTGCAAAATAGTGCGCGCCCTGCAGCGAGCGCTCGCCGTCGGAATCCGGCGCGTCGGCATCGAAATCATACAGCAAAATCAGGTCGAGATCGGAGGAGGCCGTCATCTCGCGCGCGCCGAGCCGCCCCATCGCGACGATCGCGGTCTCCTGGCCCTTGATGCGGCCATGCTGGGCGGCAAAGCGGTCGGTCACGAGGTCATGCACGGTGTGCACGATGCCCTCGGCGACATCGGCGAACGCGGTGCCGGCCTGCTGCGCCGACACCGTCCCGGAGAGGATGCGCGTGCCGATCAGGAACAGGCTCTCCTGGCCGAACAGCCGGAGACGATCGAGAAACTCCTCATAGGTCCCGGCATCCTGCAGCGTCGACGCCAGCCGGTCCGACAATTCGCGCCGGTCCGGGATGGCGCCGAAGAAGCGCGGATCGATCAGACCGTCCATCAGCCGCGGCTGCCGCGCCAGCATGTCGCCGAGCCGAGGCGCCGCCCCGAGCACGAGCGCGACGAGCGCGACGAGATCGCGGTTCTGCCCGAGCAGGGTGATCAGGCGGCCGCCGAGCTGCAGTGCCTGCAGGAAACGGTCGAAGGCGACGACCGCGCGATCCGGCTCGTCGGCATGGGCGAGGCCATCGATCAGCGCGGGCAGAAAATCGGTGAACGCGGTGCGCGTCGCATCGGTGCGGAACACGCGGTACTCGCCCGCGAGCCATTGCTGCAGGGTCTTGGCGACCATCACCGGATCGCGGAAGCCCAATCCGGCAAGATGCTCCATCAGGCGCGGCTCGTCGGGACCGGCGCCGTAGTTCACCGCCGGCAGGCTGACGGTGCCGGTGGGATCGCCCTCGAACAGCCGGGCGTAGTGTCCCTGCACGACGTCGAGATGGAACAGCAGATCGGTCGCGAACCGCTCGCGGCTTTCATAGCCGAAAAAGCATGCGAAGCGGCTCACGCCCTCGATATCGTCGGGCAGGCTGTGGATCTGCTCGTCCGCCATCATCTGCAGCCGGTGCTCGACCCGGCGCAGGAACTCATAGGCCGTGGTGAGCTCGTCACGCGCCTGCTCCGTGATCCACTTGCTGGCGGTGAGCACGTCGAGCGCCTGCAGGGTCGGACGCACCCGCAGCTCGGGGTGGCGGCCGCCGGCGATCAGTTGCTGGGTCTGGGCGAAGAACTCGATCTCGCGAATGCCGCCGCGCCCGACCTTGACGTTGTGGCCCTCGACCGCGATCTCGCTGTGGCCGCGGTAGACCTGCATCTGCCGCTTCATGTCGTGGACGTCGGTCAGCGCCTGGAAGTCGAGATGCTTGCGCCATACGAACGGTGACAGCTCCGCCAGCATCGCCTCGCCCGCGACGACGTCGCCGGCACAGACCCGCGCCTTGATCATCGCGGCGCGCTCCCAGGTGCGGCCCTCGCGCTCGTAGTAGTGCAGCGCCGCCTCGGTCGACATCGCCACCTGCGTCGAGGCCGGATCCGGCCGCAGCCGGAGATCGACGCGGAACACATAGCCGTCCGCGGTGCGGCTCTGCAGCAGCCGCGCCATCGCTTGCGTCACGCGGACGAAGAACGGCTGCGGCTCGATGTCGCGCGCCAGCGAGTTGATCTCGGGATCGAAAAACACGATCAGGTCGATGTCGCTCGAATAGTTGAGCTCGCCCGCCCCCATCTTGCCCATCGCGAGCACGAACAGGCCGCTGCCGTGCTCCGGATCGTCGGCATCAACGGGCGCAAGCCGGCCGCGCACCGTCTCCAGGCGCAGCAGATACCGCAGCGCCATCTGCACCGAGGACACCGCGACGTCGGTCAGCGCCGCCGTCACCTGCATCACCGGCCAGACGCCGCCAATGTCGCACAGCGCGATCAGCAGCGCCGCCTCGGATTTCAGCCGCCGCAGCAGGCTCATCACCTCGGTTTCGCTGGAGGCGGCGAACACCTCGCGGCCGGTGCGGGCGATCAGCTCGGCGAGATGCGCCTGCGGCTCGCTGCGCAGAAGACGGTCCAGACGATGGCCGTCGGCGCGCACGAGATCGAACAGATAGGGCGAGCACTCGGCAATCCCGAGCAGGATGGTTCGCGGCCAGCCGCCGGCGAGCAGCGCGCGGAGCGAGACGGCCAAGGACGGCTCGAGCTCGGCGAGCCACTCGTGGAGGCGGTGTTCGGCTTTGTCGGGCGCACGGACATGCGGGCCGGCAACGAAACGTTCGGCCAGCATCTGCCCGTCCGCGTTTCCCGGCGCGGATGAGGTCATGCGGCCTTCTGTGGCACATCCTGCGCCGGCGCCGCAAGCTTCGCGGGCACGCCGGCACCGGCCGGCAGCACCAGGGTCGCGATCAGGCCCGGCTTGGCATCGCCGAGCCGGAGCTCGCCGCCATGCAGGGTCGCCACCGCGGCGGCGAGGCTGAGGCCGAGGCCGGACCCCGGCAAGGTGCGGGACGCCTCAAGCCGGACGAAACGCTCGACGGCGCGCTTGCGCTCAGCCTCGGGAATGCCCTCGCCATGATCGGTGACGCTGAGCAGCACCTGCCCGCCCTCGCGCCGCGCCTCGATCAGGATCTCGCGGCTATCAGCGGCGGCGGCGGCATCGAGCGGCAGCGCGGCCGGCTTGCCGTATTTGATCGCGTTCTCGACGAGATTGGCGAGCGCCTGGCTGATCAGCTCGCGATTGCCATGCACCGGCGCGGCCGCGGCCTTGACCCGCAACGTCATCTCATTGTCCTCGGCCAGCGGCTCGTACAATTCGTGGATGCCGCCGGCAACCTCGGCCGCGTCGAACTCGACCATGTCGCCGCGCGCCTGCCCCGACTCCGCCCGCGCGATCATCAAGAGCGCGTTGAAGGTGCGGATCAGGCCGTCGGATTCCTCGATCGTGCGCTCCAGCGCGGCGCGATATTCGTCCTCGGAGCGCGACTTCGCCAGCGCCTCCTCGGCGCGGTTGCGCAGCCGCGTCAGCGGCGTCTTCAGGTCATGCGCGATGTTGTCGGAGACCTCCTTGAGGCCGGTCATCAGCGCCTCGATGCGCTCCAGCATCGCGTTGAGATTTTCCGCCAGGCGATCGAGCTCGTCGCCGCTGCGCCCGACCGGCAGACGGCCGGAGAGATCGCCATCCATGATCCGCCGCGTCGTGCCGGTCATGGCATCGATCCGGTGCAGCACGCGCCGCGCGACGAAGATGCCGCCGCCGATGCCGAGCACGACCACCACCAGCACCGACCATTGCGCCGCCTTGGCGACGATGCCGAACAGGCGGCGGCGCTCCTCGAGATCGCGGCCGATCAAAAGCCGAAAACCGCTGGAGAGCTGCGTGACATAGACCAGCGCGCGGTGGCTATGCTCGGTGCTGTCGTCGAGCCGCCGGTAGAACGTCTCCGACCAGCCGGACGAGCCCATCACGCCCGGCGCCAGCGAGCCGACATTGCCGGCGATGGCCTGCCCGGTCGGCGTGGTGATGAGATAGAGATTGGCGCCGGGCCGGAGCGCGCGGCTCTCGATCGCGCCGACGATTCCGCGCAGGCCCCAGCGGGCGAAGATGTCGGTCATCTCGCTGATCTCGGAGGTGACCGTGGTCGAGATCTGCTCGGTGATGAGGCGGCGGGTGTTCCAGGCGAAATAGCCGAGCAGCGAGGCTGCGAACAACGCAAACAACAGCAGATAGACCAGCGTCAGCCGGAACGCCGTGGTGCGGATCAGCTTACCGAAGGCCGTCACGGATCATGTACCCCGCGCCGCGGATGGTGTGGAGCAGCGGACGGTCAAAACCCTTGTCGATCTTGGAGCGCAGCCGCGAGATGTGGACGTCGATCACGTTGGTCTGCGGATCGAAGTGATAATCCCAGACGTTCTCGAGCAGCATCGTGCGCGTCACCACCTGCCCCGCATGCTTCATCAGATATTCGAGCAGGCGGAACTCGCGCGGCTGCAGGGTGAGCTCGTCCTTGCCGCGCGCGACCCTGTGAGAAAGACGGTCGAGCTCGAGATCGCCGACCTTGTAGGTCGTCTCCTCCGCCGGTCCGCCATGGCGGCGCGACAGCACCTCGACGCGGGCGAGCAGCTCGGCAAAGGCGTAGGGCTTCGGCAGATAGTCGTCGCCGCCGGCGCGCAGGCCCTTGATGCGGTCGTCGACCTGGCCGAGCGCCGAGAGGATGAGCACCGGCGTCCGGTTGCCCTCGTCGCGCAGCGCGCCGATCAGCGACAGGCCGTCGCGCTTGGGCAGCATGCGGTCGACCACCAGCACGTCGTAGTCCCCGCTTTCGGCCATGGCGAGCCCCTCCTCGCCGTCGCTGGCGAGGTCTGCGACATGTCCGACCTCGCGGAACGCCTTGACCAGATAGTCGGCGGACTCGCGGTCGTCTTCGATGATCAGGAGGCGCATTGCGGAAACGGGGGCGGTGGTCACGGTTGGTGTCCATCTACATGGACCGGCCGCGGTTTCCGTGCAAGGCGGCGTGGGCCCGGGGTTGATCGGCAGCAAAGTGGGCGGTGAGGTTGGGGGACCTCACCGCCCGAGTTCCTTCCGACGGAGGGGGGCGTTGTCCAACGGAAGGTCTGTGGGAGCGGAACTTTAAGCCCGCCCCAGGGAGAGCCGCCGACGCGGGGGCACTTGCCGGCGGCCTCCCATCTCGTAAGGGCTCTTAGCCCTTGGCCAGCGGCACCGCGACGAAGCGCGACTGGCCGCCGCTCTTCACACGCATCAGCACGCTGTTCTTGTTGTCGGCCTTCGCGGCGTTGATGGCCTCGCGGACGTCGCCGGCCGAGGTCACCGACTTGCCCGCGACCTCCAGGATGACGTCGCCTTCCTTGAAGCCGCGATCGGCGGCCGCGCTCTTCGGATCGACCTCGGTGACGACGACGCCGTCCTTGCCGGCGCCGGCAACGCTCGACGCGGGCGCGACGGTCATGCCGAGCTTCGGCACGTCGGCGCCGCGGGTCGGGCTCGCATTGTCGCCGCCGGTGTCGGCCTTGGCCTCGATCGTGTTCGGCAGCTTGCCGAGCGTCAGGTTGATGGTCTTCTCCTGGCCCTTCTGCAGGACGTTGAGCTTGACCGAGGCGCCCGGCGCAATGCCGCCGATGGTGCGGGCGAGCTCACGCGCGTCCTTCACCGGCTCGCCATTGACCGCGGTGATGACGTCGCCGGACTGGATGCCGGCCTTCGCCGCCGGACCATTGGCCTGGGGCTCTGCGACCAGCGCGCCCTCGGCCTTCTTCATGCCGAGGCTGTCGGCGATATCCTGCGTCACCGGCTGGATCTGCACGCCGATCCAGCCGCGGCTGACCGAGCCGCTGTCCTTGAGCTGCGCGATCACGCTCTTGACCGTCGAGGCGGGGATCGAGAACGCGATGCCGACGCTGCCGCCGGACGGCGAATAGATCGCGGTGTTGACGCCGACGACATTGCCGTCGACATCGAACGCCGGACCGCCGGAGTTGCCCTTGTTCACGGGGGCGTCGATCTGGATGAAATCGTCATAGGGGCCGTTGCCGATGTCGCGGCCCACCGCCGAGACGATGCCGGCCGTCACCGTGCCGCCGAGGCCGAACGGATTGCCGACCGCCAGCACCCAGTCGCCGATGCGCGGCTTGCCGTCGGCGAGCTTGGCGAACGGGAAGTTCGTGCTGCCCTCCACCTTGATCAGCGCCAGATCCGTACGCGGGTCGGTGCCGATCACCTTGGCGCTGTAGGTCTTGCCGTCGTCGGTCGTCACTTCGACCTTGTTGGCGCCATCGACCACGTGGTTGTTGGTCACGGCATAGCCGTCGGCGGAGATGAAGAAGCCGGAGCCCTGCCCGGTCACGGCGCGACCACCGCCGCGGCCGCCGCGACCCGGCATGCCGGGAATGCCGTTCTCACCGCCGAAGCGGCGGAAGAAGCGCTCCATCGGCGAGCCCGGCTGGAACGGCGTATCGTCGTCGCTGTCGTCCTTGGCGACCTTCTCCGCGATGTTGACCTTGACCGAAATCACCGACGGCTTGACCCGCTCCACGATGTCGGCAAAGCCGACCGGGCGCGCGACCTTGCTGACCTCGTTCGCGACCTGCGCGTGCGCCGAGGTCGAGAACAGATCGACCGGCGCCCCCTGCGGCGACAGGCCATAGGCGGCGACGCCGAGGCCCGCGACCACGGAGGCCATCAGCGCGAACTTGCGCGCCGAGAACAGCCCGCGCCGGGGCTGGCGATAGGACGGAAGCGAGGACAGGTCGGTCGGACGGTCAGTCATACGGTTTTCTCCGCAAGCGATTTTGGTCAAGGTCTAAACTTGGGTCCCGGGCTGTGCGCCCCGTTCGCCAGTGAAGATGGGGGCCGCCGCCTTACGGCGTGCTGGCTGCGGCGTTAAACTTCTGTAATGGATGGACACGAACACTGCGGCGGAATGGCGCAGATGCAGGGCCGCGGACGAAAAGACGTTTAAGCCCAATAGCTTGCCAAAGCCTCGGTCGCCCTCTGGCGGCCATCATTTTGGCCGCTCCAACCAAAGTCGCACCCCGCGCCCCTCCCTCGCTCCAGGGCAGGTTAGCCGCAGGGCTAATCCTGCCGCCACGCCCCCGGCTCCGCAAAACGGCGGACGACGCTGGCGCTCATCGGCCCTCCTTATCCCGCCCGCGTCGGCGACCGGCCGTAGCCCGCATGAGCGAAGCGACATGCGGGGATCACCGAAGCTGCGAATGTCGCGCAAACCCCCACCCCACCCTCACCCGTCATTCCCCGCGAAAGCGGGGAATCCAGTACGCCGCGCCCTCTCGGCTCACAATGACCGCCTCGGCGTACTGGATCCTCCGCTTTCGCGGAGGATGACAGCGGTGCTTGAGGCTTACTACTTGCCCCCGACTCCGTCATTGCGAGCGGAGCAACATCCCGATCCACATTGTCAAACATCACTCGGAGATGCGTAACGACGAGAGACGAGCCCTATCATCCTCGCGACGCATCCCGCGCCCGAGCTATGCCCTTGAACTCGCACCCTCGCATCGAGGGCACAGGGAAGGCCGGGCGCTGGCCGCGCCCGTGGCCCGCCTGCGGAAAAAAATGCAGGCGGCAGGTACCACAGGTCTGGCCGAACACACCCGGCCCTCCCTGTGCGATGGTTTTAACATTTATACGTGCTCTCCCCGGGGACCGGCTCATTGACCCCGTCGCCGGCGGATCATCACCACCGGCTTGGCCTCAGCACCGGGAGGCCAGGACGACACGATTTCCTGTCCGCAGTCAGCCGTTCGTCGGCGAGGCAAAACCCCGCTGCAGCCGCCCGCATCCATCGCATTCCGCAACCCGCGTCCGTGACGATCGCGATACGCTCCCTCAGCGGTACGGAACGGGCGGAGCATACGGGTGATTTGGGGTGGGAGGCAAGAGGATTTTCGTTTTTCGGAATGCATTGACTGCTTTTCCGAAGAACGGATGATCTAGGCGACGGGCAAGGGGTGAAGTTGGTACTGCCCTATCCAATACTCGGACGACAACCAAGCCTTAGACAAAAGCCGTTCGGAAATCCTCCGTTTCGCTTCTGCAAAGCTTCTGATTACCACAGGGTTCATAGGTTCAATGAGGCTGCCATGTGTTCATTTCCGAAGTTCGACCCTGCGGAGCCGACATTTCGATCTCGGCGCAGCGATTCATTGCTCTGTACTTTATGGGTACTCTCCGGCCGTAAAGGCTTATACTAAGAGTGGTGGGGAAATGGGATGGCACATCGAACTGCATCGGCACTTGTTGCTGGCCTGCTGATTTTGGGGGCAACACCCTGCCACGCGGGCGCGATTTGGTACTGCTCGATTCTTGATGACGGCAAGCCAAAGGTTGTGAAGTATACAATCAACCAAAGCCAAGTGGTCGTTGAAGACGGGACCACTCAAGGTCAATCTCAAAAGCGACTCACGCTTATTGAAGATAACGCCAATGGCCTAATAGCGGTGGCTTTGGGCGTATCAACCGAGCCGTCAAACGAACTTATCGAAAAATATCTCAACGGCGGCAAGCCCGACTACAGGACACGAGTGCTGATCTTGAACAAGAAGACTGGCGAGATGAGCGATGTGCAGGTATCAACTCGTGACAAGCCTGTTGAAACTACCGGATCGTGCAAAGACTGAAGATGGACACTGGTAGGAGCACCGTGCTGCATGCCAGCAAGCTTAGCCCGGACGAGGGTAGCGACATCCGGGTTCACCTCTACAGGTCGTTAGATCCCGGATATCGCTGCGCTCATCCGGGCTACGAATATCTCCTCAACTCGCCTTCACGCTCACTATGAACGCATCCACCTCGCGCTTCAGCGTCTCGGCCTGTTGCGACAGCTCGCCGGCGGCGTCGCGAGCCTCAGAGGCGAGGCGGCCGGTTTCGGCCGAGGTGGAGGTGATCTGGGCGATGTGGTTGGAGACGTCGAGGGTGCCGCGGGCGGCTTCCTGGACGCTCTTGGAGATGTCCTGGGTGGCGTTGCGCTGCTGCGAGGTGTCGACCTCGATGCCGGACATGATGGCGCTGATCTCGGAGAGCGTGGTCGAGATGCCGTCGATGGCGCCGCGGGTCTCGGCGGTGATGCCCTGGATGCTGGCGACGTGGGCGGAGATCTCGTCGGTCGCCTTGCTGGTCTGGTTGGCGAGGTTCTTCACCTCCGACGCCACGACCGAGAAGCCCCTACCGGCCTCGCCGGCGCGGGCGGCCTCGATGGTGGCGTTCAGCGCCAGCAGGTTGGTCTGCGAGGCGATCGCCTGTACCAGCTGGACGACGGCGCCGATCTTCTCGGCGGCGTCCGACAGCGAATGGATGGTGTTCTTGCTCTTCTCGGCCTGCGACGCCGCGCCCTCGGCGCGCTGGGTGGCGTCGGAGACGCGGCGGCTGATGGTGCCGATCGAGCTCGACATCTCCTCGGCCGAGCCGGCCACCGTCTGCACGCTGCGATTGGCGTGGTTGGCGGCGGCCTCGACCGCATTGGCCTTGGCGGAGGTGTCGTTGGCGGCGCGCGACAGGGTCTCGGCATTGCTCTTCAGCCGGACCGCCGAGGACGCCACGCTGCCGACGACGCTGGCGACGAGCTCGTTGAAGGAATGGATGCGGCCGTCGAGAAAGCGCGAGCGCTCGCCCTGGCGCTGCGCCTCCTGCAGCTCGCGCTCCGTGAGGCGCTGGCGCTCGATGCCGTTGGTCTTGAACACCTCCAGCGCGCCGGCGAGCTGGCCGATCTCGTTGCTGAGGCCGAGGCCGGGAATGCGCGTGTCGAATTTCTGGTCGGCGACGTCGCGCATGGCGCTGACCATCGCGGCGAGCGGGCGCAGGATGCCGTTCTGCACGGCGGCATAGGTCATCAGGCAGACGGCGCTGGCGAACACGGCAATGGCGACGCAGGCCATGAGGAAGTAGGAGAACGCCGACTGCGCCTGCTGATAGGTCAGCATCGCATGATCGCGCGCGGGGCCGCTGAGACTGGCGAAATCCGACGACAGGCTGGTGATCTGGTTGTTGAGATAGAGCACCGCGATGAAGCCGGTGCCGCCGCCGATCGCCAACAGCATGAGGAGAGAGGCCACGACGCCCCCCACGAGGAAGCGGATCGTCAGATTACTGTTGGAGAACATCGGATTTGCCCGGGTACGTCAGACGGAATGTCAACGCACACTTCCAGACAAAGGTAAAATAAGATGAAAGCACGGGGGCGGGGCGAGCACGGGGTTTTGCGGGCTACCGGCCGAAGCAAGATGGAGCATCGAAGGCATGCTGGACGCTGACCATGAGCACTCCGGCCACGTTCTGCCTTCCGCTCCTCACCCTGAGGAGCCCGCCGCAGGCGGGCGTCTCGAAGGGCGAGGCCCGCGCTGTGGCCTCATGGTTCGAGACGGCGCTGCGCGCCTCCTCACCATGAGGGTGAGCTCCGAAACCGGCGCGGCGCATCGACCATAAGTCGCGCACTTCATGTCGCCGGCGGCGGCTTTTCCGCGGCCATCAGCGCCGCAAGCCGCGCCTCCTCCTCCGCCGTCAGCTTCGGCGTGGCCTCCGGGCCGCGCTGGCCGCGGCGGCGCACCTGCAGCCACAGCGCAAGCCCGCCGCCGAGCAGCAGCACCGGCGGCAGCAGCCACAGCAACAGGGTCTGGCGCTCGAAGCGCGGCTTCAGCAGCACGAACTGGCCGTAGCGCGCGACCAGGAAATCCAGCACTTGATTGTCACTATCACCGGCGGCGAGACGCTCGCGCACCAGGAGGCGCAGGTCGCGCGCCAGCGGCGCATCGGAATCGTCGATCGACTGGTTCTGGCAGACCATGCAGCGCAGCTCGCGCGACAGCGCGCGGGCGCGCTGCTCCTTGGCCGTGTCGGCCATGACCTCGTCGGGCTGCACCGCATGCGCCACCGGCGCCGCGACCAGCAGCAGCGCGAGCGCCGCGAGACCGAGAATGCGTCGCATCCGCCCTACTCCGCCGGCTGCAGCGCGTGCGCGGCACGCGCCGGCCGCGGCGCGCCGACGCGCAGGCGCCGGTCGGACAGCGACAGCAGGCCGCCGAACGCCATCAGCACCGGACCGAACCAGATCAGCAGCACCAGCGGCTTGTGATAGATGCGCACGGCGAGGCCGCCGTCGGCGGTGGCATCGCCGAGCGAGACGTAGAGCTGGCTGACGCCGCGGGTCATCAGCGCCGCTTCCGTCGTCGACATGCCGCGGGTGGCGAAGCTGCGCTTGCTCGGCGTCAGGACGCTGAGCTGCCTGCCGTCCTCGCTGATGACGAAGGTGCTGACGACCTCGCTGAAGTTCGGGCCCTGGCGCTGGGTCATGCCGTCGAACTTGATCTGGTAGCCGGCGAGATTGCGGACGTCGCCGGGACGGAGCGTGCTGATCAGCTCGCTGTTCCAGGTGGTCTCGCAGACGATGCCGAGCAGCGCGACGCCGAGGCCGGCATGCGCGAACGCCGTGCCCCACACCGAGCGCGGCAGGCCGCGGGTCCGGTGCAGCGCGGTCCTGAACGGCACGCGGGCCACGCCGCTGCGCTCGACCAGATCAACGACGGAGCCAGTGATCACGAACACACCGAGGCCGATGCCAACAGGCGCCAGCGCGCTGCCGCCGCGCGCCCACGCCCAGACGATCGCGATCGCCACCAGCGCGGTGATGCCGGCCGCGAGCAGCCGCTGCATCGCGGCGACGAGATCGCCGCGCTTCCACGCCAGCATCGGGCCAAACGGCAC
The DNA here is from genome assembly GCF_032484535.1 of Bradyrhizobium sp. SZCCHNS3016. Classification (NCBI taxonomy): domain Bacteria; kingdom Pseudomonadati; phylum Pseudomonadota; class Alphaproteobacteria; order Hyphomicrobiales; family Nitrobacteraceae; genus Bradyrhizobium; species Bradyrhizobium sp. SZCCHNS3016. The sequence continues at coordinate 107,919 of NZ_JAUETE010000011.1, forward strand.
CATCAGCAAGAGCAGCGCGAACAAGGGGCCGAAGGTGATGTTGTAGAAGGGCGCGCCGACCGAGAGCTTGAAGTCGAGCGCCTCCATGATGACCGGATAGAGCGTGCCGAACAGCACGGTGGCACAGGACACGGTGAGCAGCAGATTGTTCAAGACCAGCGCGCCCTCGCGCGAGATCGGCGCGAACAGGCCGCCCTGCTTCAGCGCGGTGGCCCGGCCGGCGAACAGCGTCAGGCTGCCGCCGATGAACAGCACGAGGATGCCGAGGATGAAGACGCCGCGCGTGGGATCGCTGGCGAAAGCGTGCACCGAGGTGATGACGCCGGAGCGCACCAGGAAGGTGCCGAGCAGCGACAGCGAGAAGGTCAGGATCGACAGCAGGATGGTCCAGACCTTGAGGGCGTTGCGCTTCTCCATGACGACGGCGGAGTGCAGCAGCGCGGTGCCGGCGAGCCAGGGCATCAGCGAGGCGTTCTCGACCGGGTCCCAGAACCACCAGCCGCCCCAGCCGAGCTCGTAATAGGCCCAGTACGAGCCCATGGCGATGCCGAGCGTCAGGAAGATCCAGGCCATCAGGGTCCACGGCCGCACCCAGCGCGCCCAGGCGGCATCGATGCGGCCCTCGATCAGCGCGGCGATGGCGAACGAGAACGAGATCGAGAAGCCGACATAGCCGAGATAGAGCATCGGCGGATGCACGGCGAGGCCGATGTCCTGCAAGACGGGGTTGAGGTCGCGGCCCTCGATCGGCGGGGTGGCGAGGCGCGTGAACGGGTTCGAGGTGGTGAGGATGAACAGATAGAACGCGGTCGCGACCCAGGCCTGCACGGCGAGCACGCGGGCGCGCAACGACAGCGGCAGGTTGTTGCCGAAGGCCGCGACCATGGCGCCGAACAGCGCCAGGATCGACACCCACAGCAGCATCGAGCCTTCGTGGTTGCCCCACACGCCGGTGACCTTGTAGAGCAGCGGCTTCATCGAGTGCGAGTTCTCGAACACGTTGGCGACGGAGAAATCCGAGGTCACGTGCAGGGTGATCAGCGCGATGAAAGACAGGCCGGCGAACAGCAATTGCGCCAGCGCCGCCGAGCGGCCGACATTCATCAGCGCGACGTCGCGCTGGGCGGCGCCCAGCATCGGCACGGTCGACTGGATCAGCGCCAGCGCGAGCGCCAGCACCAGGGCATAATGTCCGCTCTCTGCAATCACTGCGTCGCTCCTGCCGCGCTCTTGTCAGCCCCCTCGCGCATCGACACCGGGCTTGGTGTGGCTGCGCCGGCTGGCTTGGCGCCGGCTTGCGGCTTGCCGTAATCGTCCTTCCAATGACCCTGCTTCTTCAGGCTGTCGGCGACTTCCTTGGGCATGTAGGTCTCGTCATGCTTGGCGAGCACGGTGTCGGCCTTGAACACGCCGTTGGCATCGAGCGCGCCCTCGGCGACGACGCCCTGCCCTTCGCGGAACAGATCCGGCAGGATGCCCTTGTAGGCGACCGGCAGCTTGGCGCCGCCGTCGGCGACCTCGAAGCTGATGTCGAGATCGTCGCCGCGCTTCAGCGAGCCCGGCTGCACAAGGCCACCGAGCCGGAAGCGCTTGCCCGGGCCGATATGCTTCTCCGCCACCATGGTCGGGGTCGAGAAGAACACGATGGAGTCGCGCAGCGCATTGAGCACCAGCCCTGCCGCGACCGCGAGCACGAACAGCGCACCGCCGATGATCGTCAAACGCCTCTGCTTGCGTGTCATCCCGTCATCCCGTTGGCGGCGGAAGCGCCGCTCATCCATCCAAGCCGAAAGTCTTCACGCCCTCGTTGAGCTGCCGCAACCGCTCGGCATCGCCGGACACCGCCTGCCGCGCATCCGACAGCGCCCCCTTGGCCTTGTCGAGATCGCCCATCACGACATAGGCGCGCACCAGGCGCAGCCAGCCCTCGACGTCGTCGCCGTTCTGCTTCAGCCGCGCCGCCAGCCGGTCGACCATGCCGCGGATCATCGTCTCGCGGTCACCGTCGCTCATGCTCTTGGCCGCGGCCATCGCCTCGCTCGGCAGCGCCGGCACCTCGCCGCCGCCGACCCGGCCGAGCGCCGCCGTCACCAGCGGCCGCCACGGCGCATCCGCCGGCGCCTTGCCCAGCATCGCCCGCCAGATCGCGCCCGCATCGTCCTTGCGGCCGTCCTGCTCGGCGGCGAGACCGAGATAATAGTTCGACTTCGGCTCGTCGGCCTCGAGCGCATGCGCCCGCTCGAACTCGGCCTTCGCCTCGGCGGTGACGACGCCGCCGGCGGCGGCCGTGATCACCTCGCCGAGATCGGCGCGCTTGGCCGCGCCGTCGCCGGCATAGGTGATCATGTTGCGGTAGGCGCGAATCGCGTCATCGGTGCGGCCAAGCCGCGCCAGCACCGGGGCGAGCACGGTCCAGCCGCGGCCGTCGGTCGGGTTCTTCTGCAGGTGCTGCTCGACCTGTGCCACCAGCGTTTCCAGCGGCTGCGTCCCGGTGGGCGGCGCCGCGCGTGCGGTGAGCGGGAAATCCGGCAGTTGCGGCGAGCCGAGCGGCAAATAGACCGCGAGCGCCACGATCGGCACGCCGATCAGCGCCAGCACGGCCGACGCGCGGCGCAGGCCGAGGCTCGGCTTCACCGTGGCCTCGCCCTCCTGGTCCGCAGCGGCCAAAAGGCGGCGGCTGATCTCGACCCGCGCGGCCTCCGCTTCGACCTTGCCGATCAGCCCGGTTTCGACGTCGCGCTCGATCTCGGCCAGCTGGTCCTTGTAGACGACGACCTCGCGACCGTCCGACGAGGCCCGCGCGCCCAGGCCGAGCGGCAGCAGGACGGCGAAGATCGCCGCGGCCGTCATCACGGCGAACACGAACCAGAGAGTCATCGGACAGAGTTCCAGTCAGCGCCCACCGGCAGGCGCGCCTCGCGCCGCTTTTAACCAGCACCGTTCCCGGCGGCAATTCACATTTGCCGCCGTGGTAGCCCAGCCGTCCGCGCCAAAAAACTCAGGAGGATTACGTAATTAGGGGACCTCGAACTCGGCGCTCTTGGCGAGAAAGCTGCCGCGCCCGTTCAGGGCCACCAGGAAATAGGTCCCCGGCCTGACATGGTCGGTGAGCCTGATCCGCAGCGACCCGACCGGGACCGGAGAGGCGATGGTGGTGACGGGATCGGCGAGTGGCGCCCCGCTCGTCTTGTCGACGAGCACGACCTTCGCCTTGATCATGAGGTTGCGATAGGTCGCGCGGACAACGCGGTTCTCGACCTCGACGAAGTTGATGACGGAAATCATGGTCTTGATGAAAAAGGATGGAACCTGGCGGGAACCTATGCGTGGCCCCGGGGCGGGGTCAACCTGAAATTGCAAAATCAAAAACGTAAACAGATTAGCAGAAAATCTCAGCCGGCGCGCGAGGATTTTCGCTCGCCGTTCATCGCGTTCTCGGCCGCCCTGCTCATCAATTGGGCGTAGTCGTTGCCGAACAGGACGTGACAGAAGCGGATCGCCGCCGACACCTGCGACTGCCGATAGGCGCGCGCCCGCGCGTCGCCCGAGCGCAGCGACTGCACCAGCGCTTCGGTGGCCTTCTCGACATATTGCTGCAGGTCGGAATAGGTCCGCAGCGTCACCTCGTTGATCGCGAGCTCGCTGGCATAGTTGCGGCAGACGGCGACGAACTCGATCAGCGCCGCCACCTCCTCGACCTCGCTGCCGTCGACGCCGGCGCCGGCCGGAATGTCCTTGTCGGCGCGCTGGCGCAGGATGCGGCGGACGCGGCCCGGCACGCTGTCGATCTCCGATTGCAGGGCATTGGAGATGTCGGCGCGGATCGCGGTGAGCTGCTTGCCCCAGTTCGATTCCGAGCGCAGGTCGAGCTCGGTGCGCAGGCCGCGAACGCCGTCATGCAGCGTCTTCAGCGTATCGCCGAGATTGGAGAAATGACCGCGCCGGATGTCGGCGCGCAGCACCGAGGCGAGCCCGGCGAGATCGTTGAGCGCGATGGTGACGGCGACGCCGAACGGAGTCGCCGCCACGCGGATCTCATCGTCCGATGCCGCGATCTTGGTGGCGAGCCGGATGATCTGCCAGGGCGCGGCGAGCCGCTGCATCACCAGCGACAATGCAAACGGCAGCATCAAGGGCGTCTGCAGCGACGGCACGTTGATGGCTTCGGTGACGGAAGCAATCTGCGAATCGCCGAGCACGCGGATGATGCCGGGCAGCCGGCCGTTGAGGCCGTCGAGCGCCTCGCGATTCTGCAGCACCAGCGCGATCGGCAGCAGATCCTCGATCACGCTGGGGGCGCCGATGCGGGCCAGCGCGCGCTGGCGGTCGCCGGTCGCGTTGGGGCCGACGAGGTTCATCAGCGCGTCGGCGGCGGCGCGCTGCAGCTTGCGCGCGGCCATCTCGACCTCGCGCGAACTGTCGCTGGAGACCGCCATCGCGGCCTCGAATTCGGCGTAGCGCTCCGGCGCGCCTTCGCGGCCGAGCCACTGCCAGACCGGCAGCAGCGAGGCACGGCGGATCTGGCCGGGACGGAGAGGACCGGTGGAATCGGTGAGGAACGGGTCGAGCGGCCGGAACAGCCGACGCGGGCCGTCGCCGCTCTGGCGGCGCTCCTCGCGGGCCTGCGGACGGGCGATCTCGATGGCGGGTTGGGGCCGCGCCGGGTCGGCAGATGGAGCGGGAGCCGCCGGCGCGACGGGACGCACCACCTTGCGCAACTGCTCGAGCACCAGGGTCGCCACGGCGACGTCCTGGCCGCGCTCGATGGCGCGCTCGAATTCGCGCATCAGGAGCGACTGCGCGTTCGGCGGCAGCTGCCCGAGATATTCCCTTAACCGCTCGTGAGCTGTCTGACCCATGCGCCGGCGTGCAAATTTCCACGGCGAGAGCGCACATCGCGCACCCCTGCCCGAACCATAGCGTCCGCGGTATTAAGAACACCTTTAGGATGGCGAAATTCGCCGCCCCGTCAAACGCCGGGCAATCTCAGCTCCGCCCGCAGTCCCCCGGTCGGGGCATCGCCCAGGGTCAGGCGGCCGCCATAGAGCGCGGCCAGATCGGTGACGATCGACAGCCCGAGCCCCGATCCCGGCTTGGATTCGTCCAGCCGCTGGCCGCGCCGCAGCACCTGGGCGCGCTCGGCGGCCGAGAGGCCGCGGCCATCGTCGTCGACCACGATCCGCAGCATCGGCGACGCCCCGGACTGGGCCGGCGGCTCCACCGTGAGCTCGACCGAAACCCGCGAAGCCGCCCATTTGCAGGCATTGTCGACCAGATTGCCGACCATCTCCTCCAGATCCTGGCGCTCACCGCGAAACCTCGCGGCGGGATCGGCGGTCGCCTCGACCACGATGCTGCGGTCGCGGTAGATCTTTTCCATGGTGCGCCGCAGCGCCTCGATGGCCGGCGCCACCTCCGTCACGGTGGATACGATGGTGACGCGCGCGGCGATCCGCGCCCGCTCGAGGTGGTGGGCGACCTGGTCGCGCATGACGTCCGCCTGCTCCATCACCTTGGCCGCGAAGGGGTCCGCCGCATGGGTCGCCGCTTCGTTCACGATGACGGAGAGCGGCGTCTTGATGGCATGGGCGAGATTGCCGACATGCGTGCGCGCCCGCTCGACGATCTCGCGATTGGCGTCGATCAGGGCATTGGTCTCGCGGGCCAGCGGCGCGATCTCGACCGGAAACTCCCCTTCCAGCCGCTCGGCGCGCCCGGACCGGATGTCGGCGATCGATTCGGAGATGCGTTTCAGCGGCGCGAGGCCATAGCGGACCTGGAAGATGGTCGTGAGCAGCAGCACGATCCCGAGCGCCGTGAAGGTGCCGCCGAGGTAATAGTCGAAGCTGCGGGTCTCGTCGAAGATCTCCGATGCATCGCCGGCGACGCTGACCAGGAATTTGCCGTCGGAGCCGAGATCCACCGGGCGCTCGACCATGCGCAGGTCCTGGTTCTCCGGCCCCTCGACATAGCCGATCCGGATCCCGGCCGCCGTGAGCTCGACCCCCTGCTCCTCCAGCTTGGGCAGCTTCTTGTCCCACAGCGAGCGCGAGGCCCGTACCTCCGGCTTCTCGGCGTCGGTACGGGTGATCTGCCAGTACCAGCCGGACAGCGGCAGCTCGAACAGCGGCTCGCCCAATGACTGGAATTGGCGGTCCGGTGGATCATCGGGGGTGGCGACCTCGGCGATCAGGGTGCGCAGATAGAGGTTGAGCCGTCGGTCGAAGGCGCGCTCGGTCGCGTTGCGATAGACCGAGGACAGCACGATGCCGGTGATAGCGAGAATGACCACGAGCCACGCGGTCGCGGACAGGAACAACCGGGTGGCAAGTGAACTCTGGCGCATGACCGCAAACTAGCGAAACGGCCGGCGCCCGGCCACCTCGAATGGCTGGCTCCGGAAATGGATCAGGCGCCTGCGGCCGGCGGCGGGGTCAGCAGGTAGCCGAGGCCGCGCACGGTCTGGATGACGTCGCAGTCGAGTTTCTTCCTGATGCGGCCGACGAACACCTCGATCGTGTTCGAATCGCGGTCGAAGTCCTGGTCGTAGAGATGCTCGACCAGCTCGCTGCGCGAGACGACGCGACCGGAATGATGCATCAGATAGGACAGCAGGCGGTATTCGTGTGAGGTCATCTTGACGGGGTTGCCCGACACGCTGACCTTGCCGGTGCGGGTGTCGAGGGTGACCGGCCCGCAGGTCAGCTCGCTCTGGGCATGGCCGGCCGAGCGGCGCAGCAGCGCGCGGATGCGCGCCAGGACTTCCTCGAGATGGAACGGCTTGGCGACATAGTCGTCGGCACCGGCGTCGAAGCCCTGGACCTTGTCGCTCCAGCGGTCGCGCGCGGTCAGGATCAGCACGGGCATCGCCCGGCCATTGCGCCGCCAGGCTTCCAGCACCGAGATGCCGTCCATCTTGGGCAGGCCGATGTCCAGCACGACAGCGTCGTAGGGCTCGCTGTCTCCCAGATAGTGCCCTTCCTCACCATCGAACGCACGGTCCACAACGTAGCCGGCGTCGCTCAGGGCCGTGGTGAGCTGACGGTTGAGATCCGGATCGTCCTCGACAACGAGCAGACGCACGCTTGCCTCCAAAGCTGAACTGCACGATTTCCGCCCTCAAGATGAACCGGAAGGCCGTGAACCGTGCATGAACGGAACCCGAGCGACCAAGTTACTTTTTGGTCATCTCGATCCGGACCGCCGGCAAGGGCCGACAGAATTGGGGCGGATATAAGCTCTGGAGGATGGGCATGTGAAGACCCGCCGCGCCGATGGCGGGGCTCGAACGCGGACCTGCGGGGACGCGGACGGACGTTGCTCCCCCGGTCCCCTCCCCGGCCACGCAACTGAGCGGGTCGAACGGTCCTCGTGTCAGGTGCGGAAGAACACGAACCAGATCAGGCCGAGGACCAGCAGCGCCAGTCCGGTGGAGATGGCCAGGATCGCCAGGACCGACGGTCCAGGCTCACCCTGCCGCGCTTCGGTGGGGGTCTCGACGATCTGCGTCGGTCGTCTGGCTGCCATGGTGCCCTCAGCTGACTGTTATCCGCGTTCGAGCGGTAAAGCGCTCTGTCACGCACTCTCGTTGGCAACGTCGGCAGCCAGGTGATGTTCCGGTACGGCGCCCCCCTGCGACGGGTTAACGCCGATCCGAGAATCTGCCGGCCAGCTTGTTGAATCCGCAGCCTCGGGTGTTATCCTCGCGGCTGCCGCGAGCACGACGTCCGCAGCAGCCCGGTTCGGAGCAAGCCGTTAGTTCGGAGTTAAGTGGAGTAGGTCATGGCCCCGCGCGCCAATTGGAAGGGTTTTCTGCGCCTGTCGCTCGTGACCTGTCCGGTCGCGCTCTATCCGGCGACGTCGGAGTCCGAGAAGGTCTCCTTCAACCAGATCAACCGCAAGACCGGCCACCGCATCAAATACAGCAGGGTCGATGCCGAAACCGGCGAGGAAGTCGCCAATGACGACATCGTCAAGGGCTACAAGGTCGACACCGACACCTACATCGAGGTCACCAAGGACGAGCTCGAGGACATCGCGCTGGAATCGACGCACACGATCGAGATCGACGAGTTTGTGCCGCGCACCGACATCGACAGCCGCTATCTGATCCGCCCCTATTACCTCGTCCCTGACGGCAAGGTCGGCCATGACGCCTTCGCGGTCATTCGCGAGACCATCCGCAGCATGGACAAGGTCGCGATCGGCCGTGTCGTGCTCACCAACCGCGAGCACATCATCGCGCTGGAGCCGCTCGGCAAGGGCCTGATGGGAACGCTGCTGCGCTACCCCTACGAAGTGCGCAACGAGGAAGAATATTTCGACGACATCCAGGATGTGAAGATCACCAGCGACATGCTGGATCTCGCCAAGCACATCGTCGAGAAGAAATCGGCCGACTTCCAGCCGGAGAACTTCGAGGATCACTACGAGGCCGCGCTGATCGAGCTCATCAACAAGAAGCGCAGCGGCGTGACGATCGCCGCCAAGACCGCGCCGAAGTCGAGCGGCAACGTCATCAACCTGATGGACGCCCTGAAGCGCAGCCTTGCCAGCGAGGGTGACAAGGCGCCCGCCGCGGCCGCCCCCGCGCCGAAGGCCAAGGCCAAGAAGCCGAAGAAGCGCGTCGAAGGCCAGCGCGAGATGCTGCTGCCGATCAGCGGCAAGAAGGCCAAGGACGAGACGAAGAAGGCCGAGGAGCCGAAGAAGTCGGAGAAGCCCGTGCGAACCACCGCACGCTCACGCAAGGCGAGTTGAGGCTTCGATACGGCGAGCGACCTCCGGACCTCTGCACGGCGTACGGGTCCTCTGCATAACGGTCGCTCGGCCGCGACTGCCGCGAGTTCCAGGTGTTGCAGCGGGCACGCCACACCGCGCGTGGCGCCACAGGTCTGTCATCCTCCAAGGACACCGCATCGATCGCTGCCGTCCCATTCACGGCGGAAACATCTGCCTTGGTCAGGTAAGTTGATCCTGCGACGGTGATCCAGCGATCAGGCGCGGATTTGTGATCGTTTCGACATCGCTCCGATGCTTGCGGAATGATCACGTCGCGCCTAGCTCTGCGGCGCGGGATGGTGATCCGGGCGTACAGCTTCCTGATGGAAGATCGATGTGCCTGGTCGGTCGGGACGACGCTGGCGAAGTCGTCCCAGCCGCACGACGCGGCGTATCAGGGGGATATGGATGTTTCAGCACGATGCGGACCAACGCCGGGCGCAGTACGCCTAGCGATGGCACGGGTTCAGCTGTCCGAGCTCTCCGCTTTCGCAGCCGTCGCGGATTCGTTGAGCTTCACCAAGGCCGCCGCTTATCTCGGCTGCTCCTTGCCCACCATCAGCCAGACCATCAAGAGCCTCGAGGAGCGGCTGGACGTCAGGCTGTTCAACCGGACGACACGCAGCGTGGCCCTCACGGAGGCCGGCGAGCGCCTGCTGGCGGAGATCCAGCCGATTCTCGAACGGGTCGACCAGGCCATCGAGAGCATCAACGCGTTCCGCGACAAGCCGATGGGCACCCTGCGCCTGACCGTATCCCGCGTGTTCGCCGTAAGGGGGCTGGGCCCCCTGATCAGGTCATTCCTCGCCGAATACCCGGACATCCATATCGAACTGGCTGTCGACGACACCAACAGTGACATCGTGCGCAATCGCTTTGATGCCGGCATCAGATCCGGACACCGGGTGGAGCGCGACATGAAGGTCATCCGCGTCTTCGACGAGTGCAGCTTCGTTGCGGTTGCCGCCCCCGGCTATCTCGCGGCGCATCCCGCGCCGGCCGTTCCCGAGGATCTCCAGGCCCATAATTGCATCCGGCATCGGGTCCCTGCCGACGATACGCTGCAGCCCTGGATCTTCGAAAAGGGCGGCGAGCGCACCGAGATTGCAGTGGACGGCTCCCTCATCGTCAACGACTTCGATCTTGCGCTGAATGCCGCGCTCGACGGCATCGGCGTTGCTTATCTCGTCGAGCCGATGATCGAGCCGCATCTGGCCGAAGGACGGCTAATGCGGCTGCTGCCCGGCTGGAGCTACGCGACGCCCGGACTGTTCCTGTACCATCCGAGCCGCCGGCAACCGCCGATGCCGCTGCAGGTCTTTCTCGACTTCGTCAAGCGCTGGCGCAGCGGCGTCACCCTGGACGCGATGTCGCGCGCGGCGGATTACGGCGCACACGGGTTGGTAGCAGCGACGTCACATCGAACGTCGATGCACGTCGAGCCCAACCGCCGCTGAGATCACGTGCGAGGCCGGAGAGATCATTCGCGCGTCGGCAGCGACGCTGCGAAACGCCATGATGCGCGCAGTTTGCGATGTGCAGCGGGATTGTTCGGGATTCCCATCTAACCTATTCACGATTATCACCATTAACAAATCGACACAGCGAGGCCAAAACCGCGGCGTGACCGCGTCGACGCTGGTGCGTGCGAGCAGCGTGTTAACGACGATCGAGTGTGCCTCGAACAAGCAGAGCACATTCATCAAATCGAAATTGGCTCATGCACACTGCATTCAACCATTCCGCCAGTCGCGCCGATCAAGCCGTCGACGGAATCAAATGTGTGAGAGCAGCAATCTGGCGAAGCCAGAGGCGACACGCGGGGGGCCGTGTGCATCGCCGTCAACCGGAGAAACGGAAATGAAGACGTTGAGGGGCCTGCTACTCGGGACGGGAGCAGTGATACTGTCCGCCGCAGCGGCTCAGGCCGCGGATCTTCCGCTGAAGGCCAAGGCCGTCGAATATGTGAAGGTGTGCTCGCTGTATGGCACCGGCTTCTACTACATTCCCGGCACCGACACCTGCATCAAGCTCGGCGGCTATCTGCGCGCCGAGACCGCGCTGTGGACCAACAGCAACTACGGTGGCGCCTATTCAGGCCAGGCCGGCGCAGACAACCGCCTGAGCAACCGCTATCAGACCCGTTCGCGCCAGGATCTGAACATCGATACGCGCACCGCGACCGAATATGGCGTGGTGCGCACCTACTTCGAGACCGTGCTGAACTGGACTTCGGGTTCCTATGGCGGCGCGGGCGCCGGCGCCACCTCCTACACTGGCGATGCCATCTCGGGCGGCATCGTCGGCGTCTACTACGCCTTCATCCAGTTCGCCGGCTTCACGATGGGCAAGGCTGTGTCGACCTTCGACGCGCCCTGGACCAACTATCCCGGCAACAATTTCGACGGCCTGGTCGGCGGCAGCGGCTCCAACAACGGCGTCAACCAGTTCACCTACACCGCCGATTTCGGCCAGGGCATCACCGCCGCGGTCTCGCTGGAAGACCAGACGCAGTTCTTCACCACCAACATCTGGAACACCTCGGGCATCACCGCGGCGGGCGTGCTCGGCGGCGCCTACGGCACCAGCAGCATCGGCGGGAACGTGTCTCCCGACATCATCGGCATGGTTCGCGTCGACCAGGCGTGGGGCATCTTCCAGGCGTCGTTCGCCGCGCATGACAACCATGCCGCCTATTACGGCGCGACCGAGACCTCGGGTCATCCCTCCGACAAGTGGGGCTGGGCCGCGCAACTGGCGCTGTCGATCAAGAACATCCCGACCGGTCCGGGCGACGTCGTCAACCTGCAGGCGGTCTACACCGACGGCGCGAGCCGCTACAACTTCCAGAGCCTCGCCAATACGACCTACGCGATGTACGGCGGCACCAACGTAGCCGGCGCCTATCAGAGCATCGGCTTCGCCGGCGTCGCCGACGCGGTGTTCGGCACCGGCACGGGCCTGTCGACCGTGCAGACCTGGGGCATGCGCGGCGCCTTCACCCACAATTGGGATCCGCGCTGGAATACGGCGCTGTACGGCGCCTATGCCCAGGTGCGCTATGGCCAGACGGGATCGAGCCTCATCTGTGCCGGCATTGCCGCCACCGCGATGCTGACGGCGGGCTCGACCTGCAACCCCGACTTCAATCTCGGACAGATCGGCCTCATCACCCGATGGACGCCGGTCAAGGGCCTGACCTTCTCGGCCGACGTGACCTACAGCCACCTCGACCAGAAATATTCGGGCACGGCGATTGCTCCGGCCGTCACGAGCACGGCGAAGCCGGCCGCGATCTACCAGCTCAAGGACCAGGACACGGTGAGCATGCTGCTGCGCGCCCAGCGCAACTTTTGAAGCTGGGCTGTTGAACCTCTGACTGCTCGACGAGCTTCCGGCGATGCCCCCGCCGGAAGCTTCGTTCGTGGAGACTGGCGGCGCGTCGCATGCAACAGAATGGGATGGGGCACAATGCAGCAGGCGTCGTGCACAATCACGACGCCTGTGACTTGATCGGCCAATGAGTTGATCACGCGCCGACTTGATCGCGCGGCAATTTGACCGGCGGGCTACTTGATCGAGGTGTTGATCGCGGTGAACTTGCTGCTCAGTCCCGAGCCCAGGCCATTGACGGCCGCCAGGATCACGATGCTCAATCCGCCGGCAATGATGGCGTATTCGATCGAGGTCGCGCCAGCCTGATTCTTCAGGAAGCTCGCAATCAACTGCCGCATCTACCTCTCCGGTCGGGCTCGATCATCTGACGCGCCGGAAGGGCGCGCCGAGGCCGGGATGGACGCCCCGCCGGAAACCCTCCGTCATCGGCTTGAACAATCGGTTAACCCGATGAGGTACCTGCTCGGCCCAGATTCGGAGCCGGCATTCCATCGTAGGCCCGCCCTCACCCGACGTCCGAGATCCGAACCGGAGTGCAAGCAACTGAACTTGCTTCGCTTTATTCTCAGTCCGCGGCCCCCTGGCCGGTTGGCGGCAAAGCCGAGCCGCTGAATCCTCGTCCGACACATTCAGAAAAAATTCGGCTTATCCGCCAGATGCCACGTCATGATCTGGGTCAACGGCGATGGCGTGGACCGCCTTAAAGGTTATCCTGGTCGCCATGAGCACAACAGATTCCGCCCGCCCCCAGCTCAAGATCCGCAGCGTCGCGCTCGACACCGGCCGCGAGAACGTTGTCGTGATCTCCCGCCGCTCGAAGGCGCTGCGGCCCGAGGTCTTCCGCGGCTTCAGCCGCGTCGAGCTGCGCTGCAACTCGCGGACGCTGCTGGCCACACTCCTGATCACCGACGACGACGCACTGATCGGGCCCGACGAGATCGGCCTGTCGGAGCCGGCGCTGCGGCGCTTTGCCGAGCCGGCCGGCACGCTCGCGACCGTGTCGCCCGCGACGCCGCCCGACAGCATGGAGGCGGTCCGGGCCAAGATCCGGGGCGAGACCTTGAGCGACCAGGCGATCGCTGCCGTGATCGAGGACCTCACCCACTACCGTTACTCGGACATGGAGATCGCAGCCTTCCTGATCGGGTCGGCCAGCTTCATGACCTCGGGTGAGCTGCTGGCGCTGACGCGCGCCATGGCCAATGCAGGCACTCAGCTCAAATGGCCGGACCCGGTCGTGGTCGACAAGCATTGCATCGGCGGCATCCCCGGCAACCGCACCTCGATGGTGGTGGTGCCGATCGTCGCCGCCCACGGCCTGACCATCCCGAAGACCTCCTCGCGTGCGATCACCTCGCCGGCCGGCACCGCCGACACGATGGAGGTGCTGGCGCGGGTCAATGTCGGCGCGGAGGAGATGAAATCGATCGTCGCCGCCTGCAATGGCTGCGTGATCTGGGGCGGCCACGTCAACCTGTCGCCGGCCGATGACATCCTGATCTCGGTCGAGCGCCCGCTCAGCCTCGATACCCGCGAGCAGATGGTCGCCTCGATCATGTCGAAGAAGCTCGCTGCCGGCTCGACGCATCTGCTGCTCGACCTTCCGGTCGGCCCGACCGCCAAGCTGACCAGCGGCGCGGACGCGATGCGCCTGCGCAAGCTGTTCGAGTTCGTCGGCGACAGGTTCGGTCTCAAGGTCGAGGTGATCACCACCGACGGCCGCCAGCCGATCGGCAACGGCATCGGGCCGGTGCTGGAGGCGCGCGACGTGATGGCGGTGCTGGGCAACGAGCCGTCGGCCCCGGCTGACCTGCGCGAGAAATCGCTGCGGCTGGCGGCGCATCTGCTCGAATATGATCCGAAGCTGCGCGGCGGCGCCGGCTATAACAGGGCGCGCGAGCTGCTCGACAGCGGCGCGGCGCTCAAGCAGATGCTGAAGATCATCGATGCGCAGGGCCCACCGGAATGCCGCAGCGAGCTCGGCGATCTCGCCTTCGACGTCAAGGCCGAACACGACGGTATCGTCTCCGCGATCGATTGCCTGCGGCTCAATCGCCTCGCGCGCACCGCCGGCGCGCCCGTGAACAAGGGCTCCGGGATCATGCTGTTCAGGAAGATCGGCGATCGTGTCGACCGGGGTGAGCCACTCTATCGCGTGTTCACCTGCGATCTGTCGGAGCATGATCTGGCCGCAGCCGCGGCCGCCGCCAACCACGGCTATAGCTTCGCCGACGGCGCGAACGGTCGTTCGTGATGAACCGTCGTCGAGCATCGATCCATCGTCCTCGGGAGACCGCCGCATGAGTGTGACCGTTCGATTCTGCGGTGCGGCGCACACCGTCACCGGGTCCTGCTATCTGGTCCGGACCGACAACGGACAGATGCTGATCGACTGCGGCCTGTTCCAGGGTCAGAAGACGCTGAAGGAGCTCAATTACGGCGACTTCCCATTCCGTCCCGCCGAGATCGACGCAGTGCTGCTGACGCATGCGCATATCGACCATAGCGGCCTGCTGCCGAAACTGGTGCGCATGGGCTTCGACGGCAAGATCTTCGCGACGCGCGGCACCATCGATCTCTGCTCCTGGATGCTGCCCGATGCCGGCAACATCCAGGAGCAGGAGGTGCTGGCGCTGAACCGCCGCAACACCGCGCGCGGCCGCGGCGAGGTCAGCCCGATCTACACCCAGGACGACGCCATCGCCGCGCTGCAATACTTCCAAGCCGTCCCCTACGAGACCTGGACCGAGATCATTCCCGGCGTCCGCGCCCGCTACTGGAATGCCGGGCATCTGCTGGGCTCGGCCTCGATCGAGATCGAATTCGCAGGACAAGGCGCCGACGGCGCGCCGCTGCGGCTGCTCGCCTCCGGCGATGTCGGGCCCGACGCCAAGCTGCTGCAGCCGGACCCGAAAGCGCCCGAGGGCTTCGACTACGTGATCTCGGAGGCGACCTATGGCGACCGCATCCGTGAGCCGACCACGCCGGAGCTGCGCCGCGGCCGTCTGGCCGGCGAGGTGCGCGACGCGGCGGCGGCCCAGGGCGCGCTATTGATCCCGGCCTTCGCGGTGGAACGGACGCAGGAGCTGATCGTCGATCTGGTCGGCCTGATGGAGCGTGGCGAGATTCCGGCCGCGCCGATGTTCCTGGATTCGCCGCTGGCGATCCACGCCACCGAGGTGTTTCGCGCGCACACCGAGAGCCTCGACGGCGGCAGCGATGTCGGCCGTCTGTTGTCGTCGTCGCATCTGCGCTTCACCGAGACCGTCGATGAAAGCAAGGCGATCGCCAAGCTGACCGGCTTCCACATCATCATCGCCGCCAGCGGCATGTGCGATGCCGGTCGCATCCGCCATCATCTCAAGCGCTGGCTGTGGAACAACCGCGCCACCGTGCTGCTGGTCGGCTACCAGGCCAACGGCACGCTTGGGCGCTTCCTGCAGGACGGCGTCAAGGCGGTGCGCATCCAGGGCGAGGAGATCAAGGTTGCGGCGCGCATCCGCATGATCGACGACTATTCCGGCCACGCCGACGGCGCCGAGATCGCGCGCTGGATCGCGGCCCGCCGCCCGATCGCGCGTGGCCTCTTCCTGTCCCACGGCGAGGACGCTGCGATCGCGGCGCTGGCGACCCGCGTCGCCGAGCGGATCGTGCCGGCGGCGAAAGTGTTCTCGCCCCTGCTCGACGACGTCTATGAGCTGACGAGCGCAGTGCCGACGCCGCTCGACGTCGCGCGCCGACGGCGGCTGGCGCCGGAGGCGGTCACCCGGCTGGACTGGCACAACGACATGTCGGGTCTGCTGCTCGACATCCACGAGCGGATCGAGCAGGCCGCCGACGATCGCGCCCGCGGCGTCATCATCCGCCGCCTGCGCCGGGCGCTGGAGGAGTGATACGCTCCGCATTGTCGGGACGGCTGCCCGGTTGCGGTCTTCGTCGTCGAACGGTCATACTTTGATCGCACCCTCAGGAGGGATGGACGCGGCCGAGGTTCGCAGACGACGACGCTCTCACAGCTTGTGCATAGTGAAGGACACAACGTGCCGACGGCTGGTCTCGGATGGCTGTTCTGATAGGCTCGGCACGTGGTTCATGACAACGGATCGATCCGGGTGAACCGGGCGCAGGTGGGGAAACGAGGGGCTCTCACATGCATCAACCATCGAAATGGTGGGCAGGACTGATCGCTGTTGCCGTGCTGTGGCTCGCGGCCATGAGCTTCAAGACGGCGGGGGTCGAGGACGATATCGCACCGCGGGCACGTGCCGCCGTTGCCGCCGCCGTCCCCCACACAGCCGCGGCTCTCAAGGTCTCGGTCGCGGGGCGTGACGTTCGCATCGAAGGGCCGGAGTTCAGTCCCGATCAGTCGACGAAACTGGAGGACGCCGCGTCGGTCAACGGCGTTCGGCTCGTCGACGGCACCTACGACAAGCTGCCGACACCGAAGCCGTATGCCTTCCGCGCCACGCGAAACGGCGGCCAGCTCGTGCTCGAAGGCGCGGTGCCGACGCCCGCCGTTCGGAATGCCGTGCTCAATGCCGTCCGTTCGTCCGGCGGTGAAGTGGTCGATCGCCTCGGCTATGCGCTGGGAGCTCCGGCCGACTTCGCGGCCATCGCGAGCCACGGATCGGTCCAGGCCGCCAAGCTCAACGGCGGCACGTTCGCGCTCGCGGACAAGGCCTATTCGATCGCAGGTGCCGCCGCATCGTCGGACGCCTATGAGGCCGCCATCGCCGCGACGCGGCAGTTGCCGGGCGGCGCCGTGCTCGACAAGGTGGCGATCCTGCCGCCGGAGGCAAAACCGTTCATCTGGAGCGCGGTTCGCGAGGGCAACACGCTGGTGATGTCCGGCGTCGTTCCGGATGACGACATCAGGCGCGCGCTCGAGGCCGCCGCGATCAAGGCCTGGCCCGGCGCGTCGGTGATGCATCACATGCAGATCGCGCGTGGCGCGCCTGCTGGCGATTTTGGTGCCTACACGTCCTATGCGCTGACGGAGCTCACCAGGCTGAGCACGGGCCGCGTCGTCATCTCCGACGCCACCTACACGATTTCGGGCGAGGCGCCCTCGACCGCCGCCTATGACGAAACGATGGCCGGTGTCGGCAAGCTGCCGACCGGGCTGACCTTGGCGAAGGCCGACATTCTGCCGCCGGAGATCAAGCCCTATCGCTGGTCGGCGGAGTTCGACGGCACCGGCTTGAGCCTCACAGGTCTCGCGCCGAGCGGAGCGGCCCGCGATGCGATGCTGGGCTCCGCCAGCGGACAGTTCGACGGCAAGCCGATCAAGAGCCAGATCGGCATCGCCCGCGGCGCCCCGGATGGCGACCTTGCCAAAGCGAGCGCGAGCCTGCTGCAGCAGCTCGCCCGGCTTTCGCAGGGGCGCGCCGAGATCAACGACACCCAGGTCTCGCTCAGGGGCGTCGGACTCGCCAACGTCACCGGCGCAGCCGTGCGCGAGCAACTGGCCGGCGCCCTGCCCGCGCCGTTCGCACTCGCGTCCATCGACGTCCGCGACGGCCCGGTCTCGCCTTACGCGTTCGGACTGCAGAAGCAGGACGGCCGTGTCATGCTGAGCGGCTACGTGCCTGATGATGCCGCCCGCCGCGATCTCGTCGACGCCGCCACGTCGACGTTCATCACCGAGACGGTCGAGGACGGCCTGAAGATCGGCGACGGCGCGCCAAAGGATTACGTGCAGTCGCTGAAGGCGACGTTCCCGGCGCTGGCGCGGCTATGGTCCGGCGCGCTGACGGCGAAGGACGCGGCGATCACGGTCGACGGGCTCGCCATCTACGACAAGTCGGCAGAGCAGGTCCGCAAGGAGCTCGCCGATGCGGTCGGCAGCGGCTTCAAGCTCGACGACGTCAAGATCGGCCTCAAGCCGGAAAGCCCGCCACTCGCGGTCGCGGAGTGCCAGCCGGCGTTCAACGGGCTGCTCGCCAAGGGCCGCGTCCGCTTCAGCACCGGCAGCGCCGAGCTCAGCCGCGAGTCGCTGGCGCTGCTCGATCACTTGGTCGAGGTTGCGCAGCGCTGCAAGGATGCCGAGATCGCGATCGAAGGCCACACCGACAATGTCGGCGACGAAGATAACAACATGGACCTCTCCAAGCGCCGGGCGGCGGCGGTGGTCGGCTATATCGGCGACGCCGGCATCGACACCTCGCGCATGACCTCGGAGGGCTACGGCCAGACCAAGCCGGTCGCCTCCAACGACACGGCCGAAGGCCGCGCGCAGAACCGCCGCATCGAATTCGTCGTCAAGTGAGGCGCTGACATCATGATGTACGACCTTACGACATTTCCGTTCTGGATCATCCTCGCCGTCGGCATCGGCGGCTTTGTCGGCTGGCGTACCTGGTCGGACGAGCCGCGGCCGGATTGGCTGAGAAGCTGGCTGCTGCCGGCGACGCTCGCCCTCGTCATCGGGATCGTGATGGCGCTGCTGAGCGTGCTGCCCGGACGTGCCGGCCTGTGGCTCGAGGTCGGCCTGCTGATGGTCGGCGCCTATCTGCTCGGCTGCCTGATCGGCGGACAGCTCAAGGACTATGTCGGGCTGGGTGACACCAGTGCGATGTCGCCGGGCGGTCCTGGACACAGCGTTGCGTTCGCCGGCGCAACGGCGGCGGCCAGTCCTTGGGCGGACAGCCCATCCCCGGCTGCGCAAGCCGCAGCCAGCGTCGAGGCCGATCGCCTCGCCACTGAAGCCGCCGCAAAAGCCGAAGCCGAAGGTGTTGCGGCCGAAACCGCGGCACGGGCGGAGGCCGAGCGTCTAGCCGCCGAAACGGCCGCAAAGGCCGAGGCTGAGCGGCTCGCCGCGGAAGCCGCGGCAAGGGCCGAGGCTGATCGTCTGGCGGCTGAAGCCGCAGCGAAGGCCGAAGTTGAACGTCTCACTGCCGAGGCGGCGGCGAACGCCGAGTCCGAGCGCCGTGCTGCGGAGGCCGCCGCGAAAGCCGAAGCCGACCGCCTTGCTGCGGAAGCAGCCGCGAAAGCAGAGGCCGATCGTGTTGCGGCAGAAGCGGCCGAAAAGGCCGAAGCTGAACGCTTGGCCGCCGAAGCAGCGGCGAAAGCCGAAGCGGACCGTCTTGCGGCGGAGGCCGTTGCGAAAGCCGAGGCGGAAGCTCAGCGTCTCGCGGCCGAAGCGACCGCCAAGGCCGAGGCCGATCGCCTGGCCGCCGAAGCGGCCGCAAGGGCGGAAGCCGATCGCCTAGCCGCAGACGCCGAGGCGGACCGGCTTGCAGCCGAGGTCGCCGCATCATCGGCGCCGGAGATCCCGGCCACAGCCGACGGCAGGCCGCCGGCCCTGCCTGCGCCCAACGGTGCCGCCGATGATCTCAAGCTGATCAAGGGCATCGGACCCAAGAACGAGCGCGTCCTCAACGACATCGGCATCCACCATTTCAGCCAGATCGCGGCCTGGTCGCCTGACCATGCGAGCTGGGTCGGCCATCACATGGCCTTCCCCGGCCGCATCGAGCGCGAGCATTGGATCGCGCAGGCCAAGCTGCTCGCCGCGGGCCTCGACACCGCGCATTCGACTGCGGTGAAGTCCGGCGCGATCACGATCGATGATCAGGCCGACGCGCCGCTGAGCGAGGACGAGGCCAGCTACCTCCTGGCCCACCTGCCGGCGCTGATGCCGCCCGTCGAGAACGAGGACGCCCATGGCGGCAGCCGGCCGCTCGGGCTGGCGGCGCCGCGCGGCGGGCAAGCCGACGATCTCAAGCTCATCAAGGGCATCGGCAAGCAGAACGAGGCCCGGCTGCACGGCCTCGGCATCTGGCATTTCGAGCAGATCGCAGCCTGGACCGCCGAGCACGCCAAATGGGTCGGCTCGTATCTGGCGTTCGCCGGACGGATCGAGCGCGAGCGATGGATCAGCCAAGCCAGGGAGCTGGCGAACGGCCGATCGACCGAATTTGCGAAACGCGTCGAGGCTGGTCTGGTGAAGTCATCGCTCGACGACGGCTCGCGCGGGCAGGACAACATCGAGATCCTTCAGCCGCGCGAGTAGCGGCCCCAACTGACGAACCGTAGGGTGGGCAAAGGCGATGCTGTGCTCTCTCCTCACGTCCCATCGTGGTGACGCCGTGCCCACCATCTCGCCGCGGGCTGTGCTTGACGACGGTGGGCACGGCGCGCGACAGGGTGCCTTGGAACAACGGCTGTGCCCGGCGCCTTTGCCCACCCTACCTGTCTTTCCTATTCCGCCATCTCCACCGGCTCGGTGCGCGACGGGCCGGCCAGCGGCCGCTCCTCCATCAGCATCATGCAGACCGAGGCGCAGGCCAGCATCGCGGTGGCCGCGGCATAGACGAAGCGGAAGGCATGGATCATGTCGGCTTCCGCGATGCCGCTGACCGCGCCATGGGCGCCCTCCGCCAGCGAAATGTCGGCGCCCAGCGCCATCAGCAGGATGGCGCTGAAGGCCGCGACCGTGAACGAGGACATCATCGAGCGGAAGAAGTTCATGGCGCCGGTGATGGTGCCGATCTGGGAGCGGTCCACCGCGTTCTGCAACGACACCACGGAGATCGGGAATGCGGTGCCGAGCCCGATGCCGTAGATCGACAGCAGCGCCATCAGCACCCAGAGCGAGGGCGTCGTCACCGTCATGACCGCGGCGGCGATGGTGCCGATGATCGTGCCCACGATGGCGACGCGCTTGTAGTGCTTGACGCGGGCCATGGTGCGGCCGGCAATCGCCGCACCGAAGGTCGAGATCGCCGCGATCGGAATCAGGCCGAGGCCGGCCTCGCTCGGCGTCAAATGATAGACCAACTCGTAATAGAGCGGCAGATGGACCGTGAGCCCGATCAGCGCGCCGAGTGCGCAACCGCTTGCCAGCATGCCGTAGGGCACCACCGTGCCGCCCATCAGCGACAGCGGCAGGAACGGCTCATCGGCCCGTTTGGCGTGCCAGACGAAGGCCAAGCCCAGCGCCACCGCGCTGCCGATCATCGCCAGCAGGGTCGGCGACAGCCAGGCCAGCTTGTGGCCACCCCAGGTCAGCACCAGCATGAACACGACGGCCGAGGCCATCAGCAGCAGGCCGCCGGCCCAGTCGACCTTGCGCAGCCGGTGATAGACCGGCAGCCGGCCCATCTTGGGCAGCAGCAATGCGAGAGCGGCGATCGCGAGCGGGACATTGATCCAGAAGATCATCGACCAGTGCAGATGGTCGGCGAAGAAGCCGCCGATCACCGGCCCGAGCAGGCCGGCGAGCAGCCAGACGCCGCTGAAATAGGCCTGGTACTGGCCGCGCTCGCGCGGGCTGACGACGTCGGAGATCACGGTCTGGACCACCGGCATGATGCCGCCACCACCCAACCCCTGCAGGCCGCGGGCGAGGATCAGCACCGGCATGTTCGGCGCCAGCGCGCAGACCACCGAGCCGACCACGAACAGGCTGAGCGCGGTGACGATCATGGAGCGGCGGCCATAGATGTCGCAGAGCGTTCCGAACACCGGCGCCACCGCGGTCGATGCCAGCAGGTAGGCGGTGATCACCCAGGAGAGATTGGTGACGTCCTGGAACTCGCGGCCGATGGTCGGCAGCGCGGTCGCCACGATGGTCTGGTCGAGCGCGGCCAGGAACATCGTCAGCAGCAGGCTCATCAGGATGGTCCGCACCTCGGCCTGGGTCAGCGGCACCGGCGGAGCGAGCGGCGGCGCATCCTCGATCGCCTGCACCTGCGGCGGAATGGCCGGCAGCTCGGCGGCGATCTCTTCGGGCAGGGATTGGGACGCGGCAGGACAATGGCTCTGCCGATCGAACTTGTTCATGGGATGAATGCTATGCCGGGCGCGACGAACGCCGCGCGGATTCGCTGACTGGCGAACTACTTAAGGCATAAATTTCCCCCGCGGCAGCCGGCCGGGCGCATGGGTGCATCCCGACAGCACGAGAACGGTCGCATCATCGTGATTTGCTGCGAACGCGAGGTGATCGAGCCTATTTCGGCCGTCGCTTCAGCTTAGCCCGCTTCGGCAGCAGCACCGGCCATTGCACGATGTGGTCCTCGAGCTGGTCGTCCGGAACGTCGTCCTCGGTCCCTTCGACCCGGCCGCGCACCGAGACGCCGGCTTCATGCACCGTCTGAGGATCGCCCGAGATCAAGGGATGCCACCAGTAGAGATCGCGCCCCTCGGCCACGAGTCGGTAGCCGCAGCTCGGCGGCAGCCACGTCAGGGTGCGGACGTTCTCAGGCGTCAGGCGAACGCAATCCGACACTTGTTCGGAACGATTCGGGTAGTCCTTGCAGGCACATAGCCCGGCATCCAAGAGCTTGCACGAGATGTGGGTGAAGTAGATGTCGCCGGTATCCTCGTCTTCCAGCTTCTCCAGGCAGCAGCGCCCGCAGCCATCGCACAGGCTTTCCCATTCTGCCTCGGACATCTCTTCCAAGATCTTGGTTTTCCAGAACATTCCCTCCTGGCCCGAGGGACGTTTGAGCGGTGCGGTCATTCGGGCGATTCTCAAGGAGGGCGTGGCGTGGCCGCCATCTAGGTGCCCGGCCCCGAGCCGCGCAAGGGGCTTTGCCGATTACGGCGGCAGGTTAGCTTTGTGCATCAAATTGTGAGCGGAACCATTGGTTTGTGACCTCCGCTCGGCTAGATAGATGGTTGAGTCACTCCGGCGCGGCGCCGGCAACGCGGCTTGGGGTCAGGTGCTCGGGTTCGGGCGGCTGACTGTGCAGTGCCATGGGTTTGCCGCAACAATCGCGCAAGACCCTTCGATGGCCCCCAGCCCCACTTGCTGAGTGCTTTCGAAGCCAGCTGACACGCTTTCGAAACGACCAGGGTTCCCGTGCGGCAGATCATTCCAGACGATTGGAAGAAGCGGATCAACAATTTCCGCCTGGATCTCGACGCCCGCTTCGATTCGGCGCTGTTCTCCTCCCTGCGCGGCACCCGCGAGCTGTATGAACGCTATTCGGCGTTCATGGACCGCTTCTATGTCGGCGGCTGGAAGCGCTGGGTGTTCGTCGAGCCGTTCTCGGAGGCCGCCACCATCGGGCTGGGCGGCCTGGTGCTGATGCTGGCGCTCGCGATCCCCGCCTTCCGGGAAACAGCCGACGAGGACTGGCTGAAGAAGTCCGACCTCGCCGTCACCTTTCTCGACCGCTACGGCAACCCGATCGGCAGCCGCGGCATCAAGCACAACGACTCGATCCCGCTGGAGGACTTTCCGGACAATCTGATCAAGGCGACGCTCGCCACCGAGGACCGCCGCTTCTACGATCATTTCGGCATCGACATCGCCGGCACGGCGCGCGCCCTCGTCACCAACGCCCAGGCCGGCGGCGTCCGCCAGGGCGGCTCCTCGATCAGCCAGCAGCTCGCCAAGAACCTGTTCCTGTCCAACGAGCGCACCATCGAGCGCAAGGTCAACGAGGCGTTCCTGGCGATCTGGCTGGAAACCCGGCTGACAAAGAACGAGATCCTCAAGCTCTATCTCGACCGCGCCTATATGGGCGGCGGCACCTTCGGCGTCGACGGCGCGGCACACTTCTATTTCAACAAGTCGGTGCGCGACATCAACCTCGCCGAAGCCGCGATGCTGGCCGGCCTGTTCAAGGCGCCGACCAAGTTCGCCCCCCACATCAACCTGCCCGCCGCCCGCGCCCGCGCTAACGTCGTGCTCGACAATCTGGTCGACGCCGGCTTCATGACCGAAGGCCAGGTGTTCGGCGCCCGCCGCAACCCGGCCTTCGCGGTCGACCGCCGCGATGAGAGCTCGCCGAACTACTTCCTCGACTACGCCTTCGACGAGATGCGCAAGCTGGTCGACACGTTCCCGAAGTCCTACACCGAGCGCGTCTTCGTGGTGCGGACCTCGATCGACATGACCGTGCAGCATGCGGCCGACGAGGCGATCGAGAACCAGTTGCGCCAGTTCGGCCGCGACTATCATGCGACCCAGGCGGCGACTGTCGTCTCCGACCTCGACGGCGGCATCCGCGCCATGGTTGGCGGCCGCGACTACGGCGCCAGCCAGTTCAACCGCGCCGTGGACGCCTACCGGCAGCCGGGGTCATCTTTCAAGCCCTATGTCTACACCACCGCGCTGCTGAACGGCTTCAAGCCGACGTCGATCGTCGTCGACGGTCCGGTCTGCATCGGCAATTGGTGCCCGCAGAATTATGGCCATTCCTATTCCGGCTCGGTCACGCTGACGCAGGCGATTACGCGCTCGATCAACGTCGTGCCTGTGAAGCTATCGATCGCGCTTGGCGGCAGGGAGGGACCAAAGGCCGGCCGCGCCAAGATCATCGAGGTCGCCCGGCGCTTCGGCCTCAAGGCGCCGCTGCCCGACACGCCGTCGATGCCGATCGGCTCCGACGAGGTCACGGTGCTGGAGCACGCGGTCGCCTATGCGACCTTCCCGAACAAGGGCAAGGCGGTGACGCCGCATTCCGTGCTCGAGGTCCGCACCGGCGGCGGCGACTTGGTCTGGCGCTGGGACCGCGACGGCCCGAAGCCGAAGCAGGCGATCCCGGCCTCGGTTGCTGCCGACATGGCGGGCATGATGAGCCACGTCGTCAGCGAAGGCACCGCACGCCGCGCCGCACTCGACGGCATTCCGACCGCCGGCAAGACCGGCACCACCAATGCCTATCGGGACGCCTGGTTCGTCGGCTACACCGGCAACTTCACCTGCGCGGTCTGGTACGGCAATGACGACTATTCGCCGACCAACCGTATGACCGGCGGCTCGCTGCCGGCACAGACGTGGCACGACATCATGGTCGCCGCGCATCAGGGCATCGAGGTCAAGGAGCTGCCCGGAGTCGGCATGGGCGAGAAGCTGCCGCCGCAGCCCGCGTCCGCCGCGATGGCGCAGGCCGGCCAGCCGAAAACGCTGGAGATCAAGCCCGGTCCACCGCCGGTCCTGACCCGTCGCGGCGCCGACGTCCTGGTCCAGGTCGAGAAGATGCTCGACGACGCCGCGCGCGTGGCCGAAAAGGCGGCGCCCGTCGATCCGCGCAAACCCGCCAAGCCGGTGTCGTCGAGCGCGCTGGCCTTTCCTGAAAACTACGTCGCAGCAACGGCCGACGGCGTAACCACCCCTGCCCTGCGCAAGAACTGACGTCAGCGAATTCCCGTGCGGCTGCTCATCATCACCCTGCTTACGCTCCTGATCGCCACCGGCGTCGGCATCGGCGCGACCTGGATGACCACGACCCGCGGCACCGAATTCGGCACCTTGACGATCGGCGCGTGGACGGCGCGTCCGAAGACGGGCACGGCCGACGTCGACCCCTATGCCCGCGCCACCATCACCCGCAACGGCGAGCTGCCGATCGGCACCGGCGACGGCGTCGCCTTCACCGCCATCGCCGACGACAAGAAGAAGCCGCTCGACGGTCGCTGCGACATCCTCGTCAGCGGCGTCACGCCCCCCGCCCGCTTCTGGACGCTCACGCTGTACGACCGCAAGGGCCACCTCGTCGCCAACACGCTGCAGCGCTACGGCTTCACCAGCCAGGAGCTGGTGCGCGGTGCCGATGGCTCCTTCGAGATTCGCGTCGCCGCGCGCTCGCGCTCCGGCAACTGGCTGCCGACCGGCGGCATCGAGCGCTACGCGCTGATGCTGCGGCTCTACGACACGCCAGTCGGTGTCGCGACCCGCACGCAGCGCGACGCGCCGATGCCGTCGATCACGACAGTGGGCTGCCCATCATGATCCGGCTGCTGTTCACGGTCGTCGTCGGCGTGCTGCTCGGCGGCGTGGTCCATCTCGTCAGCGTGCTGGCGTTGCCGCGGATCTCGACCCAGGACGCCTATTCCCGGCTGACGCCGATGACCAAGCTGAACGCCGTGACGCCCTTGCCGCTCGCCGATCCCGGCAATTCGCCGATGCCGTTCATGGACCCGGCTTTCGCCATGGCGATCTGCCGCTACGATCTGTCCGACGGACCGCTGAAGCTCACGGTTCCGGTGAGCCAGGCCTATACGTCGGTGTCGTTCTACACGCGCAACGAGATCGCCTACTACGCCATCAACGATCGCTCCGCCGGCAAGCGCGTGATCGAGCTCAACCTGATGACCGAGGCGCAGCATGAAGACCTGCCCGAGGACGAGGAGATCACGGCCGCCGACCGGCTGATCATCGATTCGCCGACGACGACCGGGTTGATCGTGCTGAAGGCCCTTGCCGCCGAGCCGGGTCTCATGCCGCAGGCGCAGGCCTCCCTTGCAGCGGCAAGCTGCGGCGTACAGACCGAGGCACCAGCCAAGGCCGAGAAGCCGCGCGGCAAACGATAAGTCAATACGACGTCCTGGATGAATTCGACAACAGTCTCTTCATCCTTGGTGGCATAGTCGTTGTCGCGCGCCGCTGCTATGACGTATCAGGACGGCGGCGCTTCGCTCAACATCAGGTCATGGCTCTCGAAATCGAACGGAAGTTTCTCGTCAAGTCCGATGCTTGGCGGGATCAGGCGACGCACAGTGAACGCCTGCGCGACGGGCTCGTCGCACGTCAGGACGGCCTCAAGGTTCGCGTTCGCTGCTATGGCAACCGGACGACGCTGTGCGTGAAGAGCGGCCGCCGCGGCCTGACCCGAGATGAATTCGAGTACGATATTCCAGCGGACCACGCCGCGGTGCTGTTCGCGCATTGCAATGGGCGCATCCTCGAAAAGACGCGTCACTACGTGCCCGCGGAAAGCGGCGTCTGGGAGGTCGACGTCTACCACGACGCGCTCGAGGGCGTCGTGATCGCCGAGATCGAGCTGCCGACCGAAACGACCGTCGTGCCCCTTCCGGACTGGGTCGGCGACGAGGTCACCGGCGACCCGCGCTACAGCAAGGCCAACATGCTGACGGAGCGCTCGCGCGCCGCGAAGGTCCGGGAGCTGCGGCGCGCGCGCCTTGCAGGGCTGTGATGCACGCACGGGCCGTTGCGGCTTGACCCCTGTCAAATCACCCGTCGAGGGCCCACCTTAAACAGCGCGGACTTGGCGGTCTGAACGATCGCGCATGGAGTTTGCACGATGAGTTCATCGCAGGTGATGTCACAGGCGCTGCGCGCCAAGATCATGTCGGCGGACGAGGCTGCCGCGCTGGTCGAGCCCGGCAACCATGTCGGCATGAGCGGCTTCACCGGATCGGGCTACCCGAAAGCGGTGCCGCTCGCGCTGGCGCGCCGGATCGAAGCCGCACATGCGCGCGGCGAGCCGTTCCGCATCGGCGTGTGGACCGGGGCAAGCACCGCGCCCGAGCTCGACGGCGCACTCGCCCGGGCTGATGGCATCGACCTGCGCCTGCCCTATCAGTCCGATCCGGCGACACGACAGCGCATCAACGCCGGCAGCATCGACTATATCGATCTGCATCTCAGCCATGTCGCACAGTTCGTGTGGTTCGGCTTTCTCGGCCATCTCGACGTCGCCGTGATCGAATGCGCCGGCATCCTGCCAGACGGGCGGCTGATCCCATCGACCTCGATCGGCAACAACAAGACCTGGCTCGATCTGGCGGACCGCGTCATCATCGAAGTCAATTCGTGGATGAACCCGGCGCTGCTCGGCATGCACGACATCTATTACGGCACGCGCCTGCCGCCACATCGCAAACCGATCCCGATCGTGGCGCCCGGCGACCGCATCGGCGAGACCACCTATCGCTGCAATCCGGACAAGGTCATCGCGGTCGTCGAGACCCACGCGCCGGACCGCAACACGAGCTTTGCCGCGCCCGACGATGTCTCCGGCGCGATCGCCGGGCACATCCTGGAGTTCTTCGCACACGAGGTGAAGCAGGGCCGCCTCCCGCGCAATCTGCTGCCGCTGCAATCCGGCGTCGGCAATGTCGCGAACGCCGTCATGGCCGGGCTCGACGACGGGCCGTTCCCGCATCTCACCGCCTACACCGAGGTGCTGCAGGACGGCATGCTGAATCTGATCCGCTCGGGCCGGATGGATCTCGCCTCCGCGACCGCATTGTCGCTGAGCTCGGAAGCTGCGATCGAATTCAATCGCGAGATCGAGTTCCTGCGCGACCGCATCGTGCTGCGGCCGCAGGAGATCTCCAACCATCCCGAGGTGATCCGCCGGCTCGGCGTCATCGCCATGAACGGCATGATCGAGGCCGACATCTACGGCAACGTCAATTCGACCCATGTCCGCGGCAGCAGCATCATGAACGGCATCGGCGGCTCCGGGGACTTCGCCCGCAACGCCTATCTGTCGATCTTCATGACGCCCTCGACGGCAAAGAATGGGACGATCTCCTGCATCGTGCCGATGGTCACCCATGTCGACCACACCGAGCACGACGTACAGGTTCTCGTGACCGAACGCGGCCTCGCCGATCTGCGCGGCCTGTCGCCGAAACAGCGGGCCCGCGCCATCATCGACCAGGCGGCGCATCCCAAATTCCGGCCGGCGCTGGCGGACTATTTCGAACGCGCCTGCCGTGATTCGACCGGCAAGCACACGCCGCATCTGCTCGAGGAGGCGTTCCGCCTGCTCAGGCCGGAATGAGCGCTGCGGTCCGATCACCGCAGCGGCACATCTCGTAGGCAACAGGATCGTGGCTGTTCACGATCGTGACCCGGTCGCCATGGTCGCATTTCAGGCGCCGCAGCCGCTCCTGGTTGGCGATCCGCATCGTGCGATCCTGATCGCCCTTGCGCTGGAATAGCCCGAGCAGCAGCGGCATGCGTGGCCACGGATCAAGCTGGCCGTGGAAGAAATAGGCATCGCCGGCGTGCAGCAGCCATTTGTCGCCGCGACGCACGGCGACGCCGCAATGCCCGCGCGTATGGCCCGGCAGAGGAATAATCAGGATGTCGCCGCTGCGATCAGCGGCAGCGCGGACACCACGAAAGCCGAACCAGTCCTCGCCGTCATCGCCGTAGAACTGCCAGTCGGGACGATGCCGCCATTGGCCGGCGACGTAGCGGCCGCGCGGCGGCGCCGGAGCCCCCTCGACGGCCATCGCATGCTCCGCGTGATGAACGTGCACCTTGGCCTTCGGGAAATCGCCGATGCCACCGGCGTGGTCACGGTCGAGATGAGTGAGCAGGATGTGCCTGACGTCATCGGGCGAGAAGCCCAATGCCCGCACCTGCTGCAGCGCCGTCTCCGACGCATCGAGAAGCGGCGCGGCCTGCCTCACCCAGCGTGCCCCCAATCGTGCGGGCGCGGCGATGTCGCCAGTGCCGATGCCGGTGTCGACGAGGACCAGGCCGTCATCGCTTTCGATCAGCAGGCAGTGGCAGACGAGGCGGGCGCGCGCGAACAGGCCGCCGCTGCCGCTCACCAGCCGACCGCCGCGTGGACACATCGTGCCGGTGTTGAGGTGGTGGACGCGCATCGATCTCCTCCTTCATTGCCGATATCGGGCGCATCCTTGCGTGCCGGCCTGAGATAAGTAAAATATTGATCAGTGATACGCATCATAGGCAGCTCCTATGGATATCCGCGAGCTCCGTTATTTCTCCGCCGTGTTCGAGGAACGCAGCTTGACCAGAGCCGCGGCGCGCTGCTTCGTCTCGCAGCCATCGATTTCGCTGGCGATCGCCAATCTCGAGGCCGAGCTCGGCACCGAACTGTTCCTCCGCCACCGCAAGGGTGTCGTGCCGCTGGAGGCGGCTGAACGCCTGCAGCCGATCGCCCGCCGGATCGTCGGCGAGGCCGATGCCGCCCGCAACCTGTTCCGGCACCGCGCGCCGAAGCAGGCGCTCAAGCTCGGGCTCATGCGCACCCTTGACGGACGCCGCGTGACCGCGCTGCTCAAGCCGCTCACGGCGCGCGAGGATCTCAGGCTTCACATCGTCGGTCCGACCGAGCGGGCCGACGGACGCATCGTCTCAAAAAGCCTGGTCGGCGACGGCGAGCATTTCCTGCCGCTGTGGAGCGAGCACTATGTCGCGGCGCTCCCGCTCGCGCATCCGCTCACGCTGAAGCCGCGCTTGCGCGCGGCCGACCTCGCCGACGTGGCGATGATCGACCGCTGCCATTGCGAGCACAGCGCACTGGCGAGACGCAGCGGCGGGCCGCGCGAGATCGCCGCCATTGCTGAAACCGAGGATTGGGCCCTGGCGCTGGTCGCCGCCGGCGTCGGCGTCGCGATCGTTCCCGAAGGCGTCGTGCACGGCCGAAGCGACGTTGCGGTCCGCGAGATCGAGATGACGTTGAAGCGCCAGGTCGGCCTCGCCTACTCCGCCTCGCGTGCTC
The DNA here is from genome assembly GCF_032484535.1 of Bradyrhizobium sp. SZCCHNS3016. Taxonomy (NCBI): domain Bacteria; kingdom Pseudomonadati; phylum Pseudomonadota; class Alphaproteobacteria; order Hyphomicrobiales; family Nitrobacteraceae; genus Bradyrhizobium; species Bradyrhizobium sp. SZCCHNS3016. The sequence goes on from NZ_JAUETE010000011.1 coordinate 138,284, forward strand.
CATCCGAGGCGCTGAAGATCCTGATCGCGACGCTGCGCGCGGCGGCGCCGCAGAAGCTCCGTGCGACAGCAGGGCGGCAAAAGGGAGCACCGGCCAAGCGAGGCCGGCGCCGGAGCAAGGTCGCGCCGGGCTAGCCCCGCGTCGTCAGCGGCCGTTCGATCAGGGGCCGCGCCGCGACCGGCGGATTGGCGGTCTGAGCCGCCAGTTCATAGATCAGGCGATCGGCGTCGGCGGCCAATCCGTCGGGAGCCTGGAGCACCAGGCGCTCCAAGGCCCAGCGGTAGGACGAGACGCGCTGCTCCAGACTGATCTGCACCCATTGCACGATCAGCGAGTTCTCCTGCATGCGCGCGACCGCATCGGCTTTCTCGCGCGGCGAGAGCTCGGTCATGTATCTCATGCTGGCATCGCGCTTGCGGTCGAGATCGATGACGCGGATGGCCGATGCGAAGAACGGCTCGAAGCGGGTGATGTCGTCACGCACGTCGTCGATCAACTGGGCGTAGCGCGAGGCGTGCGAGCGGTGCGGCTCGTCGATCAGGGCGCGGCCATAGGCGGTGCGGTCGAACACGACCTTCTGGCGCCAGGGCGAGGCCGACGGCTGATAGTCGCCGAACACGCTCTTCCAGGCAGGGCGCGAATGCGGCGGCTCGATCAGCGGATAAGCGAGATCGCGCAGTTGGCGCTCGTTGTCGGTCAGTTGGAACTGCGATGGGTTGACGCCCACGCTGGCGGTGGCTTCCGCCCCGATCCATTTGTGCATGTCGTCATTGCGCATGTCGGCGCGGGTGCGGCCGAAATCGCCGCCGCTGCAGGCGCCGAGCAGTCCGCCGACGAGAACGAGTGCGAGGACCGGCAGCGCGCGCCGGACCGGATTCACGATGGCCGGCATTCCCGTTTCCCCCGACCTTGTCAGCGGCGACGGCGGCGGCGGCTTGGCGCTGTGCCCTCGCGGGGCCCGCGGTCGTCGGTCGGGGTCTCGCGCTCGATCCGAACGACGGGAAGAATCAGGATCGTTCCCATGCCCTCCTGCGGCGCGCCGGTCACGGCAGGCCGCGCGCGACGCGCAACGTCCGCCGGGAATTCAATGATGGTCGCCATGTTGACTCTCTTTCGTGCCCGAAGTTCTGACCCCCTGAAAACTCCCTGTCGCCCGAACTTCGCAGGCAAGAGGGCACGCAGAACTGACGATCACGAATGCCGGCGCATGAAGCTGCACTTTGGCATTCGGCGCGGCGAAGATCAGGCTGGCCGCGTGACGCGGCCAAGGCGAGATCATCGAACGGATCGATTAAGATCAGGACGTGGTTAAGAGGATATTAATGCGCGGGCCGCCCAACACGGATCGCGTGTACCGGCGGGAGAGAAGGCAAGCCAGCGTGGCGCCTTTGTCTCACCGGGTCATTTCGGCCCATCTTCACCGATTGTTTTCCTTAACGCCGCATTAAAACAACTCCGCTCTAATCGGCGCAACGATTGCCGAAGTTGCGTACCCCGACATGACAAGATCATCGCTGTTCCCCGGCTTCGACGGGTTGCTCACGCTCTCGCGCCGCGAGGGCGTGGACATCAAGCCCACTCTGCTGCGCGTGCTGACCGACCTCTATGTCCAGGCGAGCGCGCATTCCGCCGACGAGGAGCGGCAGTTCGTCGAATTGGCCTCCCGTCTGGTCGACGACGTCGATGATGCGACCCGTGCGGCGGTGCGAGCGCGGCTGGCGATCTATCCGGCGACGCCGATCGAGATTTTGAACAAGCTGGGCTTGCGCCCGGCGCAGAGCGAGCCGACGCCGCCGCTCGCCGGCCCCATTCCCGCATCGCTTCGCTCGTCGTCTCCGATCCCGCCGCGCGACGACGCGGCGTCCGGATTGTCGATGCAGCCGAAGGATGCCGCCGAGCTCAGCGAGATGTTCATGCGCGCCGCCTCGCACGAACGCATCGCCATCCTGCAGAACCTCGCCACCACGCCGCTGAGACCTGCCGCGCCGACGCCGTTGCACCGCGCGGTGCATGCGATCGAGGCGCTGGAGATGGCCGCCTTCAACGCCGACGTCGAGACGTTCACGATCGAGCTCGGCGAGAGCCTGATCCTGCCCTCACGCATGACCCACGAGGTCGTCAACGACCCGAACGGCGAGCCGCTGGCCTGCGCCGCAAAGGCGCTCGGCATGCCGGCGCCGGTGTTCGAGCGCGTGCTGCTGTTCCTCAAGCCGGAGATGGGCCAGTCGGTCCAGACCGTGTTTCGGCTGTCACGCTTCTACGAGCGCCTCAGCGAGCGCGCGGCGCTGATCATGCTGGCGGCCTGGCGCGGCTCCGGGATGGCCGCGATCAGGGCCAAGCATCGCACGGCGCTCTATGACGACGAACGTCAGCACGTCCGTGGCAGCACGGCGCGGGCCGGCACCGCGACGAGGCCGATCGTGCGCACGGGGACCGACGGCTTCAAGCGATGACGCGCGATCGCTGTCCCGAATCTTGGCGATGATCAGGGACGCTCGCGCACGAGATCGAGAAAATGACGGCCCTGCCTGTCCTCGGTCTCGATGATCCAGGCGTCGGGATCGAAGCGCAGCTCCTTGACCAGGCGTTCCTCGATCTGCGCTTCCTCGATCGGCTGCGGCGATATCGGTACGAAGAAGCGGTCGATCGGCCGGCTGTCGTCATAGACGGTCTGCGGCGCGGGAACATAGAGCTGGGCGGTGCCGTCCATCAGCGCGACCTTGACGAACACCGCGCCGGCTTCCTCCGCGCCACGGTGGCGGATCGCGCTGAACGCGCCGGCCGACTGGCAACGCCGCAGATAGGCGCTCACCCAGATGCTGCTCTTCAATCGCATGATGGTTCGATGCAGGTGCAAGCGCGCTGCAAGTCGCAGCCGCCCCTGCTCTATTCGATCGGATGACCGATGACAATCGCAAGCTCGCGCACCAGGCGGTCCGACACCTGGCCCGTCACCGGCAGCTTGCGCTCGCGCTCGAACTTCTGGATCGCGGCCTGGGTGTCGGAGCCGACCATCCCCGTCGGCTTCAACTGGCCATAGCCGTATTCGGTCAGCGCACGCTGGACCGCGGCGACACGGCGGACATTGCCGCCCTGCTGCGTCGGCTGCGGACGCGGCACGTTGCCCTGACCGCCGCTGACCGAGCGGACGAGATCAGCCAGAGGATCGGCATATTTCTGATCCGGACGCGCCTCGGTGGCGCGCTGCTCAACCGCCCTCTGCTCTGCAGCCCTGGTTTCAGCGGGCCGCGTCTCGATGACCTTCGGATCCAAGGGCGAGATGTCCATCGGCCGGGGCCGCGGCAGCGGATTGGAGCTCGTCAGATTGGGCGGAATGGTCACGATAGACCCGAACATCGGCGCCGGATGCGGTCCGGATTGCAGGAACAGGGCATTGACGATGATGGCGCTGCCGGCCGCGCAGGCCAGCAGGCCCGCAAACAGATCCTTGGGGCTGTAGAGCATGGCCCGCAGCAGCCAGCCGCGCTCGTCCGCGACGACGGCCGCAGCCGCGGCAGCGCGCTTGCGACGGCGCGGCGGCGCCGGATCATCCTCTGCAGCTCGTCTAGGCACTCTTCTTCACCTGCATGACCTGCCCTGGCAGGGCGGAGCGCGAGGGCGACAGCGGCGTGATGGTGGCGCCCGCGGTCGCCTCGGCCACGAAGTTGATCGGCAGCGCGATCGTGACCGTGGTCCCCTCGTCGATCTTGCTTTCTATCGACATTTCGCCGCCGTGCAAGTTCACAAGGCTCTTGACGATCGACAGACCGAGGCCGGTTCCCTCGTGACGGCGCTGGTAGGTCTTGCCGGCCTGGAAGAACGGATCGCCGATGCGCTTGAGATCATCGGCGGCGATGCCGACGCCGGTGTCGGTGATTCGCAGCAGCAGGCGCGCGCCGTCGACGCCGGCAGAGACCGTGACACGGCCGCCGCGCTCGGTGAACTTGATGGCATTGGAGACGAGGTTGAGCACGATCTGCTTGAAGGCGCGCGGATCACCGGTGACCATCGGCAGGTCCTGCGGCACGTCGGCCGACAGATCGACACCGTTCTCGCGCGCCCGCAGCGCCAGCAGGTTGCAGCAATTGATCAGCGCCGCGCGCGGCGCGAACGGCTCCGGCGTCAGCTCGAAATTGCCGGACTCCATCTTCGACATGTCGAGAATGCCGTTCACGACCGACAGCAGATGCTGGCCTGAATCGTTGATGAGCTGCGCATATTCGCGGCGCCGCGCGGCGTTCAGCACCAGCACCTGCTCCTGCATCAGCATCTCGGAGAAGCCGATGATGGCGTTCAAGGGCGTGCGCAGCTCGTGGCTCATGGTGGCGAGGAATCGCGTCTTCGCGGCGTCGGCGCGCTCGGCGGCGCTGCGCGCCAATTCGAGCGCCTGCTCCTGCAGCTTGCGGTCGGTGACGTCGCGCATGACCGCGACCACCTCCTGCTCCGATCCGCCCGGCGCCACGCCGGTGCGGTCGAGGGGGCGGCAACGCATTTCGACCCAGATGAAATCGACCGGATGCTGAAAGCCGCGCCCCTCGCCCGGCGCATCGCGGCGCAGGCGGAACTCGACGCTCGAGGCTTCGCTGCCGCCTGCCGCCTCCGACAGCGCCGTGAGATAGGCCGGCCGGTCGGCAACATGGACACGTTCGAACAGGCCATGGCCGTGCAACTGCGCGACCGGCGCGCCGAGCAGCGTCTCGACCGCGGGCGAGATGAACATGACAGCGCCGTTGCGGCGATGACGGGAGATCACGTCGCTCATGTTGCGCGCGAGCAGGCGATAGCGCTCCTCCTCCATCGACAGCAGCGTCACGCTGGTGCGCGCGAGCGTATCGGCGGCAAAGGCGAGCACGGCCGCATAGAGCGTCGCGGAGGCGACGCCGAAGGCGAGCAGCACGGTGCGCAAGGCGGGGGTGGTCTCGGGCTTCGGCAGCCAGCCGAAATGACCGATGAGGATGAGCAGCAGCGCGCAGCACAGCGCGAGCCCCGCGGAGAACACGACGACGCGGCGCGAGGCCGAGAACGAGGCTTCCAGGGGAACGACGATCAGCCACACCGCGGCAAAGGATTCGATGCCGCCGGTCCCGATCGAGACCGCCATGATCAACGCCGACAACGCCAGCGACGACAGCGCGCAGGCGCTCTCGTAGCGGCCGGTGCGCGACAGATACCAGGACAGCAGGATGGGCGCGATCAGCCACGACAGCGCGCCGACCTCGAGCGCGCTCGGCGCACCGCGCATCGCGAGATAGGCAGGAAACACGGCGAAGACGGCGAGGCTGCCCAGCAGGCGCGGCGCGATGAAGGCGCGGTGACGCGCGCGCGTCATCGCATCAGTTCGAGCCGATGGATGCAATAACGCATCGAGACAATCGCGGATGATACTCAACACAATCACGGCTCTCGCGCCTCGGCCTGTCGGTCGTTCTCACAAAGAGAACGCGCCGGGACGCCCCCTGTCGTCGGAAGTCACCGTGTCAGACTCGCATTAAGCGAACGCTAAGGGCCAGACTGCGGTGAGCCCGCCATTCGGCCGGGATGGTGAATGCATCGTTTCCGGCCGGGCCTGCGGTTGCGAAAGCTGTGCGATCTACAGCCGGTTGCGCGGCGCATGCGGCCCGCGCCAATGAAAAATTTACTCCGAAGAAAATCCGGCCTCCGGCTTCGCGAAATCTCAACCAATTAAGCCCAATGCAAGCAGTCGCGACATAGAACAATCAGCTGCGATCCCGGTTGCGCGATTTGAGCACGCGAGATCAGCAGCACGGTCGGGGTTGCGTGATGTTCTTTCTGCTTCGGATGGCATTCTGGCTCGGGCTCGTGCTGGTGCTGCTGCCGCGCGAGAAGAGCCAAGACGCCGACAAGCTGCCGCAGATCAATGCGCACGAAGCCGTGCAGGCTGCGACCGCCGCCGTCTCCGACATGAGCCAGTTCTGCAAGCGGCAGCCGCAGGCCTGCGAGGTCGGCGGCCAGGCCGCGACCGTAATCGGCCACCGCGCCCAGGAAGGCGCGCGCAAGATCTACCAGATCATCACCGACAAGGCCGATGCCGCGGAGAAGCCGGCCGGCGCCGACAAGTTCATCGGCCCGGTGAAACCAGCCATACTCGACAAGCGCGGCAACGATCACACGGGCTCGATCGACGCCCCCATGGTCGAGGAGGTTCCCCCGGGCGACGCGCCGGCCGACACGCTCTCGGCCGACGATCTCGCCGCCGAATGGCAACTGCCGCCGACGCCCTGAACCGGCGGAACCGACTGTCGCTTTCGCCGTCCCGAACGCCTATATGAAGGCCGATATCGGGACCGAAGAGCATCATGACGATCGACGACATCCGCGACAATTTCGCCCTGCTCGACGACTGGGACGACCGCTACCGCTACGTGATCGAGCTCGGCCGCACCTTGGCGCCGATGCCGGAGGACGAGCACTCCGCCGCGAACAAGGTGCAGGGCTGCGCCAGCCAGGTCTGGCTGTCGAAGCACGTCGATCGCAGCAGCGCCGTGCCGGTGCTGAACTATCTCGGCGACAGCGACGCCCATATCGTTCGCGGTCTGATCGCAATTCTGCTCACGCTGTATTCTGGGCGGACGCCGCAGGAGATCATGACCATCGATGCGCCCGCCGTGTTCGACGAGCTCGGGTTCCGCGAGCACCTGACGCCACAGCGCTCCAATGGCCTGCGCTCGATGGTCGAGCGCATCCGTGCCGACGCCCGCGAAGCGCTCGCCACGGCGTCCTGATCGGTTCGGCTACTTCTCCCGCTCGGGCCGCTGCTGGCCCAGGCCCATCTTCTTGGCGAGCTGCGACCGGGTGACCGCGTAGTTCGGCGCCACCATCGGGTAGTCCGGCGGCAGGTTCCATTTGTCGCGGTATTGTTCCGGCGTCATGTTGTACTGCGTGCGCAGATGCCGCCGCAGGGACTTGAAGCGCTTGCCGTCCTCGAGACAGACCAGATAGTCCGGGTGGATCGATTTCTTGACCGGCACCGCCGGCCGCGCCGGCTCGGGCGCGGGCTCGCTTCGTCCCGCCGCGACCCGTGTCAACGCGGCATGCACCTGGCTGATCAGCGAGGGAATCTCCGCCGCCGGGGTCGGGTTGTTGCTGAGATAGGCCGACACGATGTCGGCCGTCAGATCGATAAAGCTCTTGCCGGCCGCTTCGGTCATCGAACCCTCATCCCGCTCCGCCCTGTGACCGTCGATCGCAAAGTATCCCTCGATCGCAAGTATCACTCGCGCCGAGTGACAGCGTTGTCTCGCGATTCTACAAGCAATATGGGCAATTGACTGGCAAAATGACAAGATAGTGAGGACTTCTTCTTGAGAAGTCTGTCACCTGCCAAGTACTGTGTACCACATTCCAGACGCGCTCAACCTGACCGTGTGGTCTGGCCCGTCAGGAGCGGCCTTCGAGATGGGTGCGCAGTTCGTCGATCGACGCGAAGCGCATCATCCCTTCGGGCATCTGCGCCTCGATCGACCCGTCGGAATAGAGCGAATAGGCCATCCCATCCACCACGCCCGACTTGACGATGCTGACGGCCGGCGCGTCCAGGTCCTTCGGCTCGGGCGGCGGCGGGGTTGGCTCGGGCTCGACGAAGGCCGGTGCGGCCCGCGCCAGTCGCCGCGGGAATGGCGGGCGCGGAGGCTCCGGCGTCCGCGTCCGCTCCGGTCGCGACCAGCCATTGTCGAACGACGAATCCGATTCGGTTGCGGCGGGCTCGTCCAGCGGCACGGGCGGCGGGTCGCTGAGGGGCGGAGACCGGAAATCCGTCGGCAGCGGCTCGGCGCCGCGCTTCTCGGCGCGCTCCCGTTCGCGGCGCGACGAAGACGCAAACAGCAGGTTGCGCTTAGGCCGCTCGGCGGGTTCGGCCGGCGGCTCATCCGAGGCCGGCTTCGACTCGCGCAGCGAGGCCGACAAGGGAGACGAGGACAGTGGCGATGACGACACCCCCGAGGACAAGGGAGACGACAGGTCCGGCATGCGGGGACGGGGACGTGGCGAGCCGCCCTCGCGCCAGACGTCCTCCGTCGGCGGCACCGGGGCGGTCTCGAAGTCGGTCTTGCCGGCGGCGAGCGGGAGCTGAAGAGGCCTGGGTTCGGACTCAGCGCCCGGACGCGACCGTAGCCGGCTCGAGATCACCTTGAGTTCGCTCAGGACGGCCGACAGTCCGAACAGGATCAGCCCGCTGCAGACGCCAAGGGTCCCCGACAGGATCAGCGTGTTACCGACGCTGAACTCCTTGACTGGAATTCCCCAGGCGATCGCCCCGAGCCCGGCCAACACGGCGAGGGCCCCGGCGGCCAACATTGCACTCATCATCGAACTCATCCCCTAATGCGCCGGTTCCGGACGGTGTCCCGACCGAAATCACATTAGATAAGCTGCGGTTGCCCGCGTCCTTGAATCCGGTTTCTAGTCCAAATCCGCGACAATTTGCAGCGGAAGTTCGGCCAATCCTGCTGAAGTTCTCGTCCGCCGTGCAGCCATCGTCATGATGCCGCCACAATATACATCGGCCAACCCTCGGCATTCATTGAGGTTCCTCCCGGGTTCTTCCGGCCCCTGTGGTTCAGCGGGCGTTCATTTGACTGTGCCAATATGGCGCTCAGCAGCCGAAATTCGGGTCCCCGCTGCGCTGCGAGAAGCATGCCTTCCCATAATTCCGACACCTCGGAAGCCGGGACGCGCTATACGGAGGCGGGGAATACAGGCCTGAAACGCGGAAGCGGGGTCGCCAGGGGACGCCGGGTCACACTCAGCCATGACAACGATAACCACTTCGGTCCTCGAGACGCCGACGCGGCGGTCCCTTGAGAGGACGTATGACGATCTTGCCATGTTCGTGCTTGCCGCAGTCGCGGTGGTGGCCGGGCTCACATTCCGGGATTACGGCCTCGGCTGGGATGATTACACCCATGCCGAATATGCCGATCTGTTGCTGCGCATGTACGGTTCCGGTTTCAGGGATCAGGCGGCGCTGTCGTTCGCCAACCTTTATATGTACGGCGGCGGCTTCGACATGGTTGCAGCCCTGCTGCACAAGATCCTGCCGCTGGAGCTGTTCGAGACCCGCCGGCTGGTCGGCGCCATCGTCGGGCTGATCGGCCTTGCCGTGACCTGGCGCCTGGCGCGCCGCATCGGCGGCCCGGTGGCCGGCCTTGCCGCCCTGCTGCTGCTGGCGCTCTGCCCGATCTTCTACGGCCACATGTTCATGAACCCGAAGGATGCGCCCTTCGCGGTGGCGATGGTGGTGCTGCTGATGGGCCTGGTCCGCCTCGCCGATGAGTATCCCTACCCCTCGCCGCGCACCATCCTGATCCTGGGCCTGGGGGCCGGCTTTGCGATCGGCTCGCGCATCCTGGGCGGCATGGCTGTCGTCTATGCGATGGTCGGCTTCATGCCGCTGTTCATGGAGGAATACCGCACGCAAGGGCCGCGCGAGGCGATCCGCCGCTTCGCCCACGTGCTCTATGTGCTGATCCCCGGCCTGATCCTGGGCTACCTGATCATGGGGCTGATCTGGCCCTGGTCGATCATCGAGCCGGCCAACCCGTTCCGGGCCCTGACCTACTTCTCGCACTTCTTCGAGAAGCCGTGGAAGGAGATGTTCGACGGTGCGCTGGTCTCGGTGCCGGACATGCCTTGGTCGTACCTGCCGACGCTGTTCGCGCTGCAACTGCCGGAATTGATGATTGCGCTGTTCGTCGCCGGCGTCGTGGCCTCCATCATGTCGCTGTCGCGGCCCGACGTGCCGGCACGCCAGAAGAGCATCCTGTTGATGCTGACGCTGGCGGCGACGCTGCCGATCCTGATCGCGATCGTCAAACGCCCGGCGCTCTACAACGGCATCCGCCACTTCGTGTTCGTGATCCCGCCGATGGCGCTGCTCGGCGGCATCGCCTTCTCCTGGCTGCTGTCGTGGCTCAACGCCGACGAGCGCCGCAGCTGGCAGCCGGTGGCGATCGCCGCGTTCTGCTTCGGCCTGCTGCTGCCGCTGGCCGAGATGATCCGGCTGCATCCCTATCAGTACACCCACTTCAACTTCATCGCCGGCACCGTGCGCGAGGCCGACACCCGCTTCATGCTCGACTATTGGGGGCTGGCGTTGAAGCAGGCCTCCGACGGGCTGAAGGAGCAGCTCGACGAGCGCCAGGAGGTGCCGCCGATCGGGCACAAATGGAAGGTCGCGGTGTGCGGCCCGCAGCGTCCCGCCCAGGTCGCGCTCGGCCCCGATTTCACGATCGGCTGGGACAGCCATGCGGCCGACTTCGCCATGACGCTCGGCGAGTTCTACTGCAAGGGACTGACTGCCCCTGTCATGGTCGAGATCAAGCGCGACGACGTCGTGTTCGCCCGGGTCTACGACATCCGCGGCCGCAGCATCTCCAGCCTGCTGTCGATCCCGGCGCCCTGAGCGGCCTGCTCAGCCAAACGACATGACTGCTCCCCCTGCCCCGCGCCTTGTCGCGCGGCGGCGTGCCGCCTAGGCTCCGGTCAACCCTGGAAATCGGAGAATGCCATGTCGCCAGCCGAAGCGCGCCTCAAGGAAGTGCCGTCGAACATGACCGAGGCCGAATGGTCGCAGCGGGTCAATCTCGCCGCCGCCTACCGCCTGGTGGCGCTGTTCGGCTGGGACGACCTAGTGGACACTCATATCTCGGCCCGCGTGCCCGGCCCCGAGCATCACTTCCTGATCAACCCCTACGGCCTGCTGTTCGAGGAGATCACCGCCTCCAGCCTGATCAAGGTCGACCTCTATGGCAATCAGTTGTCCGAGAGCGAGTACAGCATCAATCCCGCCGGCTTCACCATCCATTCCGCGATCCATGAGGTCCGCGAGGATGCCGGCTGCGTGATCCATCTGCACACGCTCGACGGCGTCGCGGTGTCGAGCTGCGCCGACGGCCTGCTGCCGCTGAACCAGATCGCGCAATACGTGACCCACGACCTCGCCTATCACGACTACGAGGGCGTGGCGCTGGACCATGACGAGCGGCCGCGGCTGCAGCGCGACCTCGGCAGCAAGAACCACATGCTGCTGCGCAATCACGGCACGCTGACGGTCGGCCGCTCGGTCGCCTCCGCCTTCGAGCGGATGTATCACCTGGAGCGCGCCTGCTCGATCCAGGTGCGCACGCGCACGCTGGGACCCTCGGCCTATCCGGTGCGCGACGAGGTCATCGACAAGAACGCGAAGCTGTTCGACAATGAGGATCGCGTCGAGCTGCGCTCCAATCAGCTGGTCTGGCCGCCGCTGCTGCGCCGGCTCGACCGGGTCAACCCCGGCTACCGGACCTGACGACCGGGCCTGACGGTCGCAGGACGGGCCGCATGACGATCCTGGTGACGGGCAGCTCCGGCCATCTTGGCGAAGCGCTGATGCGGACCTTGCGGGCGCAGGGCCGCGCCGCGCTCGGCGTCGATTGCCGTCCCGGCGCTTTCACGCAGCGCGTGGGCTCGATCACCGACCGCGGCTTCGTCCGCGCCGCCATGGCGGGCATGACGGCGGTGCTGCATGCCGCGACCCTGCACAAGCCGCATGTGGCAACCCACAGCCGGCAGGACTTCATCGATGTCAATGTCACGGGCACGCTGAACCTGCTCGAAGAGGCGGCAGCTGCGAAGGTCGAAGGCTTCGTCTACACCAGCACGACGAGCGTCTTCGGCGACGCGCTGGTGCCGCCGCCGGGGCAGCCGGCCGCCTGGATCACCGAGCAGGTCACGCCGGTGCCGAAGAACATCTACGGCGTCACCAAGGCCGCCGCCGAGGACCTCTGTCAGCTGTTCGCGCGCAATGACGGCCTGCCCGTCACCGTCCTGCGCGTCTCGCGCTTCTTCCCCGAGCAGGACGACGATCCGGCAACGCGTGCGCGGCGCGCCGACGCCAATATCAAGCTGAACGAGTTCCTGGCGCGCCGGGTCGACATCGAGGACGTGGTCGAGGCGCATCTTTGTGCGCTGGCGCGCATGCCCGCGGGATTTGCAGAGTACATCATCAGCGCGACGACGCCGTTCACGCCCGCCGATGCCGCCGAGTTGCGCAGCCGCGCACCGGACGTGCTCCGCCGCATCATCCCGGAGCACGCCGCGATCTATGCCCGGCACGGCTGGACCATGTTCGAGGGCCTCGACCGCGTCTATGTCAACGACAAGGCCCGCCATGAGCTCGGCTGGCGGCCGCGTCATGATTTCCGCGCCGTACTGGCCCGGATCGCAAGCGGCGGCAACATCGCCAGTCCGCTGGCGCAGGTGATCGGCAGCAAGGGCTACCATGACGGCGACGGGACGACGCGTGAGATTGAGGAGCACGCGGTTCCGAAATGAGGTGCCGTCGGCTGTCATGGACAGCGCCGACCGAGGGTGCTACATTTCCGCCATCACCCTCTACGCTGTCTGGAATGAAACGCCGCCCAATTCCGGGCGGCGTTTTCGTTATGCGCGGGCTGTTCTCATCCGCGCCGGTCGATCGGGATCAGCAGCGTCCGGCGCGGGCGAAGCCGCGCCGCTCCGGCAGGGGATGCAACTGCTGCAGCTCCTCGGCCAGCCGACGCTCGACAAAGCGGCGCTCATGGTCGGCAAGCCGGGTGGCCAACAGCTTGCGATAGCGCCGCACATTGGCTTCGCGGGAGAACCGCACGCGGGCGGCCGGCAGCATCCGGACGTCTGATCCGGACGCAACGTCCGTTGCCGAGCCATCCGCTTCGACGTCGACGGGCGGAACGATGCGCATGGCGGCCCCGCCGCGCGGGCGCGGTGGCTGATCTTCGCGGTCGAGCTGACGCAGCGCGCCGAGCACGTCGGCCAGATGCAGCGGCCTGGCGATGCCGGGAATCTTGCGCAGGCCGGGCTGCGACTCGACGGCATACATGTCCGACGCCCAGGACGACAGGATCAGCCGCTTCTCGGCCAGCGACAGCTTGCGGTCATTCAGCAGGTCTGCCGGCGACTCGTAGTGTGAGACCGGATGGAATCCGGCACTGCCGGCGGTGATCGAAAAACGGTGCTCGCTCATGGCGTCTCTCCTCTTCCACTCCTTTCACAAGAGACAGTTGCTGCAAGGGCGCGGGCGACATTCCGCCCGCGCCGCAGCTCGAACAAGGCGTCAAGCCGCCTTCTGCTGCGCGATCTGCTCGACCGATGCCGTGCCGATGGCAATGCGGCGGGGCTTCATCGCCTCGGGGATCTCGCGTACCAGCTCGATCCGCAGCAGGCCGTTGTCGAACGCCGCGTTCGTCACCTGCACGTAGTCGGCGAGATTGAACTGCCGCTTGAAGGGACGCGACGAGATGCCCTGATAGAGATATTCGCGGGTCTCCTTGTCGGCCTTGCGCCCTTCCACCGTGAGCACGTTGTGCTCGGCGGTGATGGACAGCTCGTCCGGGGCGAAGCCTGCCAGCGCCAGCGAAATCTGGTAGCGGTCGTCGCCGAGCCGCTCGATGTTGTACGGGGGATAGTTGTCCTCGACCGCGCGCTGGGTCTCGTCGAGCAGGTCGAACAGACGGTCGAAGCCGATGGTCGAACGCCACAGCGGAGAGAAGTCGTAGGTCCTCATAGCCAAGTCCTCCTAAGAGCAAGATGGATACGAAGGAGCGCCGAGCCGATGCAGACTTCAAAGTCCCAGAAACTTCTGAGTACCAGACGACCGGTCAGCGCCCAGATATCGACCGGGCCCTTACGGCACCCGGCGCCGCCGAAGCGGCAGCAGACGACTTAGAACAGCCGACATCCGTTTCAAGAGGGAAAATCGAATTTTTTGTCGCAGCCTCTATCGCAGCGCAACACCCATCAGGCGGCCACGGCGGACAGCCGTTGCAGCCGCATCGTCGCCTCCCGGAGCACGCTGACCAGCCGGTCGCGCTCGCGCTGATCGATGTCGCCACGCGACAACACGGCCTGGCAGTGCGCCACCACGCGTTGCTCGCTCTCGATCAAAAACCGCGTCAAGCGACGGGGATCACCCATGCTCATGACGGAGGTCGGGTTGGGCGGCGGATGATCGTATTGCCAGGCTGGCATGATCGGGCCTGCGAGCTCGCGCTGCGCTGCTGATGAGACCGGGCGGCGCGACAGCGCTCAACCACACCTCCCGTGAACCGTCGATCCATTCACAGTCCAGCCGCATGGCAATTGTGGCCGGTTCTGGACCGATTGCGGTCGTCAACCTGATTGATAGCTGCGCGTTGTGGCCGATCCACGACCGCACAGGGCAGCGATCAGTTGTTTGTAGATATTTCCTTCAGGCAGCCGGGGCTGGTTGCGGCCAGCCCCGGCTTCGTCTGATCAGAAGTCCATCGACGGCGCAGCCGCGGCGGCCTCCGGCTTCTTCGGCTTGTCGGCCACCAGCGCCTCGGTGGTGATCAGCAGCGAGGCGACCGAGGCCGCATCCTGCAGCGCGGTACGGACCACCTTGGCGGGGTCGATCACGCCGGCCTGCACCAGATCCTGGTACTCGCCGGTCGCGGCGTTGAAGCCCCAGCCATAGGCATCCTTCTCCAGGAGCTTGCCGACCACCAGCGAGCCGTCCTCGCCGGCGTTCTGCACGATCTGCCGCACCGGCACCTGGATGGCGCGCCGGACGATGTCGACGCCGGCCTTCTGGTCGGCGTTAACAGTCTTGACGCCGTCGAGCACCTTGGTGGCGCGCAGCAACGCCACGCCGCCGCCGGGCAGGATGCCCTCCTCCACCGCAGCGCGGGTCGCGTGCAGCGCATCGTCGACGCGGTCCTTGCGCTCCTTGACCTCAACCTCGGTGGCGCCGCCGACCCGGATGACCGCGACGCCGCCGGCGAGCTTGGCGAGCCGCTCCTGCAGCTTCTCGCGGTCGTAGTCGGAGGTGGTCTCCTCGATCTGCAGCTTGATCTGCTGCGCGCGCGCCTCGATGTCCTTCTTGGCGCCGGCACCATCTACGATGGTGGTGTTCTCCTTGTCGATCACGACCTTCTTGGCGCGGCCGAGCATCGACAGCGTCACGTTCTCCAGCTTGATGCCGAGATCCTCGGAGATGGTGGTGCCGCCGGTGAGGATCGCGATGTCCTCCAGCATGGCCTTGCGGCGATCGCCGAAGCCGGGCGCCTTGACAGCTGCGATCTTCAGGCCGCCGCGCAGCTTGTTGACGACAAGCGTCGCCAGCGCCTCGCCCTCGACGTCCTCGGCGACGATCAGCAGCGGCTTGCCGGACTGCACCACGGCCTCGAGCAGCGGCAGCATGGTCTGCAGGCCCGACAGCTTCTTCTCATGGATCAGGATGTAGGGATCCTCGAGCTCGACCCGCATCTTCTCGGAATTGGTGACGAAGTACGGCGAGACGTAGCCGCGGTCGAACTGCATGCCCTCGACCACTTCGAGCTCGGTGTCGAGGCTCTTGGCCTCCTCGACCGTGATCACGCCTTCATTTCCGACCTTCTGCATGGCCTCGGCGAGGAAGCGGCCGATTTCGTTGTCGCCATTGGCCGAGATGGTGCCGACCTGCGCGATCTCGTCATTGCTGGTGATCTTCTTGGCGTGCGACTTGAGATCTGCCACGATCGCGTCGACCGCGAGGTCGATGCCGCGCTTGAGGTCCATCGGGTTCATGCCGGCAGCCACCGACTTGGCGCCTTCCTTGACGATGGCCTGCGCGAGCACGGTTGCGGTGGTGGTGCCGTCGCCGGCGAGATCGGCGGTTTTCGAGGCCACCTCGCGCACCATCTGCGCGCCCATGTTCTCGAACTTGTCCTCGAGCTCGATCTCCTTGGCGACCGTCACGCCGTCCTTGGTAATGCGCGGCGCGCCGAACGATTTCTCGATCACGACGTTGCGGCCCTTGGGACCGAGCGTGACCTTCACGGCATTGGCGAGGATGTCGACGCCGCGCAGCATGTGGTCGCGCGCGTCGGTCGAAAACTTCACGTCCTTGGCAGCCATGTTCGTCGTCTCCTTTCTCTCGATGACTGTCAGTTGAGGGAATCAGGCGGCCTTCTTCGCCGCCACGGGAGCTTCGATGACGCCGAGCAGATCGCTCTCCTTCATGATCAGGAGATCCTTGCCGTCGATCTTGACCTCGGTGCCCGACCACTTGCCGAACAGCACCCGGTCGCCGGGCTTGACGTCGAGGGCGACCTGCTGCCCCTGCTCATTCCGCGCACCTGGACCCGCGGCGACGATCTCGCCCTCCTGCGGCTTCTCCTTGGCGGTGTCGGGAATGATGATGCCGCCCTTGGTCTTCTCCTCGGCCTCGATGCGGCGCACGAGCACGCGGTCGTGCAATGGACGGAAATGCATGCACATCCTCCTTTACAGATCAGCGATGTCATAAGCCTCGGGTCCATCCGGCCCCCGGGCGAGCAACGACCTAGGAAAGCCGAACTTTTCGTTCAAGAGGGTCACGCAAATTTTTTGGCACTCTCGGGGAACGATTGCCAGCGCGGCTCTTGAACCGGGCCGGCTGCTTTCCCAGCTCTGTCGTCGCCAAAAGAACCTGATCGCGCTTGTTGGGGATCACGATGCAGCTTCCGCCTTCTCTCCGGGCCGTCCTGGCGCCTGCCATCCTGTTTTGCCTGATGACCGGGCCCGCCCTGGCCCAAATTCCCGATCTCAAGCTCGGCCGGGTGCCGACGCTCGCGCCGCTGGTGAAGGAGGTGACGCCGGCCGTCGTCAACATCTCGGTCGAAGGCAAGGTCCGCCAGGACAACCCACTCTACCAGGACCCGCTCTTCCGCGAGTTCTTCGATGTCCCCAAGCAGGTCGAGAAGCAGATCAGCGCCACCGGCTCGGGCGTCATCGTCGATGCGCAGCGCGGCTACGTCATGACCGCCAATCACGTCGTCGAGCACGTCACGACAGCGCAGATCCGCACCAAGGATGGCCGCAAATTCGCCGCCCGCCTGATCGGGCGCGATCCCGCCACCGATATCGCGCTGCTGCAGATCAGGGACCCCATCGACCTCAAGACCATCTCGCTTGGCGACAGTGATGCGCTCGAGGTCGGCGACTTCGTGATCGCCGTCGGCAACCCGTTCGGCCTTGGCCAGACCGTCACCTCGGGTCTCGTGAGCGCGCTCGGGCGAACCGGCCTCGGCAAGCAGGGCTACGAGGACTTCATCCAGACCGACGCGGCGATCAATCCCGGAAATTCCGGCGGCGCGCTGATCAATCTGCGCGGCGAGCTGGTCGGCATCAACACCGCGATCATCTCGCCCGGCGGCGGCAATGTCGGCATCGGTTTCGCCGTGCCCATCAACATGGCGCGGCGGGTGATGGAGCAACTGGTCGCCAACGGCCGCGTCGACCGCGGGCGTATCGGCGTGACCCTGCTCGACCTGGATGCGCCGGCCGATGGCCGGATTCAGGGTGCGCGCGTCGCCGACGTCACCGTGGGCTCGCCGGCCGAACGCGCGGGACTGCGCAAGGGTGACATCATCGTGAAGGCGAACGACATGCCGGTGCGCAGCGCCACGCAGGTTCGCAACCTGATCGGCCTCACACCGGTCGGGCAGCGCGTCCGTCTCGTGTTCGAGCGCGACCGCGCGCTCGGCAACGCGACGGTGGAGGTCGCGCCAGTCACCGAAGAACGTGCGCGCGCGAGAACCTCGGGCTGAGAATTCAACTTCTGTTCGCTGTTAGCTGCGCATACCACGTGGAGTAAATTTTTACCGTGCATCAAGCATGCAGCGAGACGCCGATACCTCTCTAAACGCCTGTTAAGTGCCATCGCGCTTATTGCAACCCCGCGGAGGTATTGAAATGCGGGGTGATGGTTTGGCGTTCAGTTTGCCACGCTGGCGCGTGACGCGCTGGCTGGCCGACCCGGGATATCCGGTGTCATCAGATATCCGACTCGCATTGACGGGTGAGCTGTACGGCTGCTGGTCGGTTTTCGCCGGCGGCGCCATCAACACCGTGGCGGTCGCCGCGGCGCTTGCGCTGCGCACGCCGACCGCCCTCTTCATCACATGGTTCGTGATGGAAGTCGTAATCTGCCTGTCGCGACTGATCGTGATGATCATTGCCTACCGCCGCGCGCGCGAGCGGCTAACGACGCCGACCGACATCCACATCCTGCTGTCGGTGGCATGGAGCGCCAGCGTCGGCTTCGGCGTCGGCATCAGCCTCGCCTCCGGCGACTGGGTCGCCGCGTCACTCACCTGCATCTCGTCGGCCGCCATGGTGGGCGGCATCTGCTTTCGCAATTTCAGCGCGCCGCGCCTCGTCGGCACCATGATCCTGTTCAGCATCGGCCCGGTCATCCCGGGCGTCGCGACGTCGCATGAGCCGCTGTTGTTCGCGATGTATCTGCAGATGCCGGTCTACTTCCTCGCGATGACCGGCGCGGCGTTCCGGCTCAACAAGATGCTGGTGGCGGTCATGCAGTCCAAACGCGAGAGCGACGAGCGGGCGCGGCGCGATCCGCTCACGGGCCTGTCCAACCGCGCCGGCCTGATCGACGCGCTGCAGAGCAGACTCACGGACAAGGCCGGCGGCGACCGGAGCTTCGCCGTCCTGTATCTCGATCTCGATGGCTTCAAGCCGGTCAACGACACCTTCGGTCACGCCGCAGGCGACGAGCTGCTGAAGATCGTCGCCAATACGCTGCGGCGGACCGCCTCTCCGGACGACGTCATCGCCCGGATCGGCGGCGACGAATTCGTGGTGCTCGCCGGCGATCCGGCGATCGACCACGCACTGGCGCTCGGCGAGCGGATCATCGAGGTGATGGCCGCCCCGATGGTCATGCCGGGTGGTGCGCATGTCCAGATCGGCATCAGTATCGGCATCGCCGTCGCGCCCGAGCACGGCACCGATCCGGAAGCCCTGCTGTTCGCGGCGGACGCCGCGTTGTATGAAGCGAAATCGAGCGGGAAATCCTGCTGGCGGTTGGCCTCGGCCGAAGCCAACCTCGCAGCGCTGCGCAAAATCGCCGGCGGCGATCTCGCTGCGAAGTCGGTCGCCAGCGCAGCGTGAGTTCAGCCTCGTGCAAACAATCAGCGCCGTAGCAGTCGTAGCCCGGATGAGCGAAGCGACATCCGGGATCTCACGCGCTGCCGCGTTGCCCCCGCATGTCGATTCGCTCATGCGGGCTACGGACACATGCGAGGGCCAGCGGATCTACCGCGGCATCTCCGCGAGCGCAGCGAGGATGCGGGCCCAGGAGCGGATGCCCTTGTGGTAGCTCTTGAGGTCGTACTTCTCATTCGGCGAATGGATGTTGTCGTCGTCGAGACCGAAGCCGACCAGCAGTGAATCGAGACCGAGCGTCTTCTTGAAGTCGGTCACGATCGGGATCGAGGCGCCCGAGCCCATCAGGATGGTCTCCTTGCCCCACTCCTCGGTCAGCGCCTGCCTGGCAGCCGCCAGTGGCTTCATGGTCCAGTCGAGCGCGATCGCGGCACCTGCGGAATGATCGCCGAACTCGACCGAGCAGTCGCCGGGGATGCGCGCCGACACGTAGTCGCGGAACGCCTTGCGTATCTTCAGCGGGTCCTGGCCCTCGACGAGCCGGAACGAGACCTTCGCATGGGCCAGCGACGGGATCACGGTCTTCGAGCCCTCACCGATATAGCCGCCCCAGATGCCGTTGATGTCACAGGTCGGCCGCGACGAGATCTGCTCGATCAGCAGACGATCCTTCTCGCCTGCGGGGATCGACAATCCGATCGGCTTGAGGAAGCTTTCGGGAGTGAGGTTCAGCTTCTTCCACTGCTCCAGCACCTCCGGCGGAACGTCCTTCACGCCGTCATAGAAGCCGGGAATGGTGATGCGGCCGTCGGCGTCGAACAGGCCGCCGAGGATTTCCGTCAGCACCCGGATCGGATTGCGCGCGCCGCCGCCGAACACGCCCGAATGCAGGTCGCGGTTGGCGGCCTTGATCTTCACCTCTTCATAGAGCAGGCCACGCAACGAGGTCGTGATCGCCGGCGTGTTCGGGTCCCACATGCCGGTGTCGCAGACCAGCGCGAAATCGGCCTTGAACTCGTGCTTGTTGGCTTCGAGGAACGGCACGAAGTTCTTGGAGCCGACCTCCTCCTCGCCTTCGATCACCACGGTGACGTCGAGCGGTAGCGCGCCCGTCACCTTCTTCCAGGCGCGGCAGGCCTCGACGAAGGTCATCAGTTGGCCCTTGTCGTCCTCGGCGCCGCGCGCGACGATGATCTTGCGGCCGTCGGCGTGATCGGCGACGACAGGCTCGAACGGCGGCCGGTGCCACAATTCGAGCGGATCGACCGGCTGCACGTCGTAATGACCGTAGAACAGGACATGCGGCCTGGCGGCGCCATGGCCGTTGCTCTTGCCGACCACGGCGGGATGGCCGGCGGTCGGCCGCACCTCGGTCGCAAAGCCGAGCGTCGCAAGATCCTTGGCGAGGTGGTCGGCCGCCACCTTGCAATCCTCAGCGAAGGCCGGATCGGCCGAGATCGACTTGATGCGGATCAGCGCAAACAGCCGTTCCAGGCTGTTGTCGAAATCAGCATCGATGTGGTCGAGAACGGATTGAAGCTGCGCATTGGCCATGGCCACGAGATCCCTTAAGCAATTGACGACGATCGGCCCGCTTGTAGCTCCGTTGCGCGGTCCGGGCCAGCCTCCCGCGGCGAGAGCATCGCGCCGAAGGAGAGCTGCCTGGATCATCGCCGCAGCAATCCCCCAAGCGCGCCGCGCACCAAAGAGCGGCCGATCGAACTGCCCAAGGAGCCGCCGACCTGCTTGCCGAGATCGGCCGCAATCCCGCCCACCACCTTGTCGGAGACCGAGCGGGCGACGTTGCGCGCAATCACCTGTGTCGTCGAGAGCTGGCCGCGCTTGACGTTGGTGCCGAAGATCGTCGCGGCGATGTCGCCGATCTTGCCGAGCACGCTGCCGGACGAGGCTTCCGTCGTCACGGCGGTTCCGCTGATCCGCTTCTGCAGCAGCTCATAGGCGGACTCGGCGTCGATCGCGGTGTCGTATTTGCCCTTGACCGGGCTCGCAGCGATGACCGCCTTGCGCTCCTCCGGCGTCACCGACCCGATCCGCGCCGACGGCGGCCGGATCAGGACGCGCTCCACCATCGCCGGCGTGCCGTTGCCCTCCAGGAACGAAACCAGCGCCTCGCCCTTGCCGAGCTCGGTGATCACCTTGGCGGTGTCCAGCTTGGGATTGGGGCGGAAGGTGTCGGCGGCGGCGGCCACCGCCTTCTGATCGCGCGGCGTGAAGGCGCGCAGCGCGTGCTGCACGCGATTGCCCAATTGCCCGAGCACCCGGTCCGGAACATCGAGCGGATTCTGCGTGACGAAATAGACGCCGACACCCTTCGACCGGATCAGCCGCACCACCTGCTCGATCTTGTCCATCAGCGCCTTCGGCGCATCGTTGAACAAGAGGTGCGCCTCGTCGAAGAAGAAGACCAGCTTGGGCTTGGCGAGATCGCCGACCTCCGGCAGCTCCTCGAACAGCTCGGACAGCATCCACAGCAGGAACGTCGCGTAGAGTCGCGGGCTCTCCAGCAGCCTGTCGGCAACGAGGATGTTGATCATGCCGCGGCCGTCGCGGTCGGTCTTCATGAAGTCGGTGAGCATCAGCGCCGGCTCGCCGAAGAACTTCGTGCCGCCCTGGTTCTCGAGCACGAGCAACTGCCGCTGGATCGTGCCGACGGTAGCGCGGGTGACGTTGCCGAACGACTGCGCCGCCTTGCGGATCGGCACCAGCGGATCCGCCTCCGCGTCAGCGCCCTTCTTGCCGGCTTCCGGAATGATCGCGTCGAGCAGCGCGCGCAGATCCTTCATGTCGATCAGCGCGAGGCCGTTCTCATCGGCGACGCGGAACGCCACGTTGAGCACGCCCTCCTGAACGTCGTTGAGATCGAGCATCCGCGCGAGTAGCAGCGGACCCATCTCGGTGACGGTGGCGCGCACCGGATGGCCCTGCTCGCCGAACACATCCCAAAATACCGTCGAGAACTGATCGGGCTGATAGGTGAGCCCGAGTTCTGTCGCGCGCTTGATGATGAAGTCCTTCGCTTCGCCGGTTTGCGAGATGCCCGAAAGGTCACCCTTGATGTCGGAGGCGAAGACCGGAACACCTGCACGAGCAAAACCTTCGGCCATCACCTGTAGCGAGACGGTCTTGCCGGTGCCGGTTGCGCCGGTGACCAGGCCGTGGCGATTGGCGAGCGCAAGCGTCAACCAGGCCGGCTGCTCACCGGCTCCCACGAAGATCTTGTCGTCGGTATCAGCCAGGGATTTTCCGGATGGTGCCATGATGATCCATCTTTCGAGAGTGATTGTTTCGCATCGCACGTGGAGCGGAGCATCTCGTGCAGTAACATAGTTGAGTTTCGCGAATGGGAACTAGGGTCAGGCTGCCTTACCTCTTCGCACGACACGCACTCTTCTTAACATTGGTGCTGCGGGATACGCAGGTTTGAGCCGTGGATTCAACATCTGGTCTTGCATCGCTGCAACAGTTCCTCGTCGATCGCGAATCGATTCGCGCACCGGACGGGCTCCTCGCTTGTAATTCACGGATCGTCCGATCAAGATGAATTCAGCGAGAGGACGTTCGGTCTTGGGGGACCGGATGATACGGGGTTCACATGAACGAGTTGATTGAGCCGCTGGCCAGAACGGCCGGCATCGGTAGAGTCGTGGCTGAAATCATCGGCACCGAGCCCGACCTCCTCAGCGACAATGGTCGGCAACGACGGGAGCAGCAGCGATCCGCCGGTGAACTTTTCAAATTCGGCCGCGACCAAACCGAAGCGGATCAGTTGGCACGATCGCGACAGGCACACCCGGCCTGAGCCGGTTGCCCAAAGCCCAACCGCCTGGGCCAGATCACCTGAAGCACCTTCGCGCGCGCCGAGCATCATGACATATCCGATCACCGAACTCGAAGGCATGACGGCCTTCTATGCTGCCAAGCTGAAAGCTTTGGGCATCCGCACCACCGACGCATTTCTCGAAGCCGCCCGGACCGTGAAAGGGCGCAAGGCGCTTGCCGCCACGACCGGCATCAGCGAGCAGCAACTGCTCGATTGGGCAAATTCCGCCGACTACATGCGCATTCCCGGCATGGGCAAGGCCAAGGTCTGCCTCGTCCGCGCGGCCGGCGTGACCACCGTGCGCGAGCTGGCGCACCGCAACCCCGCCCGCCTGGCGCAGAACATCAAGGAAGTGAACACCCGGCGGAAGCTGGTTCGCATCCTGCCGTCGGAGAAGTCGGTCGGCCAGCTCATCGAAAAGGCGCGCCGGCTGGAGCCGAAGATCAGCTATTGACCAGCCTCTAGATTGACCGCGCTTGTACGGCGCGACACCTTGACTTGACGGTGGCAACCGCGCAAAGCGGCGCCCATGAGCGCCATTTCGCCGTACTCCGCCTCGGACCTCACGTCGAGCCACCCGCTGCTGCGGCCGTGGCTGGCGCGTCCATTCCCGGCGGTGATGGGCATCCTGAACGTCACGCCGGATTCGTTCTCGGACGGCGGCCGTTTCGATGCACCGGAGCGGGCGATCGCGCAGGCCGAGCGCATGATCGCGGCCGGCGCCGACATCATCGACATCGGCGCCGAGTCCACCCGGCCCTACAAGGGCGCGGTGCCGGTCACGGCCGAGGAGGAGCTGGCGCGCCTGCAGCCGATCCTGCCCGCGATCGTCGCACTCGGCGTCCCCGTGTCGATCGACAGCATGAAATCTCAAGTTGTAGACTACGCGCTGAACCATGGTGCTGCGATCGCCAACGATGTGTGGGGTCTGCAGCGCGACCCCGCGATGGCCACGATCGTCGCCGCGCATGGCGCGCCGGTCGTGGTGATGCACAACCGCGCTGCCGTCGACCCGGAGATCGACATCATCGAAGACATGCTGGGCTTCTTCGCGCGCTCGCTCGACACCGCCGCCAAGGCCGGCATCCCCATTGGTGACATCGTGCTCGATCCCGGCATCGGCTTCGGCAAGACGGCGCAGCAGAGCATGACCGCGCTGGCGCGGCTCGACGCATTCGCGCGCTTCGGGCTGCCGCTGCTGGTCGGCGCGTCGCGAAAACGTTTCATCAGCACCGTGGTCGCGTCGGAGCCGCAGGAGCGGCTCGGCGGCTCGATCGCGGCGCATCTGATTGCGGCTCGGCGCGGTGCTGCAATCATCCGGGCGCATGACGTCGCCGAGACGGTTCAGGCCGTGCGCGTGGCCGCGGCAATCGAGGCACTGGGATGACCGACACGATCTTCATCAAGGGCGTTCTCATCCACGCGCGTCATGGCGTGATGGAACATGAGAGCGAGGTCGGCCAGCGCTTCGTCATCGACCTCGAGCTCTACACCGATCTGTCGGACTCCTCGCGCAGCGACCGCCTCGCCGACACCGTGTCCTATTCCGACGTAGTGGAGACCGCGACCGCGGCGTTCAAGGACGTCAACTACCGCCTGCTCGAACGCGCGGCCGGCGCGGTGGCCGATGCGATCCTGTCGACCTTCGCCCGCATTCGCGCCGTCAAGGTCACGGTGCATAAGCCGCATGCGCCGATCGCCGCCATCTTCGAGGATGTCGGCGTCGTGTTGACGCGCTCGCGGCATCCATGACGGCGATGGCGAGCGCGCTGATTGCTCTCGGCGGCAATGTCGGCGACGTCAGGGCGACGTTCCGGCGCGCCATTCCGGAAATCTGTGCGCGCGCCTCGGCGGCGCTTGTCGCGAGGTCGTCCGACTACATCACTCCGCCATGGGGCGAGGAGCAGCAGCCGCCTTTC
This sequence comes from Bradyrhizobium sp. SZCCHNS3016, assembly GCF_032484535.1. Lineage (NCBI taxonomy): Bacteria > Pseudomonadati > Pseudomonadota > Alphaproteobacteria > Hyphomicrobiales > Nitrobacteraceae > Bradyrhizobium > Bradyrhizobium sp. SZCCHNS3016. Next base: position 162,983 of record NZ_JAUETE010000011.1, read on the forward strand.
ATCAATGCCTGCATCGAGATCGCGACCGCGATGCCCCCACGGCCGCTGCTCGGCATTCTGCACCAGGTCGAGCGCATGTTCGGCCGCAATCGCGCGCAAGAGACGCGCTGGGGCCCGCGGACGCTGGACCTCGATCTGATCGCCTATGACGACGTCGCGATCGACACGCCCGATCTCACGCTGCCACACCCCCGGCTGTTCGAGCGCGGCTTCGTACTGGTGCCGCTGGCCGAGATCGTGCCGGCGCGACGGATTGCCGGCCGCCGGGTCGATGAGGCCCTGCGCGCCGTTTCGCGCGACGGAATCCGGCCGCTGCCAGCCGAATAGCTGACGTCTCCGGCCAAACAACCGTTTGGCTTGGCCCCCCTGACGTGGCATTTTGCGCCACAACAATCGCGATAACAGACGCCCCGGGAGACGCGTGCCGACATGACGACCGAGACCGACGATCTGCGACTGGCTGCCGATTTTGCTCCGGCCAGCGAGGCGGACTGGCGCAAGCTGGTCGATGGCGTGCTGAAGGGCGCGGCTTTCGAGAAGCTGGTCGGCAAGACCTATGACGGGCTCCAGATCCAGCCGATCTATCCGCGCGCCAAGCATGCCGCGCCGGTCGCAGGCCGCTCAGCATCGGCGCCATGGCAGATCATGCAGCGCGTCGATCATCCCGATCCGGCCAAGGCCAATGCGCAGGCGCTGATCGACCTCGAGAACGGCGCGACCGGCTTGTCGCTGGTGTTCGCCGGGTCGAATGCCGCACACGGCTTCGGCCTCGCCGCCAGCGCCGACGCAGTGGCGCGCGCGCTCGACGGCGTGCATCTCGATGCTGCGATTGCAATCGAATTGCAGCTCGGTGAATCGGTCTCGGCCGCCTCGCTTCTCGCCGACTACGTCAACCAGCGCGGCGTCGAGGCCGCTGGCTGCGACATCCGATTCGGCCTCGATCCGATCGGGGATGCTGCCAGTCGCGGCGCAAGCTCACATGACGCATCGATGCTCGGCGGCAACTCGGGCGCGCTGGTCAAGCAACTGCACGAGGCCGGCTTCAAAGGCCCGTTCTTCGCCGCGGACGGCCGGGTCGTGCACGACGCCGGCGGATCGGAGGCGCAGGAGCTCGCTTTCGTGCTCGCCTCTGGTGTCACCTATCTGCGGGCGCTCGAAGCCGAAGGCATCGCGCTCGAGACCGCGCGCGGCATGATCTATGGCCGGCTCGCCGCCGACACCGATCAGTTTCTCACGCTGGCAAAATTCCGCAGCCTGCGGCGGCTGTGGGCGCGCATCGAGGAAGCGTGCGGGCTGGCACCGAAGCCGCTCTTCATCTCGGGCGAGACAGCCTGGCGCATGCTCACCCGGCGCGACCCTTACGTGAACATGCTGCGCGCAACCATTGCGACGTTCGCGGCGGGATTGGGCGGCGCCAACGCCGTGACGGTGCTGCCGCACACGGCCGCACTCGGCCTGCCCGACGCGTTCGCGCGCCGTGTCGCCCGCAACACGCAATTGGTGCTGCTGGAGGAGAGCAATCTCGCCCGCGTCGCCGATCCCTCCGCCGGCGCCGGCGGCATCGAGGCGCTGACCAGCGAGTTGTGCGTTACCGCCTGGGCACTGTTCCAGGAGATCGAAAAGGCCGGTGGCGTCGTGGCTGCCTTGCAGGCTGGGCTGATCCAGTCCAAGGTCGCCGCGGTGAAGGCGGCGCGGAATGCCAACATCGCCAGGCGTCGCGACGTGCTGACCGGCGCCAGCGAGTTTCCAAATCTCAACGAGGCCGAAGTCGCGGTCGAAGCGGTTGCACCGCTGGCTCCGCAGGCGACAGCCAAGGCTGCGCTCACCTTCACGGCGCTCGCGCCTATCCGTCTCGCAGACGGGTTCGAGAAGCTGCGTGATCGCTCCGACGCCCTGTTGAAGAGCAAGGGACAGCGCCCCTCGATCTTCCTCGCCAATCTCGGCACCGCCGCCGATTTCACCGCACGCGCGACTTTCGCCCGCAGCTTCTTCGAGGCCGGCGGCATCGCGGCGATCGATGGCGCGGGCGCTTCGGATCCGGCCGCGCTGGCTGCCGCCTTCCGCGCCTCCGGCGCCGCCATCGCCTGCCTCTGCTCGTCCGACAAGGTCTATGCCGACGCCGCGGTTCCGGCGGCCAAGGCCCTTCAGGCCGCGGGCGCGCGACATATCTATCTGGCAGGCCGCGGCAGCGAGCAGGAGGCCGCGCTGCGCGAGGCCGGAATCGGCAGCTTCGTGTCCGCCGGCGGCGACGCGCTGAAGACGCTCGAAGACGCCTATACGCATCTGGAGTGAGCATGACCGACGACACCAAGCCTCTCCTGACCGGCGGCTGCCAATGCGGTGCCGTCCGCTTCGCGTTCAAGACCACGCCGAACAAGGTCAGCATCTGTCATTGCCGGATGTGCCAGAAAGCCTCCGGCGCGCCGTTCGCCTCGTTCGCTGAGATCGACCGCGAGCACTTCGCCTGGACGCGCGGTCAGCCCGCCGCGTTCCGTTCATCCACGATCGCCGAGCGCTTCTTCTGTCCCGCCTGCGGCACGCCGCTCGGCTTCGGGCGTATTGATGGGCCGCGGATCGAGATCATGACCGGCAGCTTCGACCGGCCGGACCGGGTGGTGCCGACGCGACAATATGGCTCGGAGTCGCGACTTGGCTGGGTGGTCGCGATCGCCAATCTGCCGAGCCAGACGACACAACAGAACTATGGACCGGAGAAGATGGCGACCATCGTCAGCCATCAGCATCCGGACCACGATTGAGACGAGGACGCCGGGCCATGAGCCGCATTCCCGATTTCACCGCGATCGCGTTCGAGCCCACGGCCACGCCGGCTCCCGCAGGCCCAGCCGAGCCGTGGCTCACGCCCGAAGGCATTCCGGTGAAGCCCGCCTATGGCGAGGCCGATCTCGCCGGCATCGACTTCCTCGACACCTGGCCGGGCATCGCGCCGTTTATGCGCGGTCCGTACCCGACCATGTATGTCAACCAGCCCTGGACGGTCCGGCAATATGCCGGCTTCTCCACGGCGGAGGATTCCAACGCGTTCTACCGCCGCAACCTCGCCGCGGGCCAGAAGGGCCTGTCGGTCGCGTTCGATCTCGCCACCCATCGCGGCTATGATTCCGATCATCCGCGCGTCGGCGGCGATGTCGGCATGGCCGGCGTCGCGATCGACTCGATCTACGACATGCGAACCTTGTTCGCCGGCATTCCGCTCGACCAGATGAGCGTGTCGATGACCATGAACGGCGCGGTGCTGCCGATCCTCGCTTTGTTCGTGGTCGCCGCCGAGGAGCAAGGCGTGCCGCCGGAAAAGCTGTCGGGCACCATTCAGAACGACATTCTGAAAGAGTTCATGGTGCGCAACACCTACATCTATCCGCCGTCGCCCTCGATGCGGATCATCTCCGACATCTTTGCCTTCACCTCGCAGAAGATGCCGAAGTTCAACTCGATCTCGATCTCCGGCTACCACATGCAGGAGGCCGGCGCGACGCAGGATCTCGAGCTCGCCTACACGCTCGCCGACGGCGTCGAATATCTGCGCGCCGGCATCGCCGCGGGTCTCGACGTCGACCGCTTCGCACCACGGCTGTCGTTCTTCTGGGCGATCGGCATGAACTTCTTCATGGAGGTCGCCAAGCTGCGCGCCGCGCGGCTGTTGTGGGCGAAGCTGCTGAAGCCGTTCAACCCGAAGGATCCGCGCTCGCTGTCCTTGCGCACCCACAGCCAGACGTCGGGCTGGTCGCTGACCGCGCAGGACGTCTACAACAACGTCGTGCGCACCGCCGTCGAGGCGATGGCGGCGACCCAGGGCCATACGCAGTCGCTGCACACCAACGCGCTCGACGAAGCGCTCGCGCTGCCGACGGACTTCTCCGCGCGCATCGCCCGCAACACGCAATTGTTCCTGCAGCAGGAGAGCGGCACCACGCGCATCATCGATCCCTGGGGCGGCTCGTACTACGTCGAGCGCCTCACCCGCGATCTCGCCGCAAAGGCCTGGGGCCACATCCAGGAGATCGAGGAGCTCGGCGGCATGGCGAAGGCGATCGAGGCCGGCGTGCCGAAGCTGCGCATCGAGGAGGCCTCGGCCAAGACGCAGGCCCGCATCGACACCGGCCGCCAGTCGGTGATCGGCGTCAACAAGTTCAGGCCAACCGATGAGCCGCCGCTCGACGTGCTCAAGGTCGACAATTCCACCGTCCGCCGGCTGCAGATCGACAAGCTCAGCCGGCTGAGATCCGAGCGCAAGCAGGCCGAGGTCGATGCGGCGCTGTCGGCGCTCACGCGCTCGGCCGGCGACGGCAACGGCAATCTGCTGGCGCTCGCGATCGACGCGGCGCGCGCCAAGGCCACCGTCGGCGAGATCTCCGACGCGCTGGAGAAGGTGTTCGGCCGCCACCGCGCCGAGATCAAGTCCATCACCGGCGTCTACAAGCGGGAGATCGCCGCCATGTCCGGCAAAGCCGAGAAGCTGCAGGCGCTGATCGAGGCGTTCGAGGAAGCCGAGGGCCGCCGGCCACGCATCCTGGTCGCCAAGATCGGCCAGGACGGCCACGACCGCGGCCAGAAGGTGATCGCGTCGGCCTTCGCCGACATCGGCTTCGACGTCGACATCGGGCCGCTGTTCGCCACCGCCGACGAGGCGGCGCGGCAGGCGGTCGAAAACGACGTCCACATTCTCGGCGTCTCGTCATTGGCGGCCGCCCATCTCACCGCGGTGCCGGAGTTGAAGGCCGCGCTCAAGAAGCAGGGCCGCGAGGACATCATGATCATCGTCGGCGGCGTCGTGCCGCCGCAGGATTACGACGCCCTCTACAAGGCCGGCGCCGAGGCAATCTTCCCGCCGGGCACCGTCATCGCCGACGCCGCCGAGGAGCTGATCCAAAAGCTCAATGCGCGCCTCGGCCACAGCGAGGCGGCGGAGTAGTCCGACTGCGTCACACCCCACCGTCATTCCGGGGCCAGGCCAAAGGCCTTGAACCCGGAATCTCGACATTGTCTTGCGTCCATTCCTGAGAGCGTCGAGCTATTGACGCGCTGTAATCAATCGCCGCGCGTTCGATCTGGGCACGATCGAACCTTTGCGGTACGTGCGCGCACAGACAACCAAACCCGGATCACAAGTCTCATGTATTCTACCAAACTGCTTGTCGCCGCCCTGTTCGGCCTGCTCACCCTCTCGCCGGCGATCGCCGCCGAAGCCAAGCCCGATGCGTCGATCAAGACCAAGGCCGCCGAGGCCAGCGTCACGCTGAGTGCCGACATCAAGGCCGATCCGGCGCTCGCCGCGAATTGCCTCGCCGAAGGCCGCAAGTGGATGGACAAGCAGGCCGCGGACGCCGCCAAGGACTACAAGGCGGACAAGGAACTGTTCCGCGACGGCCCTTACACCTATGGCCGCGACTATTCGGTGCGTTCGATCGTCGCCGATCGCTATGTCAGCGTGCTGCGCAACGACTACATGGACACGCATGGCGCCCATCCCAACCGGACGGTCGACACCATCCTCTGGGACAAGGCCGCCGCCAAGCGCATCTCGATCCGCCCGTTCTTCAACGAGACCGCCGACAACGGTCCGACCATGACCGCGATCAGCAAGGCGATCATCGCCTCGCTGCGGGCGGAGAAGAAGGCGCGCGACGCCGGCGACACCGACGAGTGGTGGTCGAAGGGCATCGAGCCGAAGCTGCTCGGCATCGGCGCCGTGACGCTCGCGCCCTCGACCGTGGCCGGCAAGAGCTCGGGCCTCACCTTCCATTATCCGCCCTACGCCGTGGGTTCCTATGCCGAGGGCGACTATGTCGCCTTCGTGCCGTGGGAATCGCTGAAGTCCTATCTCAGCGCGGAGGGTCAGGCGATCTTCGGCGGCAGCCGGCCGAAGGGCGATGCGGAGGAGAACTAGCTGGCCGCGCCGCGCGCATCCGCTATAACGGGCGCATGTCCTCCCGCTCCCCTGCTCTGCCAAGCACGACGGCCTTGGCTGACGATATCAGCACCGGCAGCCGCGCCGCGCTGGCGCGCGCGATCACGCTTGTCGAGAGCCGCCGCGCCGACCACCAGGCCGCCGCGCGCGAGCTGGTGCAGGCGCTGCTGCCACGGACGGGGCATGCGATCCGGGTCGGCATCACCGGCTCGCCGGGGGTCGGCAAGTCGACGACGATCGATGCGCTCGGCATGTACCTGATCGGACAGGGCCACAAGGTCGCGGTGCTCGCGGTCGATCCGTCCTCGGCGCGCACCGGCGGTTCGATCCTCGGCGACAAGACGCGGATGGCGCGGCTGTCGCACCACGAGCACGCCTTCATCCGGCCCTCGCCCTCGTCCGGCACGCTCGGCGGCGTCGCCGCCAAGACGCGCGAGGCGATGCTGCTGTGCGAGGCCGCAGGCTTCGACGTGATCCTGGTCGAGACGGTCGGCATCGGCCAATCCGAGACCGCGGTCTGCGACATGACCGATTTCTTCCTCGCCCTGATGCTGCCGGGCGGCGGCGACGAGCTGCAGGGCATCAAGAAGGGCCTGGTCGAGCTCGCCGACATGATCGCGATCAACAAGGCCGATGGCGACAACGTCAAGCGCGCCAACATCACCGCCGCCGACTATCGCGGCGCGCTGCATCTGCTCAGCCCCCGCTCCGAGCACTGGCATCCGCCGGTCGTGACCTATTCGGCGATATCAGGCACGGGCATCGCCGAGCTGTGGCAGAAGGTGCTCGATCATCGCAAGGCGATGATCGCCTCCGGCGAGTTCGCCGCCCGGCGGCGCGACCAGCAGGTGAAATGGATGTGGACCATGCTGGAGCAGCGGCTGATGGCGCGGCTGCGCACCGATCCGTCCGTCCGCGCGAAAGTGAAGAAGCTGGAGACCGACGTCGCCGAGGGCCGCGTCGCGCCGGCGCTGGCCGCCGAGCAGCTCGCGGAGATGCTGACATGAGCGAGCGGCCGCGCATCCTGATCACCGGCTTCGGCCCGTTTCCCGGCGCGCCGTCCAATCCGACCATGCCGCTGGTGAGGCGGCTGTCGGAGCTGCGGCGGCCGGCGCTGGACGACGTCGACATCACGAGCCACATTTTTCACGTGACCTATGCGACCGTGGATCGCGAGCTGCCCGCCCTGATCGCCGAGCGGCGCCCGCATGCGCTCCTGATGTTCGGCCTCGCCGGGCGAACATCATACCTGCGCATCGAGACCCGCGCGCGCAATGCGATCACCACGACCTTCCCCGATGCCGATCGCCACGTCGCGCGCAAGGGCGTGATCGCGCCGGGCGCACATCCGGCGACGTTCGGTCCGCACATGGCGCGGCTGCTGCGCGCGGCGCGCGCCACCGGCATCGATGCCCGGGCCTCGCGCGATGCCGGCAGCTATCTCTGCAACTATCTGAGCTGGCGCGCGATCGAGGCGACCAAGGCCGCCGAAGGGCCGCGGGTCGCCGCCTTCATCCATATTCCTCCCTTGCCGCGCGCCGGCATGGCGTTGCCGCAAGGCAGTTCGCGCATCACGCTGGAGGGGCTGGTCGATGCCGGCGAAGCGATGCTGATGGAGCTGGTCAAGCTCGTGCGACAGGCGACCTGTCGCACGAGCTGACGTCGATAGTGGTATGACCGCTGACCGTGAGCGCCGTGTCAGATGCTCCAACGGCGCCGACCGCCAAATCCCCCGCCGATCAGGCGCAGCAGGAGCAGCAGGACCACGGCGCCGATGAAGGCGTTGATGATCGCGGCGACCAGTCCGACGCCCAGATGGATTCCGAGCTGCGGCAACAGCCAGTTGCCGATGAAGGCGCCGACGAGACCGACGACCAGGTCGCCGATCAGGCCGAAACCGCCGCCCTCCATGACGCGGCCCGCGAGCCACCCGGCGACGATGCCGACGAACAGAATAACCAGTAGACTCTCATTGGACAGATGCATGACCCTCTCCTCGCCGATCCATTGCGGGAACAATGTCCGCGAGTCCCATTGGTTCCCTCGGGAGAGGCTCACCGGTTCGACGGGCAACCCCACGCCAGCGGCGATCTGACGTGAAGATTTAACCCTACCGCCAACAATCCCGGGCGCAGGCGCTCATCCTCAGCATCAGCATTGAGGCTTTCAGCTTAAGTCGTGGACGCACATCATCTTTTGCGTGAGACGCTGACCATGGATGTCAATCGCCGCCGCATTCTGGCTGGATCGGCTGCCGGCGCCGCCGGGGCATTGGCCCTGCCGGCGGATGCCGCACAGGCCGCCCCCTTGATCTCCGCGCTCGGGCGCGACGCCACACAGTATGGCGTCAAGCCCAACAGTCCCGACGACCAGACCCGCGCGCTGCAGCGTGCGATCGACGAGGCCGCCCGCGCGCAGGCGCCGCTGGCGCTGCCGCCAGGCACCTACCGGACCTCGATGCTGCGCCTCGCCAGGGGCAGCCACTTGGTCGGCGTCCGCGGCGCCACCAAGCTCGTGTTCACCGGTGGCGGCCCGTCGATGCTGTCAGCAGAAGGCGCTGACGGCCTCGGCGTCAGCGGCATCGCGCTCGACGGCGGCGGCATCACCCTGCCCCAGCGCCGCGGCCTGCTCCATGTCGCCGCTAGCCGCGACGCCCGTATCTCCGATTGCGAGATCACCCGCTCCGGCGGCAGCGGCATCTGGCTCGAGCAGGTCTCGGGCGACGTCAGCGGCAACGTGATCACCGACATCGCGGTCACCGCGATCGTGTCGTTCGACGCGCTCGGCCTGATCGTGTCGCGCAACACCATCAACGGCACCCGCGACAACGGCATCGAGATCCTGCGCACTGCGATCGGAGACGACGGCACGATGGTGCTCGACAATCGGATCGAGGACATCAAGGCCGGCCCCGGCGGCTCGGGCCAGTACGGCAACGCCATCAACGCCTTTCGCGCCGGCAACGTCATCATCAGCGGCAACCGCATCAGGAACTGCGACTACTCGGCAGTGCGCGGCAACTCGGCCTCGAACATCCAGATCGTCGGCAACAGCGTCAGCGACGTGCGCGAGGTCGCGCTCTACTCGGAGTTCGCATTCGAGGGCGCCGTCATCTCAGGCAATACGGTGGATGGTGCCGCCTTCGGCGTCTCCGTCTGCAACTTCAACGAGGGCGGCCGCATCGCGGTGGTCCAGGGCAACATCATCCGCAATCTGATCCCGAAGCGGCCGATCGGCACAGCACCTGACGACGATGCCGGCATCGGCATCTATGTCGAGGCGGACTCCGCGGTGACCGGCAACGTGGTCGAGAATGCCCCGTCCTACGGCATCGTCGCCGGTTGGGGCCGATATCTCAGGGACGTGGTGATCTCCGGCAACGTCATTCGCAATGCGCTCGCGGGCGTCGGCGTGTCCGTCATTCCGGGCGCGGGCACGGCGCTCGTCAGCAACAACATGATCTCCGGCACCCCGCGCGGCGCGGTGATCGGGCTCGATCACATCAAGCCGGTGACATCGGACCTGACGCGCGACGGGACGCAAGGTTATGCGCAGCTCTTGGTCAGCGGCAACGCGGTGCGACGAAGCTGAGCCGCCGCTTCAAATCGGCCGAGCGCTCGGCCTCACTTGTGTGATCGCGACGCCGGTGATCGCCAGCAGCCCGCCCGCAATCAGCTTCGGTGTCAACCGCTCGTCCAGGAACAATACGCTCGAGATCAAGGCGAACACCGGAAGCAGCAGGCTGAACGGTGCGACGCGGCTCATGGAGTAGCGGGCGATCAACCAGAACCAGACGCCAAACCCGACAATTCCGCCGATGAAGACCGTGTAGGCGAGCGCCAGCCATCCGCGTTCATCCGCCGCGGCAAGGCTCGCCACCTGGCCATATTCGAGGAACGACGACATGACCATGACTTGCGGCACGGTGAGCAGCGACGACCATCCCATCAGCATCAGCGGTTCAAAAGGGCCGTAGCGCTTGGTCAGGACGTTGGACACCGCGAATGCGAAGGCTGCGCCAACCACCAGCAGCAGCGGGAGCACGTTTGCCGTCAGACCCGGCTCGGCCGCCAGCACGACCACGCCGGCGAATGCAAGCCCTACTCCAGCGCATGTGGAGAGGGACGGCTTCTCCGCCAGTAGCGGCCACGCCAACAGGACGGTGAAGGGCGTGGCGAGTTGATAGGCGACGGCTGACATGCTTCCCGAGCCGAGCCCAAGACCAACATAGAACAGCCCGAAGTTCAGGCCGCCCAGGAAAACGGAAATGACTGCGATGTGACCGAGCTGTTGACGCGTCGGCCTTTTGACGAACGGAACGAGCAGCAGCGCGATGGCCAGAAATCGAAGCGCGAGAAAGAATAGCGGCGGAAACTCCGTCACCCCCACTTTGATGACGACGAACTGATAACCCCACAGTAATGGAACGGCCACCGAGCAGAGAATCTGGACGATGGTCATGGCATTCTCCATTTAAGGACTGATCAGTCCAGATATAGGCGGCTCAACAACAAGGCGCTCAACGGTCTCTATCGAATGACGCGGTCGAGAAGCGCGTCAACGGTGGCTTGCGATGTGATCGGCGCCGGCCCCGTCTTTCCGACCACGCGCAGCCCCTCAACGAAACAGACGAGAATTCGCGCGGCACTCGAAGGTTCGACACCCTCGGCCAGTTTGCCCGCCATCTTCGCGCGGGACAGTGCATCCGCCACCCGGATCTCCATGGCCTTGAAGAAACTCGCGATGCGCCGACCAACTTCGGTGTCCTGGCCAGCAAGCTCCATGGCTGTCGCCACCAGCAGGCAGCCGCGCCGACCATTGGCCCCGCAGGTGCGGTCGACGTAGCCGGCAAGATAGGCCCGCAGGCCGTCGACCGGCTCCCTGCTTGGGTCGAGCTCGGTATCCATCCGGGCCAGGGCATCGGCGATGTAACGGTCAAGCGCGAGCAGGAACAGCGAGTGTTTGTCACCGAACGCGGCGTAGAGGCTGCCACGCGAGAGCTTCGTCGCCTGAAGAAGATCAGGCAGCGCCGTCGCGTGATAGCCACGCGACCAAAACACACCCATTGCCCGCTCGACAGCGGCGTCCATGTCGAAACTTCGCGGGCGCCCACGCGGCAACTGCATCGGAGTCTGGCGGCTCATCACCGATATATGAACCATTCGGTCTTGAAATCAAGTGACCAGATTGAGGGCGGCTTGCGGCCCCCTTGGCTGCGATGCGGAGTGGGTCTGGAGCTCGCCCTGCGCCTAGAACGCGACCGCCAGCGCGGGATAGCGGCGCTCGATGGCGTCGAGATCGACCACCGGCTCGTCATACTCGGCGTCGGATTGAATGCCGATGCTCAACGCCTGCTCCAGGGCGAACATGTCGATGCGGGACGGCGCGACGGTCGGCTCCGGCGCGATGGCATCTTCGGACACATAGTCGGGTTCGATGACGTCGTCCGGTTCCAGATCATCCGCGGCCAGCTCGATCTCGGGCTCGACGATGATCTTGGACTCCGCAAGGATGGTTTCGAGCGAGGGCGGCAGCGCGATGGGGCGCCGCTCGATGGGATGATTCTCGTGGAGACGGAATTTGATCGGCTCCGGCTCGGCGAGGCGTGCGGGCGCAGCCACCATCGCAGCCGGCCGCTGGCTCGGCACGATGCTCACCTGCTCGGGCTCGGCGCGGGATAGCGCCTGCCAGGTCTGCACCGCGGCCTTGGCTTGCCGGATATCGTCGAGGAGCGACTGCTCGGTGTAGTAGCGGCGCCAGCGGCCGCTCTGGAACAGCTCGGTCAGATGGTCCAGGCGCCTTTCGGCAAGCGCGCACCAGCGTGCAGCCAGTTCGCGGCTGCAAGCCACGTCCGGTCGATGTGTCATGGGGGAGCCCGCGAGATAAGGGGACGGACGCACTCGGCACGAATCAACGCAACGTGACGTGAATATTTTGTGGAAAAGGTTAACAAAGTCTAGCTAATGCCATGTTGTTTGGCGGCCAAACCGTAGTCGTGCGGAAATTTTCTCCGTGTTTTTTCGGAATCCGGCCTAGTGCAGCCACGCGAACGCGGCCAACGACATCGCCTGACACCCGAAGATGTGCCCATCGGGCGGGCGAACACTGCCGGATATCAATGTCGCCGGGATTTGACCTGGCCCAGAAATGGAAGACCCGTCCGGGGGGACAACCGGACGGGTCGAGCCATATGGGCGCTTGGGGTGGATGGGCGCTCGCGCCGTATATAGCCTTGGGGAGGGGATCACCGCTCCCACATGCTTTCTGTCGTGACCGCCCCGCTGCACGTTCAAAGCGAGCGGGAGAATTTCGGAACGTTCACGAAAACGTTGGCGTCATTGCTGCGCCGGCCGAAGCGCGTCGCCGGCTGGAGATGCCTCGGTCACCGCGGCCGGCGCCGGGCGCAACTCGCGGGCCGCCGCGGGCTCCGTTTGCAGCCCCGCGGAAGGCACAGCAGCAGCGGGCGCATCCTGCGGCGAGACCACGGCCTGGACCGCCGCCAACGCATCCGCCCCCCCTGCCCCGAACAGATCGTCGCGTCCGGGGGTCCCGAGATCGCGCGCGGTCCCGGTCAGCACGATCCGCACCGTTTCCGGCTTCAACGCGGGATTGCGCTCCAGCACCAGCGCCGCAAGCCCGCTGACATAGGCCGCGGAAAACGAGGTGCCCGAGATGATCTGATATTTTCCGTCCGGCGCCGGCAGGAAGATCTCGGCGCCGGGCGCGGCCAGCGCAATGTAATTGCCGCGGTTCGACGCCGGCAGCAACTGATCCCTGTCATCGGTCGCACTGACGGCGATGACGTTCGGATTGCCCGCAGGATAGAGCGGCGGCGACTTGGCCCCGGCATTGCCGGCCGCAGCGACCATCACGACGCCCTTGGAAGCGACCGCCGCAATCGCGCGCTCGATCACCGCATCCTTCGGGCCGGCGAAGCTCATGTTGACGATCTGCGCACCATGCAGGGCCGCGTAGTCCAGCGCCTTCAGGATCACATAGGAGCTGCTCTCCGGCCCGCCGCCTTTCTTGGCCATGCCGAAGGCGCGGACAGCGATGATGCGTGCATAGGGCGCGCTGCCCATCAACCGCTTGTGCGACACGATCACGCCAGCGATGCCGGTGCCGTGCGCATGCGGCCCCTCGTCACCGCCGAGCGCGTCGAATGCGTCGAACGACGCGTCGGCGAATTCCGGGTGCTTGAGATCGATCCCGGAATCGATCACTGCGATGGTGACATTGGAGCCCTGGGCCAGCCTGTGCGCTTCGGGCAGCCGCAGCTTCGCCAGCGCGTATTGCGCCGGATCGCCCTCGACAGGCGGCGCACTCTGCTGCTGCAGCGTATAGCGGTAGTTCGGCTGCACCGAACGCACCCTGGCATCTGCCGCGAGCGCACGGCTGACCGCCTGCACCGAGCGGCGATCGGTGATCCTGAACAGACCGATGGTGGCGCCGATCAGCGGAAAGCGCTGCGAGCTGATACGCTGCAGGCCATGGCGGCGCGCCAACGCGTCGGCCTGATCGGCCGAGAGACCGTCATCGATCTCGGCGACGATCTCGTTGGCGACGGTCCGCGGATCGCCAGCGGCCGCAGCCTTGGGCTCGCGCGGTTGCGTCACCTTGGCGGACCTGCCTTTGTCCAATCTTCCTTGGGCTTGCTGGCCCTGCCCGTCCTCCGTCACCGACCGGCGGTCGAGACATTCACCCGACACGCTGCGATCCGCCGGGTTGCAGGACGCCTGCAGGTTCGGTCCAAATCGCGCATTGGGAAAGGTCGGGCGCAAGGCCATCCCGGTCGGCGGCGGCACACGCATCGCGGTGCCCGGGTTGATGCTCGGCACCCGGCTCGGGATGTTGATGTTGGGCGAACGCATCATCGCCTGGGCATGGGCACTGAGGTCGCCACCCGCGAAAGCAGGCATTGCGACGACAATCAGTATCGCGACCGATCTGGCGAACTGTAGCGGCGAAGTGGACGACATGGAGCCTCCGAATGACGTTCGGACGGCGCGGGCCTATTGCGCGGCCACCGCGAGGCTGACGATCTTCTCGCGCGCCAGACGGCCGATCAGGCTGTCGGCCTCGGCCTTCGACAGCGGCCGATCGCCGAGTTGCAGCTTGAACAGGCCGCCTCTGGCGCCCTCGACGATCGACGCCTGGTAGCTGTCGAGCAACGCGGAGATGTCGGCCATGCGCGCATCCGGCGCGAACCGCACCAGCGCATAGGCGGGCGCGGTCGATCCGGCGACCTGCGGTCCAAGGCCGCGGATCAGCGGAGCGGCCGGGGCCGGTGCTTCTGCCATCCGCGAACGCGTCATGCTCTCGGGCGTCCGCTCCGCCGGGGCCGGCGCAGCAGCGCTCGGCGGCGGTGGCGCGGCCATCGGTTTGCTCGCGGGCTCGGGAGCTGCGTTCTTGTCCTCGACCGAGGCGGTCTGATAGGTCGCGGTCTGGGAGCGCATCAGCACGGCGCCGATCACGCCGGCCTGCGCCAGCACCAGAAGCGCGCCGAGGCTGACGGTCCACGCCAAGGTCCGCGGCGACAGGCTGTCGAAGAAATCCATCAGCCGCGCGCTGAAGCCGCGCGGCGCGGCAGGCTTCTGCATCGGATCTGCCTCGATCGCCGCGAACAGCTTCTGCATCGCGCGCATCGAGGGCGCGCCGAGGCTTTCGTTCAGCGCGATGGTCTCGGCATATTCCTTCTGGATCTCCGCATACTGCCTGGCGAGATCGGCATCGTGGGCAAGCACCTCCTCGACCCGGCGCATGTCGCGCGCGCTCAGCGTGCCCGCGGCGTACCACGGCAGCAGGAGTTCGATCTCTCCGGGCTCTTGCTCCAGCATCTTGCTCAAAGCCATCATGGCCAGCCTCTTTCAATGCCGGCCGCTTTCAGGAGTTCGGCCAATTTCTTGCGCGCATAGAACAGGCGCGTCTTGACGGTGTTTTCCGGAATTCCGACGATCTCGGCCACCTCCTCCACGGACTTCTCGTGGTAGTAGACGAGATCGACGATCTCCCGGTGATCAGGCGAAAGCGCCGTCAGGCACTTGCGCAATGCTTCGCCGGTATTCTTCTTCTGGACCGCGACCTCCGGATCGTCGGACGTATCCTCGATCGCGTTCGCGGCCTCGTCTTCCAGCTCAACGTCCTTCCGGCGCCGAAGTGCCGACAGGGCCTTGAACCGCGTGATCGCCAGGAGCCAGGTGGAGACGGCAGAACGGCCTTCGAACTTGCCGGCCTGACGCCACACGTCGAGAAAGACCTCGCTGATGAGGTCTTCCGCGACCTGCTCGTCCCGCACGAGCCGGAGCCCGAAACGGTACACCCTGACATGGTGCCGTCCGTACAGCACCTGCATGGCGAGCCGGTCGCCTTGAGCGATCCGGGCAATCAGGGTTTCATCTGACGCCGCTGCTGTCACGCTCAATGGCCGTCTCGCAAGATTGGTCTGGAGGATTGACGTCGCGGTTCGAATACAACCGCAAAAATCTTCAAAATACCGGAAAGATACGTCCCGAAATGTGAGTTGGCGCACAGACTTGCAGATTTCGCTGCAGCGCGCAGGTCGATCGCGACCAGCGGGTTCCCGCCTACCATGTTCCGCCCGTTCCCGCCAACTGCGCGTCCTGAAAGCCGTAGATTCCCCGTCGCAGCACGACGCCGGCGGCCTCTTCGTCCATGTCCATAGATACCAAAGTTAAATGCTTTCCCACGTAGATTTTGAGCCAACGACGAAGAATCGCGAGCACATGGGCACGACGGCACCGCCTTTTCCCAGTCCGAATGTCGCTGAGGCCGGGGACGCGCAGCCGTCTCCGTCCAGCGACCTGCGCGCGCGTCGTGCCGGGCGGCGCCGGCAGATGCTGGCGCTGGTCGCCGGATGCTACCTGATCGACGCCGTCATCCTGCTGATCTACGCCCAGGCGGGAACCGTCCCGGTCACGATCGCGCCAGCCTATGCAGCGATCGGCGTTCTCACCGTCGCGTTGTGGACCGCTTTGTCGGAGAGCGGTTTCAACGACCGTTTCCGCGACCACTACCTCGTGGTGCCGCAATCGCTCGCCAGCATGATGATCACGGTCGCGTTCTGCTACATCGCGCCCGAAGTCAGCATCCTGTTCCTGTGCACGCTGTACATCGTCGTCGCCTTCGCCTCGCTGCGCGCGACGCCGCGCCAGAGCGCGATCTGCTGGACGTTCCTCGCGATCGGGCTGGCGGGATTGTTCCTGCTCACCGACAAGCCGCTCGGCATGCCGCACGACAGCGGCCTCGAGCGGCTCGCGACGCTCCTGGTCTTCCTCCTCACCATCGCCGGCTGCATGTTCCTCGGCATCTTCTCCAGCGCACTGCGCGAGACGCTGTACCAGCGCGGACAGAAGCTCAAGGAAGCCTATCGCCGCATCGAGGAGCTGGCCGAGATCGACGAGCTCACCGGCGCGCTGAACCGGCGCTCGATCATGGATGTGCTGGACGAGGAGATGGCGCAGGCGCGGCAGGGCGGCCAGCCCTGCTCGGTCGTGCTGATCGATCTCGACTGGTTCAAGCGCATCAACGACACGCATGGTCATCCGACCGGCGACGACGTGCTGCGCACCTTCGCCATCACGATCTTCGCCAACATTCGCGGCAGCGACCGCTTCGGCCGCTACGGCGGCGAGGAATTCCTGCTGGTGCTGCCAGGCGCGCCGGCGGACGCCGCCGCGCGGCTCGCCGAACGATTGCGCCAGATCATCGCCGGCCTCGACTGGAGTGCGTTTTCGACCGGCCTGCAGGTCACGTTCTCGGCCGGCGTGGCCACCCCGCGCGGCGACGAGACCGCCGATTCGCTGCTCACCCGGGCCGATCATGCGCTCTACGACTCGAAGGCGCAGGGCCGCAATCGCGTCACCAGCGCCTGCGCCGTCCCGGCATGACCCCGAAACCCGCCCCGAACGAAAGCCTGCTCGACGAGCTCGAGGACACGCTCGCGCACGGCACCGTCGCGCGGCGGGTCGAGACCCTGCGCAAGGTGACGGACCTGTTCGTCGACGGCGCGACGGACTTCGCCGATGACCAGGTCGCGCTGTTCGACGACGTATTCGAATGCCTGATCGACCACATCGAGATCTCGGCCCGCGCGCTGCTCGCGCGCCGGCTTGCGCCGCTTGCGTCGGCGCCGCCGCGGACGCTGCACCGGCTGGCGGATGACGACGCCATCGATGTCGCAGGCCCCGTGCTGTCGAAGTCGGAACGGATCGATGAAGCCGCGCTGATCCGCACAGCCGAGACCAAGAGCCAGGCGCATCTGCTCGCGATCTCGCTCCGGCGCGTGCTCAGCCACGCCGTCACCGACATCCTGCTCAGGCGCGGCAACGACGAGGTCGTTCACAGCACCGTCAGCAATCCCGGCGCCGACTTCTCGGGGACCAGCCTCGACACGCTGGTCGATCGCGCCGCGCTGGACGAAAACCTCGCCGCGTGCCTCGCCATGCGGCCCAATCTGCCGCGCCACCTCTATCTGAAGCTGGTCGCCAAGGCGTCTGCCACGGTCCGCACGCGGCTCGAGGCGGCAAATCCGAAGCTCGCGCAGGAGGTCTCCTCGGCGGTGCGCATGGCGGGCCGGCGGGCGCGATCGAGCGCGGTGGCGCTGACCAGCCAGACCGAGATCGCGCACGCGCTGGTGCGCTCGCTGCATGCCGAGGGCCGGCTCGACGACCGTCTCGTCGTGCAGTTCACCGAGCAGCGCAAGTTCGACGAGGCCAATGCCGCCGTCGCGGCCATGGCCAACGTGCCGGTCGCGGTCGCCGAAAGCATCATGATCGAAAGCCGTGCCGAGGGCGTGATGATCCTTGCCAAGGTCGCAGGGCTGTCCTGGCCAACGGTGAAATCGATCATCCTGATGCGCGACGAGCTCGCCACCACCGCGCCGGCCGATCTCGACGCCTGCAAGGCGACCTATGAGCGGCTCCGGCGGTCCACCGCGCAGCAGGTGTTGCGCTTCCACCGCGTGCAGGACGCCGCGGCGCCGATGCAGGCGTAGTCGCGACCTCGCTCGTCGCGCAGCCCCCTCAATAGCGCAGGACCCTTGCGCCGATGAGCGCGCCGAGCCCGGCCACGATCAGCGCGGCCACCGTGTACCAGGTCGCCACGAACAGCGGCGAGTCGTCGGTGCAATGCGCGGCATAGAGCGTCGCCGCGATCCCCGCCGAGACCAGGCCGGCGATCGCGCCCGTCATCGCCGGACGCGACGGCGCGCCATGGCGCAGGGCGAACAGCGCGGCGGCCAGCAGCGGCAGCGACAGCACGGGAATGGCGCTCATGCACACCATCGAATTGTGGCCGACCAGCCGCGCCATCATCGGCGTGCGCTGCGGCAGCATCGTCTCCGCCGCCATGCCGCCGATGAGGACGACGATCGGCGCGATCAGGAGCCAGCTCCAGCCCTGCAGCGAGGCTTCGGGGCGCGACAGATGCAGGCCGATGATCAGCGCCGGGATCGCCAGCGCCGTGGTGACGACGAACTTCAGGTCGAAGAACGGATTGCGCACCGCGAGCCAGATGTCCGGCCGGACGCCGAGGCCGATGAGCAGCATCGCGGTCGATACCGGCGTCGCCGCCATCAGGGCCAGCGCCAGCACGATGCCGACCGGCTGCGCGCGTTGCGCATTGTCGGCCGCGAGGGTGCGGATGAGCTGATCGGTGTCCATGGTCAGGTATCCCGTAGCTTGGCCGTGAGGCTTGCGAGCGCCCGGTGCAGCGCCACCCGCACCGCGCCCTCGCTCATCGAAAACTTCTCCGCGGTCTGCTTGATCGAGGCGGCCTCGACCGCGATCGACTGCAGCACGTCGCGCTGGCGCTGCGGCAACGTCTTCAGCTGCGCCTCGACCTCGCTGGCCGAGACGGTGGGCGCCGGCGGCGCGTCGGCCAGCGTCTCCGAGAAATCGTCGATGTCGACGAACACCCGCCGGCCGCGCCGGCGCAGCATGTCGATCAGCTTGTTGCGCGCGATCGCGAACAGCCAGGGCGCGAACGGCGCGTCGACGTCCCAGGTGTGCCGCTTCAGGTGAACCGCCAACAGAATTTCCTGCACGATGTCCTCGGCCTGGTCGGGGGGCTGGCCGGCGCGCGCCAACCCCCGCCGTGATGCTGCGCGCAACACCGGCGTGATCGCCCTCAGCAGGCGATGATAGGCCTCGTCGTCACCGGCGACGGCCTGGCGCATCCAGCCCGTCCACTCGTCGTCACGCTCGCGCAACTCCGCTCCACCCCCAGCAATTCGCCCGAAACACTCAGTTTGTTACTCTCGCTCCATCCTCATCACTAATTCGTGATGAAGACATTGGCCTCGGAACCATCCGAGTTACGCCACACCGAGAGCACGCCACCGGGCAAGTCTTGGAACCGCTCCATAGCACCGAATCGCGAGGTGCATGATCAGGTTTGATGGGCAGCGTCGCAAAGTGCGGCGGCGCCCAGCTTTTGCCGTGAGCGGCAGGAAGATACCCATTTTCTGCCCCGTTCTCGACATCTGTCGGGGTCTCACTCCGGCTTGGGCTGGCGGGATGGGGAGAAAGCCGACGATGACGATCCAAGCCAGTGGACGTTCAGCATTGATCATTGCCGCCGCGTTCGTTCTGGGCCTCGTTGGCACTGGATTCGCGCGCGCGGCCGAACAGCAGAGCTACAGTCCGTTCTTGCCGGTGGGGTCCGAGAGCGCTCCGGCGGCGAAGCAGGACGGCTTCCCGGCGCCGCTGCCGGCCGAAGCCCAGGCTCAGGCCGCACCTGCGGCGCAAGCGGCCGACGCCGCGCCGAGCGATGCGCCGGCGGCCTCGGACGTCACCGTGAACATGGTCACGGTCAGCAATGACGACAGCTCCGGCTGGGACAAGGCCTCGATCATCGGCAAGATCTTCATCGCCTGCGGCACCCTGCTCACCCTGGGCTCGGCGGCGCGGATGTTCATGATCTGAGGCGCCGCGCGGCGCCGCACCTACTTGATGCGCATCGATCCAGCGGGCACATTGCCCGCTGTTTTGATTTGCGGGGTTGGCATCATGAGCGTCTACGAGCACATCATCGTCGAAGGCAAAGGCGCGGTCGGTGTCATCACCCTGAACCGGCCGAAGATGCTCAACGCGCTGTCGTTCGGCGTCTTCCGCGAGATCGCCGCCGCCGTGGACGACCTCGAGGCCGACGACGCCATCGGCTGCATCGTGATCACCGGCAGCGAGAAAGCGTTCGCCGCCGGCGCCGACATCAAGGAGATGCAGCCCAAGAGCTTCATCGACATGTTCTCGAGCGACTTCACCGCGATTGGCGGCGACCGCGTCGCGCGCTGCCGCAAGCCGACCATCGCGGCCGTGTCGGGCTACGCGCTCGGCGGCGGCTGCGAGCTTGCGATGATGTGCGACTTCATCATCTGCTCCGACACCGCGAAATTCGGCCAGCCCGAGATCACGCTCGGCACCATTCCGGGCATCGGCGGCACCCAGCGCCTGACGCGCGCGATCGGCAAGGCCAAGGCGATGGACCTCTGCCTCACCGGCCGCATGATGGATGCGGCCGAGGCCGAACGCTCCGGCCTCGTCAGCCGCATCGTGCCGGCCGACAAACTGATGGACGAGGTGATGGCTGCGGCCGAGAAGATCGCAGCGATGTCGCGCCCGGCGGCGGCGATGGCCAAGGAGGCCGTCAACCGCGCCTTCGAGACCCCGCTCTCCGAAGGCATGAATGTCGAGCGCAACCTGTTCCACGCCACCTTCGCGCTGGAGGACCGCGCCGAGGGCATGGCTGCCTTCATCGAGAAGCGCAAGCCGGTGAACAAGAACCGTTGAGATTGCTGCGGGTCACTCGCAGCTGAACGAATCGATCTGCCTCTGATGTCCACGGGTGCCCCCTCACCCGCCTACCGAGCGCGTATCCGTGCGGCCATGTCGCAGCACTGCGACAAACGGTCTGTGGCGAGCACGCCACAACAAACCATGGAAAAGCCTGCCAGATTCCACATCCGCGGTTTGTGTGTGGCCGCCATCCGCCCTAAACAGGTAAACAACTGGTTAAGACAGTGGGACGCGGCGGAGTCGGATGGTGGGTCGAGCCAAGGAATTTGGCGTCGGCGGGGTGCGTGCGCGAAGGATCGGCCTCGGCCTGACCCTCGCGGCCAGCCTTGTCGTCTGCTCGCCCGTGCGCGCCGAGGATCTCGCGGCCGCGCTCGCGAAAGCCTATCAGACCAACCCGGCGCTCAATGCCGAGCGCGCGCGCCAGCGCGCGACCGACGAGAACGTGCCGCAGGCGCTGGCCGGCTATCGCCCGCAACTGATCGCGAGCCTCGGTGCCGGCCTGCAGGCCGTGCGCAACCTGCTCCCCAACAACACGATCCAGACCGCGACGCTGAAGCCCTGGACCATCGGCGTGACCGTCACGCAGACGCTGTTCAACGGCTTCCGCACCGCCAACAGCGTGCGCATGGCGGAGCTGCAGGTGCAGTCCGGCCGCGAGGCGCTGCGCAATGTCGGCCAGGGCGTGCTGCTCGACGCCGTCACCGCCTACACCAACGTGCTCGCCAACCAGTCGCTGGTCGAGGCACAACGCTCCAACGTCGCCTTCCTGCGCGAGACGCTCTCCGTCACGCAGCGCCGCCTCAATGCCGGCGACGTCACGCCGACCGACGCCTCGCAGGCCGAGGCGCGGCTGTCGCGCGGCCTGTCCGATCTCAACGCCGCCGAGGTCAACCTCGCCATCAGCCAGGCGACCTATGCCCAGGTCATCGGCATGGCGCCAGGCCAGCTCCGCGCGGCCGACCCGATCGATCGCCTGCTGCCGCGCAGCCGCGAGGACGCGGTTGCGCTCGGCAACAAGGAAAATCCGGCCGTGGCTGCGGCGAGCTTCGACGTCGACGCGGCCTCGACCTCGATCAAGGTCGCCGAGGGCGCGCTGCTGCCGAGCGTGACCTTGCAGGGCGGTGTCAGCCGCAGCCGCGATTCGGATCAGACGCTGGGCACCTTCGGCACCGACCAGGCCTCGATCGTCGGCAGCGTCACCGCGCCGATCTATGACGGCGGCACGGCGGCGTCGCAGACCCGCCAGAGCAAGGAGCTCGCGGCGCAGAGCCGCCTCGTGCTCGACCAGGTCCGCAACCAGGCGCGCACCGCGGTGGTCAGCGCCTGGGTCGCCAATGAAGGCGCCAAGGTCGCCGTCAGCGCCTCCGAGGCCGAGGTGAAGGCCGCCACCGTCGCGCTGCAAGGCGTCTCGCGCGAGGCCCAGGGCGGCCAGCGCACCACGGTCGACGTGCTCAACTCGCAGGCCGATCTGATCCAGGCCAAGGCACGGCTGATCGGCGCCCAGCGCGACCGCGTCATCGCCTCCTATACGCTGCTCAGCGCGATCGGCCGGCTCGACGTCAAGAACCTCAATCTGAATACGCCGGACTATCTGCCCGAGGTGCACTACCATCAGGTGCGCGACGCCTGGCACGGCCTGCGCACGCCCTCGGGACAGTAGTGCGAGCGGTCATCGCTCAAGGCCGACGACCTTGCTTTGCCGATATTGCCGGATAGTCTGACGCACGAGCGACTCCGGGGCTGTCATGACCGCATTGCGTTACCTGTTGTTTGTTCTCGTTCTCATCAGTTCAGGCAGCACCGCCGCACTGGCGGACAAGCGCGTCGCGCTGATCATCGGCAACTCCGCCTACAAGACTGTCGCCCGGCTATCGAACCCGGCCAACGATGCGAAGCTCGTCGGCGACATGTTCCGCAACGCCGGTTTCGAGCGCGTCGACGTCAGGCTCGATCTCGGCGTGCAGGAGATGCGCCGGGCCTTGCGCGAGTTCGGGGCGCGGGCGCGCGAGGCCGACGTCGCGGTGATCTACTACGCCGGCCACGGCATCGAGCTCGACGGCACCAACTATCTGATCCCGACCGATGCCGCGCTGGAGGCGGACAGCGACGTTCTCGACGAGGCGATCGCGCTGGAGCGCGTGCTGTTCGCGATCGAGCCGGCCAAGCAGTTGCGCCTCGTCGTGCTCGACGCCTGCCGCGACAATCCGTTCGCCAAGACGATGAAGCGCAGCGTCGCCTCGCGCAGCATCGGACGCGGCCTCGCCAAGGTCGAGCCGCCGAACCCGAACACGATGATCGCATTCTCGGCCAAGGCCGGGTCGACCGCCGCCGATGGCGACGCCAGCAACAGCCCGTTCGCAACGGCGCTGGTGGCGCATCTGCCAAAGCCCGGCCTCGATCTGCGCCGCGCGTTCGGCTTCGTCCGCGACGACGTACTGAAGGCGACCGGCTATCGCCAGGAGCCCTATGTCTACGGATCGCTCGGCGGCAACGACGTGGCGCTGGTGCCGGCCGTGCAAGCTCCGAGCGCGGCGGCCGATCCCGACGCAGCGATGCGGCGCGACTACGAGCTCGCCGAGCGCATCGGCAGCGAGGCGGCGTTCGATGCCTTCATCGAGAAGTATCCAAGCGGATTCTACGCCGCGCTCGCCAGGGCGCAGCGCGCCAAGCTCGCGCCGGCGGCAGCCAACGTCGCCGCGCCCGCCACGACCGACGTCACGCGCAGCCCGCCCGAAGCGTCAGGGCAACGTGCGGACAAGCCGCCCGCGGCGTCCGAGCCAGCCAAGCCCGCGATGGTCGCGGCGTTGCCGCCGCCCGCGGACAAGGTCGCGCCGCCGGACCCGGCACGCGAGCTTGCCAGCGAACTGCGGCGCGTCGGCTGCAGCACCGCCGACAGCGACGGCACCTGGGACCTCAACGCGCGCCGGGCGCTGGAGCGCTTCAACAAGCAGGCCGGCACCCGGTTCGATACCAAGCTCGCCAGCCTCGACGCGCTCGACGCCGTCAAGGCGAAGACGGCCCGTGTCTGCCCGCTGCTCTGCCCCAAGGGCCAGCGCGCCGACGGCGAGAGCTGCGTCGCGATCGCCTGCCCCGCCGGTCAGGCGCGCGATGCCGACGGCGACTGCGTGCGGCGCAAGGACGAGCCGGTCGCGAAGAAGCCGGACGAGTCGGCGCGCAGGAAGGAGCCGGCGGTGGCGACGCGCGCCGAGCCCGAGCCGAAGCGCGTCAGCGGCGGCGGCCGCTGCACCAGCATCAGCCAGCGCTGCGCGATCGAGATCGGCGGCCGCTGCAATCCCGCCACCGGCCATTGGGAATACGGCCGCAACGGCGCCGGCGGCAACACGATGTCGTTCAACAACTGCATCGGCCGGATGATGGCCGGGCGGCGGTGAGCCGCGTCGGGCAATCACCAAACCGGCAGTTGCCGGATCGAGCCGCCGCACGTCGCGCAGCCGCGGATTGCCCTGCGTCTCGCCCGAGCTTACGCTGCCCGGATGAAAGGTGGTCGACATGACTCAACGGGATCGAGAGTTTTGCAATCAGGCGCTCGCCCATCTGAAGCGCGCGCTTCCGAAGGACGAATCGGATCCGGCGAAGATCGAGCTTTCTCTTGAGGACTCACCGGTTCTGACCGATCTGAACAACGGGCTGATGGCTGCCTACCTCGTCGACGCGGCTGATCGCTACCAATACGTTCAGAACGGGCATCTGGCCCGCGCTGATCTTACACAAGCCGAGCTGCACCGCCTGGGCGTTGCGAACCTGTTGGCCCTGTTCGAACAGCGATCCCTCCGGATCGAAGCTTTCGGAAACTGCTTCGCGGTCCTGTGCGGCGGCGATTTCGAGGCATCCGCCTTGCTGATCGATACGTTCTGGGACGAAGGGCTGGCTGATCTCGCCCCAAACGGCTTCATCGCAGCCGTCCCATGTCGCGACATCCTCGCGTTCTGTGACGCTGCGAATCCGTCCGGTCTGCAAGAACTGCGTCAGCTCATCGAGCGAGCGCGCAATGCCGACCACCCCATCTCATCAGCGCTCTATCGGCGGAGTGCGGCAGCATGGGAGCCATATCTCGATTGACCGCTCGGCCGGACGCGGCAGGCACAAGGAAGGGACACATGCTGTTCATGGTGATCGAACGTTTCAAGGACCGCGATCCGATCCCGGTCTATCGCCGCGTCCGCGATCCCGGCATCACGTTTCCCGACGGGCTGAAATATCTCGGCAGCTGGATCGAACCCAATTTCGACCGCTGCTTCCAATTGATGGAATGCGACGACGCCCGATTGCTGCAGCAATGGATTCTCTCCAATGCTCGCGACTCCGGCATGACGTTCGAGATCGTGCCGGTGGTGACGAGCGCTGAGACGCGCGAGGTGGTGGCGCCGTTTCTGGACGAGGCGTGAACGGCGGAGAAGTCCGCGTAGGGTGGGCAAAGCAGCAGGCGGCTGCGTGCCCGCCGTCTTTCCACGAACTCATCAGCAGGATGATGGGCACGGCGCCACCACGATCTCGAACGTGGAGACAGCGCGGCTGCGCCTTTGCCCACCCTACTGAATGCCCTACCCATCGAACGAAAACAGCTCGATCGGGTCGTTGAATCCGCGCACCGGGAATTCGCCGACGCGCTCCAGCGCGAACGGGCCTTCGACGAGCTCTGCGAAATCGCGCGACAGCAGCACCGGCCGGCCCACCTGCTTGGTCAGCGCCTCCATGCGCGAGGCCATGTTGACCGCGGGGCCGATGACGGTGAAATCCAGCCGGGTGCGCGAGCCGATATTGCCGTACATGACGTCGCCGACATGGACACCGATGCCGTAGTTCAGCGGCGCGCGGCCGGTCTCGCCGTTGCGCGCGTTCAGCTCGGTCATCGCCTTGCGGGCGCCGCTCACGGCGTGCAGCAGGTTGGCGCAGGCAGCGGGCTCGGTGAGCGGAAAGATCGCCAGCAGGCCGTCGCCGATGAACTTCAGGATCTCGCCGCCGTGCTGCGTGATCGGCTCCACCATGGCATCGAAATAGCCGTTGAGGAGATCGATGACGTCGTCGCGCGGCCAGTTATCGGAGATGCGGGTGAAGTCCCGGAGGTCGCAGATCATGATGGCGGCGCGCACCGTGGTGCCGCTGCCGCGCCGGGTGGCGCCGGCCAGCACCATCTCGCCGGCATGCGGCCCGACATAGGTTTCGAGCAGGGTCCGCGCCAGGCGGTTCTTGACGCGGATCTCGCTGACCAGCGCCAGCACCGGCACGAGCCGCAACAGCGCATCGATGTGCGCCTGGTCGAAGCCGCCGCGCCGGTCGGTCGCGAAGGTGACGATGTGGCGCTTGCCCAGCGTGTGATACATCGGCCAGGCGACATAGTCGGTCAGGCCCTGCGCCCGCATCTCGTCATAGATCGCGTGCCGACGGCCGAGCTCGGGGTCACGCGCAAGGTTCTCACGGATCTCGACGGCGCCGTCGTAGATCTCGCTGGCGGGACTGCCGATATATTCGGAGCGCTCCCGGACGTCGTAATCGACGCGGGCAATGTCGGCGCCCTGCATGCCGTCGCTCCACAGCATGCGCGCGCCGAGCCACTGCGGATGATTGATCTGGACGTGCAGCGAGGCCCGCTTCACCGGAATGCCGGCGCGCTGCAGCCGGTTGCACATCTGCCCGAAGATGTTGTCGATGAAGCGCTCGTCGCGGGTGCCGTTGGTGAGCCAGTCCACGACCTCGTCGCCCAGGCGTCGGCCGGCAACGGGATGGGTGTCTGTTGCGGTCATGGCGGTCTCCTGGCAGGTCGGCGGCGCGACCCAGGAGATGTCGTGCCGCAATGCGAAAGAGTCAATCGACGTCATCGCATCGCGGCCCACCCGAATGGGCAGGATGCGCCAGCTCCGCATCGGATCGGTGAGCCGGATAGCCGAGACGCCTCGCGCAGATGGGGCGGATGCTGCACCTCCGCCCCATCGGCTCACATCGCAGGATCAGAAGTGCACGACCGTCCGCAGGCCGAGCACCACCGCATTGCCGGTCTTCACGCCGGCGGCGTTGAAGCCGCGTCCGCCCGGATTGATGACATACTGGGCGTCGAACTTCAGGTTCATCCAGCCGGTCGCCTGCCAGCCATACCAGGCCTCGATCGGCACCTCGTTGCCGCCGGCATTCGGCGTCAGCGCCGCCGAGTTGACATGCGTCGTGCCGACCGCGAAGCCGACCTCATCGTCGGGACGGAACGAGAAGGTGCCGGTGTGCTTGACGCCCCAGGAGATCTGGTAGTCCTGATACGAGGTGCGGTGATCAGCGACGCTGGTGTTGAGGAAGGTGTACCAGCCCTGCGCCTTGGGACCCTCGACCGTCAGCCGCTGCAGGATCGATTCATAGAAGCCGTAGCGGCCGCGCTGGCTGCTGAGATTCTGATCTCCCACGCCGGGACCACCGGGGACGACGGCGACGATGCCGGGCAAGCCGCCATCGATCGTCGACGCGCTGTCATACCAGCCGCCGAAGCGCCAGGTGCCGTTCAGCGGACCGCTCGGCTCCCACACCACTTCCACCGGCACCAGCACGCCCGAGGCGGGAGTGGAGCGCGGAATGCCCGGCGCGAGGTAGACGCCGGCGTCCGACGTCGTCAGGTAGTTCGGATTGGCATCGTAGACGCCGACCGACAGCTTCCACTCCTTGGTGAAGTTGTAGTGCACGACGCCGGCCCACTGGCTCACCGGCCAGTTGTAGATGTAGCCGCCCTGGATGTTGCCCGGCTGGCCGCCGCAGAAGGTCAGGTTGATGAACTCGCACTGGCCGAAGAAGAAGTCGGAGCCGACCGGCAGCCGGCCGCCCTTGAGCACGAGGCGGTCGTCGAACAGCTTCTGCTGATAGTAGAACTCGGTGAGGCGCAGGATGTTGCCGCGGCCGAACACCTCGTTGGTCAGTTGCAGCGCCGGAATGCCGGCCTCGCTGTTGAGATTCTTGCCGAAGCGATCGACCAGCGTCACGCCGATCATGCCGCCCTGGATGCCGGCGAGCTTGGCCATGTCGAACTTGGCCTCGAACCACAATTGCCCGGCATTGGCCGCGGTGTTGCGCGAGCCACCCGACAGATTGGTGACGGCTTCGTCGCCGAGCGTGAGCGCGAGCGAGATGCCCTGCTCCTTCAGCCTGGTCCGGCCGAGATCGCCGAACAGATACGGCCGCGTCCAGAAATCATCGACACCCGCATAGGGAATCGGCGGCGCCTTCATCGGCAGATCGGCCGCGACCGCACCACCGCCCCCCAACAAACAAGACAAAGCAACCCCTACGCCGCACATGCGCGCGGTCGTCGCAAACCCACTCATTTTTCCTGCTCCTCGCAGCGTCCCCAGGCTCTGGATGTTGTTCTGTCGCGTCCGGCCCAGAGCCTCCGTCCCGGCACGCGCTTCCCCACGGCTCAATCCCGGCCGCCGCTCATTCGAGGAGCGATTTCGTCAACCTGAGATTGGATGGCAATCCTAGCAAGCACCAGGGCGCCCTTGAATAGTCATATTATATTTGGGAGTCGGTATAACCGTAACTGTGACACGAGTGTCACATCCCGCATTGAGGAATAAGGCTGAGGAGCCAATTCCAAGAGCGATCAGATCTGCGCGCGGGCACGCGCGATCCATCCGCGAGCAGGACATCGATCCGGCCGTCGAAATAGCGTTCGGAGTTGATCTCAGCTCCAAGCTCCATCACCTGCGGCCGCTGCACGCGCCGCATGCATCATGCCCGCACCGCGCTTCGGAAGGCCGCCACGAGGGCATCGAGCGCCGCGCGCGCCCGGCCATCCCTCACCCGCGTGTGCAGCACGACCGGCAGCCGGGGCAGCTCCGGCAATCCGAGCCTTGCGCCGACATCGACCGCACCCGATGGCAGCATGCGCGGCGCGAGTGCGGCAACGCCGAGCCCGGCCGTGACGGCCGCGACGACCGCCGCAACGCCGCCGCCGACGAAGATTTCGGCCCAGGACACGCCGGCCGCATCGAGATGCTGCGCGGCCATCGCGCGCACGCCGCACGGCTCGGCCATGGTCGCGACCGGCAACGGCTCGCCCGCGCGCGGCTCCCAATCCGGGCCAGCGAACCAGCCGAACTTCTCCTCGGCCACGAGGTCGCCATCGCTGCGTCCGGCATGCAGGCGGACGATCACCGCCTCGAGCTCGCGCCGGTCGTAGCTCTGCAGCAGGTCGGCCGACGATCCAATGCGGATCTCGACCACGAGATGCGGATCATGGTCGTTCATGCGCGCGATCAGCGCCGGCAGCTCCGGCCCGGCGACATGGTCGCTGATGCCGATGATCAGACGCTGCCGCACACCGGCGAACACCGCGAGCGCGCGGTCGTGCGCTGCCAGCAGCTGACGGGCAGGATCGAGGAAGACCCTGCCCCGCTCCGAGAGCTGCACATGACGCGGCGTGCGCTCGATCAGCCGGCACCCCAGCCTGTTCTCGAGCCGCCGCAGCTTCAGGCTGATCGCGGCCTGGGTCGTCTGCATCGCCTCGGCGGCACGGGTGAAGCTGCCGAGCTCGGCGATACGGACGAAGGCCTGGACCTCGTCCAGGTCGAGCGGGTGTTCGGTCATTTCCAGCCATTATGACTGATATCTCGATCCCCAGCATACCCGAACCGCACCGCCGCATCTAACCTCTCAGCCGACATCACGGATGAAAGGACTAGGGATGCCGCTGCTTCACATCTCGCTGCGCGCGGGCAAGCCGGAGGCCTACCGGCAGGCGATCTTCGACAGCCTCTACCGGGCGATGCGCGAGGCGCTCGACGTGCCGGAGGACGATCAGTTCATGACCATCACCGAGCACGATCCTTCCAACTTCCGCTATGGCAACGCCTTCGGCATCAACCGCAGCGACGATCTCGTCTACATCCAGATCACCGTCTTCAACACCCGCACCCCGGAGCAGAAGAAGGCGCTGTTCCGACGCATCGCCGACCTGCTCGGGGACAGCCCCGGCATCAGGCCGGAGGACCTGTTCATGACCATCCTCGACGCCGCCAAGGAGAACTGGTCGGTCGGCCACGGCCTCGCGCAATTTGCGTGAGGCGATCGGTGGCGAGCGGCTCGCCTGGAAGCACGATGTCTGCGCGCGTCATTGCGAGCGCAGCGACGCAATCCAGAATCCTTCGGAGAGACAGTTTGGAATGCTTCGCTGCGCTCGCAGTGACAAGGAGAGAGCGCGTCGTACGTCCTAGCGAGGCTGCGCATCTTGAATGAAGGCATTCCACTCATCGCGAACGACGCCCCGAAGCAGACCAGGAGGGATCGTGCCCACGTTTGCTGGCCCAAGATAACTGGGCGGTGGGCCGCATGTCTCGATGAAGAAGTTGACGGCGTCGCCTGCTGTCTTAACCCCAGCGGCTTTGGCCGTTGGTGCATGCGTGCGGACGCAGGCTTTGAGGTTTGAGATCACTTGACGTAATTTGTCGTTCTCGGCCCGTGCGGACACTGACAGCGCAACTGCAACAAGCAGCAATGCAATTGCCGTTCTCAAAGCATCGATCCCATGAAATCCAACCCACCAGAATTGCATCGGCAATTGCGGTTCAAGTTTGTAAACACCAGTTACGCGCCGGCTGGCGGGTCAGCCGCCTTCGGGTCAGAAACTGCGTTGTCGTGTCACTGTCGGCTTGCTTACAGTTGAACCTCGATCGCGTAAACTTCCGCCGCGGACCGAAATGCCCGAGATGGATCAGAACCGCCCTTGGTCTCCGGGTGAAGTCGAGGCATGATCTGGCTGTGAGGAACGCGTCGGACTTGCACTTGTCCTTGTGGAAACAGGCGCTCGGCGCCGTGCCGGATCATGTCTGGGATCGGACGAATCTGCAATCGCTCGTGCTGGCCGACAATCGCCTAGTGGAGATCTCGGACAGGGTCGGCGAGCTACGCGCCCTGAGAACGCTGGACCTGGGCCACAACCTGTTACGGCAGGTTCCGGCTGCGCTAGGCGAACTCGTCGGCCTGAGCGACTTCCTGTACTTGCACGACAATGCGCTGAAAGAGCTTCCGTCGTCGTTGGGGCGACTTACCCGGTTGCGCTACCTCAACATCAGCGCAAACGAATTCGAAAGACTGCCCGACGCGGTTACCGAGATGTCAGGACTTCTCGAACTTCGCGTAACCGACAATCGCCTGACGACTCTGCCGACGACCATTTCCAAGTTGACGCGGCTGCGTGAGCTGCATCTCAGGAACAATAGCTTGACCCATTTGCCGGAAGAGATCGGTTCAATGGTGGAGCTGCGGCAGATCGACTTGAGAGGGAACCCTGTCGCCGCCTTGCCGGAAGCGCTGCTCAAGCTTTCACGTCTCGAAAAGCTTGACCTGCGCTGGGTGACGACGATCTCACGCCCGAACTGGTTCGCTGAGCTCGAAGAACGAGGTTGCGCGATTTACCTGTAACGCTTGCGTTTGCAACGTGCACTCTGGTCACAAGCTGCCGTCTCGAACGCCTGAGCGCCATGGCCGTTGTACCGCAGACAGCCGCCGGCTTGCTGCGCCGCGCAGGTCAGAGCGATGGGGTCGAATTCGGTCGTGACCTCCTGTTCGTTGATTTGCCCGACGAGCAGCGTCCCTGCCTTTCATGCAACGAAATCGGTCTCCGCCGACCCCCGATCGGCGCTCGCCGGAACGGCGCGTTTCGTCAGCGACTTCAATATCATCGCTCATTTCAAGAGCTTCGCGCAAAAATAAACCACTTCCGAAAATCAGCAGATCATGTCTATGCTCCCTTCGTTCCGGTCCGGATGAGGGGCGTACGCGTCGTCACGAAACGTTGGGCCGGCAATGCGGTGGACGTGAGGGCATCAGCGCGCTTCATGCGCGGACGAATGATGCGCTTGCGGACGTGAAGTCGCGTGGTCCTGACACCCCGAAGCTGGTGTCCCCGCGGCGGCGGGCGAGAAGCGCGTC
The DNA here is from genome assembly GCF_032484535.1 of Bradyrhizobium sp. SZCCHNS3016. Taxonomy (NCBI): domain Bacteria; kingdom Pseudomonadati; phylum Pseudomonadota; class Alphaproteobacteria; order Hyphomicrobiales; family Nitrobacteraceae; genus Bradyrhizobium; species Bradyrhizobium sp. SZCCHNS3016. The sequence continues at coordinate 194,648 of NZ_JAUETE010000011.1, forward strand.
GTCGCGCACGGTGGCCAACAAGCCCGGTGCACCGAGGAGATCGCGTATAAGCGTTAAAACCGCCGCGCAGGGAATGCCGGATGAACCGGCTTTGCCTGTGGTACCTGCCGCCTGCATTTTTTTCGCAGGCGGGCCATGGGTGAGGCCCTCACCCGGCATTCCCTGCGCCCTCATCATGTTTCGAGGGCGAATGCTTTCCGCATCCCCCGGGCGCGACCGCGCCGCGGGACCGCGTGTGTATGCCCGGCTGTTTGACTGGTTGGTAGATGAGATAAAGCTCGTAGCTGCGCCACTCCCCGCTCGCCGCAGCGAGGACGTTGATGGGCAATCTGTCTTGGGCGGCGATCTCGGTCTCACCCTCCCCTAGAGGGGGAGGGTCGATCGCACGCGAAGCGGGCGAGCGGGGTGGGGTGAAGCCACGGATGCTGGTGCTGCCGGAGAGATCACCCCGCCCCGCCTCACGTCTCGCTTCGCTCCCCGCGAGGCGCCCCTCCCCCTCCAGGGGAGGATGACAGCGGGACTCGTTGTTCGGACCTACCCGTCCGTCTGGTCGTCGTGCTCGGCCTGCGACAGCTCGGCGAGGGCGAGGTCGCCGGAATCGGCCATGCGCGCCTTGGCGATGGTCCGGACATGCGCGGCCAGCGCCGGCATCCGCGCGATCAAGGCGTGGAAATCCTGCGCGTCGAGCACCAGCAGCCGGGTCTTGCGTGTCGCCGTCACGGTGCCCGAGCGCTTGGTCCGATGCAGCAGCGCGATCTCGCCGAAGAACGTGCCGTCGGCGAGCTTGACGCATTGCGTCGGCAGCTCGATCTCGACCTCGCCGGCAGTGATGAAATACATCGAGGAGGCGGCATCGCCGCGCCGCACCAGCACCTCGCCGGACTCGATCGTGCGCGCGCGCAGCAGCCGCATGATGTCGGCGATTTCGGACGCCGAAAGATGCGAGAACAGCGGCACCCGCGCCAGCATGCCCCAGGTGACGACGAAGTCGCGCCGCTTGATCTCCTCGGCGAACGCGGTCGAGATGATCGCGACCGGCAGCGCGATCATGGCAAAGCCCCAGATGATCGCGAACACCGTGATGATGCGGCCGAGCGGCGTCACCGGCACGACGTCGCCATAGCCGACGGTGCCGAGTGTCACGATCGCCCACCACATCGCATGCGGGATGGTGCCGAACTTGTCCGGCTGGACGTCGCGCTCGACCGCGTAGAGCAGCGAGGCGAACAGCAGCACCGCGCCGGCCAGGATGACGAGGCAGCCGATCAAGATGCGCCGCTCGGCCTGCACCGCCGACAGCAGCGAGCGCAGCGCCGGCGAATAGCGCACCAGCTTGAGGAACGGCAGCACGATGCACACCGCTTCCAGGCTGCGGTCGCCAAGCACGAGCGCAATCGCGGCCGGCACGAAGGACAGGAGGTCGACGACGCCGAGCGCGGAGAAGGCGTAAGCGAAGCGATCCTGGCGCGGCGACTGCCGCCGCGGCATGTGGCCGGCGACGCTCCAGAGACGGGCGACATACTCCGCGGCGAAGACGATCAGCGCGCCGATCTTGATCGCGCGCAGCAGTCCGCCAATGGCGGCCGCGATGTCCGGGTCCGATGCCAGCACCACCGCCAGCACGTCGAGCGTGATGACGAGCACGATGAACTGGACGACGCGCGAGCCGTGCGTGCTCGGCAGATGGTCGTGCTCGAGCAGCTCGTACAGCCGGTCGCGCAGATCGGGATCGCGAACGCTCTCGCCCGGCCCGAGCGGCGGCACGATCAGCCGGCCTTGCCGATCGCGCTCTCGATCGCGGCCAGCGCGGCCTCCGCCTTGCTGCCGTCGGGGCCGCCGGCCTGGGCCATGTCGGGACGGCCGCCGCCGCCCTTGCCGCCCAACGCCTCGGACGCGGCGCGCACGAGGTCGACCGCATTGAAACGCGATGTGAGATCGGCGGTGACGCCGACCACGACGCCGGCCTTGCCGTCCTCGGTGACACCGACGATCGCGGCGACGCCCGAGCCGAGCTGCTTCTTGGCCTCGTCGGCCAGCGACTTGAGATCCTTCATCTCGATGCCCGAGACGGCGCGGGCCATCAGCTTGATGCCGCCGACGTCGCGGATCCCGGCGGGAGCGCCGTTGCCGGTCTCCTGGCCGCCACCCATGGCGAGCTTCCTGCGCGCGTCCGACAGCTCACGCTCGAGCTTCTTGCGCTCCTCCATCAGCGCGGTGATGCGCGCCGGTACGTCCTCGACCGTGGTGCGCAGCTCGGCCGCGGCGGCCTTGGCGAGCGACAGATTGTGGCTGGCATGCGCGCGGGCGCCGCGCGCCGTCAGCGCCTCGATGCGGCGGACGCCGGACGCCACCGCGCTCTCGGAGGTCACCGCGATCAGGCCGATGTCGCCGGTGCGCCTGACATGCGTGCCGCCGCACAGCTCGACCGACCAGCCCATCGCGTTCGAGCCCTGCTCGCGCGCGACGTTGCCCATCGAGACGACGCGGACCTCGTCGCCATATTTCTCGCCGAACAGCGCGCGGGCGCCGGCCTCGCGGGCATCGTCCAGCCCCATCAGGCGGGTCGTGACCTCGGCATTCTCCAGCACGACGTCGTTGGCGATGTCCTCGACGCGGGCGAGCTCCTCCGGGGTGATCGGCTTCGGATGGACGAAGTCGAAGCGCAGGCGGTCGGGCGAGACCAGCGAGCCGCGCTGGGCGATGTGGTCGCCGAGCACCTGGCGCAGCGCCTCGTGCAGGATATGGGTCGCCGAATGGTTGGCGCGGATCGCCGAGCGCCTGCTGTGATCGACGTCGAGTTGCAGCGCGGAGCCGAGCTTGAGCGTACCCTGCTCTACCGTGCCGATATGCGCGAACAGGTCGCCGGCCTTCTTCTGGGTGTCGGTGATGCGGACGCGGACGCCGTCGCCGGTCATGAGGCCGGTGTCGCCGACCTGGCCGCCGGATTCGCCGTAGAACGGGGTCTGGTTGAGCACGATGACGCCGCTCTCGCCGGCCTTGAGGCTCTCGACCTCGGCGCCGTCCTTGACCAGCGCGGTCACTGCGCCTTCGGCGGTCTCGGTCTCATAGCCGAGGAACTCGGTGGCGCCGAGCTTCTCGCGCAGCGGGAACCAGACGGTCTCGGTCGCAGCCTCGCCGGAGCCGGCCCAGGCGGCGCGCGCCTTGGCGCGCTGGCGGTCCATGGCGTCGGTGAAGGAAGCCTGGTCGACGCTGATGCCGCGCGACTTCAGCGCGTCCTGCGTGAGATCGAGCGGGAAGCCGTAGGTGTCGTACAGCGTGAAGGCGACGTCGCCGTCGAACATGTCGCCCTTCTTCAGAGTGGCAGACTTCTCGTCGAGGATGGCCAGCCCGCGCTCCAGGGTCTTGCGGAAGCGGGTCTCTTCGAGTCGCAGCGTCTCCTTGATGAGCGCCTCGGCGCGGATCAGCTCCGGATAGGCCTGGCCCATCTCGCGGGAGAGCGTACCGACCAGCTTGTGCATCAGGGGCTCGCGGGCGCCGAGCAGCTGGGCGTGGCGCATCGCGCGGCGCATGATCCGGCGCAGCACATAGCCGCGGCCTTCGTTGGACGGCAGCACGCCGTCGGAGATCAGGAACGACGAGGCGCGCAGATGGTCGGCGATGACGCGCAGGCTCGCCTTCTGCGGGCCCTGCGGGTCGGCATTGGTGAGGTCGGCGATGGCGCGGATCAGGGCGACGAACAGGTCGATGTCGTAATTGTCGTGCTTGCCCTGCAGCACCGCGGCAACGCGCTCCAGGCCCGCGCCGGTGTCGATCGACGGCTTCGGCAAGGGATTGCGGGCCCCGCCCTCAAGTTGCTCATACTGCATGAACACGAGGTTCCAGATCTCGATGAAGCGGTCGCCATCGGCCTCCGGCGAGCCCGGCGGGCCGCCCCAGATCTTGTCGCCGTGGTCGTAGAAGATTTCCGAGCACGGGCCGCACGGGCCGGTGTCGCCCATCTGCCAGAAATTGTCCGAGCCGGCGATGCGGATGATGCGGGATTCCGGCAGGCCGGCGATCTTCTTCCAGAGGCCGAACGCCTCGTCGTCGTCGATATAGACGGTCGCGGTCAGCTTGTCCTTGGGAAGGCCGAACTCCTTGGTGACAAGCTTCCAGGCGAGCTCGATGGCGTTCTCCTTGAAGTAGTCGCCGAACGAGAAGTTGCCGAGCATCTCGAAGAAGGTGTGATGCCGTGCGGTGTAGCCGACATTGTCGAGGTCGTTGTGCTTGCCGCCGGCGCGCACGCACTTCTGCGACGTCGTAGCGCGGTTGTAGAGCCGTTTCTCGACGCCGGTGAAGACGTTCTTGAACTGCACCATGCCGGCGTTCGTGAACATCAGGGTCGGGTCGTTGCGCGGCACGAGCGGCGAGGACGGCACGATCTCGTGGCCGTTCGCGGCGAAGAAGTTGAGGAAGGTCGACCTGATCTCGTTGACGCCGCTCATAGCAATCCAATCGAAGAAGTCCGGGAATTCGGCGGTGATGCTTTTAGACAAGGGGACTTCGCGTGTCCAGAAACTGTGCAGAAACATCATGGGGTTGCTGCACGGCTCCTAAAGCTGGTTGAAAGCCCGAGTGACGCGTTGACAGCCTGCGCGGGCTGGTGTTTGGTCCGGGACATAGACGACAGTCGCGTCGGGAGAGACCGGTCTTCTGAGGTTCTGGTTGAACTTCAAGGGTCGGCGCCGAAGGAGCAACCGCCCCGGAAACTCTCAGGCAAAAGGACCCTCGCGACTGCAACTGCATCTGGAAAGAGACGCTGGCCGGGCTTTGACCGGACCGAGTCCGCCGACGGGATAATACTCTCAGGCACAGCGACAGATGGGGCTTCGGTGGCGTTTTTCGGGACTGGTCCCGAGGAACCGCGCGAGGACCCCTGATCGATGGCTGAACCGGCTGCCCCCCTTTCTTTGAAGCGAACGCCGCTCCATGCGCTGCATGTCAGCCTTGGCGGCAAGATGGTGCCCTTCGCGGGCTATGAGATGCCGGTGCAATACGCCCCCGGCGTGCTCAAGGAACACCTCCATACCCGCAGCGCGGCCGGACTTTTCGACGTGTCCCACATGGGCCAGGTCGCGCTGGTGCCGAAATCCGGCAAGGTCGCCGACGCCGCAGCCGCGCTCGAGCGGCTGGTGCCGCAGGACATCGTCGGCATCCCGGCAGGCCGGCAGCGCTATGCCCAGTTCACCAACGCCGACGGCGGCATTCTCGACGACCTGATGGTGGCAAATTTCGGCGAGCACCTGCTGCTGGTGGTCAACGCCGCCTGCAAGGACGCCGACATCAAGCTGCTGCGCGACGGGCTGTCCGACGTTTGTGACGTGCAGCCGCTGACCGACCGCGCGCTGCTGGCGCTGCAGGGGCCGAAGGCCGCGAGCGTGCTGGCGAAATTCTGTGCAGACGCCGAGGGCATGCGGTTCATGGACGCCGGCCCGCGCATGGTCGACGGGCTCGCCTGCTATGTCTCGCGCTCCGGCTATACCGGCGAGGACGGCTACGAAATCTCCGTTCCGGCCGACAAGGCCGAGCAGCTCGCCGAGGCCCTGCTGTCCGACAAGGACGTGCTGCCGATCGGGCTGGGCGCCCGCGACAGCCTGCGGCTCGAGGCCGGGCTCTGCCTCTACGGCCATGACATCGACACGACGACGACGCCGGTCGAGGCCGCGCTGGAATGGTCGGTGCAGAAGGTCCGCCGCACCGGCGGCGCGCGTGCTGGCGGCTTCCCCGGCGCCGACAGGATCCTGGTGCAGTTCGATGGCGGTGCGACACGCCGCCGCGTTGGCTTCAGGCCCGAGGGCCGCGCACCGGTGCGCGAGGGCGCGCCGCTGTTCGCGAGCGCCGACGCGGCCGAGCCGATCGGCCAGGTCACCTCCGGTGGCTTCGGACCGACGCTGAATGCGCCGGTCGCCATGGGCTACGTGCCGACCGCCCTCTCCGCAATCGACACCCGGCTGTTCGCCGATGTGCGCGGCCAGCGCCTGCCGCTGCGCGTCGCCGCCATGCCCTTCGTTCCCAACACCTACAAGCGCTGAAGGACATCCATGACCACGCTCTACACCTCCGACCATGAATGGCTCAGAATCGATGGCGACACAGCCACCATCGGCATCACCGACTATGCGCAGGCCCAGCTCGGCGACGTCGTGTTCGTGGAGCTGCCGCAGGTCGGCCGCGCGCTGAAGAAGTCGGAAGCTGCCGCCGTGGTCGAGTCGGTCAAGGCCGCCTCCGACGTCTACGCGCCGATCAGCGGCGAGGTGGTCGAGGTCAACCAGGCGATCGTCGACGAGCCTGCGCTCGTCAACACCGACGCCGGCGGCAAGGCCTGGTTCTTCAAGCTCAAGATCGCCGACCGGGGCGAGCTCGGCGGCCTGATGGATGAGGCCGCCTACAAGGCGCATACGGCGTGAGACGTGCGGTGCGGCGATACTCACCACTGTCATCGCCCGGCTCGACCGGGCGATCCACTACGCCGCGCTCTCTCCGCCTGATCTCACCATCGATGTTTACTGGATGCCCCGCCGTCGCGGGGCATGACGAGGCATAGAGGATTTGCTCATGACCACGCCGCTCAAGCCGCTCGATGATGCCGCCACCAGCTTCGCCCGCCGCCATATCGGTCCTTCCCCCCGCGACGTCGCGGCGATGCTGGAGACCGTGGGCGCCAAGAGCGTGTCGGAGCTGATGGCGCAGACGCTGCCCGGCACGATCCGGCAGACGGCGCCGCTCACCCTCGATCCGGCGCTGAGCGAGCCCGAAGCATTGTCACACATGCGCGCACTCGCCGCGCGGAATCAGGTCTTCACCTCGCTGATCGGCCAAGGCTATTCCGGCACGCTCATGCCGGCGGTGATCCAGCGCAACATCCTGGAGAACCCGGCCTGGTACACGGCCTATACGCCCTATCAGCCGGAGATCAGCCAGGGCCGGCTGGAGGCGCTGTTCAACTTCCAGACCATGATCTGCGATCTCACCGGGCTCGACGTCGCCAATGCCTCGCTGCTGGACGAAGCCACGGCGGCGGCGGAGGCGATGGCGCTGGCCGAGCGGTCGGCGCGGACCAAGACCAAGGCGTTCTTCGTCGATCAGGATGTCCACCCGCAAACGCTGGCGGTGCTGCGCACCCGCGCCGAGCCGCTCGGCTGGCAGCTGATCGTCGGCGACCCGGCCAAAGATCTGGACAGCGCCGAGGTGTTCGGCGGCCTGCTGCAATATCCGGATACGACGGGCGCGCTGCGCGATCCGCGCCCCGCGATCGCCCGGCTGCACGACAAGGGCGCGCTCGCGATCCTCGCTGCCGACCTGCTGGCGCTGACATTGATCGCCTCGCCGGGCGAGCTCGGTGCCGACATCGCGATCGGCTCGGCGCAGCGCTTCGGCGTGCCGATGGGCTATGGCGGACCGCATGCGGCCTATATGGCGGTGCGCGAAGCGCTGAAGCGCTCGCTGCCCGGCCGCATCGTCGGCCTGTCCGTCGATTCGCGCGGTGCGCCCGCCTATCGGCTGGCGCTGCAGACCCGCGAACAGCACATCCGCCGCGAGAAGGCGACCTCGAACATCTGCACGGCGCAGGTGCTGCTGGCGGTGATTGCTGCGATGTACGCGGTCTATCATGGCCCCGACGGGCTGAAGGCGATCGCCCGCACCGCGCATCGACGGACCGCAGTGCTGGCTGCAGGGCTGCGCAAGCTCGGCTTTGCGCCGGAAAGCGAGACCTTCTTCGACACGGTCACCGTCGAGGCCGGCGCCAAGTCCGATTCGATCATCGCCCTCGCGGAAGGCGAGCGGATCAATCTCGGCCGCGACGGCAGCAGGCTGCGGATCGCGCTCGACGAGACCACGACGGCCGATGTCGTCGAAGCCGTCTGGCGCGCTTTCGGCGGCGACCTCTCCTACACGGCGATCGAGGCGGAAGCGCGCGAGGCGCTGCCGGCCGAGCTCAAGCGGCAGCGGCCGTACCTGACCCATCCGGTGTTCCACGCGCATCGCTCCGAGACCGAGATGCTGCGCTATCTGCGCAAGCTCGCGGACCGCGACCTCGCGCTCGATCGCGCGATGATTCCGCTCGGCTCCTGCACGATGAAGTTGAACGCGACGACCGAGATGATTCCACTGACGTGGCCGGAATTCGCCAGCCTGCACCCGTTCGTGCCGCGCGCGCAGGCCGCCGGCTATCATACGATGTTCGCCGATCTGACCGACTGGTTGTGCCGGATCTCCGGCTATGATGCCGTGTCGCTGCAGCCGAACTCGGGCGCGCAGGGCGAATATGCCGGCCTCCTGGCGATCCGCGGCTACTACGCCGCCCGCGGCGAGGGCCATCGCACCATCTGCCTGATTCCTTCCTCCGCCCACGGCACCAACCCGGCCTCGGCGCACATGGCCGGCATGGAGGTGGTCGTGGTCGGCTGCGATGCAGGCGGCAATGTCGATCTCGCCGATCTCAAGGCCAAAGCGGAAGCGCATAGCGCCAAGCTCGCCGCCATCATGATCACCTATCCCTCGACGCATGGCGTGTTCGAGGAGCACATCCGCGACATCTGCGACATCGTCCATGCCCACGGCGGACAGGTCTATCTCGACGGCGCCAACCTCAATGCGCAGGTCGGCCTCTCCAGACCCGGCGATTACGGCGCCGACGTCAGCCATTTCAACCTGCACAAGACGTTCTGCATTCCGCATGGTGGCGGCGGCCCGGGCATGGGGCCGATCGGCGTGAAGGCGCATCTGGCGCCCTTCCTGCCCGGTCACCCTGCGACCGATGGCGCGAGCGCGCATCCGATCGGGCCGGTCTCGGCGGCGCCGTATGGCTCCGCCTCGATCCTGACCATCTCCTACATCTACATGCTGCTGATGGGCGGCGACGGCCTGACCCGCGCCACCGAGATCGCGATCCTCAATGCCAACTACGTCGCGGCACGGCTCGATTCGCATTTTCCGGTGCTCTACCGCAACGAGCGCGGCCGCGTCGCGCATGAATGCATCATCGATCCGCGGCCGCTCAAGCAGAGCAGCGGCGTCACCGTCGACGACATCGCCAAGCGACTGATCGACTACGGCTTCCATGCGCCGACCATGAGCTTCCCGGTGGCGGGCACCTTGATGATCGAGCCGACGGAATCGGAGTCCAAGGCGGAGCTCGACCGCTTCTGCAACGCCATGATCGCGATCCGCCAGGAGATCGCCGAGGTCGAGCAGGGCCGCTTCGGAATCGAGGCCTCGCCGTTGCGCCACGCGCCGCACACGGTGCACGACATCGCCGACGACAATTGGAACAGGGCCTACCGGCGCAGCGAGGGCTGCTTCCCCGCGGGCACCTCGCGCACCGACAAGTACTGGTGCCCGGTCGGCCGCGTAGACAACGTCTACGGCGACCGCAATTTGGTGTGCTCATGCCCGCCGGTGGCGGACTACGCCCAGGCGGCGGAGTAAGCCTCCTCACGCATGCTCCAAGGGATCGGGCGCCACGGCTCGCGACAATCAATGACGTGAGGCGTGCCAGGATCCGGAGCGATGAGCATCGCATGCCAACGCCAGAGATTGGCGTTGATCAATTCGGTGCCGCCCCACCAGCGCCGGATCGGATTTTGGCTGCTGAAATCCTCCTCGCCGGCGAGGATTGCCTTGCCGAGCGGTGTCAGCGACAGCGTGCTGGCCTTGTAGCGCTCGAGGCGTTCACGTCTGTCGTGCATCTCGACCGAGAATGGCCATTCGGCGAGGCCCGAAATTGCGGGCACCGGCGCGAGCGCCAGACCGTCGAGCAACGTGCCTCCTTCCCAATAGTCATAGACGCGGCGTTGAAAGCGATCCCGATGATGCGGCAACAGGTCGAACGGCTGGTGATAGCCGGCTGACAGCAATTCGAGGATTCTCAGCTCCGACGCTCCGAGGCCCGTCGCAACACCGGGAAGCTCATCGAGCATCTCCTGCACGCAGCGGCGAAGCTGCGGCAGGGCACTGAGATCCTGCTTCAACAGATCGAACCAGGCTTGCGGCGTCGGCGCTCGAAACGCCCGCCATGCCAGATGACCCAGGTCGAGATGCTCACGTGCGAGCTCTACGCCGGCAATGGTCCGACCGGCGAGTCGCCCGGCCGGGGCATCGAATAGCGGTACATCGACATGCCGCAATACGATCTTCGTCGCGATCTCCGCGTGATGGCGCAGATAATCCAAGAGCCAGATCAGTACCAACTGGTCGTTCGGACGGGTCCCCATCCACAGCTCGACGCTATCGCAGCGGTCAACAAGTTCGAGAAAACTGTGACTCCGCCCGCCAGCCGCCATGACGTCGCCACGCGAGGCGAAATCCAACCAATGCCCCCTCTTCCGTCGCGTGGTGCGCTGGATGAGATACGCCGATAATTCGGCATCGGATGGCAGCGGTCCCCACACGAAACGATGGAGAATCGGCACCACCAGGTCGGCAAAGCCGCCCCTCCGAAGCGCTCCGGCGCTCGGATCATCGGCCGCTAGAATCAAACGCGTCATGCTGTTGGCTCCGGCACGGCCCGATTGGCTCAAGGCGCTATCAACATATTCGCGATCGGCTCCCGACGCCCAGGATCGGCGTCGGAAATCCCGGTGCTGCCGCGCGGATCCGGTCCGCTCGTCCGCGCACGCGCTTTCAGTTATTCGCGTTGAAGATCGTATCCGGCGCTCAGAGACGCATTCTCGCTGCATTCGGGAATGCAGCAGCCGCAGATTTCGGCAGAGCACCACACATCTGCAAACGGGCGCTGGAACGTCGGCAACTCAACGTCCACGGCGCCCGCCGCCGCCGTACTCCTACTCTTCCGCCGGCTCCTCACCGTCGGCGTCGCGCTCGGCATTGCCGGCCAGGATCTGCTCGGCGATCAGGCCGGAGTTCTGGCGGATCGCGGCTTCGATCTTGGCGGTCATGTCCGGATTGGCCTTGAGGAACGATTTCGAATTCTCGCGTCCCTGCCCGAGACGCTGGCTGTCGTAGGAGAACCAGGCGCCGGACTTCTCGACGATGCCGGCCTTGACGCCGAGATCGAGGATCTCGCCCATCTTGGACACGCCCTCGCCATACATGATGTCGAACTCGACCTGCTTGAACGGCGGCGCCAGCTTGTTCTTCACCACCTTGACGCGGGTGGTGTTGCCGATCACCTCATCGCGCTCCTTGATCGCGCCGATGCGACGGATGTCGAGGCGCACCGAGGCATAGAACTTCAGCGCGTTGCCGCCCGTGGTGGTTTCCGGCGAGCCATACATCACACCGATCTTCATGCGGATCTGGTTGATGAAGATCACCATGGTGTGGGATTTGTTGATGGAAGCGGTCAGCTTGCGCAGCGCCTGGCTCATCAGGCGGGCCTGCAGGCCGGGCAGCGACTCGCCCATCTCACCCTCGAGCTCGGCCTTGGGCACCAGCGCCGCGACGGAATCGACGACCAGCACGTCGACCGCCCCCGAACGCACCAGCGTGTCGCAGATTTCCAGCGCCTGCTCACCCGTATCCGGCTGCGAGATCAGGAGTTCGTCGATGTTGACGCCCAGTTTGCGCGCATAGACCGGATCGAGCGCGTGCTCGGCATCGATGAAGGCGCAGATGCCGCCCTTCTTCTGCGCCTCGGCCACCGTGTGCAACGCCAGCGTGGTCTTGCCCGACGATTCCGGCCCGTAGATCTCGACCACCCGCCCTTTTGGCAGCCCGCCGATCCCCAACGCGATGTCGAGCCCGAGCGAGCCGGTCGACACCGTCTCGACATCCATCGAGCGGTCGTTCTTGCCCAGCTTCATCACCGAACCCTTGCCGAACTGACGTTCGATCTGGGACAGCGCAGCAGAGAGCGCCTTACTCTTATCCATTGAGGAACCTTCGACGATACGCAGGGCGGTGGCGGACATTGGCGCTCCTTATGGCGGGGATTCGCGAGATGGACAAACGGTTAACGAGGTCGGCCAGCAATCTTGAGGTGAATGTACTCCATCCGTTCTTTGTTCGCAATATGTTCTTCTCAACAATCACCGCTCTCAGCCCCCCTGACAACCGCGGGGACACGCCTGCCACTCGGGGGCCGGCGGCGCAGTCCACCGAGCAGCAGCGAGGGAGCGCTGCCCGATCAGCGCGCCCAGAAGCGAAGTACGGGGTGCTGGATGACGGCGACCGCGAAAGGATCCTGATCCGGCTGGAGGCGGAAGCCATGTGCGCGAGCGGCGCAGCCGCCGACCGGCGATCGCGCGGATGATGACCAGCCTGTCCGAGCGCTCCAACCTCGCCCACCGCGCCTGCGGCAGACATCAACTCAATTATAAGTTGTTAGTGTCGTCCCGGCCGTGCCCCATCATCCTGCTGGTCGTTCTCTATGAGCCTCGCACACCGCTTCCAATTTTCGGGACCAGCATGACCGGATCCAACAACGAACAGACCCTCACGCTGTGGCGCCCCGTCGGCCCAAAGGAGCTTGCCTTGATCGAGGCGTCGGGCATGCGTGCGTTTCCGCCGCGCCTTCCGGAGCAGCCGATCTTCTACCCGGTGCTCACCGAGGACTATGCCGTGAAGATCGCACGGGACTGGAACGTGCCGGCGAGCGGCGCCGGCCACGTGCTGCGCTTCGCGATCCTGCGAGGCTTCATCGACACCTACGAGGTGCGCGAGGCCGGCGGCCGCAAGCATCGCGAGTACTGGATTCCCAGCGAAGACCTCGCCGACTTCAACGCCGCAATCGTTGGACCGATCGTGCTCGTCAGGTCTTTTCCTTTAAACTACCAACTCCTACACGCGTGCGTAGATCGCACATTCCGTGGTTCTCCTGACAGGAACGAAGTTCCCTCGCCTCTTCTGCTTTTGTTCGGCTCATCGTGCGTGCAGGCGCACGGTTTCGATGCAGATGCGCATGCAATGCTCGGCCGCGCGCAAGCTGTGTCCGGCCATGAAGTTCCGCCACAGAAGCGTCCGCGGATCTGCCGCGGCTTTCTGAAGCAGAATGGCACCCAGCGTTCCGACCGAAGCAATGGCCGGCGCGCGAACAGCTCGACGGCCGCCATATGACGAGCGACAGATGAAACGGCGAACCCCAGGACGCTGTCTCGTGCCATGCCAGAGGGAGCCACGAGGGCCGTTCGCGCAGCCCCCTATGACCGGGCGAATGAGTGGGCCGAATGGAAGCCGGCGTGATCCGCATCACGCAGCACTCACGACATCTTCAAGCCACAAACCATTGTCATAAACTTTGGGTTGCGTTATAGAATCGTGGTTGTCGTACGTCTGAGCAAATTTTTGATCAGCCCCGGATTTGTTTGTTCGTTGCGATGATGGTCGCCGCACATTGTCAGTGGTGTATCGCCTTTGGTGTATCGCCCGTGGTGCCGTCGACCGATCCCTTGCAGCCTGCCAGCTACAATATTTGCAGGCTCCGTCACCCGTAGGCGCCCGGCCCTGAAACCATCCGCGCCGAAAGAAAGCCCCGGACGACGTCCGGGGCTTTCGACGTTGATAGCTCCGCGCGGGATGCATCCCCCGTCATTGTCGTGATGTCGGAGAACGGATCGCTTGCGTTGCGCTTCATATTGGCGATGACAAGAGATGACGTGACGTGCCCGTCCTGCAGGGCCGGCCTTCAAAGGATCGAGCTTCACTCGCAGCAAGGCGCCGCGGGAGAGAGGCGTTGTCCGGCATGCGATGAACTCTTGGAAATGGTCGACGGCGCGACGCAGATCGCCTACCGACTGACAGTCATGCCGGAACGGATCTTCGATCACAGCTAGGCGCGCGTCCCACGGCGATTGATCGAGATGGCAACCTTGATCTGACGCAAGGCACGCCTACAAGTTTCGCACTAGTCTAACTACGTCATTGCCGAACTGCCCTCGCTGGGAAGCTACGACGTTGACGCCGAGCCTCGGACCGCGGCGGTCCGAGGCTCATTCGTTGGCCCGCAATCCGTCCGGTTGCGCCGCACATCCTCAACGGCAATCAGCTCAACCGAGCGGACAGCGCGACCGACCGTATTTTACCGGAATTGATCCGAGGGGGTTTTGCGCTTCCATTTGCGATGCGTACATCAAACCCAGCGGCCTGGGGCGGTCAGGGCTCACCGGTTTTGGCAATGCCGCTCTATTTCTTTCGTATCCGTAACGGCCACTTCTCAGGCGCGTCCGAGTATGGGACCGAGTGCGCCGACCGCAACGCAGCCTGGAAAGAGATGACCACCGTCTGTGCCGACATGGCCAGCAGCATCTCGCGCAAGCTCGCCGAAAACTCCGAATGGCAGATGGAGCTGCTCGACGAGGCACGGCAGCCGGTCTTCCGCATCCGGATCGTCGCCGAGTCGCTGGATCAGGCCTGACGGCCCGCCACAGCTCTTGTAGATCGTCACCGACGAGAACCACAACCGAAGCCTGTGGCCGGCGAGGTGACTGCGCGTCATTTCGCCAGCCGAGCTTGATCCAGATCAAAATGCCTGTCTGCATCCTGGCAGACATTTAAATTTGTATGGGTAATCTGATCTTCAAATGTCCGCGAACGGGGATGAACGTGCAGCATTGGCTGGAAGAGCCGAAGCCCGGCGATCCCGCGTACGCCTATGAAACCGTGGTCTGCAAGGCCTGCACGCGGCTTCATTTCATCAATCGCGACACGCGCAAGCTTCTCGGCGAGAAGGAATGAGGCGCTAGCCGGAATGATTCAATCGGCGCTGGGAAGCCGCCGCATCGTGAACTCGATGGCCCCATCGGGAAGCTCGCGCCAGCTTTCGACGGCGCTCATGTAGCCGGCCTTGGGATAGCGGGTCAGATAATCGCGGGCCTTGGCGCGCGCTTGCTCGCGCGGCAGCGTGAACGTGTCACGAACGTAGCCGTCGCGAACCGGGCCCGCGCTCTTCTTCTGGCGCCGGGCCGCCATCCGGCCGGCAATGTCTCGAGGACGCATCCCCATCGACGAACTCCAACGCGCTGCCACACCGTCAATATAGACGGGGCCGCGAGGAATCCGAGTCCGCAATCGGCAAGCGGGTCCGGGAGGGTCAGAGCCCGCCCGACCCGAACGCGATAAATCTCAGTTGGTGCTGCCGACAGCCTTCGGCTTCTTGGCCGCGGTGGTCTTCATGGCAGGCGCCGCCTTGGGCTGCTCCGCCGCCCGGACGTTGCCCCAGGGATCGGCGCTCGTCTTGGCGTCCGGAATCTTGCGCATGGTGTCCTTGTAGGCCTGCTCCCGCGCCGCTTCGGCCTCTTTCTCCTCGGGCGACTTGGAGGGACCGTCGGCGAGAAGGTTGATGTTGGGCATCTGCGCCATTGCGGGAACCGCCCAGCCGGCCAGCACGGCGACCGCCATCGTCACGATCAGCTTCTTCATTGGTTACTCCCCGGTATAGGCGCCTTATACCATCGCTTCGCCATGCGCCAAGCCCGCGGCACTGTGCCGGAACGGTGGACCGCAGGTCGGGATGTTCACGGCCGCATCGTCTGCGCGCACCTGCCGTCTGTTCCACGGTGTGCCCTCATCATAGTTTTCCAACTCCGGCCTTTTCAAGCCGCCGCTCTGCGGCAACATTCCGGCGGCTCCGCCGATCGCGGCGAGGCAAGTCGATGCCAAGACAAATCGATGACACGATCATGGAAGGACCTCCGCGCGTGCCGAACGAGACCCTGAACTTCACCACCGACGACGCGAGGCGCATCCTCGATGACGCGTTCGCGCCCTGGATCAAGGATCTTGGCTTGATCGTCGAGGACATCGCGCCGTCTCCGCAGGGCGAAGCCGGCGCCATCCTGCGCATGCCGTTCTCGCCGCGGCTCTGCCGCGACAATGGCGTCGTCTGCGGCCAGGCGCTGATGGCTTTTGCCGATACCGCGATGGTGATCGGGATGGTCACGGCGAGCGGCGGCTACCGGCCGATGACCACTGTCGACCAGACCACGCATTTCATGCGCGCCGTTGCCTCCGCTGACGTGCTGGCGGATGCGCGCGTGGTGCGGATGGGCCGCACCATGAGCTTCGGGCGGGTCACACTGACCAGCGCCAGCGATGGCAAGCCGGTGGCCATGGTGTCGAGCGCCTTCGCGATGCTCTGATCTGCGGCCTCTCTGATCGGCGGCCCGGCGGGGGGTTAACGAAACATGAAGGCGACGGCCCGGGCTTCGCAGGCCGGATTCATCTGATCGAAACGCGAGACTGATTTATTTTAGGTGCTTTTGACGCGAAAGGTGACGCCATTCGGCACCGGGTTACAGGCCATGAGCGAGACGAGTGACAAGCGCATTGCACCGAGGCATCGGGTGCTGAAGCAGGGCAGGCTGGCGTTCGACGGCGGCGGCGCGGTCGATTGCATGGTCCGCAACATGTCCGACACCGGCGCCAGGGTCGAGGTGGTCAGCCCGGTCGGTCTGCCCGAAGCCTTCACGCTGGTGATCCCGGCCGACAAGTTCACGCGGCGCTGCCACGCAGTCTGGAGCCACGACAAGCGGATCGGCGTGGCATTCGACTGATCGCGACGCGAGAGGGCTAGGCCCGCCGCAGGCGCCATCGCCACGATGCAACCAACAGGCCACCCAGCACCACGGCCGCGAGCAGGGCGCCGGCGGCGAACCGTCCGCCCGGACGATCAATCGTCCGTGACCACAGCGAGGGCCCTTCGCCATCGCGCGCCAGCCGAAACGCCACGACGCTGTCGCCGAGCGATGTGCCCGCCTCCGAATGGCCGCCCGCTGCGATCACCACGAATTGCTCGCCCTTCCATTCATAGGTCATCGGATTGGCGACGCCCGGCGCGGGCAACCGGCCCTGCCAGAGCTCCTGACCTGAGACAGCATCAAAGGCGCGCAGATAGGCGTCCATTGCGCCGGTGAAGACGAGGCCGCCGGCTGTGACTACGACGCCGTTGACGAGCGGCGTGCCCCATTTGAACGCCAGCCCGAGCGGTGCGCGATCCTCGGTGGTGCCGACGGTCGAGCGCCACAGGATCTTGCCGGCCTTGAGATCGACCGCGACCATTTCACCCCATGGCGGCCGGTTGCACAACAGGCCGAGCTTGGACATGGCGACCACCCGCGTCACCGCGAACGGCGACCCGCGCTGCAGCCCGACATCGACACCGCGCGGCGGCGTCATCCCGTCAGCTTCCGCGCGCGGGATCAGCCTCACGATGTGGATGGCGCGGCTGACATTGGCGTAAAGGATCTGATGAACGGGATCGAACGCCGCTCCGCCCCAGTTCACGCCGCCGCCGGTCATCGGAAACAGCAACGCGCCCCGGGTCGTCGGTGGCGTGTAGAGACCATCATTGCGCAACGCCGCGAGCTGATCGTCACAGGAGGAATCGACGACGCGCGGCACGGCCCTGAATACCTCTGCCACTTCGAAGTGCTGATTCAGCAGCGGCGGCACATGGGTCGGGAACGGCTGCGTCGGCGACAGAACCTCACCTTCGACGGCGCCCTGCGGCACCGCGCGCTCCTCCACCGGCCAGATCGGCGCGCCGGTGTCGCGGTCGAGCACGAACACGAAACCCTGCTTGGTCGGCTGCATCACGACGTCACGTGCACCCTGCCCGGTCTCGATCCGCGCCAGGGTCGGCTGCGCCGGCAGATCGTAGTCCCAGACGTCGTGATGCGTGGTCTGAAACGACCAGGCCAGTGCGCCGCTCTCGATCCGCAGAGCGACCACGGAATCGGCGTGCCTGTTGTCACCCGGACGCGCACCGCCAAAGAAATCCGGACTGGGCGAGGATGTCGGAAGGAACACGAGGCCGCGCACCTCGTCGACCGACATCGGCGCCCAGACGTTCGCATGTCCCGCCGCGATGCCGTCATGGATCAGCGGATCGAAACGCCAGCGCAGCTCGCCGGTGCGCGCATCGAAGCCGCGGACCGTGCCTTCGGGCGCATCGACCCGCACATTGTCGCCGATCGATGAGCCGACCACCACGACGCCCCTGCTCGCCACCGGCGCCGAGGTGATCTGGAATTCGCCCGGCCACAGCAGATCCTTGGCGATGTCGATCCGCACTTCACCGTCTGCTCCGAAGCCGGCGCAGGGCTGCCCTGTCCGGGCATCGAGGGCGATCAGGCGGGCATCGACCGTGCCCATGAACAACCTGCTGCGGCACGCCGCGCCGGCCGGCGCCCGCTCGTCCACCCAATAGGCAACGCCGCGGCAGGCATAGCGATTGGCCGGGCGCCGTCCGTTGCCGACCTTGGGATCGAAACGCCAGCGCTGAACGCCGGTGCCGGGATCGAGCGCCACCACCTCGTTGAACGGCGTGCAGAACACCAGGCTGTCCTCGACCAGGATCGGCGTCGCCTCGAACTTGGTCCGCAAGGCGGCCGCGGGCGGCCGGCTCTGCAGATCCCCGGTGTGATAGTCCCAGGCAGGCACGAGCCGATCGACATTGGAAGGCGTGATCTGCGCCAGCGGAGAGAACCGCGTCCCACCGGCATCGCCGCCCCAGTGCTGCCAGGAGACGGCCGGCACCACCATCAGTTGGCTCCAGATGACGACCGCGCAAACACCCGCTCGACGCAATGACATGGACCTCTTCCTCCCGCAAACTGCATCCGAGGCGACGCAGCCGGGCCATGAAAGCAGCCTGCGCAGGCGGATCGAGCGGGATGGGACGGGCGGCGGCATCCGCGGGACGAGTGGTGGTGGGCGATGACGGATGGCGGAACCGAGAGGATGACCCGAACGAACCTCTCAAACGTCAGTGGCCGCCCCTGCGGACGGCCACATCGATGCGCAGAGGTCAGCGAGCTTCAGTAGCCGTAACCACGCCGTGTCGGATAGCTCTGCGGAGCCCGCCCATAACCACCGCCATAGCCACCGCCGATACCGATCCCGATACTGACCGGCGGTGCCACGCGCACCGGCGGTCCATAATACTCGCGCGGCGGAGGCGGCGGCGCATAGACGACGACATCATCTGGATCGCGACGGGGTGTGCGGCTGGCGCGCCTGGGCGGATCCTCGTCGCGCTTTCGGGCCGGCTTCTCTTCGACCCGCTTCTGCGTCTCGGACTTCCGGGCCGGCGGAGGCGTCTGCGAGCATGGACAGGTGGGACCAGCCGCGGCAACGGCCGGCACGACCGGCGGGGTTGCCGGAGCGGCGGCCGGGATCGCTGCGTTGGCGGCCGCCACCACCGGCGTCACCACAGGCCGGTTGCGCAAGCGCTCGATCAGCTTGCGCGCGGTCGGGGTCAGGTCGCTGTTCGGATAGCGGTCGAGAAAGCCCTGATAGGACGCCACCGTATTGATCAGCACCGCCTCGTTCCAGGCTGCCATCCTGTTGTGGAGGTCGAGCCATTCGCGCGCCTGCGGGCCATAGGGCGGCGCGGTGTAAAGCGCCACGAAGGCCTCGTACGCCTCGACGCTGCCGTCGCCGACGATGATTTCGTTGGCGGCCTCGATCGGCTTGCCCTGCAGGCTGCGCTTCCACTCGTCGACGCTGCGCTTGGCGACGACCGGCCGCGGGCCGGCATCGGCAGCGCCCGCATCCGCCGACACCACGAAGCGAAAATCCTCCGTCAAGGACGACGAATCCCACGGCGTCTGCCGACCCTCGGTGACCTTGTTCACCGCGACGCGCACGCGCTTGAACGCCTGCTCGATCGGAAGGCCCGGTTCCCGCGCCGCCTGCAGCAGCGCCGTGGTGTAGGGGCTGTTGGCGCCGGTGCCATCCTCGGCTTCTGCGCCAGGCGAGGTCGAGTAGGACAGGAACGTGCCCGGTGCTCCGGTCTTGGTGTCCACCAGCGCAAGGCCGCGGCCCGCGTTCTGGCTGATGGCAGGAAACGGATTGTTGCGGCAGGCATCGAGCAGCAGGATGCGCATCCGGCTCGGCACAGAATTCAGCGTGTTCAGGAGATCGTTGAGACGCACGGCCTGCAGCGGAATGTCGGCTTCACGTCGCGGATCCACGTCGACGGGCACGAGATAGTTCTCGCCATCGATCTGCAGGCCGTGGCCGGCATAGAACACCAGCGCGACCGTGTCGGGTCCCTTGGCCGCGATCTTGGCGGCAAAGTCGCCCACCTCCCTGTTGAGGTCCCGCTGCGACAGATCGGCGGCCGTCGTCACCTCGAACCCCGCCTCCCCCAGCATCTGCGCCATGACCTTGGCGTCGTTGGCGGGATTCGGCAGCGGCGTCACCGAACGATAGGCCGACTGCCCGATCACCAGCGCCAGCCGGCTGGTTTCGGCCAATGCGGGAGTGAGGCCGGCAAGCAGGCCGCCGGCGAGCAATGCAGCCCTGAGAGCGTGCCGAAACATGGGACCTCCAATCTGCTCATGGCGTGCCTGTTGGTCGGGCCGGTTCGTGACCCGGTTCATCCCGACGGGCACAATCCGGTGAGCACGATGCCGCACGGCCGGCGCCGTTCGCGCCCTTGCTGCATCCGCCCGCGGCCGGACATCGTTGCTGCACGAGATCCCCGTAGCAATGCCGCGATCGCTGGCTAGCGTGCGCGCCGCAACGGGGGCGATGAGACATGCGGCGGATTGCGTCACAGGTGGGGCTGCTCTCGGCCCTGCTTCTGGCCGGCTGCGCCGCCGACAGCAATGCGCGCCTGCCGGCCTTCATGCGCGCCAAGGCGCCCGCGCCGCCGCAGCCCGAAGCCGCGCCGGATGTCGCACTTCTGGTGCGCAAGAATCTCGACATGATCTTCGTCGCAACGACGCTGCCGCGCGATCTCGAGGCCACATCCGCCCGACAGACGGATGCCGGCGATACATGGACCGCCTGCGTGCGGGCCGGAATCATCTCGGTGAGCGGCGCCGCGCTCCGGCGCCAGACCTATCGGCTCACGATCAGGCACAACGAGATCATCGACCGGCGACGCGCGGCGTCCGTCGACGACTGTGTTTCTGAAGATTACAAAGCCGTCCTGCCGACAAAGTGATTTGACCCGAAGGCGATCTGGATCCGCCACGTCGACTGGAACTCGCCACGTCAGTTGGCGTGCAGGAACGGGCTACCGCATCGGTTGCGGATTGTTAGTTCTTAGCTAACGCAATTCCGCAACCGCACAGCGAACGAATGGCTCAAATTTAACGATTCCTGCGGAACATCTGGTTCGCAAAAGCGCGGAATGACCCTGGACGCGGCTTTCCATGAACGTTCACCTCGTCGGCGATGACACAGCCAAGCTCGCTCTGCTTCGCGGCATGCTGGCCGAGCGCTGCTCGCTCACATCTGAACTGATCGGTAACGCCGACTTCAAAGGCGGAGACATCGACGCGATCGTCGTGGCCGCCGATCTGCGCCACGTCGACAACATCACCGCATTGAAGGAGATCTCCGACCGGCTCTCGCGTATTCCGCGGCGGATCTTCCTGACCAACAACAAATCCCGTCTGTCGACGGTCCAGGCCTATGCGCTCGGCGCGACGAGCGTGCTGTCGAGCATGCCGAGCCGCAATCAGTTGCTCGGAAAGCTGCTCGATGTGCGCCCCGGTTCTGCGGCCAAGAGCATCGCGGTCGACGACCGACAGGCCGCATTTGCCGGCGCGTCCTGCATCGCCTCGATGTTTGCAGCCGTGCTGGGCGGTGCAGCGATCGACGTCGAGGAGACCCGGCGCGCCGGCAAGCGGATTGCCGAATGCATTGCAGAAAACGGTCTGTCCGATTGGCTCGCCACCGTTCGCCGCCATCACGAGGGCACCTATCAGCACTGCCTGCTGGTGACCGGCATCACCGTGGATTTCGGCTTGAGCCTCGGCGTCCACAGTTCCGATCTGGAGCGTCTCTACATGGCCGCGATGTTCCACGACATCGGCAAGGCCAAAATCCCGCTGACCATTCTCGACAAGCCGGGACGGCTCGACGTCAAGGAACGCACGCTGGTGGAAACCCATCCCGTGGCCGGCTACGAAGCGCTGAAGGACAACGCAGCGATCACCGACGAAGTGCTCAAGGCGGTGCGCCACCATCACGAATTTCTCGACGGCAGCGGCTATCCCGATGGGCTGATGGCCGACAACATTCCAGATCTGACGCGCATCCTCACCATCTCCGACATCTTCTCTGCGCTGATCGAATATCGCAGCTACAAGCCGGTGATGACGCGCGAGAAGGCCTATGAGATCCTCCAGGGGATGGAGGGCAAGCTCGAGAAACCCCTGATCGGCGCCTTCCGCGAGGTGGCGCTGATCCGCTGATCGCAGCCGGCGATAGGCTGAACCGGCCGTTAACGCATCGATTCGAATTGTCTGCCAACGTCAAGTGTCTCTTGTCAGCTTTGCGCTAGTGTCGCCCGCGCGGTGCGGGTTGTCCGCGCCGCGAGGGGACCATCGGGACGTGGCCGAGATCATCGATCGCGCGATTGCGACTGCTTCATCGACGGCAAGGGACCACCAGGCCGATCCGCTCGCGCGCGTGCGCGCCGCCGATCTGGTGCCGATCGAGACCATTTCACCGCAGGCATGGCAGGATCTGGCGGAGCGTGCGCGCGAGCCGAACGGCTATTACCTGCCCGGCTGGGAACGCGCGGTGAACGCCACGGCGCGTGGCCGCACCGGAACATCGGCGCTCTGCGCATGGGACGACGATCAGCCCTCGCGTCTCATCGGCCTGATGCCCACGACCTCCCTATGGCATGCCTGCAGGCTTCCACTGCCCGCGCTCACCAGTGGCCATCCCTACGGCACTTTGTGCACGCCGCTGCTCGACGCAGGGAGCGCGGAGCCGGCTGCGGCGCAGATGCTCGACGAAGCGCGACGAACAGGCGCTCGCGCCGTGCTGCTGCGCGACATGTCGCTGGCAGGCTCCGTGATGCAGGCGTTCGACGCGGCCCTTCGTCGCGGCGGCCTGCGCCCGCGCATGCTGCATTGCTATGAAAGAGCCTTTCTCGATGCGACCGGGGACGCCGACCAAGTGCTGCATGACGCGCTCGGCGCCAAGAAGCTGAAGGAGTTGCGCCGCCTGCGTCATCGGCTGGCCGAGCATGGCGCGGTTCGCTTCGAGGTCGCGCGCTCTCCCGGCGACGTCTCCGCTGCGCTGGAGACGTTTCTGGTCCTGGAGGCGAGCGGCTGGAAGGGACGCCGCGGCACTGCGCTGATCCAGCACGACGGTGACGCGGCGTTCATCCGACGCGCGTCACCAGCACTGGCGCAGCACGAGGCTTGCGAGATCATCAGCCTCCTGACGGGCGACACCACCGTTGCCGCGGGCCTCGTATTGCGCCATCAGGACCGCGCCTTCTTCTTCAAGCTCGGCGTCGACGAGCGCTTCGCGAAATACTCGCCCGGTGTCCAGCTGACGCTCGACCTGACACGGCACCTTTGCGCGGATCCGAAGATCAACGCCGCCGACTCCACTGCCGGTCCCGACCATCCCATGATCAACCCGATCTGGCGCGAACGCCTCGTCATCGGCGATGTGCTGATCCCGCTCTACGCGCGCGATCCGATCGTCGAGCTCATTCATGCCGCGTTGACGGCACGACGCGAAGGCCTGGCCATCGCACGTCGCGCGGTGCATGCGATCCGCGCTATCCGAAGGCGCCGGCCGACTACTCAGCCGCCTCGGCGTTGACCTCCGCCGACACCTGCCGGATGGCGCGCGCCAGCATCTGCGGATCCTGCGCGCCGGAGACGGCGTATTTCTGCGCGAAGACGTAGGTCGGAACTCCCGAGATGCCCTTCTCTGCGGCCTCCTGCGCCTGGGCAGAGACCAGCGCCACATCCTCGTCGGTCGCCAGCATCTTGCGGACCACCTGGGCATCGAGCCCACAATCCGCTGCGGCCTGCACCAGCACATCGATATCGGTGAGATCGCCGCCGTCGCGGAAATACAATTCCATCAGCCGCTGCTTCATCTCGGGCGCCTTGCCGATCTCGGCGGCCCAGCGGATCAGGCGATGACAATCGATCGTGTTGGGCTGACGGGCAACACGATCGGGATGATAGCTCAGCCCTTCCTGCTCCGCGGCCGCTACCACGCGGCCCGCGATGCCCTTGTAGGCCTCGACCGATCCGAACTTGGTCGTCAGGTACTGCTCGCGGCTGATGCCCTCGCGCGGCACCCAGGGATTGAGGAAGAACGGCCGGAAATTCACCTCGACCGGGACGTCCGGCAC
Organism: Bradyrhizobium sp. SZCCHNS3016; assembly: GCF_032484535.1. Lineage (NCBI taxonomy): Bacteria > Pseudomonadati > Pseudomonadota > Alphaproteobacteria > Hyphomicrobiales > Nitrobacteraceae > Bradyrhizobium > Bradyrhizobium sp. SZCCHNS3016. Next base: position 218,679 of record NZ_JAUETE010000011.1, read on the forward strand.
GAGCTCCAGCGCGTCCTCGATGCGCTTCTTGCCGATGTAGCACCAGGGACAGACGACGTCGGAGACAACATCAATGATCAGCGGCTTCAAGGTGCTCATGCGCCTCGCTCCAGGTTCGCTTGCGATCCGCGCAAGATAAGCCTCTGCATCGCCGAGACAAGCGCGGTCACGGCGAGGTAACCATCTCCTTCAGCCTGATGGCCGTGAGCTCATCGGCCGGAAAGAAGGTCTCCAGCGCCAGCTCCGACAACGTGATGTCGACCGGCGTGCCGAACACCATCGTCGTCGAGAAGAAGCTCAGCACGTCGGTCCCGACCCGCAGCCGCAGCGGGATCGCGACGCTGTCGGCCGCGAGCGGCGCCGATCGCGCCGGGAACGGATAGGACTTCAACTCCTGATAGAGCTTCAGCAAATCGGCATCCGCGGTCGCCTCGCATTGCCGGTGCAGCCGCTCGAGCAGATGTCCGGACCATTCGGCGAGATTCACCGTCCGCGCTGCGAGCCCCTCCGGATGCAGCGCCACGCGCAGCACGTTGAGCGGCGGCGCAAGCAGTCGCGGTGGGACGCCTGACAGCAGCGGCGCGATCATCCGGTTCGCCGCGACCAGGTTCCAGTACCGGTCGATCGCGAGTGCAGGGTTGGGCTCATGGGCCTTGAGCACGAGGTTCATCGCCTCGCGCGCGGGCTTGAGCGCCGGATCATCCAGCGGGCGCTGCTGGAAGGCGGGCGCGTAGCCGGCCGCCACCAGCAGAACGTTGCGTTCGCGCAAGGGCACGTCCAGTCGCTCCGCGAGTTTGAGGACCATGTCGCGCGACGGCGCGGCGCGGCCGGTTTCCACGAAGCTCAGATGGCGCGCCGAGATCTCGGCATCGAGCGCGAGATCGAGCTGGCTGAGATGCCGGCGCTGCCGCCATTGCCGCAGGTGCTCACCGACATGAACGGGTCTGGCGCGGTCGGCGCGCGCCGAAGCAAGCTGTGCATTCATGGGCCAAGACCTATCACGCCGACGTCAGCGCCTCCATGACCTGCCAGGTAATCGAAATGCCTCCCGGCGCAGGTCATCGTCCTCACCACAGGAGAGATGACGATGAGCAGGCAGCGCAATCCCGAGACCTTTCCCTTCACCGCAGTCGGCCACTGGCTGGCGGGTCTCGCGACATCGCTGCTGGCGCGCTCGCTCAACCTGCCGGAGCCGCTGCTGCACGTCACGGGCAGCCTCGTCTTCGCGCAGGTCTATGCCATCGAGACAAGGGCAGCACGCTCGCTGCGCCCGGCGCGCCTGCGCCGTCAGCTCCTGGCCTGGTTCCGCTGAACCGCCCTCCCCCCAACCAAAGGAGACCCGACATGATCACCTCGTCCGCCCTGCTCCGCCGCGCCCTGCTCGCCGATGCCGCCTTCAGCGGCATTGCCGGGCTCGCGCTCACATTCGGCGCCTCGCCGCTGGCGGCGCTGCTGCAACTGCCCGACGCGCTGCTGCGCGAGACCGGTCTGTTCCTGATCGTCTACGCGGCCTTCGTCGGCTGGCTGGGCGCGCGGCCGATGGCGCCAAGGCCGCTGATCCTTCTGGTCATCGCCGGCAATGCGGCGTGGACGGTCGGCAGCATCGCGCTCCTGTTCTCGGGCCTCGTCACGCCGAACGCGCTCGGCGAGATCTTCGTCGCGGCCCAGGCGGTGGGCACCGGCGTCTTCGCCGAGCTGCAATATATCGGCTTGCGCCGCAGTGCCGGCACCGTAGCGGTGTGACGCCGATCGGTGATGAGCGCCGGCCATCGTGCTCGCGCGGGCCGGCGCTCCCGCCCCAACCGATATTTGACATGCGCGGCGAATGCACCTTCGGCATAATCGGCGACCGACAGGAGATCGCAGCGATGCCGCCGCAGGTGAGCGGAACGGAAGGCTACGCCGCCGAAGCCGACAGTCTCTTCGCGCGGTACGAGAGCATCCCGTCGGAACAGGTTCATGCCGCCGTGCTTCATCTGCTGCCGAATACGCCCGCACGCGTGCTCGACATTGGAGCGGGCACGGGGCGCGACGCCGCGTGGTTTGCAGGCCTCGGACATCAGGTGGTTGCCATCGAGCCGACCGATGCGCTGCGCGTCGGCGCCACGCGGCTGCATGTCTCACCTGCGATCACCTGGACCGACGACAGCCTTCCGGAGCTCGCCACACTGGCCGCTCGTAATGAGCAGTTCGACCTCGTGATGCTGACCGCCGTCCTGATGCATCTCGATGAGGAGCAGCGGCGACGCGCGCTTCCCAACATCGCGGCGCGGATTGCTCCCGGCGGAATGCTGATCATGACGTTGCGGCATGGTCCGGTGCCGCCGGGCCGCCGGATGTTCGAGATCGCGGCCGAGACGATCGTTGAGCCGGCGCGGCAGCTCGGGCTGACGCTCCAGCTCAACCGGCATGGCGAGTCGCTCGGCGCAGAGAACCGGGCTGCCGGCGTCACCTGGACGACGCTGGCCTTCGGCAAGCCGTCCTGAGAAATCTCGAAAACGAGCTGATCGGCTCAGGCCGCCTTGGCGCGGCTGGTCAGGGTCTTCGCCGGGGTGGATCTGGTCTTGCCGCGATTGCCGGCAGCCGGGCGCCGGGTCTTGGCCTTGCCGCGAGCAGCCTCGCCGCCCGATTTGGCTCTGGCCTTGGGCCGCTGCTTGGCCTTGTCCTTGACGGGCTTCTCAGCCTTCTTCTTCGCCTTCTTCTCGGCCTTCGCCTTCACCCGCGTCCGCTCGGCACGCGCCTCAGCCTTCTGCTTCGCCCGCTTCTTCTCGCAGGCGTCGCATTTGCAGCCGATCGGCTTCAGATAGGCTTTGAAGTAGTCGGTGCCGTAGTCGTAGTTGATCTCCTCGCCCGGCTCGATGTTCTTGATGGCCCGGATGAAGATCTTCTTCTTGCGCGGCTTGACGTCGGACTCGGCGTTCGGCTTGCAGGAATGATTGATGTAGCGGGCGACGTTCTCACGGACCGAGCCGTCGATGGTCCAGCGCTTGTCGAGCTCGAACAGATATTTGTTCTCGATCGCGTCCTCGTCCGCCTTCTTCGAATCCAGCAGCGGACCGAAATAGCGGACGATCTTGGTGCCCTTCTTGATCGGCTGGGTTGCGAACAGGCCGAGCCCCGTCTTGGAGCGGCCGATGCGATAGGGTTTGGTCGGCGGGATGACAGGCATGATCGATGAGAAGAGATGAACCTCGCGAGGCCGCCGTTCTAGGATAATTTGGCGACGCTGTCAGGTGTTTCCGGCCGCCGTTTCGAGCCGTCCCCAGTTTGCGCGGGCCGCAAGCCGCTTTCTCCCGCATTCCTGGTCCTCATCCCGCGACTTGCGCGCCAGGCGGCAGCTTCGACACGGTGGCCTTCAGCATCGCCTCGAGCAGCGATTCGGCGTTGGTGCCAGCAGGCGAGCGGCGCAGGATGTCGGCGAGACGGCCGTCGAGCAGCAGCATCGTGTAGCCGTGCACCAGCGACCAGGCGCGAGCGATCGCGGCGGCCTGATCGAGCGACAGCTCCTCGTTGCCGACCTGGCCTTCGCTGCGTGCGGCCACCGAGCCCGCCAGCCCGGCGAACGAAGCCTCGGCCGCCTCGTGCAGCGACGGCCGCGAATAGTCGAGCCGCTCGGTGCGGAACATCAGCCCGTACATGCCGGGATTGGCCTGCGCATAGGCGACATAGGCGCGGGCGCGCGCCATCGCGCGCTCGATCGGCGTGCCCGGCTGCTCGCCCGCCGCCTTCATCGCGGCGTTGAAGCGCGTGAAGCCGATCGCGGCGAGCTCGCTGACGAGGCCGGTGAGATCCTTGAAATGATGCGTCGGCGCCGCATGCGACACGCCGGCCTCGCGCGCCACTGCGCGCAAGGTGAGTCCGGCGAGCCCGTCGCGCTCCAGCACGCGCTCGGCCGCCTCCAGCAGCGCATCACGCAGAGCGCCGTGATGATAGGGCGTCGCCGCCTCGCCCGCAGTGCCGGCCGCCCGCCGCACCCGCGCCCGTGCCGCCGATGTCGCGATGCGTCGAGGCTGCGCCCGGACCTTTTCAGTCTTGCTCGTCATGAGCCTCCTTATACAAGCAATTTTGACAGCGTAAAGATTTGGCTTGACCCCGCCATGTTCGCCCGCTAGCTTTATCTTTACAACGTAAAGATAAAGTGGAGGAACGACCATGAGCGACGCTACGCCGACGACCGCCCGGCAGACTCGGAAGGAGCGCAGCAATCTCGCGCCGATCCCGTTCGAATGCGACGCGCCGTTCCTCGCAATCACCGGCGAGCTGCCGCGTGAGCTGAACGGCACGCTCTATCGCAATGGCCCCAACCCGCAATTCGCTTCGCCCGGCTCGCACTGGTTCGTCGGCGACGGCATGCTGCACGCCTTCCATCTCGAGAACGGCCGCGCGTCCTATCGCAACCGCTGGATCCGCACGCCGAAATTCGAGGCAGAGCGCAAGGCCGGCCACGCCCTGTTCGGCGGCTTCGGCCGCCGGCTGGCGGACGCGCCCGCCGACGTCACCGATGGCGGCGTCGCCAACACCAACATCATCGCCCATGCCGGCCGCCTGCTCGCGCTCGAAGAGGCGCATCTGCCGACCGAGATCGAGCCGGGCACGCTCGCCACCCGCGGCTACCACGATTTCGGCGGCCGCCTGCGCGGCGCCTTCACCGCGCATCCGAAGACCGATCCGGTCACCGGCGAATTGCTGCTCTTCGGCTACAACGCCGCCGGTCCGCTGACGCCGGCGCTGTCCTACGGCACGGTCGATGCGGCCGGCAAACTGACGCGCATCGATCGTTTCGAGGCGCCCTATGCCAGCATGGTGCACGACTTCATCGTCACGGCCAACCACGTGCTGTTTCCAATCCTGCCGCTCACCGGCAGCATCGAGCGCGCAATGTCCGGCAAGCCGCCTTATGCCTGGGAGCCCGACAAGGGCGCCTATGTCGGTGTGATGAAGCGCAGCGGCGACATCAAGGACATCGTCTGGTTTCGCGGTGACGCCTGCTACGTCTTCCACATCATGAACGCCTGGGAGGACGGCAGCCGCATCGTCGCCGACGTCATGCAGTTCGAGGAAGCGCCGCTGTTTCCGCATCCCGACGGGCGCCCGACCGATCCGGCAAAGTCGGTCGCGCGGCTGTGCCGCTGGAGCTTCGACCTCGCCGGCAGCACCGACCGCTTCACGCAAACCTATCTCGACGACCTCACCGGCGAATTCCCCCGCATCGACGACCGCCGCGCCGGGCTCAAGAGCCATCATGGCTGGTACGCATGCGCCAATCCGGACGGGCCGCTGTTCGGCGCGCTGTCCGGCCTCGCCCATGTCGACGGCGCCGGCACGCGCCAGGCGACGCATCTGCTGCCCGCCGGCGACACCCTGTCCGAGCCGGTATTCGTGCCGCGCAGCCGCGATGCCGCCGAGGGCGACGGCTGGCTGCTGACCGTGGTCTGGCGCGCCGGCTCCAACACCAGCGACCTCGCCGTCTTCAACGCCACCGACATCGGCGGCGGTCCCGTGGCCCTGGTGCATCTCGGACACCGCGTGCCCGATGGCTTCCACGGCAATTGGGTCGGCAGCGAAAATACAAACCATTGATCAGCCTGGATTAATTCGCGATCTCACGAAATTTTGACACTGTCAAGATTTGCTTGACGCGGCGCCGTCCGCGCCCTATCAATCTTGGCAGTGTAAAGATTGACCAGACCAACGCCATGACGATCTTCCTTATCCTTGCGCCCTACGGCGTCTACGCTGCGCTGATGATGGTGGTCTCGGCCACGCTCAGCCTGGCCGTAGCCACGGTGATGTGCCTGGCCGTGATTGCGCTCGACGTCGCCAAGGGACGTTCGATCAAGATCCTCGGCCTGGGCTCGGCGATCGTGTTCGCAAGCGTAGCCGCCTACCTCAGCCTCATCGACCCGACGCTGAGCGCCTCGGCGGTGCGCCTCGCGGTCGACTGCGGCATTTTCGCGCTGTCGCTCGGCTCGATGCTGCTGCGCACTCCGTTCACGCTGCAATATGCGCTCGAGGCGGTCCCGCCGGAAACCGTGGCGATTCCCGGCTTTCTGCGCGCCAATTACGTCATCACCGGCGCCTGGACGCTGTCGGCGCTGCTGATGATGGTCGGCAACCTGATGACGCTCTACGTCCCCGGCCTGCCCTATTGGACCGGCCTCGCCATCGCCTTTGCCGCACGCAACAGTGCACTTTATTTCACGCGCTGGTATCCTGAGTATCGTAAGACGAAAGACATCGCCGCACAGACTGCGGCCGCAATGTCCGGCCAGGATTCGTGACGGGGTGTGCCCCAGGGAGACGTGCGTGAAGGACGTGTTTGCCAAACTGACGGCCGACTTCCTGTCGGCTGCGGTCTTCTTCATCCTGTATATCGCTACCGATAACGTCGTGCTGGCCACGGCCGCCGCGGTCGCCGTCGCGGTGGTCCAGGTGGTCTACGCCCGCGTCAGGGGCGTGAGCCTCAGCTTCATGGCCTATGCCAGCGTCGGCCTCGTCATCGTGCTCGGCGGCGTCACGCTGCTGACCAACGACCCGCGCTTCATGTTCGCCAAGCCTGCGATCGGCCATTTCGCCATCGGCCTCATCATGCTCAAGCGCGGCTGGATGCTGCGCTACGTTCCGCCGATCGTGGCGGAGACCATTCCGGAATACGTCAACGTCGCCGGCTTCGCCTGGGCGGCGCTGATGTTCGCGCTCGGTCTCGGCACCATCGCGGTCGCCATGACCGGCGACATCAAGCTGTGGGTGCTCTACATCACCGTGGTCGCGGGCGGCGCCAAGGTCGCGGCTTTTGCACTGCAGTTCGTCGCCTTCCGCTTCGTGGTCGCCAACCGGTTGCGGGCCGCGCGCGCGTGACGCAACCGATCGCCGTATTGGGCTTATCAGCAAAGATGCGCTATAGGGGCGCCCCGAGGCTTCCTCGAACAGTGCTTCGGGGTGCGGGATGGCAACGCCAGGAGAACGATCGATGGCTGTGGACGGCAACTGGAATCTGACCTTGAATACGCCGATGGGCGAGCGCAGCGCGACGCTGAGCGTGAAGAGCTCGGGCGCGACGCTGACGGGGACCCAGGCCGCGGAGGGCGATTCCGCCGAGATCTTCGACGGCACCGTCAACGGCGACGACGTCGCCTGGAAGGTCTCCATCACCAGCCCGATGCCGCTGACGCTCGACTTCAAGGGCAAGGTCGCCGGCGACACCATCTCCGGCGAGATGGGCATCGGCTTCATGGGCAGCTTCCCGTTCACCGGCGCGCGGGCCTGATCACCGTTCTGAAGGGTGGGTAAAGGCACGCCACGCCGCCGCCGCTTCGTGGCGGCCCCACGCGCGCCGTGCCCACCATTAGCTCCGCAGTGCGCCAATCGACGGTGGGCACGCACCCGCCCCGCGGGCGGACGCTTTGCCCACCCTACGGCAGCGTTTGTCCGGCTCGTTCCGCTTCACATCTCAAACAGCCCGGACACGCGAACGCAGCCTCGCAGCGAACATCGCCCGAGGGATGCATCGACATGTCCCTCTTCAAAATGCAGAGGGCGCAGGGAAGGCCAGGCGTCGGCTGACGCCTGCGGCCCGCCTGCGAGAAAAAATGCAGGCGGCAGGTACCACAGGTGCAGCCGAGAAACGCCCGGCCTTCCCTGCGCGATGGCTTCACGCTTATACGCAGTCTCCCTGGTGCGCCGGCTTGTTGGCCACCATGATCCGCGCGATGCGCTCAGCACCGCACGAACGTGACACCAGCTTCGGGGTGTCAGGACGCTGCGACTTCGCGTCCGCGCCAAGCCGTTCGTCCGCGTATCCGAAGACACGCTGCGGCTCCATCGCGGCCATCGCCTCCCCGCCTCGCGTGTCGTGACGATCGCGCGCAACGCCCCTCCGCAGTGAGGCGGGATGGCGGGATAAAATCACGATTTCGGAAAAATCACAAGCGATTTATTTTTTTTAGAACATCCCCCTTGGAATCGGATCGAACATTGGCCTATGGCCCGTCAGGGAAGCCGCGCCCCCTCATTGAGGTCCGGCCAGCGGGAGAGTGCGCGCACTTGTTTGTATTTCGACCCCTGGCAGGCATCGAAGCCATCAACCGTGAGGCGGGGACTTCCTATATCCATCGCTACGGCTGCCGAAATGGCTCAAGCGGTCATCGTTGCGGTCGCGATCGGAATCTGATTGGATCACCTAACTCACATTCGAGCTAGGAATTGGGTAATCATAGTCCAACCTGCTTCATTGGAACTACAATGAGATATCTCTTACTTCTTTCGGTACTACTTTCCGGTACCGCCGCGGCAGAGGCCGCTCCGCAATCGAGTTGCGCAGCCAAGTTTATCGGTGACTGGCGACACTCAGGCAGTGGCAACAGAGGTACGCTACTCCCTGACGGCAGAGCATTGTGCAGCGAACACCCGGCTTGTGTCCAGGGTACGTGGACCTGCTCGGGAAACGTATTGACCTATACGAACAGCGCGGGGACATGGAACTACACGCTCGAGCCGGACGGAAAGTCCATGTCCACGAATGGCGGCGCCGCCACCGCTGTCCGCATCGGAGCGGTACCGGCAAACGCTCGTTCCCGGGATCTTGGCTCTGCAGCGAAGAATGTGACCGCTGACATTCTCGGCGTGGACAGAACGCAGCCGAATCCGGCAGCAACTCCCATTACCAAGCCCGTTGCCGAGCCACCATCAAGCGTAGTTCGACCGCCGCGGACAGTCAGTTCGGCCCCACAATCAGATCCAAGCCAGTGCGTGGTAGAGAAGGCGTGGCCGAAAGCTCCTGGGGTCAACTGGTACAGCCTGAAGAACAGCTGCAAGCGGCGGGTGACGTTGGATTATGACGACTGCGACCTGAATCTCAGCACGAACATGGTTCAGTGCTCAACAAAGACGCTCCCTCTTGCACCACGCAGCGAATTCGGCCCGGTGCCCAACCACAAGCACCCGCTCAACGCACGCGATTTCCGCTAGCAGCATCTCGAAACTCGACGGCCTAGCCCTATGCAGGGATAAGCGGAAACCCGTCCGTTGATCGCTTACCCCATGTACGCCAGCCCTCCGCGCTGAAGCAGATGTGGGACAAACTTGGCCGGGCCGCGCCTCAAAACCAGATCTGCATCGGCACGCCATGCGCGTCGCGCGGCGCAGCTTCTTCCGGTACGCAGCCCGCGCAGTCGCGAGCGGCCAGCGCGACCGCGCAGGCGTCGAGGACGTCGTCGGGCTTGGCACCGGTGCCGATGCGGGCGCGGGTCATCCAGTCGTCGATGGCGGCGAAGCCTGCAGAAACTAACACGTCGCGCCGCAGCCTGGCGCCATGTTCCGTCTTCTTTGACGGCAACGGCGCGCCGTGGAGGCGCAGGAACACTAGCTCGGGATGCACCTCGCGAATATCGCGATCGAGATGCGCGCGCACGAAGGCGTCAATCTCCATGATCTTGCGGCCGAGATGCCAGAGCTGGCGCGAGGCGCGCTTCTGCCCGCGCCGTGAGGCCTCGATATTGGCCTCATCTGGGTCCTTGTAGTTCCCCCACAGCCAGCGCCGCGCGCCGGTGAACACGCGCGAGCGATGCGGCGCGAGTTTGTCGCGCGCGAGCTTGTCGCAGGTTCTGTTGCCGTCGTCGGTCATGCCGATGGGGATGTCGATCGCGGCGCGGGTAAAAGGAGCCGATAGTGCCGTCGAAACGTCGGCGGGAAAGGCGATGTCGCGCCGGTCGCCTGCAATCGACACCGCGACCCAGCCGCGGGAGAAGCCGTCGAGACCGATGATGCGGTTGGCGTGCATTACATCAGACTACCAGTTGCTTCGTTCAGCATCGTGCTCCTCTTGCCACGAACGCACGCTGAGCCCCACGGTAGTCGGAGCCGAGCTGGCCCCACAACAGCAGTGAGCTCCCCTCCCCCTTGCGGGGAGGGGTCGGCGGTGGGGGTCTCCGGGCGCTGAACGCTATGGGCGCGCATACACATCAACCACCAAACTATCGAGAGAGCGAGGTCGCATCTCGCTGCGTTTCCTCGCCCATCAGATAGAGCGCGACTCGTGGACCCCCACCCCCCAACCCCTCCCCGCAAGGGGGAGGGGAGCGCACCGTCGGCGTGCGAATTCGGTTGCCACGCTACGCACTCAGGCGAGATGGGCCTCCCCCATACACCAACGGCCGGGATCGCTCCCGGCCGCCGCAACAAACATCACGCCCGCCTCACCTCAGCCGAGGTTCAGCTCCTTGAAGAAGTCGTTGCCCTTGTCGTCGATGATGATGAAGGCGGGGAAGTCCACCACCTCGATGCGCCAGATGGCTTCCATGCCGAGCTCGGGATATTCGACGACCTCGACCTTCTTGATGCAGTGCTCGGCGAGGTTCGCCGCGGCACCGCCGATCGAGCCGAGATAGAAGCCGCCGTGCTTCTTGCAGGCCTCGCGCACCGCCGGCGCACGGTTGCCCTTGGCGACCATCACCATCGAGCCGCCGGCCGCCTGGAACTGGTCAACGAAGGAATCCATGCGGCCCGCGGTGGTCGGGCCGAACGCGCCGGAGGCGTAGCCATCCGGAGTCTTGGCCGGACCGGCGTAATACACCGGATGGTTCTTGAAGTAGTCCGGCAGCGGCTCGCCACGGTCGAGGCGCTCGCGCAGCTTGGCATGGGCGGCATCGCGCGCCACGATCATGGTGCCGGTCAGGGACAACCGCGTCTTGATCGGGTTCTTCGACAGAGTGGCGAGGATGTCCTTCATCGGCTGGTTGAGGTCGATCTTGACGACCTCGCCGCCGAGCGCCTGCTCGACCTCCGGCAAATACTGCGCCGGATGATGCTCGAGCTCCTCGAGATAGACGCCGTCCTTGGTGATCTTGCCGAGCACCTGGCGGTCGGCCGAGCAGGACACGCCGAGACCGATCGGCAAGCTCGCGCCGTGACGCGGCATGCGGATGACGCGGACGTCATGGCAGAAATACTTGCCGCCGAACTGCGCGCCGACGCCGAGCGACTGCGTCATCTTGTGGATTTCCTGCTCCATCTCGAGATCGCGGAAGGCGTTGCCGTCCGGGGAGCCCTGCGTCGGCAGCGCGTCGAGATAACGGGCGGAGGCGAGCTTCACCGTCTTCATGCACAATTCAGCCGAGGTGCCGCCGATCACGATCGCCAAATGATAAGGCGGGCACGCGGCGGTGCCGAGCGTCAGGATCTTCTCCTTCAGGAACGCCAGCAGCCGGTCCTTGGTCAGCACCGAGGGCGTCGCCTGGAACAGGAAGCTCTTGTTGGCCGAGCCGCCGCCCTTGGCCATGAACATGAACTTGTAGGCGTCCTCGCCCTCGGCGTAGATCTCGGTCTGCGCCGGCATGTTGTTGGCGGTGTTCTTCTCTTCATACATCGACAACGGCGCGACCTGCGAGTAGCGCAGGTTCCGGCGCAAGTATGCGTCGCGCGCGCCTTCGCTCAGCGCGGCCTCGTCGTTGCCGTCGGTGATGACGTTGCAGCCCTTCTTGCCCATGATGATCGCGGTGCCGGTATCCTGGCACATCGGCAGCACGCCGCCGGCGGAGATGTTGGCATTCTTCAGGAAGTCGAGCGCGACGAACTTGTCGTTCGGGCTGGCCTCCGGATCCTCCAGGATGCTGCGCAGCTGCTTCAGATGGCCGGGGCGCAGGAAGTGGTTGATCTCGCCGAACGCGGCCTCGGACAGCGTCCGCAACGCGTCGCGCGACACCACCAGCATGTCGCGGCCCAAGACCTTCTCGACCCGCACGCCCTCGGCCGTGATCTTCTTGTAGGGCGTGGTGTCCGGCCCGAGCGGAAACAGCGGCGTGTGCTTGTAGGGCGGGACGGGCTTGGACTGGTCGGGGAAAGCGGTGGGCGCGTTCATGGAAGACTCGTGGGTTGAAGGGCCGGAAAACGCCTGTCCGAGGCACCCGGCGATAGAGCCGTTCTAAGCCCTTTTTGCGGAAAAGAAAGCTGCCGGACTGCGGATGGCGCCCATGCGGCTGGTCCGCAGCGGGGGGGCCAGCGAGCCCAGGCGGGGGCTTGACAAGGCTGATAGCCTGCAAGGCGAGAGCTGATCGAGACACGCTTCGACATCACATCGCGGAGGATCACCATGGCGACTTTTGTCCTCATTCCCGGCGGCTGGCGCGGCGGCTGGTGGTATGCCCCGCTCGCGGCGCGTCTCTGCCAGGCCGGTCATGCAGCCCATGCGATCACCCTGAGCGGGCTCGAGGAGACGCCTGCCCTGGGCGCGCGCATCAACCTCGAGACGCATATCGCTGACGTACTGGAGTTGTTGGCGGTCAAAGATCTCTCAGGTGTCATCCTCTGCGCGCACAGCTATGGCGGCATGGTGGCCTCGGGAGTCGCGGATCGCGCGCCGGAGCGGCTTGCCGCGCTGATCTACCTGGATGCGTTCGCGCCGGACGATGGTCAGGCCTGGTGGGATCTTGCCGGGGACGACTATCGACGGCTGGTGATCGCGCAGGCCGGACATGACGGGCTCACGGTGCTGCCGCGCGACGGGGTCGATCGCCGGTGCCGGCCGCATCCGCTCGGCACTTTCGTGCAGCGGCTTCGTCTGACGCGCCCTCATCCCGAGCTGCCCCGCGTCTTCGTCTACGCGACCGGTTGGAGTGCGACACCGTTTACGGCGCAGTACGAGCGTCTGCGCGGTGATCCCGCCTGGACCGTGCGCACCGTCGCCTGCGCCCACGACATGGTGAATTTGGCGCCTGGTGAAACGTTCGAGGTGCTGATCGAGACAGCCCGGCAGATCGCCTCGGCGTGAAGCCGCGGTTCGACGCCGTCACGAGCGAACGGCGAAATGAATTGAACCAGGACAGCACCATGCTAAACCTAAAGCTGTTGATCCATCCATTTGCGCCTGAGGTATCATGAAAAAGGGTCTGTTCATTGCAATCACTTTCGCCCTAAGCCTCGCGACCATGCTCCCCGGCAGCGCCGGTGCGGTCGGTCCAGGTTATTTGTGCGGCGGCCTTAACGGCAACACCTGCAATTTCGGCCTGTTCTGCGACCTCCCGGCCGACCATTGTGGCCAGGGGTTCGTCCTAAGGGGCGTTTGCCGGGTCAAGCCGCGGGCCTGCCCTCGCATCTACAGACCGGTCTGCGGCTGCAATTACCAAACCTATAACAGCGACTGTCAACGCCTGGCCGCCGGCGTACAGCTGATGCGTCAGGGCCGCTGCTTATTCCAATAGACCGATCGCGCCGCTTTCGCCGACATCTGACTGCGTCTCCCGACTCGTGTCACACGCGCGATGATCTTGTGCGGAGGCAGCGCATCGGCGCTTGCGTGATCTCCTCGCGCCGGGTTCAATGGCGCGGGGGGTATTCGAAATGCGTTCGTATCATTGCTCATTCGGCCGGGCGGCCCTGTTTGCCATCGTGTTTGCTCTGGGCGCGGCTCTGCTGCCGCAGCCCGCGCGCGCCGATCGCTGTGACGACCTCGCCAAGGAATTGAAGAACGGCATCGACGGCATCAAGATCGGTCAGACCGCGGCCGGCACCGTCTATCTCGCCCACCCCAAAGCGCGCGAGCTCACGCTCGGCTGCTCGTCTAAGAACTTCAGCAATCAATTGTTCGGAAAAACCGACCGCAAGCCGCCGCCGGCCTTCATCGACCTGATGGCGAGCGCGGCGGCGATCGTGTTCACCTTGCCGAAGGACGACATGCAGCGCGGCGTCACACGCTGTTACCGCCGGCTCGGGATCTTCCGCGGCGACGACGTCGCCAGCCGCTACCGCCGGCTCGACATGCGTTGCGCCCGGACCAAGACCGAGTCCTCGATCACGATCAGCCGCAGCAAGGACCAATAGGCCCGCGTGACGCGATAGCCCTGTCGTTTCTGCGCCGGCGGCAGCGACCCGTTCACTATTCGCCGCGCCACCGACAGTTGCAGACAATTCGAGCGATCTGGTTGACGAAGTTTTCGTCAGGGATGGCCACGCTCATCGCAACACCAAGCGAGGAGCTGGACCATGTCCGTTTCGAGCGTTTCGTCGTCATCGCCGCCGCCCTCACCGCCGCCGGTCTCGACCGAGACGACCAAGCCGCAGACCCAAGACACGCAGACCCGGAATCGAACGCAGCAGAGCCAGGCCTTCAAGCCCGACAAGACCGGCGACGAAGCGGCCGCTGAAAAGCAGGCCTCCCGTCCGCCGCTGCCGCCCGGCCAGGGCACGCGCGTCGACATTCTCGCCTGACGATCCCACACCCTCAGGCCAACTTCGTATAGCGGCGGCGCCTCAGGCATCCGCCGCTATACGTGTGATGGCATCGCCGATCCGACTCCACCCCTGTCCCATGATGTCGAACTGAAACTTGTTGCCCGGGAAGACGAAGCCGTCATGGACCATCCGCAGATGCGTGCCGCCCTCGACCGGCGTCAACGTCCAGGTCACGACGCTGTCGAGCCGTAAGCCGTAGGCCGGGTTGGAGTCCGAACCGCCCTTCCAGGAATAGCTGAGCAGATGCGGCGGCTCACAGGCGAGCACCTCGCAGTGAACGACGCCATCCCAGTCGCCCACCGGCTTGGTGCGGAAGGTGAAGCGATGCCCGGTGGCCGCGACGAAGTCGTTCGGCATCAACCATTTCGCGATCAGGTCGCTCGTGGTCAGCGTGCGCCAGATCTTGTCGGGCGAATGGGGCAGATGCTTCTCCACCACGATCGCATGCGTCTCACCCATCACTCGGTCTCCTTCAACAGTGCCTCGAGGCCGGCAATACGCTCATGCCAGAATGCGCGGTAATGACCGAGCCAGTCGACCAGCGGCGCCAGCCCCTTTGGCGCGACGCTATAATAGTTGTGGCGGCCGTCGCGCCGTTCGCTGACCAGCCCGGCGTCGCGCAGCGCCTTGAGATGCTGTGAGATCGCCGGCTGCGACACGCGCGAGCCCTGCACCAGGCCCGTGGCCGCCACCTCCCCCTCGCGCGCGATGCGCTCGAACACGGCCCGCCGCGTCGGGTCGGCAAGCGTCTTCATGACGGATGTCAGCTGGGCTTCGACGATCATGCCAGATGTATAAGCCAATGCTTATACATCGTCAAGCGCGGCGCCGCAGGGCTTCGCCTTCACGCATCCAGCGCCTTGTAGTGGCGGAAGATGCCGTCCTCGTTGAAGGCGATGCGGCGCTCGCTGGCGAGATAGGCTGAGATGTTCGGCCTGCTGGCGACGCGGTCATGCAGCGCGACGAGGCTCGGGATGTTGCGCTCGAACGCCATCATGCGCTTCGGGAACGCGTAGCGCAGGCCGGCGACGATCTGGAACAGCGACAGGTCGACATAAGTGAGCCTGCGCCCGGTGACGTAGGCGCCACCGCTTTTCGACAGGAGCTGCTCAAAATAGCCGAGGAATTTCGGCACCCGCTCGCCCCAGAATTCGGCGGTGCGCTTCCTGGCCGGCGCACGCTGGTCCTCGTAGTACAGCGTCGGCCCCAGCGGATGATGCGTGTCGTGGATCTCGACGACGAAGTCGGTCACGGTGAGCTGCAATTGATGCACCCAGAGCTGGCCGGCTTCGGCCTTGGGCGCAAGGCCATGGCGGCTGCCGAGAAACAGCAGGATGTTGGCGGTCTGGCCGATGACGCGGCGGCCCGCTCTCAGGAACGGTGGCGCGAAGGGCGGCGTGTCGCTATCCTCCTCCATCATCGCCGTCATCGCACCGATGCCGTCCTCGCGCGCGACGTCGCGATAGGCGGCGCCCGCCTCCTCCAGCGCGAGACGCACATATTCGCCGCGCCCCTGGATCATGGGCCAGTAGTAGAGCTCGTAACGCATGGGCCATCCTCGCAGTGATGCGCCCACACGTTAGGCTCGGACAACGCAACGGACGCAGTGTTAGTTCGCCGCGAAGCAGTATAGCAGCCCGTCACCGCCCGTGCGCTTCAGATCGGCCTGGGAACAGCCGCCATCGGGCCCACGAGAGATGGGAATTGTTCCACAAGCAAAGGCGCCGCGGATTGCTCCGCGGCGCCTGATGAGGGTCTCAAGTCAGGCTCAGCTGACCTGCTGGATTCCCGATAGCTGCCAATCGGCGCCGGCGTGGCGCAGGAAGGTCCAGATCTCGGTGACCTCCTGCGGCTGGTCGGAGCCGTCGACCACCCGGCCCGAGGCGCGCTCGATGGTCTTGTCGGCCAAGGTGAAGCGCATCGCGACCGTGGCGTAGTCCGCGCCATTCTCGCGCCAGGCTTCGGCGAGGTCGCCCTGCAGCAGCTTCACGGCGCTGACCTTGTTGACCACGCCGCGGGCCTGGTTCTGCTCGAGATCGCGCTCGAAATACGAGGCCATCTCGGGCGTCGACAGCAGCCGCAGGCGGCCGACATCCTCGTTCGACCAGGCGGACTGGATCTCGCCGAGCAGCCGCTCGAACGACTCGTAGTCGGCCGGCAGGATCTGCAGCGGCGGCGTGTTGCTGCCACCGCCGAAGCCACCGAAACCACCAAGGCCGCTCAGGCCCGAGCGGAGGCTCGGCTGGCCGTCGGTGGGCGACGGCGCCGGGCCGGCGGCATAGGCCGGCTGGTTGCGGCGCTGCCACCAGGCCATCGCCATGCGCACCAGGAACACCACCAGCAGGACCTGGAGGATCAGGCCGATGATCGAGGCGAAGCCGCCGAGGCCGGAGAAGAGCCCGCCGCCGAACAGCATGCCGAACAGGCCGGCACCGAGGAAGCCGGCAGCGAGGCCGCCGAGCAGGCCACCCGCGCGGCCACCGAACAGCCCGCCACGCGCGGGCGCGGCCGTGTTGAAGCCGCCGGGCTGGCCCGGCTGGGTGATGGTGCGGTTGAATTGCGACGCCGATCCCGGCGCGGTCGAGGTGGGAGGTGGCGCGGAGAAGGTGCGCGTGCCGCGGGAGCCCGAGCTGGAGCCGCCGCCGATCCGGGCGTCGGCCGCCGAGACGGCGAGCACCGTCGGCAGCGCCAGTGAAAGGGCCACGGCCATCGCCTTGAGGAGGCCGCTTTTGCGCTGCATGAAGCTCATCTGTGTTTCCCATAACTCCCCGGAATGGGGATGCCTGTAAGATGGGCACAACCGGCGAAAAGGGAAGGCGGCACGAGGCCGCGCGGCTGCGGCGCTGGGTCGCGGGATGAAGGCGCTCGGCCGCCTTGCCAAGGAACTTCCCAAGGAACTCCGGTAACCTATTGTGGCGCCATGGTTTCCTTGACCGCCGCCACGAGCTGGCTGAGCGTGAAGGGCTTTGGCAGGAACGCGAACTGCTGGTTCTCGGGTAGGCTCTTCTCGAACGCATCCTCGGCATAGCCCGAGACGAAGATGATCTTGATCTCCGGATTGCGCTCGCGCATCGCCTTGAGCAGCGTCGGTCCGTCCATCTCCGGCATCACCACGTCGGACACCACGAGATCGAGCACGCCATCGCACTCCTCCAGCGCCTCCATCGCCTCGACGCCATTCGACGCCTCGATGACGCTGTAGCCGCGCGAGCGCAGGCCCCGCGCGTTCAGCGCCCGCAGGCCCTCCTCGTCCTCGACCAGCAGGATGGTGCCCTGCCCGGTCAGGTCGGCGCGCGGCTTTGACGCTTCCGCTGCGGCCGGCTCCTTGGCGGCGCCGTTGGCCGCGTGCGGCTCGGCCTGGACCTCCGGCACGACGATGTGCCGCGGCAGGAAGATCTGGAACGAGGTCCCCTTGCCGACCTCGCTGTCGACGTAGATGAAGCCGCCGGTCTGCTTGATGATGCCGTAAACGGTCGACAGCCCGAGGCCGGTGCCCTTGCCGACCTCCTTGGTCGAGAAGAACGGCTCGAAGATCTTTTCGCGGATCTCGGCCGGAATGCCGGTGCCGGTGTCGCTGATCTCGATGCGGACGTAGTCGGCGACCGGCATGCCCTTGTAGGCGGCCTGCGCGACCTCGTCGGCCGAGACGTTGGCGGTCCGCACCGAGAGCTTGCCGCCATCGGGCATCGCATCGCGGGCATTGACCGCGAGATTCACGACCACCTGCTCGAACTGCGAGACGTCGACCTTGACCGGCCACAGGTCGCGGCCATGCACGAGGTCGAGCTTGACCTTCTCGCCGATCAGCCGGCGCAGCAGCATCGTCAGGTCGGACAGCGCGTCGCCGAGATCGAGCACCTGCGGCCGCAGGGTCTGGCGGCGCGAGAACGCCAGCAGCTGCCGCACCAGCGTCGCGGCGCGGGTCGCGTTTTGCTTGATCTGCATGATGTCTTGGAACGACGGGTCGGTCGGCTTGTGCGCGTTCAGCAGGAAATCGTTGGCCATCATGATGGCCGAGAGCACGTTGTTGAAGTCGTGGGCGATGCCGCCGGCGAGCTGACCGACCATCTCCATCTTCTGCGACTGGTTGATCTGGTTCTCCAGCGCGCGGCGCTCGGTGGTCTCGAGCAGATAGACGATCGCAGCTTCCGTCTCGCGCTCGTCCTCGTCGACGGCGGTGACGAAGAACTGGCCGAAGCGCTCCTTCGCACCCTCCAGCATCACCTCGACCGGCGGAATGTCCGCCTGCCCTTCCGAGGCCTGGTTGATCGCCGCGATCAGGAGATGCCGGTCGCGCTGGCTGACGGTGCGGAAGATCGATTTCGCCGCAGCCACATCGCCGCTGACGCTCTGCGCCAGCTTGGCATAGCGCGCATTGGCCCTTACGACGGCGCCGCCGCGGTCGACGGTCGCGATCGCCATCGGCGTATGGTCGAAGAAGCGCATGAAGCGCACCTCGGCGGCGCGCTCCGGATCGGAGCGCTCGTCGCGGGCGCGGCTGATGACCAGGGTGCGCGAGGCGCCCGGCTTGCCGTCGGCGCCGAAGGCGAGCTTGTGGTAGAGCCGCGCCGGCATGGTCTTGCCGCCGCGCATCTTCAGGTCGATGTCGAACACCTCGGTGCGGACCTCGCCGGGCACCGCCACGATCGAGGTCAGCAGCGACGCGCCGTCACCGGAGACGACGTCGGCGAGCTTCAGGCCGCCCGAGCCGATCTCGGCGAGATCGTAGTCGAGCCAGTTGGCGAGCGTGGCATTGACGTAGACGAGGCTGCCTTCCGGATTGACCGAGAAGAAGCCGCACGGCGCATGGTCGAGATATTCGATCGCATGCTGCAGCTCCTGGAACACGTCCTCCTGGCGTTCGCGATCCCGCGTGATGTCGGCGATCGACCACACCGCGTAGCGGGCGTGGCGCTTGGTCTGGCCGAGCGGACGCACGCGCATCCGCAGCCAGCGCCCCTGCGCGCCTTCGGCCGCAGTGATGCGTACCTCCTCCTGCTGCCGCTTGCCCTCGCGCGCCGCCTTGAGCAGGCGGAACACCGCTTCGGAGACATCGGGATTGCCGATGAAGACACGCTCGACGGGACGCGCCTCCTGCGCGGTCGCCGCTCCCGTCATGTTGAGATAGGCGGCGTTGGCGTAGACGACATGGCCGCGCGGATCGGTCACCGCGAGGCCATCGAAGGCGTGATCGGCGATCGCGCCCAACACCGGATCGTCGGTCGACTTGTCGGCGAAGCGGACGATGCCGGCGGCGAACGCGAACAGATTGAACAGGCCGACGGTGGCGAGCAACGACAGCAGCCCGAGAATGTAGGGCTGCGCCTGGGCGCGGCCGATCGTCATCAACGCGATCGCGACCGCGACGAGGCCGAACGCCACCAGCAGGATCAGCAGAATGCTGCCGCTGCGGCGCGGCCGCTCCGGCAGGCCCACCTGATCCTGTAACCCATCGTTGTCGGAATCGGCGCTCATGGCTCGGGGACGCGACCTGTCGGCTGGGAGCCCCAGCCCGTTCGCGCGGCTCCCCCTTCCACCTGCCTGAATCGACGGGTCAAGCGCAAGCCCGTCAAGCCGATATTCCATGATTTATCCGTATTTTGCGGTCCGTCCGGGGACCGAATCGGTTGTCATCGCGGGCGCCCCGAGAGGTTGCGCCGCAGCCCCATCACGTAGCCGATGATCTCAGCGACGGCGTGATAATGTTCCACCGGGATCTCCTCGTCGATCTCGACCGTGGCGTAGAGCGCGCGCGCCAGCGGCACGTTCTCGACGATCGGGATGTCGTGCGCCTTGGCGACCTCCCGGATCTTGAAGGCGATGTTGTCGACGCCCTTGGCGACGCAGACCGGGGCCGACATGCCGCGCTCGTAGGACAGCGCGACCGAGTAGTGGGTCGGGTTGGTGATGATCACGGAGGCCTTTGGAACCGCGGCCATCATGCGCTTCTTCATGCGCTGCTGCCGGATCTGCCGGATGCGTCCCTTGACGTGCGGGTCGCCTTCCGACTGCTTGAACTCCTCCTTCATCTCCTGCACCGACATCTTCTGCCGCTCGTACCATTGCCGATACTGGAACAGGTAGTCGCCGATCGCGACCAGGGCGAGCAGCGCGACCACCGAGCCCATCAGATGCGTGGTCAGCGACATCGTGACGCCGAGCAGCTCGCTGACGTCCATGTGCAGCAGCGATTCGAGGCGCAGCCGCTCCGGCCACAGGATCATGACCATGACCGTGCCGAGCAGCACGAGCTTGAACAGCCCCTTGGCGAAATTGGCCGCGGCCTGCTTGCCGAACAGGCGCTTGGCGCCGGCCAAGGGCGAGATCTTGCTCAGGCTCGGCTTCATCGGCTCGCCCGACCAGACCAGGCGATGCTGCATCATGTTGCCGGCAATCGCCGCCAGCATCACCATCAGAATGGGCACGCCGATCGCCGCGATCACGGCGAACGACAGGCTGCGCGCCAGCGCCAGCAGGCCGGCGCCGTCGGTCTGGATCATCCAGGAATTGGCGATCAGGTTGCGCATCGGCACCAGCACCGCGGTGCCGATCGAGCCCGAGAAGGTCGACATCACCAAGGTCGCGGAGGCGATCACGAACCAGGTGTTGAGCTCCTGACTCTTGACGACGTCGCCGCGCTCGAGCGCCTGGTCCAGCCGCTTTTGCGTCGGGTCTTCTGTTTTGTCTTCGGAATCGGCCTCATCGGACATCGATCGGCCCCCTCACCGCGGCATCATCTCGTGCATGACGCCTTCGAAATAGCCGAGAAACGTTCCCATCATCGCGGTCAGGACCAGCGCGAAGATCAGGAAGCCGATCAGGATCGAGAGCGGCGCACCGACGAAATAGACCTGCATCTGCGGCATCAGCCGCGCCAGCACGCCGAGCCCGATGTTGAAGACCAGCCCGAACACCAGGAACGGCGCCGACAATTGCAGGCCGATCTTGAACGCCGTGGCAAAGGCCTTGGTCGCCAGCGAGGCGACGTCGCCGCTCGGGATCAATTCGCCCGGCGCGAAGATCTTGTAGCTGTCGCTGAGCGCAGCGATCACCAGGTGATGGCTGTCGGTCGAGAACAGCAGGGTCACACCGAGCATGGTGAGGAAGTTGCCGATCAGGACGCCCTGCTGGCCCTGCGTCGGATCGACCGCGGTGACGAAACCGAGCCCCATCTGCTGCGCGATCACGGAGCCCGCGACCTGCAGCGCCGACAGCGTCACCCGCGCCGTTGCGCCGAGCACGATGCCGATCACGATCTCGTGCACCATCATCACCAAGAGCGGCGACAACGCCTGCAGGTCGACCTGATAGGCCTGACGGTGCAGCGGCAGCACGATCATCGTGAGCAGCAGCGCGGTCGCGAGCTTGATGCGGACGGGGATGTTGACCTCGCCGAGGCCCGGCAGCAGCATCACCATCGCGCCGACGCGCGCGAAGGCCAGCATGAACACGGCGGCCAGCGCCGGAAGGAAGGAAATATCGATGCGCATCGTCCGCCGTCACGGCCCTTTCGACCGCATGCTGGTGCGGCACGACGGTCTTTGAAGAGACAGCCTGCGACGAGACAGCTTGCGAAGAGTTGGCCCGAAAGGCCGCCAGCTCACGGCCGAAAGCAGCAGCGCCCCCCGCACTGCTCCTCGCGACCGCTCGCAGCGCCCTCACGCAGGCTAGCCCTGCTGCCCCGGACATTGCCTCATCCGCCGATGATTCGCGACGAGATCCGCATCATGTGCGAATGCAGGGCATCGGCCATGAACGGCAGCGCCAGCAGCAGCGTCACGAAGATCGCAATGATCTTCGGCACGAACACCAGAGTCTGCTCCTGGATCTGCGTCAGCGCCTGAAACAGGGAGACGACCACGCCGACGACGAGGCCGACCACCATCAGCGGCGAGGAGACCAGCACGATGGTCCAGATCGCATCGCGCGCCACATCGAGCGTTTCAGCTCCTGTCATGTCCTGTCGTTCCTCACTGTCGATCGGTTCCGGTCCGGCACCCGCCTCATCGCGCATCGCGCGCAGTCGCGGCAGACGGCAAATCCCTGATGCGTTACGAGTTGCGCCTAGATCGTCATCTTCATCACGTCTTCATAGGCCTGGATCACGCGGTCGCGCACCGACACCAGCGTCGACACCGCGACATCGGTTTCGGCGACCGCCGTGACGACATCCATGACGTTCGCCTTGCCCGCGGCCATCGCGACCGCCTGACTGTCCGACTTGCGTCCGGCCTCCATCACGCTGCCGATCGCATCCTTCAGCACCGCGCTGAACGACGGACCACCCTTGTCGGCGCCGTTGCCGCTGCCTAGCACGTCGCGCACGCGCCCGAGGCTACCGAAGGCACCGCTCGAGCCGCCGGCGTCGAGCACGCGGGCGGAATTCGCATAGGCATTAGCTGCGGAGATTGGGGAGGCCATGACTTTCGTTCCTGTCCTAGGTCTTCAGAATGTCGAGTGTGCGTTGGATCATGCGGCGCGTGGCGCCGATGATGTTCAAATTCGCCTCGTAGGACCGCTGTGCATCGCGCATGTCGGTCATCTCGATGAGCGGATTGACGTTGGGGTACTTGACATTGCCGGACGCGTCCGCGGCCGGGTTACTGGGGTCGTATTTGACGCGGAACGACGATTGATCGGGCACCACCTTGCCGAGTGCCACCACCTTGGCGTCAAGCGCACGGTCGAGCGCCGAGGTGAATGTCGGGACCTTGCGGCGATACGGATCGCCACCCGCTTTGGCGGCGGTCGAATCGGCATTGGCGATGTTCTCGGAAATGACGCGCATACGCCCCGCCTGCGCACGCAGGCCGGAGGTCGCAATGCTCATCGAGCGCAGAAAATCGCTGGAGTCGTTTGCCATGCTTGTCGGTCTCCGTCCTCAACTCCGGCTCAGGCCTTGCCGATCGCCGTCTTCAACAGATGCAGGCTCTTGCCGTACAACGAGGTTGCCGCGGCATAGTCCATCTGGTTGGCGGAGACCTTCAGCATCTCCTCTTCGAGGCTCACCGCGTTGCCGGCGGGCCTCGTCTGAAATCCCGCCTTGCGGTTCTGGTCGAAGCTCGCGCTCTCGCCCGACGACGGTGCGATGTGCGCGGTGCTGGTCCGGGTCAGCGACAGCGGCGCAAAGCCGCCGACCGCCTGGCCGGTTGAGTCGAACTTCGGCTCAACCAGATCCTTCGGCTTGAAGTTGGGCGTATCCGAATTGGACACGTTCTCCGACAGCACGCGCTGGCGCTCCTGGTGCCATTGCATCTTGGTCCGCAACGCCGACAACACGGGGAGATCGTTGATGGACATGGCGCTGCTCGGTTGTGTCCGGCTACCGGACGGTTTGGGTAGGTAGAAATTGCCGTGCATATGGTTAACAAGGAGTTAAGAAACGGTGCGATGCCCACCGGGACATTCCCGGGGTTTTGACGATTTCTTAGGAAAGTGCCGGGGCCCCAGCCGACCGATGCATCATTACGGGACGGCGCGGCTCGCCAAGAAGTCGTTTTGGCCCGGCCGATTCATGGGTTATTAAGAGGCCGAGCGGCAGTTCCTGCCGTCATGCGTTAACAGGTTGGTTCCGGTTCTGAAGCTCCGTTCGCTGCCGGCGATGCGTTGGACAGACGAGAGACTTCGAAAGGACGCGGTATTTGCCGGGGACAGAGATGCAGGCACTGACGTTCTTTTTTGCATTCGTGGCGGTGCTGGCTCTGATCGGCCTCGCCGCGTGGCTGGTCCGTCGATTCGCGGGCAATCGTCTCGGCACCAACCCGAATCGCGGCCGCATGCCCCGGCTTGCCGTGATCGATGCCGCCGCCGTCGATGGCCGCCGCCGTCTCGTGCTCGTGCGCCGTGACAACATAGAGCATCTTTTGATGATCGGCGGGCCGACCGACATCGTGGTCGAATCCAACATCGTGCGCGCCATGCCGGCGCGCGAGCAATTGCCGCAGCGGCCGGGCATCAATGAAGAACGGCCGGCGGCGCGCATCGCGCCGCTGCCGGATGCGCCGTCCTGGGCCGACAACGAGCCGAAGACCGAGGCCGCCGAGCATGCCGAGCCGCAGATGCCGGAGCCGCCGCAGCGCCCGATGCGGCCGTCGTTCATCGATGAGGTTCGCCGCACGGGGCCGGCTGCTGCTGAGCGGCGTGAGCCGGCACCGGCGTTCCCGCCGGAATCACCGCTCCCTCCGCGCCGTCCCGATCCCCGCCAGGACCTCCGGGCAGACGTCCGTGGAGAGCCGCGCGGCGGCGACGAAGCCCGCCTGGAGCCGCGCCCCGAGCGGGCGCCCCGCGGTGAACCGGTGATGCCGCGCCCGCTGCGCCCCGCCGAGCCGCAACGGCCGGCAGAGGCGCCGCGCCCCTCCGAGGGGCCCCGGCTGCCGCCGGTGCGGAGCGCTGAACGCGCTGCCGAGCGCGTCGAACGCGTGGCGGCGCCGCCGCTGCCGCCGATTGCGCAGATGCCACCGCCCCCGCCGCCGGTTGCGCCGCCGCCCGCAGCGGCCGATCAGAGCGCCGAAGCCAATCTGGCCGAGATGGCGCAACGGCTCGAGGCCGCGCTGCGGCGTCCATCGGCCGATCCGTCGGCTGCTCCAGCCTCGGGTCCCCGGGCGGCCGCACGCAGCGAGCCGGCTCCGGCGCAAGCCGCGCCGGCCAAGACCAGCTTCGAGAATCTGGAGGACGAGATGGCCTCGCTGCTCGGACGTCCGAAGTCGTCTCAGTGAGATCGCTGCTTCCCCCGCGTAGAGTTGTCTTCATCGCTGTTCTGACTGCCGCCGGTTTACTGGCGGGACGTGCTGCTGCGCAGGACATCAGCATCAATCTCGGCGCCGGCGGTGGCGGCGTCACCGAACGCGCGGTCCAACTGATCGCGCTGCTCACGGTGCTGTCGATCGCGCCGTCGATCCTGATCATGATGACGTCGTTCACGCGCATCGTGGTCGTGCTGTCGCTGCTACGCACGGCGATGGGCACTGCGACCGCCCCGCCCAACTCGGTCATCATCGCGCTCGCGATGTTCCTGACCGCGTTCGTGATGGGGCCGGTGTTGCAGAAATCCTATGAGGACGGCATCCGGCCGCTGGTCGAGAACCAGATCGGCGTCGAGGACGCGCTGCAGCGCGCCTCGGTGCCGCTGCGCGGCTTCATGCAGAAGAACGTGCGTGAGAAGGACCTGAAGCTGTTCACGGACCTCTCGGGCGAGCCGCCGCCGGCGACGCCCGACGACCTGTCGCTGCGCATCCTGGTGCCGGCCTTCATGATCTCCGAGCTCAGGCGCGCCTTCGAGATCGGTTTCCTGCTGTTCCTGCCGTTCCTGATCATCGACCTCGTGGTCGCCTCGGTCTTGATGTCGATGGGCATGATGATGCTGCCGCCGGTCGTGGTGTCGCTGCCGTTCAAGCTGATCTTCTTCGTGCTGGTCGACGGCTGGTCGCTGGTCGCCGGCAGCCTGGTGCAGAGCTACGGCGGGTAGGTTTCACCTGTCATTATGAGCGAGAGGCAGTAGGTTCGTGTCTCCCATTGACGCGTACCCTCGATCAGTTCGCCCGGATTGGGCTTGCGACGGGGCGCGATGTGGAGGAGCCGCGCAGCTCGATACGAGCTCGCTGTATGACGTGCCAGCCACCGCTCAAACCAAGCGCGGCCATGATCGCCGCCACAATGAGATCCGGCCACGCCGTGCCGGTGCCGAACACACCGGCTGCGGCCGCGAGCACGGCGATGTTGCCGAGCGCATCGTTCCGGGAGCAGATCCAGACCGACCTCATATTCGCGTCGCCGACGCGGAAACGGTAGAGCATGACGGCCACGCCTGCATTGGCGACAAGAGCGAGTATGCCGACGACCCCCATCGTCCTCGCCTCCGGGAGGGTGCCTGCAATTGCGTGCCAGACAGTGGAGGCAAGGACAAGGACGCCAAGCAGGACGAGCGACCAGCCCTTCAGAAGGGCGGCGCGTGCTCGCCAGGTCAACGCGAGTCCCGCCACTCCGAGGCTGATCGCATAGTTGGCCGTATCACCGAGGAAGTCGATCGCGTCCGCCTGCAGCGAGGCCGACCCGGCCGCCACGCCTGCTGCGATCTCGGCCAAAAACATGGCTCCGTTGATGGCCAACGCAATCCAGAGCGCACGACGCCAGCGGGGGCTGTCCAGTTCCCTCGGAGGGGAAGACGAACAGCAGTCATCATGACAACCAGCCATATCGTCGCCTCTTACAAGATGATGCGACGTCCTATATGGACCCTGTAGCCACTACAGGGTCAAGCCATGTCACGACTGACCATCGGAGACCTCGCGAAGCGGACCGGCACCAAGGTCGAAACGATCCGGTATTATGAGCGGATCGGTCTGCTACCGGTTCCGGCGAGAACCGAGGGCAATTACCGAGCCTATGACAACGACCAACTGGGGCGACTGAGCTTCATTCGGCGTGCCCGCGACTTGGGCTTCTCCATCGACCAAGTCCGTGACCTGCTGGATCTCGCCGATCAGCGAGACCGCTCGTGCGAAGCGGTCGACGTCATCGCCGGCCAACATCTGGCAGAGATCGAACGCAAGATCTCAGACCTCGTGGCGCTGCGCGACGAACTTGCCGATGTCATAGGGCGCTGCAAGCACGGCACCGTTGCCGACTGCCGCATCATCGAAGCGCTTGCGCCGCATCGCTCCGACTGAACGAACAAGACAATTACCGATCCACTGGCTTCGCAAAGCAGTCTCGAACTTTCGTCTTGGCGCGCTTCGGACGGATTCAGAATCGCTCACCCCACGACGTCGTACTGCTTGCTCAGCTCGTCGCCGATCTTCACCAGCATCGACACGCTCTCCGGATAGCCGGGGCGCGTCGCCGTGCCGGGATCGGCCTTGGCCATCGCGATGAGCTCGGCTTCGGTCTTGGTCGGCTTCGTCATGTCGCCAGGTCCTCCGGCTCCACGCCTTGACACACGACGTCATCGACCAGCGATCGCCTGCTTGACGCCCTGGATGCGCGGCAAGGCGCCGGTCGCCTCCGACGGGGCCTTCGCAGCATCCTTGCCGCCGTCCGGCCCTTTGCCGGTGGCATCCGGGAAGCGCGCCCGCATGTCGCGCAGGAAGCCGTCGAGCGTATCGACGCTCGCCGCCATCTTCGCGATCTGGGCAAACTCGGCGCTGGAGCCGCTCGCCGGCTTGCTGGCGACGTCGAATGCGATCTTGTCGGCCTCGCCGGTCATCAGCGGCGCATATTTCTCGCGGAAGCGGGCGAGGCCGATGGCATCGTCGGCGAGCGCATAGCCGACCACGGCGCGCAGGATGTCGCCGCGCTCAGCCGGATTGAGCGGGCGGAAATCGCGCCAGCGATCGCCGTAATAGAGCTCGATCTGCTCGGACGCCTCGCGCCAGCGCCGCGACGCCCAGTAGATGTCGGAGCGCAGCCGGATCGCCTCGCGGCCGCCGATGTTGCTGATGATGTCCAGTCCGAGGTCGTAACGCCCGATGTCGCTGTTGGCGCGGGCTTCCAGCAGCAGCCGCTGCTGGCGCAGCTCGCCCGCGAGATCCGCGATGCGCGTGGTGCGCAGCGCCTCGATGGCGCGGTCAGGCTTGCGGTTGGTGAGATAGACCATGGCGAGACGCGCGGCGACCTGGGCGCGCGCCGCGCCTTCGAGGCGGTGGTCGACCTGGTATTGCAGAAGCTCGGCGGCCTGGTCGAGCAGATCGATGCCGACCAAGCGGTCGGCGAGCTTGCGGATCATCTCGTCGCCGCGGCGGCCGATCGGCGTCAGCTCGCGAAACCCGTAGAAGATGCTGAGCGCATCGACCGGCGGCAGCTCGTCGGCCTTGCCGTTCAGGAACAACTGCGAGAACAGGCGGGAGGCTGCATCCTGGGCCTGCCGCGCCAAATCGGAGTTGGGCATCAGGCGGGTGGCCTGACGCGCGGCCTCGAGCGAGTCCGCATAGCGCCCGGCCTCCTCGTAGAGCTGCGCCATCATCTGCAACGTCTGCACCTCGATGGCGTCGCCGCGCCAGATCGCCTGCAAGATCTCCAGCTCCTTCAACGCGTCGGGCGGCTTGATCTCGCCGCGCTTCTGCAGAAGCTTGATCTCCAGCAGCTTGGCCTCCGCGGCCGCAAGGCGGTCTTCGGAATTGACGGCGAAGCGATAGTCGTCGAGCGCATCCTTCTCCTGCGCCATCGCCTCGGCGAGCCGGCCGCGCAGCACGGCGATGTCGGGCTTCATGTCCGCGGGCACGCCGATCACGTCGAGCTCGGCGCGCCGCTTGGCGGCGCCGGCGAAATCCTTGATCTCGAGCGCCGACTTCATCGCATCCGCGATCACGACGCGCTGCAGGTCGAGCGGCAGCGAGGCGATGGCGAACTCGACGTTCTTCAGCTTCTCGCGTGCGTCGGCAAACTTGCCCTGGCGGGCGAAGGCGAGGCCCTTCCACATCTGCGAATCGAAATTATTGCCGATCGACGGAGTGGCGAGATCCTTGAGTCCCTGGTCCGGCCGGCCCATCAGGATGCTCGCCACCGCGTGGATCATCAGCATGGCGGTCTCGTCGGTGCGCGGGTCGGCGTCGGAGATCATCAGATTGGTGACGCCGCGCGCTTCCGGATACATCGCTCGCGCCATGTAGAAGCGCGCCAGCGCCAGCCGCGTCTGCGCCCGCCGCTCCGGCTCGGCGTTCGCCGCGGCCTTGATCAGCAGATCCTCGCGCGGCACGAACGGCAGGGTCTGGTTCTGCTGCCATTCGTCGATGTCGAACATCGGCCGTACGGCGGTCGGCGCCCGCTCCGGCGAGAAGCCGATCGACGACAGGGTCAGCCCGCCCGGCCGGCCCAGGATCACCTTGTCGGGCGCGATCTCGACGGCGACGTCGTCCGAATTCGGACGCACCGCGATGCCGTGGATCGAATCGAGCAGCGACAGGTCGACGAAATCCTGGCGCTTGATGAAGCCGCGGATCGGCGGCGGCGCCGTCACGACCAGCAGCGTGTCGCCGGCATCCGGGTCGGTCAGCCGGTGCAGCATGCCGGCTCCGGGATTGGCGAGCGGCACCATGACATTGGCGAGCGCGGGATCGGTGACGTTGCGCATCACCATCAGCGGCTGCTGATTGGTCAGGCCCTTGTCGGCGAATGACAGGGTCCAGCTGCGCCCGCCATCGTCGCTGCCGAGCGAATGCATCTGCGGGCGGTTGAGGCGGATCCGGATCGCCTGCCCCTTGTCGAGCGGCATCCTGTTGACCTCGCCGATGATGGCGCCGCCCTTGGCGCGGATGGGCTCGACGTCGACGGGCTTGGTCGAATCGAACACCATCCATACCGTGTCGCCGCGGCGGAACAGCGCCGCCGGCGTGACCTGGCCGAAGCCGAAGGTGAGCCGCAGGCCCTCACTGTCGCGCAGGGCCTCCAGGGTGGCGGCTCCATTAGCTGCCTTCTCGGCCGGCTTGGTTTCGGCAGGCTCTGTTTGGGCAGACTTGGTCTCGACGGGCTTGGCGGCTTCGGCTTTGCCGGCCTCCGGCTTCATCGCCTCGGACTTCGCTGGCTCGGATTTGGCTGCTTCGGATTTGACAGCTGCAGGCGCAGCAGCTTCAGGCTTGGGGGCCTCGGGCGCGGCTTCGGCCTTCGCGGCGGCCGGCGCGGCAGCAGCCGCTGCCGACGGCGCAGGCTCGGCTGCGGGCTCGGTCGCTGGCGCCGCGACCGCGGGCGCCGGCTTGGTCTCCGTCTTCATCTCCTTGGCGATAGTGTCGGAGGTCGGCGGCACGATCTCGGGCTGCGCCGCCTGCTTCGGCTTGTCGCCATTGGGTTTGCTGCCGTTGGGCTTCTCGGCCGCGGCCGCCTTGGCGCCCGGCAGCGTGTCCGAGGAGACTGCGGAAACCTTCTTGTCCGGCTGCTGATAGGCGACGTCGATGTTGTAGTTCTTCTCCTCGCGGAAGGCACGAACGTCGACCTCGCCGACCAGGCCGAGCTCGACGACGGTCCTGCTGCCGTCGATGCGCTGGTTGATCGCGGCGACGTTCGGCGGCGCGACGAGCTTGGCGTCGGCGAGATCGAAGGACAGCGGCGCGGTGAAGAACAGCGACAGCTTCTGGTCGTTCAGCACCGAGGAGATGCCGACGCCGTCGGGGATCTCGAATACGAAGCGCACGAAGGTCGGCTGCACCAGCGCGCGGACGCGGATCGGCGGTCGCTTCTTCGATTCCGCCTCGGCGCGCTGCAGCCGCAGCGCCCGTTCGGCGGCGCGCGCGCGCTCGGCGAGCTCGCGCACGACCTCGGCCGGCAGCGGCGGCGGCGGGCCGGTCCAGCTGTCGGGCAACAGATCGATGAAGACGCGTTCGCCGGCGGTCATGGTGTTGACGCGGACCTTGCGCGACAGCGACAACCGCAGCGCCGAGCCATCGGGGTCGCCGCGGGCCGATGAGATATAGTCGGGCGCCGCATCCACCCAGCGGTCGATCGGAATGGTGGCGGCGCGATCGAACCTGATCAGCAGAATCGAGCCGGCGGTGGTGACGTCGGCGCTGACGTCCTCGGCGAATTTCAGCACCAGCCGCGCATAGCCGTCCTGAGCCGACAGGTTCGCCTCGCCCGGCACCGGCGCAGCGCCTGCCGCGACCGTGGACAGCACCAGGCCGATAACGATGGCCGACAGCAGCGCAAGGCCGGCGCGCGCCCGTGCGCGGGCCTTCGACCGCAATCCAATGGGAGTCGTGCGCGCCATGGTCACAAGCTTCCGGTTCGACATCCGCAACTTGACGGATACGCCTGCCCCGCCACGCCTGAAATCTAGGTGCCGGCGTTTAAGGGCGCATTAAACATGCGGCTCAATTGCTCTTCACGGGCACGATCTTGCCTTCGATCTTCGGCAGCTCGGCGCTCGTCTCGGGCTTGTCGGCTCCGGCCCGGCGCGCGAGCTCGACGGTGAGTCGCTCGGCCGCCTCCGGCGTCATCAGGCCGAGAATGTCGGACATCTTGCGTGGCGCGATCTGCGAGGCGATCTCGATCAGGACGGACATCTCGAGCCGGTCGAACACCTTGGCGGCATCCTTCGGCTTCATGCCCTCGTACATCGTGACGATGCTCTTGAAGCGGGCGTTGTCGGCCTCGGTCTTGGCGGCCTGCGCGCCGGAGATGCGGCCCTCGATCGCCTTCATCTCCTCCGTCTTGGACTGGATGCGCTGCTCGGCGGCGCGCAACAGGCTCTCGCGGATGTCGATCTCTCTCGCACGCGCGTCAAGCTCCTGGCGACGCGACTGCAGCCGCTCGAGGATCGCCTTCTCCGCCGGCGACACCTGCTGCTGGTTCTCCTCGGGCTTGATCACCACGCCCTCGGGCTTGGTGTCCGGAGCGGCGGGCTTGGGCGCCTCCTCCTTCTTCTCCTTCGGTGCGCCGTGCGTGGAGCCGGTGACGATGTCATTGTCCTCGCGGCCCGGATAGCCCAGGTTCTCCTGGGCCCAGGACCGCTTGGTCGGGTGAGGGTCATAGTCGAAAACGTAGCCGCCATCGATCACGAGGCCAGCCACCTTCAGGACCGCAAGGCAGGCCACCGCGATCAGGACGACGGGAATGACGCGGATGTTACGAAACGCATTCATGCGGCAAGGCCACCAGTCCTTCGACGTTCGGAGAATGCCTGGGCCGCGGCGGCAACCGCCTTGGCACCGGAAACGCGCACCGGCTCGGTCGTGATCGCCGGCACCGGCGCAGGCGCCGGCTCGGGCGCGGCTTCAGGCGAGGTGATGGGTCGCGCGGCGCTGGCGATGCGCGACAGCCGGCGCACCACGCCGTCGCTCTCGGCGAGTTGCTTGCGCAACTGGTCGGACATCTGCGTCGCGGCGGCGAGCTGATTGCCGAGATTGTCGTTGACGTCGCGCACGGCGAGCTTGAGGCCGCCGATCGCCCGCTCGGCGATCTCGGTCGCGGTGATCAGCTCCGCGATCACGGCCTTGAGCGAATGCTCGTCCGCCTTCAGCCGCTTCAGCCTGGAATTCAGCAGCATGCAATAGCCGATGGTCAGCACCAGAAGGACCGCCACCAGGCTTTCGATGATCAATCCGAGGGAGTGGTTCATTGGGCCTCCATCAACTTGTTCTGGCCTTCGGAGCCTTCGAACATCGCAAGCGTCGTATTCGGCTTGCGCAAATTCTTGGTGACACGGATCGCGACGCGGTCGCCGACCCGGCCCATCCGCCCTTCCGTCAGCATGGTGCTGCCGCAGCGGACCGCGACCAGCGCATCGGGACGGATGTCGAGCGGCAGGGTGTCGCCGACCTTCAGCTTCATCAGCTGCTTCAGCGGCACGTCGGCCTCGTACAGCACGGCGTCGACGGCGATCTCGGCCTTGGTGATCTCGGTGGCGAAGTGGCCTTCCCAGACGGGATCGCGGCCGAACTTCTCACCCATGAACATCTGCAACAGCACCGGCCGGATCGGCTCGATGGTCGCATAGGGCAGTAGCAGCTCGATGTTGCCGCCACGGTCTTCCATGTCGATCCGCAGCTTCACCAGGATCGCGGCGTTGGCGGGCCGGCTGATCGCGGCGAAACGCGGATTGGTCTCGAGCCGGTCGATGGTGAAGCGCACCGGCGACAGCGGCCGGAACGCCTGCTCGGCATCGCTCAGCACCACCTCGATCAGGCGCTTGACCAAGTTGGTCTCGATCGTCGTGTAGGGGCGGCCCTCGACGCGGAGCTGGGTGTTGCCGCGGCGGCCGCCGAGCAGCACGTCGATGATCGAATAGATCAGGGTCGAGTCGACGGTGGCGAGCCCGAAATTCTCCCACTCCTCCGCCTTGAACACCGACAGCACGGCCGGCAGCGGGATCGAGTTCATGTAGTCGCCGAAGCGCACCGAGGTGATGCGGTCGAGCGAAACTTCGACGTTGTCGGAGGTGAAGTTGCGCAAGGAGGTCGTCATCAGCCGCACCAGACGGTCGAAGACGATTTCGAGCATCGGCAGACGCTCGTAGGAGACCATCGCCGAATCGATGATCGCGCGAATGCCGGAATGGTCGTCGAGACTGACCTCGCCGGCGGTGAAGCCGAGGAGATTGTCGATCTCCTCCTGCGACAGCACCCGCTCGCCGCCGTTCTTGGTGGCGCCGAAATCGCGGCTGCCGTCCTCGACCATCGCGGCCCATTGCAGGGCCATCGATTCGGTGAGTTCATTGGCTGCTGCGGCTTCCGCGGCCTCTGTGGGATCCTCCGAGTCGAGCGAGGCTTCCCATTGCGCGGCTATCGCATCTTGGTCGACTTGATCGTTGCCCGCCATGATCGTTGAGCTTCTTTGCCTTACTGGACCACGATTTCCTTGAACAACACCGCGTTGACCTGGTTCGGCGCCAGCGCGACGTTGACCCGCTTGGTGAGCTCCTCCTTGAGCCTGAACAGTCCCGCCGAGCCGTTGAGGTCGCTCGGCCGGAGCTCGCGCAGATAGGTCTGGAAGATGTCGGTGACGCGCGGGAGCGTCGGCTTGATCGTCTCGACCTGCTTCTCCTCCTTCACCTCCAACACGATCTTCACTTTCAGATATTGGACGCGGTCGCCGGGATTGCCGACTAGGTTGACGAGAAGGTCCGGCACCTCGACGAAGGCCGGCGGCTTCGGCGGCGGCGCCGCCTCGGCGTGATGCTCGTCGTTCTTGTGGCTGAAGAAGAAGAAATAGGCCGCACCACCGACGCCGAGCAGCGCCAGCGCGCCGACGACCATGATGATCAGCTTGAGCTTGCTCTTCGGCGAGCCTGCTTGCTCCTCGCCTTCGCCTGCTCCGGCGTCGTTCTCGGCCATAGCTTTCGGATCCTTCCGGAAAATCGAGCCGATGCCGCCAGAAAGCTTAATGACGCGAAACCAACGCTCCCAGCGCATCTGCGCTTTGTTGAGGGAACGCTACGGTAACAATGGTTAACGGAAGCTTTCTTTTGCCGAGGCGGTGGGAAAAACTTGCCGGGCAATTATGGTTAGCGAGACGTTATTGCCGGGCGTTCTGAACCCGGGCTTAAATCCAAATCGTTGATTTATCGATAGATTCAGAGTTGGCACGGCTTTCGCTGTACCCCTTGCGAACCCGCAGGCTTGGGAGAGCTGAACGGTTCGTTGAAGACCCGGTCGAGACCGCCTTGGGAGAGGTGCCGCGAACGGGATTCGTTAAAAGGGGAGATCGACCGGTGGAGAATGCGCTTCTCATCGGATTGTCGCGGCAGATGGTGCTGGAGCGGCAGCTCGACGTCGTTGCCAACAACGTCGCCAACGTCAACACCAACGGCTTCAAGGCCGATCAGCAGCTGTTCGAGGAGTATCTCTCCTCCGGCGCGCATGAAGACAATTTTCCGGGCGCCGCCCGCAGGGTGTCCTATGTCCAGGACCGCGGCACCTATCGCGACTTCTCGCAGGGCTCGATGCAGCGCACCGGCAACGCGCTCGACGTCGCCGTCACGGGCGACGGCTTCCTGACGGTGCAGACCGCGGCCGGCGAGCGCTACACCCGCGACGGCAACCTGCACATGAACAATCTCGGCCAGCTCGTCACCTCCGCCGGTGACCTGGTGCTCGGCACCGGCGGTCCGATCGTGTTTCAGCCGACCGACCACGACATCAACATCTCGCCCGACGGCACCGTGACGGTGGTCGAGGGCGTCAACCGCACCGACTCGATCCGCGGCAAGCTGCGCATCGTCAACTTCGCCGACCCGCAGGCCGCGCAGAAGCAGGGCAACAACCTCTACGCCGCCGCCGCCGGCGCCACCCCGCAGCAGGACACCAAGTCGACCATCCAGCAGGGCTACATCGAGAAGTCGAACGTCAGCGCGGTCGGCGAGATGAGCAAGATGGTCGAAGTGATGCGCGCCTACACCCAGGTCGCCAACATGCTGCAGGTCCAGAGCGACCTGCGCAAGAACGCGATCGAGAAACTCGCCGACGTTCCGGCCTGACAGATCTTGAAGGAGACGTGACATGCAGGCGCTTCACACCGCTGCGACCGGAATGGCGGCACAGGAACTCAACGTTCAGGTGATCTCCAACAACATCGCCAACCTGCGCACCACCGGCTTCAAGAAGCAGACGGTGGCGTTCCAGGACCTGATCTACGAGCACATGCGCCGCGTCGGCGCGCAGTCGTCGGACCAGGGCACGATCCTCCCCGTCGGCATCGACATCGGCGGCGGCGTCAAGACCGTCGGCACGCCGCGCTCGATGACGCAAGGCACGCTGTCGCAGACCGGCAACGATCTCGACCTCGCGATCTCGGGCGAGGGCTTCTTCAAGATCCTGATGCCCGACGGCACCTTCCAATACACCCGCGACGGCACCTTCCAGATGGACAATCAGGGCCGCATCGTCACCGCGCAGGGCAACCCGGTGCAGCCGACGATCACGATCCCGCAGAACGCCTCGGGCATCACCGTCAACGCGCAGGGCCAGGTCTCGGTGACGCTGCCGGGCTCGACCACCTCGAACATCATCGGCCAGCTCCAGGTCACCCGTTTCATCAACAAGGCCGGCCTGCAGCCGGTCGGCAACAACCAGTTCACCGACACGCCGTCGTCGGGCGCACCGCAGGACGGCGTCGCCAACCAGGATGGCCTCGGCAGCATCACCCAGGGCAGCCTGGAGCAGGCCAACGTCGATGTCGTCAGCGAGATGAGCGAGCTGATCGCCGCCCAGCGCGCCTATGAGATGAACGCCAAGGTCATTTCGGCCGCCGACCAGATGCTGCAATCGACCACTGCGCTGTTCCGCTGAGGTTCGAAGGGAGATCGCCATCATGACCCGCACCGTCCGTCCCTTCCTGCTCGCAGCCGCCCTGCTCGCCTCGACCGCGCTGTCGGCGCTGGCCGGCGAGGCCGACGACCAGATCAAGGCGCCCGTGCTGCGCTCCACCGTCAACGTCACCGGTGACATCGTGCGCGTCGGCGACCTGATCGACAATGCGGGCGTCGCGGCCAACATCGCCGTCTACCGCGCGCCCGATCTCGGCACGACCGGCGTGCTGCCGGCCGCGCAGGTGATCGCGACCCTGCGCACCCACCAGGTCATCGGCGTCGAGGTCCGCGACATCAAGGAGGTCGCGGTCACGCGGCTGGCCCGCGCCATCGACGCCAAGGAGATCAGCACGGCAGTGGCCCAGGCGCTCGATCACCGCAACGGGCTTGGCGATGCCGCGAACCTCAGCATCAGCTTCGACCAGCCGGTGCAGGATCTCAAATTCGAGGCC
Source organism: Bradyrhizobium sp. SZCCHNS3016 (assembly GCF_032484535.1). Classification (NCBI taxonomy): domain Bacteria; kingdom Pseudomonadati; phylum Pseudomonadota; class Alphaproteobacteria; order Hyphomicrobiales; family Nitrobacteraceae; genus Bradyrhizobium; species Bradyrhizobium sp. SZCCHNS3016. The sequence goes on from NZ_JAUETE010000011.1 coordinate 255,081, forward strand.
TCGACGTCAGGCACGCTGGCGCCGACCAGCGCCCGCTTCGACCCCCGCAGCGGCCGCTTCGACGTCACCTTCGAGCTCGGCCATGCCAATGGCGCCAGCCCGACCAAGCTGCGCTACACCGGCACGGCGATCGAGACCGTCGAGGCCGTGGTGCTGACCCGCAACATCGATCGCAACGAGATGATCCGCTCAGGCGACCTGCAGACCGAGCGGCGGCCGCGCGCCGAGCTCGGCGGCGGCGAGCCTGCCTCGCGCGAGCTCGCAGTGGGCATGCAGATGCGCCGCGCGGTGCGCGCGGGTCAGGCGCTGAAGACCACCGACCTCGCCAAGCCCGACCTCGTGCAGCGCGACCAGGCGGTCACACTGATCTACCAGACCGCCGGCATCTATCTCACCACGCGCGGCAAGGCGCTGGAGTCGGGCACCGAAGGCGACGTCGTCAGCGTGCTCAATCTGCAGTCCAAGCGCACCGTGACCGGCCGCGTCTCGGGTCGCGGCCAGGTCTCCGTCGACATCGCCGTCGCCAAGCCGGCGCAGACCTCCGAAGCCGACATCGCCGCGCCCGTCGCCGTCGCCAGCCGCCTTCCTACCTCCGCCACCCCGAAAGCCGAGTAAGTTTCATGTCGAAGTTCAAGTTTGATGGTCGGGGCGCCTCGAGCCTGCGCCGGGTCGCGCTGATCTCGGTCTCGTTCGCAGTGCTGTCGATCGCCGGCGGATGCTCCTCGATCGACCGGCTGTCGCAGATCGGCGAGCGGCCGAAGCTGACGGAGATCGACAATCCGACCACGCAGCCTGGCTACAAGCCGGTGCAGATGCCGATGCCGAAGCCCGAGGCGGTGTCCTATGCCCCGAACTCGCTGTGGCGCAACGGCTCGCGCGCCTTCTTCAAGGACCAGCGCGCCCATCAGGTCGGCGATCTCCTCACCGTGACCGTCAGCATCTCCGACAAGGCCAACATCGCCAATGAGACCCAGCGCAGCCGCAGCGGCAAGGAGGACTCGGGGATCACCGATTTCATCGGCTCGAAGACGATCACGCAGGCAAACAAGATCCTGCCCGGCCGCATCCTCACCGAGGACTCCTCCTCGTCCTCCGACGGCAAGGGCACAATCCAGCGCTCGGAAACGCTGACCACCAGCGTCGCCGCAGTCGTGACGCAGGTGCTGCCGAACGGCAACCTCGTCGTCGAGGGCAAGCAGGAGATTCGGGTCAACTACGAAATCCGCGAGCTGATCGTGGCCGGCATCGTCCGGCCCGAGGACATTCAGAGCGACAACACCATCGACTCCACCAAGATCGCCCAGGCTCGTATCTCCTACGGCGGCCGCGGCCAGATCTCCGACGTCCAGCAGCCGCGCTACGGCCAGCAGGTGATGGACATCCTGCTGCCGTTCTGAGGCGAACCTCAGCATCGAAGACCGGGCGGAGCCTCGCCCGGTCGCTCAAGAAAGCCGCCGACGCGATGACCTCGCAATCCGGCAATCGAAACTAGGACCAGGAGACAGGACAGAAATCCCTCCCGCGCCGGAGGGTCGGACAAGGGATTGGCCGAGCGCGACACGGATCAGGAATGCCCCGCTGCCGCCGCCCTTCTCTGAAAACAAGCTCCCACATTGCCCAATGCGAACCTAGGCGCGGCGGGTGATGTATACGCGGCCTCCGGTAGCTCCCCTGCCGGAGGCCGTGTTCGTTCTGGGGACCCCCGTCCAACTCGAGGACGGCCGGGAGACCAATCGATCGCAGTGAAGTCGGCAGGCGCAGCATCGCTCTCTGCAACTCACTGAGAGCCATGTCAGCCGACCGTTGCTTGCAGCCGATCCAGCATTCGCCGTTCCATCGCGAAGGCACGGGCATTCCCGCGCTCCATCATGGTCCCTGCCGCAACACCGACGCGGGCCCGGGGATTTGGCAACGGGTCGAGATCGACATTATCGAGAATACGGGTCCCGTAGAGTCGCAAGGCGTCATCGAGCATCCAGACTGGCTCATCATGGCCGTTCTGTTCGTGATCCGCTCAGATTGTCCCTGACGATGGCTCATGGAGACCCTCCGCCTCTCTGTCAGGATACACACGCGCGCCCTCGTAGGCGACTACGCCAGCCGCTTGATGCCCGGCCTTGTCTTTGTTCTCTTTTTGTTCTATATTATCCGATCGTTTGGACATTGCGGGAGTGCGAGGGATGTCGGGTGAGGGCTTTCACCCGACCCTGCCCCCTCGTGTCGGTGAATTTGTGAAACGACCGCGGCGCAATGGGATGACTCCAAATCCGCACAAGATTGCTCACTGTAAAACGACACTTGACATTGTCAAATGCTCCTTTACGATTGGTGAAGCTGTGATCGAGAGCTTCCGGCACAAGGGACTTCGTCGGTTGTTCGAAGAGAACAAAGCAGCCGGTGTAAACCCCGAACATGTCCGAAAGATCAGACAGGTCCTTGCCGTGCTGGAGGAAGCTGAGACGATCCAGGCGCTCGATCTTCCGACCTTTCGACTTCATGCCCTGAAAGGGGACCTGAGGAACTTCTGGGCCGTCACCGTTCGCGCTAACTTGCGGATCGTTTTTCGGTTCGAGGATGGCCGTGCGTGGGACGTTGACCTCGTCGACTATCATTGAGTGCACAGATGACGATGAAGAACCCACCCCACCCCGGCGAACTGCTCGGCGATACGCTCGAGGAAATCGGCGTCAGCATCACCGCCGCGGCTCTGGGACTTGGGATCACCCGGCAGCAGCTCCATAACGTCATCGCGGGACGCTGCGGCATCACGGCCGAGATGGCGGTGAAGCTCGAGAAAGCCATCGGCAGCACCGCCGACACCTGGCTCAAGATGCAGATGGCTCACGATCTGGCCGAGGTGCGCAAGCGGCCGTGCAACGTGAAGCGGCTGGTGCCGATGTAAAGCCGCTTGGCCGACAGCCGGCTTACGACGTCGGCGGGATCATACGAACGTCGCCTCGACCACACCGAGGCCGTCCAGCTCCATCCGCACCCGGTCGCCAACGCCAAGCCATATGGTCTTGACCAGGCTGCCGGTCAGGACGAGCTGCCCGGCCTCGAGCCCGTCACCACCGGCGGCGAGATGATTGGCAAGCCAGGCCAGCGCATGGACCGGATGTCCCAGCACATCCGCACCAGTGCCCTCGCCGACCAGGGTGCCGTTGACGATCGCTCGGCCCTGCACCGCGGCCAAGTCCGCTACGGCAGCGCGCGGGAGCGCCGGGCCGAGGACGCAGCCGGCAGCAAAGAAATCGTCGGCGACGAGAGTCGGCGCCCCCAGCGTCTGCCATTGCACATAACGGTCGTCGACGATCTCGATCGCCGCATGACAGTCGCCGATCGCCTCGACGACACGATCCATGGTGAACGGCGCGTCCAACGGCAGCAGGTCGTGCTTGAGCCGCACGGCGATCTCGCATTCGACGCCCACGCGAACGAAGTCGGCCGTGCGCAATCCGACCCCCGTCTGGTGAACGCCGCGCGCGAACACCCCGCCGGAGCAGGGATGCGGAATGCCAAGATAGTCCTGCATCACCTTGCTGGTGCAGCCGATCTTGTAGCCGGCGAAGTCACCGGCCTGTTCGGCGAGCAGCCAATGGACTTCACGCTGGATCTCGTAGCCGGCAGCTTCATCCTTCGGCTGAAGCTGCGGCGGCAGAGCGCCCAAGGGCGCCCGCCGCTTGCGGGCATCTACAATCAGTTGCGCAGCGGCAAGGATCTCGTCTGCTCCCATGGCCCTTCAACTCCCCTGGCCCGCGGCCCGAACCGGCATCGCAGGACTTATGGTGAACGGATTGTTTATAAACGAGATTTTGGCTCCCATCTCAGCTTCATCAACAATTTGAGACGGCGCGGCCGCGGGCGCAAGCGGCACTTTCAACCGACCAGCCGCCCGTAACCAGTACCTCGCTCATCGGCATTGCCGTCTCTGCGCCGATACCCCGGACGCGGGTATGGCAGAGCGCGATGGCGAGGCCATGTGAGGCCATGTCAGGACCAGCCGAGCGGCGCTTCGCGCGCTGACGCTCAACTCGCCTCGCCCGTTGCGGCCATCGAGCTCTCGTCACGTGTCGTGAGCCAGGGCAGCTCGAACTGGCAGGTCAGCCCGCTCTCGGCAAATGTGCGCTGCAGATGCCTGACCGTGCGGGTCAGCAGCCGGCTGCCGAAGCCGACCACCGGAGGCTCGCGCGCCGGCGGGCCGCCGCTCTCCTGCCAACGGACATGCAGCGCGTCCTGGGCCAACGACCAGCTGACATCGACGTGACCGTTGGGTGTGGTGAGCGCGCCATATTTGCTGGCGTTGCAGGCCATCTCGTGGATGACGAGAGCCAGCTGCGTCGTCAGCTCGACCGGGACCAGGATGGCGGGGCCGCTGGTGGCGAGTTGATCCGGTGTGCTGGCGAACGGCGCGACCTGACTCCTGATGAGGGCGGCGAGATCGGCGCCCTGCCAGTCGTTCTCCGCAAGGCTCGTGTGCGCCGTCGCCAGCGCATGCAGGCGTGACGTGAAATCGCGGACCTTGGCGTCGTGCCGCGGCAGCAGCTGATGCGCCAGCGATTGCACCACGGCGAGGCTGTTCTTGACGCGATGGGCGAGCTCATGCACGAGCAGCTCGCGCTTGCGGTCGGCTTCCTTCGCGGCCGTGACGTCGATGTTGACGCCGATCATGTACGGATCACCGCCGCCCTCGCCGCCCAACATGCGGGCGCGCGCCTCGATCCACCGGATCGAGCCGTCGGGCAGCGGCACCCGCCATTCCGAATCGAGCTCCCCGGTGGTCAGCGCCTGCTTGTTGTCCTGGTCGGCACGCGCCTGGTCCTCGGGATGCACCAGCGCCAGCCAGTCGTCATAGGTCCCTGGGAATGTGCCCGGCTGGAGGCCATAGAGCTCCTCGATCTCGTCGGACCAGTGGCTGGCGCCGGACCTGCCGTCCCAGGTAAAGGTGCCAAGCCGTCCGTATTTCGCGGCGAGTTTGAGCTGCCCGGCCGTGCGCGACGCATCGTCCCTGGCTTGGGCGAGCATCCCGAAATTCTCCTGGATGACGCGCGCACTCTCCGCCTGCGCCTTTTCGGCCGCAGCCAGTCGGGCGTTGAGCGCCCGGACCTCCGGAGGATCGGAGGGCGCGGCCTCGCCGGGGATGGCGCTCTTGACGGCGATGCTTTCGAGCGGCCGGGCGATGCTTCGGCCGATGCCGGCCGCCAGCAGCAGCGCCAGGGCACAGATCGTCGTCGCCACGATGGTCGCGGTCTGCACCGTCGAGGAGATCGCCTGGGCGAAGGCCGCCTGCTTGATGCCGACGCCGACCGTCCACTCGCTCAGCTGGGGACGCGCATTGGCGTTGATGACACGATCGCCCTCGATCGACGGAAACTCCGCGATCCCCTCGGCCTTGGCAGTCGCCCGCCATCCAGCCGACGCCAGCTGCCCGGTCGTGGTGGCGTTCTTCGGGATGCGCGAAATGTAGCGGCCCTGGCCGTCCATGATGCCGACGAGCCAGTCGGCCGGCAGCTGCTGCTGGGCCAGCAGCCGGGTGTAGTTCGCGGCCGGCATGGCGATCGACAGGCAACGGAACGGCTTGCCGTCCTTGACGACGGGGACATCGACGGTCGCCACCCACGCGCCGGAATTGGGATCAGTGAAGATGTCGGAGATCGACGGCCGCCCCGACTGAAAAGCCCGCTCCTGCGAGCGCCGGCCTTCGGGCGTGCGCTCGCCGAGCGGCTTGCCCGGCGTCGCCCCGGTGTTGAGCAGGATGCGGCCGCTCGCGTCGGACACGATGATCCAGCCTTCGCCGCTGACCGCACCGACGCGGCGCGCCTCCGCCTCGAAGTCGCTGAGATCGGCCGCGCCGAGATCCGGAGACTTGCCCAGCACCTCGGCGAGCGCGATGTAGCGCCGCAATTCGGCGTCGACGGCACCGGAGATCGTCTGGGCGGCATAGGACAGACCGCGCCGAATCGAGGCGTCGGCGGATTGCGCCATCGACACGATGACATAGGCAATCAGTCCGACGCAGGGCAGGAACAGAATGCCGGCCAGCAGAAGGAGGCGTCCCTTGATGCTCAGGGCGCCGTAGGAGCGCTGCATCGTCGCCAGCGCGCCTCTGGCTATGTCCGGCTCGCCCATGATTCCCCGCGGCGTTCCGAGATGGAACCGCAGACAATTCAGCAGACGCGAAAAAGTTCCGGACGTTTGGAAAATACAAAAGCGCTTGTGGCACTGCTGGCACGCAGACCGCTCGGGTGCCGAGACACACCGTCGACCTCGCGCGCACCGGCGCCGTCTCAGCAACAGATGCTGCGGCCGCACCCGGCAGGCGGCCGCAATCCCCGCTCGTTCAGGTCAATGTCGCGACCTACTCGTCGCGATAGACCTTTTCACGCTTCTCGTGGCGTTCCTGCGCCTCCACCGACAGCGTCGCAATGGGCCGGGCCTCGAGCCGCTTCAGCGAAATCGGCTCGCCGGTCTCCTCGCAATAGCCGTAGGTGTTGTCCTCGATGCGCTGGAGCGCCGCGTCGATCTTGGAGATCAGCTTGCGCTGGCGGTCACGGGCGCGAAGCTCGATCGCCCGGTCGGTCTCCGACGACGCGCGGTCGGCGAGGTCCGGATGGTTCACGTTCTCCTCCTGCAGAGCCTGCAGGGTGAGCTTCGATTCGCGCAGGATCTCCTCCTTCCATGCCAGCAGCTTGGCGCGGAAATAGTCGCGCTGGCGTTCGTTCATGAAAGGCTCTTTTTCGGAAGGTTTGTAGTTCTTCAACTTTTCCAAGGTCAGCCCATCTGTACGTGCTGGCGCCGGTTTCGGCACCGGCGGACGGAATACGCCCGTTCGCGGCCGCGTTATATAGCGGCCTCATGTGACAGACAATATTTCCATCGGCACGGGCGCCCCGCCGTTCGGGCCGTTGCACAGGCAAATTCGGCCGCAGCCGGCGGGACGCCGTGGCCGGCCTCAGTAACCGACCGTGAAACGGGCCTGCCGGTGCGCCGGACGCTCGATTTCGTCGGCCATCGCGACCGCGAAGTCCTCGAAGGTGATGAAACTCTTGCCGTCGGCATCGACCAGCAACTGGTCCGTTCCGAGCCGGAACTTGCCCGTGCGGGCGCCGAAATCGATCATCGCCGACGGCGACAGGAAGGTCCAGTCGAGCTCCTTCTCCTGGCGCAGACGGTCCAGGAACGCGGCGCCCTTCTCCGCTTCGGCCTTGTAGGCGGCCGGAAAGCCGGGCGTCGTCACCAGCCGCACACCCGGCGCGACCTCGAGCGAGCCGGCGCCGCCGACCACGAGGTAACGCGATACGCCGGAGTCCTTGGCCGCCCCGATCAGGGTCTCGACATCGCTGGCCGAGAAATGAATCGCGCTGATCGCGACGTCATGACCGGCCCAGAGCTTCGCCAGCGCGGCGCGGTCGTTGGCATCGCCCCGCACCGCCTTGACGTTGGCGTGACCGGCGATCTTCTCCGGGTTGCGGGCGATGCCGGTGACCTGGTGGCCGCGGCTGGCCAGCTCGGCGGTAATGCGGGACCCGGCACGGCCGGACGCGCCGGCGACGGCGATCTTCATGGGGAGCTCCTATGTTCGAGATCACGAGGTCGGATCCGAGATCTGGACGAAGCCGCCTCGGTATCCGATAGTGACTAGATAGCGGAACGAATGCTGGTGTTAAGAGCGCACTTTAAGATCACCTGGTCACGCCGGAGTAACCGATGAGAGCCGCGAACGTCTATTCGGCCGACTGCCCAACGCGACAGATCCTCGATCGCGTCGGCGACAAATGGGCCGTGCTGATCCTGATCCTGCTGCGCAACGAACCGTTGCGCTTCAATCAGTTGCGGCGGTCGATCGAAGGGATTTCGCAGAAGATGCTGTCCCAGGTGCTGAAGAGCCTGGAGCGCGACGGCCTGGTGCGGCGGCGCGCGATCGCAACCGTCCCGGTCACCGTCGAATATTCGATCACGCCGCTCGGGCTGACGCTCGCCGCCGCGGTCGATCCGCTGCGCGACTGGGCCGAGCGCCATCTCAAGGAAGTCACCGCCGCGCAGCGGCGCTACGACGCGCAACAGCCGTCGAAGGCGGCTTGAACGCGCGAAGCGTCTCAGCTCCGCCCGGCCTTGGCGAGCTCGACCTCGACGCGCAGCTCGATCTCGGAGAGGATCGCATCCAGTCCCGGGTCGCCCGAGGTCTGCTTCAGGTCGGCCGCGGCATCGCGCAGCCGCAGCGCCATCGCGGTGTCGAGCTTGCCGGACAGCAGCGTCAGCTTGAGATCATCGAGCACGTCGAGCGCGCGCTTGCCGCGCTGGACCGAGCGCTTGCGGCGCTCCGCCGGCTCCTCCTCGATACCCTGCAGCGCCAGCAGCGCATCGATGTTCGCCGTCTGCTTGGGCGCGAGCGTCGCGCGCGTGTCCTGCGTGGTGCCGACGTCAGGCAGCTTGAAGCCGCTGGACGAGGCCTTCCGCGTGGAGCTGGTCGACGAGCCCAGGGTCGTGCCGTTCGGTCCGTAGATGCGCATCGATGGCTCCCGCAAGCTTCGCGTGTCGAGCGGGAGATTGGCTCCGCCGTGGTTAACGGTGCGTAAACGGCCCGGCAAATTCTGCCGGGGCGGCAGCTTCGTTCCCCCGGAGTCCCCCCGGACCGCGACAAAGCTTCGAGTCGATTTCACACTCTTTCAATGAGTTAGCCCGGAGCATCGCCGTGGCACGACGCTCGCATAGTTAACGTCGATCATGCGGTCATGGGAGTGGCCGAGTGATCGCTTGAAGAGTTCGAGGGGAGCATAGGATGCGACGCGTCCGAACTACGCGCCTGTTTCAGGTCGCCTGCGCCGCCGTGCTGGCGCTGGCATCTACCGTCATGTCTGCGAATGCGACCTCGCGGATCAAGGATCTCGCCAATATCGAGGGCGTGCGCCAGAACCAGTTGATCGGCTATGGCCTCGTGGTCGGCCTCAACGGCACCGGCGACACGCTGAACAACATCCCCTTCACCAAGCAGTCGCTGCAGGCGATGCTCGAGCGCATGGGCGTCAACATCCGCGGCGCCACCATCCGCACCGGCAACGTCGCCGCTGTCATGGTCACCGGCAACCTGCCGCCATTCGCGACGCAAGGCACGCGCATGGACGTCACGGTGTCCGCGCTCGGCGACGCCAAGAACCTGCAGGGCGGCACCCTGCTCGTCACCCCCCTGCTCGGCGCCGACGGCAACGTCTATGCGGTGGCGCAGGGCTCGCTCGCGATCTCCGGCTTCCAGGCCGAGGGCGAGGCCGCCAAGATCGTGCGCGGCGTGCCGACCGTCGGCCGCATCGCCAACGGCGCCATCATCGAGCGCGAGATCGAGTTCGCGCTGAACCGGCTGCCGAACGTGCGGCTCGCCCTGCGCAACGCCGACTTCACCACCGCAAAGCGCATCGCCGCCGCCATCAACGATTTCCTCGGCGTCAAGACCGCCGAGCCGATCGACCCTTCGACGGTGCAGCTCAGCGTTCCCGCCGAGTTCAAGGGCAACGTCGTCGCCTTCCTGACCGAGATAGAGCAGTTGCAGGTCGATCCTGATCTCGCCGCCAAGATCGTCATCGACGAGCGCTCCGGCATCATCGTGATGGGCCGCGACGTGCGCGTGGCGACCGTCGCCGTGGCGCAAGGCAACCTGACCGTCACGATCTCCGAAAGTCCGCAGGTCAGCCAGCCCAATCCACTGTCGCGCGGCCGCACCGTGGTCACACCGCGCACCAGCGTCGGTGTCACCGAGGAAGGCAAGAAGTTCGCGGTCGTCAAGGACGGCGTGTCCTTGCAGCAGCTGGTCGACGGCCTCAACGGCCTCGGCATCGGTCCCCGCGACCTGATCAGCATCCTGCAGGCCATCAAGGCGGCGGGTGCCATCGAAGCCGACATCGAGGTGATGTGATGGCGACGTCCTTCATCGACTCCTATCATGGCCGCGTCGCTCTCAACATGCCGACGGCCGCGGCCGTCACCGCGCCGCGCACCGATCTCGATCTCGCCGAGGCCCTGACCAAGGTCTCGCCCAAGGCGCAGGCCAGGGCCAAGGCGACGGCGACCGACTTCGAAGCAATGTTCCTCAACAGCATGTTTTCGCAGATGACCAGCGGCGTGAAGGGCGAAGGACCGTTCGGCGACACGCCGGGCACCGGCGTCTGGCGCTCGATGCTGACGGAGCAATATTCCAAGAACTTCGCCAAGGCCGGCGGCGTCGGCATCTCCAACGACGTCTTCCGCACTCTCATCCTGCAACAGGCCGGCAGCAGCTCCGGCGCCAACGGCAAAGCGTAAATGTTCGCGTGACAAGCGCGTGGGCGGCAAACGCTCACGCCGAAGGGAGTTATGAAATGACCGCACAGGGCCAAGCGAAGAAGACGACCTACGCCGCCGCCACCAGCGCCGCAGAGGCACGCGCGCTCGCCGACGAGATGGTGAGCGTCATGAGCGAGCTGATCGCGGTCATCGAGCAGGAGACCGAGCTGGTCCGCGCCGGCAAGCTGCGCGAAGGCATGGCGTTCGGCCCGAAGAAGACCGAGCTGTCCCGCCACTACGTCACGACCGTGGGCCGCCTCAAGGCGAGCCAGGATTTCATGAAGCAGACCGCGCCGGAGCTGCTCGCCACCCTGCACCGCCACCACGACACCTTCCGCGCCTTGCTGCAGGTGAACCTGACCGTGCTGGCGACTGCGCACGCGATCTCGGAAAAGATCGTGCGCGGCGTCAATGCCGAGGTTCAGCGCAAGAACATCCCCAGCACGTATACCGCCGGCGGCCGCCGCGCCGCCCCGGGCGCACGGCACCTCACCCCGCTCGCCGTCAGCCGGACGCTCTGAGCCTCACCACCGGCACCCCCCCTGCATTGCAGCGCCGCGCCGCCTCGAGGGCCGCGCGGCCGTCGCCGTTTAACGCTCGGATAAGCTTAAAAGGCCCTGGCGGATCACAACGCGCCGTTCATCCTATTTCCTAACATAACGTTGATTGGTCATCGGCATAGTTGCATGCGGGATGGGTTGGGAATTGACTCGATGGCCATGAGGAGGCTGCCATGAGTTCCGATTTCAGCGTAAGAGCGGTAGGGACGCCAGCGTCCGTACCGATAATTCCGCCGTCGAGCCAGGCGGTGGTGAGCGCTGTTCCAACGGACCTTCCTCCCAGCCAGACCGTGACCGCGGCCGAGCCCGGCGCCTCCGTGCGCAACGACGTCCCGGTCAACGTCGCGAACGATCTGTCGGTGTCGCGGCAGGCCTATTACGATCGCGCCGCTGCCGCCCTGGTGTTCCAGGTGGTCAACCGCAAGACCGATCAGGTCGTGACCCAATATCCGGATGAGGCCGTGCTGCGCCGCCGGGCCTACTTCAACACGCTCGACCTGCAGAAGGATATGCAGAAGGCGGACGTGCCGCGCGTCGTGGCGACCGATCGCACCGCCTGAGCCCCCACGGGGCCGACCGCTTCATTCCGCCGCCGCCTGCACGCCGCCCCACCGGGCGGCGTTGTCATATCGAGCGGCGCAGCTTTGGCGGATCAACTGCTCCGGGTCGCGTAGGCGGTGTCGAGATAGGTCTGGCCCGAGGCGGCGTGGTGACCACGTTCTTGATCTGGGCCTTGCCGTTGCCGGTCAGCGTGAACTTCGTATCGCCGATCCTGAACGCATTATCCTTGATCAGCACGTCCTGATACTTGTTCACGCCCTCGCTCTGGTAGCGAACCTTGGCGCGAAAGCCCTCGACGTTGGAGACCGAGACCGTGAACAACTTCCCGTTGGCATATTTTCCGCTCCAGCCGCCCTGATAGAGCGTCGGATCGACGGCCACGTATTTGCTGCTGCTTCGCGCCGTACTGAGCAGGTTCGACTAGTAGGACGCAGACAGGATGCTGGTGATATCGGTCATGACGACGCGCCACCCGCCCCTGTCCCCGACGGTCAGCTCCGCCCGGACAATCCCGCGGCGATGTGGCAGTTGATGTCGATCAGCGACTTGAGCTTCGCCGGATCCGGATCCATCTGCATCTCGATCGTCTGCTTCATCACGAACACACCGATGTTGGCGATGTTCTGGCGGATGTCGAGCGGATTCGGATTGTCGTCCGCCTCCATCGCGCTCATGAAGATCGTCCACAAGCGACGATTGAAGAGCAGAGCCTTGTACATGTTGCGATCGGGGCCGCTCCAATTGGCCTGGACTTCCTGAAGCTGCCGTGCCGCTTTCAACAGAGCCTGAGCTTCGATCTCCCGTGGTGATGCCGTCGTCTGCGACGTGCGGGCATAGGCTTGAGCGGCATATGACATCAACTACTCCGGACTAACGCAGGGACACGACCAAACTGCTCAGGTTTTGTACTTTGCGTGCCTTTAAAATATGGTTAGCAGCCGTTAGCGGAATTCGTTTCGTAGCGTCACGGAGCACCGCAAATCGCCTTGTTTGGTGCACCTCTTAATTTCTTGCGAACGCGATGATTCAAAATATCCGGACGAGGATCGTACGTTGTTCATCACGTCTCGGCGGCGCGAACTACGCGAACAACGGCGCCTCACGCAGCTCACCCACCGCCACCGACATCGAACGGAGACCCGCGCTGCCACGCACGGCATAGCCAAAAGCAGAAGCGGCGGGCATGGCCCGCCGCTTCGATGAGATATCATTCCAGCGCGTTCGCGCTTAGCGCAGGAGCTGCAGCACGCTCGCCTGCGACTGATTGGCCAGCGCGAGCGCGGAGACCGCGATCGACTGGCGCGTCGACAGCGCCTGGCTGTTGGCCGCCTCCTCGTTGGTGTCGGCCAAGGTCAGGTTCGACGAACCGGTCTGCAGCACGTTGATCAGGTTCTTGTTGAAGTCCTGACGGACCTGCACGATCGACAGGTTCGAGCCGAGCGACGACGCCTCGGAGCGGATCGCCGTCGATGCGCTGTTCAATGTCGACAACACCTTGTTGGCCGAGTTGCTGTCGAGGAAGTCGGTTCCGACGACCAGCGCCGACAGCCCGAGACCGGTGCTGTTGAAGGTCACGCCGGTGATGTTCAGCGTGGACCGTCCGGTCTCGTTGAATACCAGCTTGAGCGTATCGCCGTTGAGCAGGTTGATGCCGTTGAACGAGGCGTCCTGCGCCGTGGTGTCGATCTGCGCCAGCACGTTGTTGTACTGGGCGATCAATCCGGCGCGTGTGGTCTGCGAGTTGGTGTCGGCCACCGGCGTGGATGCGGTCACACCATTGAAGGCCTGGCTCGCCGCCGTGGAGGAGCCGGCCACCGCGCCGATCGTCGAAGACGCCGCTTCATTGGTGGTCAGGATCGTGAGCTGGCCGGTCGTGCTGAGGCTTGCCTGCAGATTGTTGGCCGCGAGCGCGGTATTGAGCTGTGCCAGAGTGGATATCTGCGAAGCGCCGGTGCCGAATGTTATGTTCGTGGCGACACCACCTCCTGTCGAGGCTATGGTCAGTGTCTGTCCTGACAATGCAGGCGGATTGCGTGTCGTGGTTGCGGCCGTCAATCCGAGCTTGGCCAGGGCCGTTCCTGAGACCGTCAAATCCTGCGCCGTGCCTGTCGCGAGCGATATCTGGCCGCCGCTGACCGTGGACGGCGTCGCAGTCGCACCGGTCACCGAGTCGATCGCCGCCAGGAGGTTGCTGACGGTGTCGCCGACGCCAATGTTGGTACCGGCCGAGACCGAGCCGGCCACGAAGGTGAACACGACACCGTTGACCACGAGCGTATCGCCGGTGGTGACGCTGCTCGCCAGGTCGTTCGAGGTCGAGCTCGCCGTACCCGACAGCCTGGTGGATCCGGTGATCGCAACGGCCGAGCTGAGGTTGTCGTTGTTGACCACGGAGCCGGTCACGAACTTGTTCGAGGAGCTGCCGAGCAGGTTGTTGGCCGTCGCCCCCGGAATGACCGCGGAGGTCACGCTCGACTTTGTCGTGTACCCCGTCGGGGCCTGGAGGACCTGGCTTGCGATCGACTTGGCGCTGTCGACGAGCTTCTGAAGCGAGGTGAGACCGGTATTCGCAGCCTGGAGAACCTGGACACCGTTGCCGATGCTGTCGAGCAGATTCGCAATGTCGCTCGCGCGGTTGTTGAGCGATTGCGAGGTGAAGAATTCGGTGGGGTTATCGAGCGCCGTGTTGACCTTGTTGCCGGTGGCCAGGTTGTTTTGAGTCGTGGCCAGCAGCGATGCGGTGTTTTGCAGCGCCAGCAGGTTTTGGCGAACCGAAGCCGAGAGAACGATACCGGACATATGTGTGAAACCTTCCTAGTTATTCACCAGGAGGTTCTAGTCCAGCCACTTTTAAAACATGGTTAATGGCGCTTTAAATTTCTTGCTTAACGACTGGTTGCGATCCTTGGCTCCACTCGCGTCCGGTTCCGTGCCAGTATTGATACGGGCCGGATGGCCCAACCAGGCGAAAAAAGCGGCGGGGTTTCCCCCGCCGCCTTCGTTGTCGAGATGCGATGCCTGCGGATCAGCGCAGCAGCTGCAGCACGCTCGCCTGCGACTGGTTGGCGAGCGACAGCGCGGACACCGCGATCGACTGGCGGGTCGACAGCGCCTGGCTGTTGGCCGCTTCCTCGTTGGTGTCGGCCAGCGTCAGGTTCGACGAGCCGGTCTGCAGCACGTTGATCAGGTTCTTGTTGAAGTCCTGACGGATCTGCACCACCGACAGGTTCGAGCCCAGCGTGGAGGCTTCCGACCGCAGCGTCGAGCTCGCCGAGTTCAACAGGGTGATCACCTTGTTCGCCGAGTTGTTGTCGAGGAAGTCGGTGCCCGAGGTGAGGTTCGACAGGCCAAGACCGCCGGTGTTGAAGGTCACACCGGTGATCGAGAGCGTCGACTTGCCGTTCTCGTTGAAGGTCAGCTTCAGCGTGTCGCCGTTGAGCAGGTTGACACCGTTGAACGAGGCATCGGCCGCGGTCGTGTTGATCTGCGCCAGCACGTTGTTGTACTGCGAGACCAGGCTCGCGCGCTGCGTCTGCGCGGTCGCATCCGCCACCGGAGCCGCCGCCGTCAGACCGTTGAAGGCCTGGCTGGATGCAGCCGACGTACCGCCGATCGCACCGATCGTGGCCGAAGCCGCGTCGTTGGTCGTGGTGATCGAGATCTTGCCGGTGGTATCGATCGAGGCTTGCAGGTTGTTGGCCGCGAGCTTGGTGTTGAGATCGTTCAGCGACTTGACCTGCCCTGTCCCTAGACCGAACGTGACACTCGTCGCCGTGCCTCCCCCTGTCGCGCCGATCGTCAAGGTCTGACCTGACAAGCCGTCGCCGACAGCAGTCAGCCCGAGCTTGCCCAAGGTGCCGGTGCTGCCCGAGAGCGTCAATCCCGCCGCCGGCGGCGTCAAGGTGATCGCACCCGCGGTGATCGACGCGGTCACGCCGGTCTGGGTCTGGATCGCCGACAGCAGGTTGCTGACGCTGTCGCCGATGCCGATGTTGGTGCCGGACGAGGACGTGCCGGTGACGAAGGTGAAGGTGGTGCCGTTGACGACCAGCGTCTCACCCGAGGTGATGCCGGTGGCGAGGTTGTTCGACGCGGTGCCCGCCGTGCCCGACAGCTTGGTCGAGCCGGTGATCGCCACCGCGCTCGAGGTGTTGTCGTTGTTCACAACCGAGCCGGTCACAGCCGTCGAGCTGGAACCGAGCAGGTCAGTGGCGGTCGCGCCGGTCAGAGCCGCCGAGGTGACGCTTGACTTGGTGGAATAGCCCACGGAGCTCTGCAGCACCTGGTTGGCGATCGACTTGGCGCTATCGACGAGCTTCTGCAGCGAGGTGATGCCGGTGTTCGCGGCCTGCAGCACCTGCACGCCGTTGCCGATGCCGTCGAGCAGATTGGAGATGTCGGAAGCGCGGTTGTCGAGACCCTGGGCGGTGAAGAAGTTGGTCGGATTGTCGAGCGCCGAGTTGACCTTCTTGCCCGTGGAGAGGTTGTTCTGGGTGGTGGCGAGGAGCTGAGCCGTCGACTGAAGCGAGAGCAGATTCTGACGCACCGACGCCGAGAGAACAATACCTGACATTTTCATACCCTTCTGGTGTGAAACAAACTGCCCGATCCATTCAGGATCAAGGCGAAGCCCGTCGGTGACTGCACCACCGGGCGACGGGCGTTAAGGTAAATGCGAGCGGCTAACAAACAGTGAAGTCACGACCGCTCGCGGTCCCCGATGCGCGGCAACGGCACGGCCGCGCGGAGGTGATTTCTGCCGCGGATCACCTTGAAAACACCGCATATTCGCCGGGCGTGCGCGGCCGTTTACCGTCCGTTAACCATGATCGGAAAGGATTGCTGCGCGCCGACCGATCGAGCGCGCAGACTCCCCGCGCGATTTAGACTGGCAGCCGGACTGGTCACCGGCCTCGACGCAGCAGGTTGGGCGCCGCGCCGCCGCGGCAACGGAGAACGAGAATGGCCCTGAAAGTCGAACTGAAGCCGCATGAGCGCATCATCATCGGCTCCTGCGTGATCACCAACACCGACCAGCGCGCGCGCCTCTTGATCGACGGCGAGAACATTCCGATCCTGCGCGAGAAGGACATCCTGACGCCGGAGACGGCCGACACGCCGGCCAAGCTCGTCTATCTTGCGGTCCAGCTGATGTACATCTCGCCGGGCGCAGACGCGGATCACGGCACCTATTTCAACCTGCTGCGCGACATCATCACGACGGTGCCGAGCGCCTGGCCGATCATCGAGGCGATCAACGGCCATATCCTCAACGGCGATCTCTACCAGGCGCTGAAGGAAGCCAAGAAGCTCGTCGCCTACGAGAAGAAGCTGATCGAGCAGGCCGAAGCTGAACAGCAGGACAAGCCGGTGAGCTCGGCGGCCTGAGCCTCCGCCGAACACATCGTAGATCGAAGGCCCGGCCCCGCCCATGGCGGGCCGGCTTTTTTGTCCTGACGGGCTCGTCGCAATACGCCATCCGCACCGTCGGCCCCCCTCCTCGTCCCCTCCAATGAAAAGCGGCGGGGTTTCCCCCCGCCGCCTTCGTTGTCGAGATGCGATGCCTGCGGATCAGCGCAGCAGCTGCAGCACGCTCGCCTGCGACTGGTTGGCGAGCGACAGCGCGGACACCGCGATCGACTGGCGGGTCGACAGCGCCTGGCTGTTGGCCGCTTCCTCGTTGGTGTCGGCCAGCGTCAGGTTCGACGAGCCGGTCTGCAGCACGTTGATCAGGTTCTTGTTGAAGTCCTGACGAACCTGCACGACAGAGAGGTTCGAACCCAGCGTGGAGGCCTCGTTGCGCAGCGTGGAGCTCGCCGAGTTGAGCACGCCGATGACCTTGTTCGCCGAGCTGTTGTCGAGGAAGTCGGTGCCCGAGGTCAACGTCGAGAGGCCGAGGCCCGCCGAGTTGAACGTGACACCAGTGATCGACAGCGTCGACTTGCCG